>NZ_JACJFM010000315.1 GCF_014164585.1 Oceanospirillum sediminis | reverse complement strand
TGTTCATTCAATCTGAAAAACTACCAGTCTTTGAAGCTTTTAGGTCTAACGATGAAGATGAAGAAACACGTTGGTTGGCTACTGAAACAAAGAATCAGTATCTAGAAGTAGAGTGGGTAAAACCACAGGCATTCAATCAAGTTATTGTTGATGAATTTGAAGAAAATATTACATCTTACAAACTACAATATTTGGAAAATGGAGCTTGGAAGGATATTGCAAACGGAGCAACTTGTGGAGCTAGCAAAACGCATCAATTCGATGCGGTTACATCTACAAAATGCAGGTTATTTATTGAAGATGCAAAAGAAGCACCATC
>NZ_JACJFM010000314.1 GCF_014164585.1 Oceanospirillum sediminis | reverse complement strand
CCATGGAGGATATGGTGAACTGGACACTGCACTTTGCTGATCAGGATACGCAGTGGCTGGCGATGAAAGGTGTGTATCCGGAAGCCTCGGCCCCGATCAGGGGTCTGAGTTAGAACCTCAACATAACCAGGCTGGTATTTCAAGATTGGCTCCACTGTAACTGGCGTCACAGTTTCAAAGCCTCCCCGCTATCCTACACAAGTTATGTCAAAGTCCACTGTGAAGCTGTAGTAAAGGTTCACGGGGTCTTTCCGTCTAGCCGCGGATACACAGCATCCTCACTGCGATTTCAATTTCACTGAGTCTCGGGTGGAGACAGC
>NZ_JACJFM010000313.1 GCF_014164585.1 Oceanospirillum sediminis | reverse complement strand
AGGTACTGTAATTCCAGTTTGGGTATATTCAAATGCCGACGAGGTAGAGTTATTTTTAAACGGTAAATCACTAGGAAAAGACAAACCCGGAACTGTTTGGAACCAAATGCAATGCGAGTGGATGGTACCTTATAAAGAAGGGAAGCTAGAAGCTATTGCATATATTGATGGTAAAGAGGTAAAACGTACATTGTTTAACACCAGCGAACAGCCATCAAAATTAAAAACAAGTGTTCAAAAATTAGAAGCAGAAGACAGTTTTGAAGCCAGTTATATTATTACTTCAGAGAGCTTAGACGAAAACAATAATTTATATCCTT
>NZ_JACJFM010000312.1 GCF_014164585.1 Oceanospirillum sediminis | reverse complement strand
TATAGTATCATACTTAAACGCTGTATAGCTTAAACCATAACCAAAAGGAAAATGAGGTGTAAACCCTATGTCTAGGTAATGAGAATCGTTTCCTAAAGAACTTTGCCATGCTTCTATTGGAATATCATACATGGATACATAATCTTCATTATTTGCAGGTCGCCCCGTATTCTTATGATTATAGAAATAAGGTAGTTGTCCTGCTGTTTTTGGCCATGATACGGGTAATCTTCCTTCTGGTTCTCTCGATCCAAAAAGTATTTCTTGCAAAGCTTCGCCTCCCATTGTACCAGGGTGCCAAGTCATTAAAACTGCATCAAC
>NZ_JACJFM010000311.1 GCF_014164585.1 Oceanospirillum sediminis | reverse complement strand
ACTGCTCCATGCGGAGAGAAAATATATCAATACATGTGTTCAGGTATATTCCGGGCATTTTCCGCCCAGAACTTATTTAAGAAAAGCCTCTTCCAGCATGCAGTTTGTCTGTCAGAGGCGTTAATTCAGCTAAATTACTTTTCCTGTTTAATCTCATAAAGAGGTTTAACATCTGGTATTTCTATACGTTTTCGATCGGCTTCGACCTCAGTCAGAGCCTCGGTCAGTTCCATAGTCTGTAAACTTCTGACGGGCGATCTGGCTGGATCTGGTGCAACAACATCAGATCACTGTCTGGAACTCTGTTCCTGTACTGCTGGAT
>NZ_JACJFM010000310.1 GCF_014164585.1 Oceanospirillum sediminis | reverse complement strand
CAAAGTGTAGAATCTGAACTAAAGAAAGTAGGATTAAAACTGATTAACGTACATATAACAGATATCGTAGATGAATCTGGTTATATTGAGGCTCTTGGAAAAGAAGCTGCTGCACATGCGATTAATGCAGCTCGTAAATCTGTTGCTGAGAAAAACAGAGATGGTTCTATTGGTGAGGCCAATGCGGTACAGGATGAAAGAACCCAGGTTGCAGCTGCAAATGCACAAGCTGTTGAAGGTGAAAATACAGCCAAAATTGCTGTTGCAAATTCAGATTCGTTACGTCGCCAACGCGAAGCTGAGGCCGAACGTGTTGCTATTG
>NZ_JACJFM010000309.1 GCF_014164585.1 Oceanospirillum sediminis | reverse complement strand
TCTATATATTCATTATACTCTTTGTATTATCGTTATTAAAGGGATTACTCAAGAAATAAAAATTATAATTAACCATAAAATTTAAAAATCATGAAAAAAATCATATTAGCCTTAGCCTTGTTATTTACGGTATCAACAGTATTTACAAGTTGTAGGGAAAAGAAAACCGAAGACAAAATTGAAGAAGCAGTAAAAGAGGTGAAAGATGAAACAAAAGATGCTGTTGAAGAAGTGAAAGATGAAGTTGATGACGCCACACACTAATACGCGGAATAATTTATAATTCTTCGTGTTAAGATAATTAAAAAGTCTCGAGGCAACT
>NZ_JACJFM010000308.1 GCF_014164585.1 Oceanospirillum sediminis | reverse complement strand
ATGTTACTCTCTGATACCAACCTTTATCATAATTTGATTGTTGATCAAAAAAGCTAAGACTTCCAGAATATTTAATATTGTCACTTCCACCAGAAGCTCGTACATTAGCATTAGTTACTGGAGCATAATCTACTACTACTTCATCCCACCAGTCTGTACCTGCGCCAAAATCATCAGGATTGAATAACGGTGCTGTACCATCATTTGCTCTACGTGTATTAATTATTTCAATATACTCCTGAGCACCTGCTGCTTGTATTTTGTCCCAATTTTGGACACCATAATTTAAGTCTACGTTAACAGTCGCCTTACCAGACTTACC
>NZ_JACJFM010000307.1 GCF_014164585.1 Oceanospirillum sediminis | reverse complement strand
TTATGGGTAAAGTAGGCGTAATTATGGGAAGTAAAAGTGATCTTCCCGTGATGCAAGATGCGATAGACATCTTAAAAGGTTTTGATATTGAAGTAGAAGTTGATATTGTATCAGCACACCGTACTCCAGAAAAATTATTCGATTACGGAAAGCATGCACATACCAATGGTTTTAAGGTAATTATAGCCGGAGCTGGTGGTGCGGCGCACTTACCCGGAATGATTGCTTCGCTGTCTCCGCTTCCTGTTATAGGTGTCCCAGTAAAGAGCAGCAATTCTATTGATGGCTGGGATTCTGTCTTGTCCATTCTACAAATGCCTGG
>NZ_JACJFM010000306.1 GCF_014164585.1 Oceanospirillum sediminis | reverse complement strand
GTTCTTTACCATTAATTTTTAATGGCATCTCTGCACCGGTCAGTACGATCCAGCTATCGACTTCTGCAGAAAGCACCAGACCGCCAATACGGATCTCCAATGCGGTACAGCCCGGCTGATTACCTAACAGGCGGTTAGCCCATTTGTATGCCTGCATATCCAGCGGCCCACCAGTGGTCAGACCGATTCTGTGGTGTCCGAAACGTCCTGCATACTGAATCAGCGTCAGAAGCCCCGGCTGAGATACTCTGAAGCCTGTCGCATTCTGTTTGGAACTACTTATATTCTGACTCATGCCACACCCTCCGGCAGCTCGCCACCTG
>NZ_JACJFM010000035.1 GCF_014164585.1 Oceanospirillum sediminis | reverse complement strand
ATACCGACGATTCGGATGACACCGACGATTCGGATGACACCGACGATTCGGATGACACCGACGATTCGGATGACACCGACGATTCGGATGATACCGACGATTCGGATGATACCGACGATTCGGATGACACCGACGATTCAGATGACACCGACGATTCGGATGATACCGACGATTCAGATGACACCGACGATTCGGATGATACCGATGATTCAGATGACACCGACGATTCGGATGATACCGACGATTCAGATGACACCGACGATTCGGATGATACCGATGATTCGGATGATACCGATGATTCGGACGATACCGAACATACTCCAAGCGATGAAACAACAGATACTCTGGATAATCTGGGTATCAGCGTAGATGATGCTAAAGACTTTATTCTGGATAACCTGGATGACCCTGCCAGCATTTATGGCCTGACTCAGGAATACAATCTGGACTTTGAAACTCTGGCTGATATTTTTGGCACCATCACTGCAGATGACGTCAGTGACTTCTTTGAAAGCCATGGCTTAATCGACGAAGACAACACAGGCGATAGCCCGGATGACACGGACAATGGCGATTCAGAAGTTGAAGTAACAGGAGTCAATGACTCACCTTCTGATGACGGAGGGATGATCGCTTAACAGCCTTCTCTTAGTACAGAAACACTCCAGAACTCTGTATCACCTATGATATCAACAACAGGTGATGCAGAGTTCTTTTCCTATTCAGATAGCCTTCACTCCAATTATCCAGAACCCACCCTGAAGGTTTACTGTAATAGACAGTAATACCTGTACCCTGAAACCGGGTCTATGCTGACAAGCAGAAACAGATACTCGGAAAGGGGACAAAAAGCCATGAATACAGCAAGAGTAATACCTGGCTATGAAGATCAACCCGATCCTTTACGCCATGATGCCGTTCGCGTAATTGCTTTCCATGATCAGATATTTCAGGTTGAACAGATTCTGTTTCAGGTCCGGGAGTTCAGAGTATTTGAACTGAAAGACAAAGCCTGCTTATCCAGTCGCAGTATGAAATACCTAGCCGTGACAAAAGATAATCAGTTATACAGCATTGATATACTGAACGGGCCAAAAAACCTGTTGGCAGAACACCTCGGCAAAGCCAGAGTGATGTGGTTCTGATCTCCTCCTATTCCAGCATTACAACTCCTCAGAGGATACAGGACATCATTACCGCATCTTCGCGACCTTCGCCTGGAATGGCATAATAATTCGGACGAACGCCGTCTGTTTTAAAACCACTTTTTTCATAAAGATGACGGGCTGCAACATTACTTTCCCGGACTTCCAGCAGAATAACGGACAGTTGCTGTTCTCTGGCCTGCTGTATAATCGCATCCAGCAGATAGCGGCCAATACCCTGCCCCTGAAGCACCGGGTTGACCGCAATATTATGCAGATGCCATTCATCCGCGATCTTTTGCAACATGGCATATCCACACAGGCGTTGCTCTATATATACACCCAGCAACGTATCTTCCCGTTGCAAGCTCAGCTCGAACATCAGGCGGGTCCAGGGCGTCAAATGGGCCTGACGCTCAATAGTCATCACATCATCCAGTTCAAGGATGCCTGTTTCACGGATCATTTTCATCAGGATGGACTCTGTTGGCTCTGCCAGTGCAGCAGATAACGCAGTAAATGGACTTTTTTTCCAGGTTGAGTCAGTAATGCTGTCAGGCTATCAGGATAATGCAGACTGATTTCAAGCAACTCAGACTCTGCCAGTAGCTCTGGTAACTCCCCGAACCACCAGCAAGCTTGCCCTGGTGGACACTGTAAACGAGCCCCGGATAACAGCGCTTTCAGCACTTTGAGAAACTCTTCCGGTGTCGCTTCAGCCGTCGTTCCGGGAAAAGGCCAGTCAAACGCCATACCAATGGATGGCAAAGGCTGTCTGAGGTAGCCCATAATCTGATTAACCATCGGCAGCACCTGATGATCAGGCCAGCTCTGATCTGTGATATTACAGATAATAAGCGGCCCCTGAAGGTGGGTCTGTATCAATCCCAGACGAAGTTTGTCCGGAACCTGAACAGCCGTGTTATCGCCCCCTGTATCAGATGGAACCTGAGCCATTTCGGACTCAACCCTGCCCGAAATAGCAGACTGTCCTCTGACTTCACTAGCAACAGAGCTATTCGGAGAAGGTACAGAGTCAGACGGCAGAGTATCAACAGACAAAGGTTCAGCAGGCAAGGCTTCAGTAGCAGGCTCTGGCTGGTAGTATGTTGAAGGTAATGCACCGGGTAACGGCATGCGGGGCATCCAGCTGACCACCCCCATTTGTTGCAGATAATCGACTCTTAAGGCTTCATTCATCGTTGTCTGGCCTGAACCCGGTGTAGATAAAGAAAAAACGGCGCCGGGATTATACCCGGCGCCGTTACTGATGAGTATGCCTGTTGTATATTAAATGAGTATATTAAATTACGGCAGATCGCAGCTTCAGACTGCAGCACCCTGTGGATGTGTTCTATCAGCATTTGCACTCAGAGCATTCAGGGCATGGATATAGGCCTTCGCGGAAGCGATCACGATATCGGTATCAGCCCCCAGACCGGTGACCAGACGGCCCCCTTTATCCAGACGAACCGTCACTTCACCCTGAGAGTCTGTGCCACTGGTAATGGCATTAACAGAATATAGTTCCAGTACGGTTCCACTGTTTGCCACCTTCTCAATGGCCTTAAAGGTCGCATCTACAGGACCACTGCCTTCTGATTCAGCTGAAACTTCCTGTCCATCAACCGTCAGTACCAGTTTTGCCAGCGGAGTTTCACCGGTTTTGGACTGCACTTCCAACGTCTCCAGCTTGAAGCGTTCAACCGTATCCGTCACACGGGAATCCGTCACCAGAGCCTGCAGATCCTCATCGTAGATCTCGTGCTTTTTATCCGCCAGCTGCTTGAACAGGGCAAAAGCATGATTCAGTTCTGATTCAGAATCAAAACTGATACCCAGTTCTTCCAGACGGGTACGGAACGCATTACGGCCAGAATGTTTACCCAGAACAATGGCATTAGTATTCCAGCCTACATCCTGGGCTTTCATGATTTCATAAGTTTCACGGTGCTTCAGAACACCATCCTGGTGAATGCCGGATTCATGAGCAAAAGCATTTTTACCAACGATAGCTTTGTTTGGCTGAACCGGGAAACCGGTTACAGTCGACACCAGACGGGAGGTCGGTACGATATGCACCGGATCAATGCGGGTTTCCACATCAAAAATATCCGGGCGGGTACGAATACCCATAACAACCTCTTCAAGGGATGCGTTACCGGCACGCTCTCCCAGACCATTGATGGTACATTCCACCTGACGGGCACCAGACTGCACGGCCGCCAGAGAATTCGCTACTGCCAGCCCCAGATCATTATGGCAATGCACTGAGAAAATCGCTTTATCGGCATTAGGAATACGGTTCAGCAGCTGACTGATAGTCTCTGCAAACTGTCCCGGAATCGCATAACCCACAGTATCCGGGATATTAATCGTCGTTGCACCGGCATCAATAGCCGCTTCAATGATGCGGCACAGGAAATCAATTTCAGAGCGCCCGGCATCTTCACAGGAGAACTCAACGTCAGAAATCAGATTACGAGCTTTGCTGACAGCACGGACGGCCTGCTCAATCACCTGATCCGGCTGCATCTGCAGTTTATACTGCATATGAATTGGCGATGTTGCGATAAAGGTGTGGATACGGCCTGAATTAGCACCAGCCAGAGCCTGGGCAGCACGCTCAATATCGGCATCCAACGCACGGGACAGGCTGCACACCGTACTGTCCTTTACGGTGTCAGCAACGGCCTTAACCGCTTCAAAGTCCCCCGGACTTGCAATGGCAAAGCCCGCTTCAATAACGTCAACACGCATTTTTTCCAGATGACGGGCAATACGCACCTTTTCATCTTTGGTCATGGATGCGCCGGGGCTTTGTTCACCATCTCGCAGTGTCGTATCAAAAATCACCAGATGGTCTTTACTCATGGTTAACTCCTGCAGGCTTTTCAGCCGGATAAAACTCAGATTCTTTATTATATGAACCGGTAATCCTGTGGATTTCAGACCGGAAGAAAACAGGTTCAGCGATCAAGGGCAAAGCAACGAAATAAAGCCTTCCAGAGCATGATAAGCTGCTGAACAAAGGTTTTTCTGTAGTAACGATTGCCGTATTCTCCTGCCAGCAGCTGAATATCGAAATGCTTTTGCTCAGGTATATACTGTTACCGGCTTTATCACCAGGCTCTGACCGGATCTGTTTGTTCTGATTCTACCAACCCGACAGACACGCACAAACAACTCTTTTTATCTTTAGCTTTGAGAGTATTTTGATTTAACCGTTTTATTTTTTCGATAGCGACGTACCAGCCATATCGTCAGAGCACTGGCCAGCATCAGCACCAGCACAACACCTTGCCAGAAAGCGTCGACATTATAGGTGCGCATCAGAAATATCAGTATAAACCCAGCCAACTGGCTGAAGACGGCGACTAAACGCAGATTATCATTCATCAGACATTCTTTATTTGTTGGTAGACATGATTGATTACGGTCAATTCTTCACAGAATACCCTGCTATGGATTCAGATACTGAACTTTTCATTGCTTTCTGCACTCAGAACCGGAATGCATTACAATGCAGAATCACTCACTCCTAAGCCAGTAATATCCTGCCTGGCACACAGCCAGACGGAGGGCTTTGGTTATCCCTGAATTATAAATAAAATGATGACTATCACATGCGCCGGTTTTCTTTTTTAACCGCTCTGGGCTTCGGCCTGAGCCTGATTAGCAGTTCTGTACTGGCCAATATTAATACACAGACCAGTAATCCAGTTGCCGCAACATCTGTTGCCGACCAAAATATTACTCCGCTACCGGATAACATCACTTCTGGCCCGAATGATGAGCGCATCCCTGAGCTGCCTGCTGCCATCGTACGTCTGCTGGAACAGGGCATGACCCTGGAAAGCCGGTTTGATGCCGGAGCCGGTCTGACAGGCTGGCTATTATCCGTCGATGATCGTTTTACCCTGCTTTATTCCACAGCGGATCACAGTACCCTGATCTCAGGGACCTTATTAGATCAGAACGGACAGAATCTGTCTGAGCAGCATATGCAACAATATTTACCACGCCCGGATATCCAGGTACTGGAAAAAGCCTGGTCAGTTCAGCAACACTCAGCAGATACAGAGGCAGCGGCTCACACTGTTTATGTATTTTTCGATCCGGCCTGCCCTTTCTGTCGGCTGAGCTGGCAAGCTTTTAAACCTTATGTGCAGAAGGGGGCAGATATCCGCTGGGTCCCTGTCGCTTTTCTGCAGCCAGCCAGTCGCATTGCCGCAGATAGGCTCATGCAGTCTGATAACCCGCTCAATACCTTACAGAATATGATGGAACATCCTAAGCAGGCATCTGAAATTCAGGCTACAGCCTCCGGCAAAGAAGTATCAGACCAGCGCTGGCAATCCCTGCAACATAATATGGAGCTGATGCAACGCTTCGGTTTACAGGGCACCCCCGCAATGGTCTGGCAGGATGCTGATGGTCAGATTAAAACCTTCAGCGGTATGCCGGAGCTGAAGGACTTTGCCAGTATAACCGGTTTACCGGAACAACCGCAGACAGCCCCGGAGCTGTCCCGATTCCGTTAAAAGGGCTAAGACAAAGGAAAACATATGGATGCGGTAAGTTTTGGCCCTCTGATGCTATCCACAGAACGACTCTGGCTTATTGTGGCTGTCGCCGTATTTTTCTTCGGTGCCGAACTGATGCACAGAAAGTGGCCGGATGCAGGGTTATCATCCTGGTCTCAGCAAACGTTCTGGTACAGCCTGATTTCAGGGCGGCTGGCTTATGTCGCACTGAACCCGGAAAGCTACCAGCACGACTGGCTGACTGTTCTGTATTTCTGGCAACCCGGATACAACCTCACAGCGGCTATAATCACAGCCCTGACCGTTACACTCTGGCATCTGAATCGTCGGCGTAAATTACTGGTATATTCACTGCTCTGGCTCATAATATGTGTTGCAGGCTGGCAAGGGCTGACGTTCTGGCAACCTCTGTCTTCTCCCGTTGCGCGTACTTTACCGGCTATTCAGCTACCGGGGCTAAATGCGACAGCAACCGACCTATCGGCACTGAAAGAACCAGTGATTGTTAATTTATGGGCCAGCTGGTGTGGCCCCTGTCGGCGGGAAATGCCCGCTCTGGTGGCATTTGCGCAGGATACTCCGGACGTTCGGATATTGCTGGTCAATGCCGGTGAGTCCACCATTACCGTAGAAGCCTTTCTGCGAGAAAATGATACAGAGATACCTGAAAGCCTGATTCTGCTGGACCCGACACAGCAGTTAATGCGTCATTTTGAAGCTCCGGGCCTGCCGGTAACTCTGGCTTTTAATAACGGACAGCTGGTTGACAGCCATATCGGTGAGCTCAGTCATGGTCGGTTAACCGATATGGCTCGTATGATTACGGCCCGATAAACCCTCATAATTACATGCCCAATAGCTGATCCATTCGGTGATACAACAGACCGGCGATATCTGCCGGTCTTGCCCGCTCCATCCAGAACAGCCAATAATTAATATCACGGTAATACGCTGCATTCGCTCCAGATGCAGCGGATCAGAAATTGCCGGAACTCACCACAGTCCGCATTGTAGACTTCCCGTGGCCACTGACGTATTACTGAAGTCAGGTTTGCCTTACGGCATAATTTCTTCTGTGCCAGCTTCTCAGCAATACGCAACGAACGATCTTCGCTCTGAAGTAAAGGACTCACATCGTGCTGAATCAGAGGAAAATAATCTGCAGACAATTCTGCAAGCCTATGCCGATACTCCGGCCAGCCCGGTAATTGCTGAATATCCCGGTCACCTTCGGCATAACGATTCAATAGCTGGTCACACCCTTCTGATCCGGGGAACCGGGTCAGAAGCTGATCTCTCTGCCGCTCTGCCTGATCAGAAATACTCAGAGCAAGACTTAACCCGGAAAGATTCGGTTCTGGTATCAATTCACTTTCTGTCTCTGAGCGCCTGCGTGCTGCTGAAGCCTGAATAATCTTGCTCAGAGCCTGATCTGCCTGCTGTATCCGGATATGATTTCGTTGCCACCATTGTCGTTTCACCTCATACACATCCGCCATAGATTCAGGATACAGACGCATGCATTCTGTGCTGAGCTGACGAAACAGCTGGTCTGTCAGTAAAACCTGATAAATCAGCTTCGCATCGCGCGTATAACTGTCGGCAGGATTATCAGGGTTATCCTTTGTCGACTGACACCCGGTTAACGCCATCGCAACAGCCAGCACAGGGATAAAAATTAAGGCCGGATAAAGCCTTTTCATCAAAATATACCTTTTTCAGACATAAAATCAGCTGGAGAGACTAAACTGTTTTAGGGCTTCTGGCTCTGTTTTTTTGCAGGGAATTATTGTCTGTTGACACCAGTCTGTTGAGACATAAAAAACCAGATATTTTTATCTGCTAAAAGCGCTGGGGTCGGAACCGTAAATCCGCTAAGATAGCGCCCTTTTTTGCCCTGACATATTTACCCGATACATTTTTCAGAGGTGTACATGCTGCCGTATATTCCCGGACAACGCTGGATCAGTGATGCTGAAACCGATTTAGGATTAGGGACTATTCTGACCTGTGACGAAAGAAGTGTCACTGTGCTGTTTCCGGCTTCCGGAGAGACCAGAGTTTATTCCGTACGAACAGCGCCTCTGACCCGGGTAGCGTTTGCAGAAGGCGACCAGATCGAGCATCACGAAGGCTGGCTGATGACCGTCGACAGTGTGGAAGATGATAACGGGCTGCTGATCTATCTGGGGCGCAGAGCCGATGGTAGTGAAACAGAGATGGGAGAATCTCTGTTAAGCAACCATATTCGCTTTCAGAAAGCGAAGGATCGCCTGCTGACCGGCCAGATTGATCGTAATGACTGGTTTAATCTGCGTTATCGCACCCTGCAGAAAAAAGATCAGCAAAGCCGCTCCGCTATTCAGGGACTCAGTGGCGCCCGTATGGCGCTGATTCCTCATCAGTTGTACATCGCTAATACTGTTGCCAGTCGCTATGCGCCGCGGGTATTACTGGCTGACGAAGTGGGCCTGGGTAAAACCGTTGAAGCCGGTCTGATCCTGCACCAGCAACTGCTGACAGGCCGGGCTGATCGTATCTTAATCATTGTGCCTGAGTCGTTACAGAATCAGTGGCTGGTTGAAATGCTGCGCCGTTTCAATCTGCAGTTCAGCCTGTATGACTATGAGCGTTGCGCCCAGTATCCGGGCAAAAACGCCTTCGAACAGGCCCAGCTGGTCATCTGTAGCCTGGAGCTGTTAACAGATCACCCGGAATTGCATCAGCAGGCTGTCAGTGCAGAGTGGGATATGCTGGTGGTGGATGAAGCCCATCACCTGGAATGGAATGAAGAAGCACCAGGCGCAGCTTATAGCTGTGTTGAAAGCCTGGCTCAGGACACACCGGGGCTGCTGTTGCTGACAGCCACACCAGAACAGCTGGGAAAAAGCAGTCACTTTGCCCGCCTGCGCTTGCTGGACCCGGAGCGTTACAACAGCTTTGCCGAGTTTGAGCAGGAAGAAGCACAGTACCAGCCGATTGCTGAAGCACTGGATAAACTGGAGCAGGACTCACTGTCTGCTGGTGATATCAGCGCATTACGTGATCTGCTGCCGGAGAGTGATGCTCAGGCGCTACTGGACCTGCTGACCCAGACAGAATCCGATGAAGAGCAGAAGACATCAGCCCGTCAGCAGCTGCAGAATCAGTTACTGGACCGCCATGGTACCGGGCGTGTTCTGTTCCGTAATACACGGGATACCGTCACTGGTTTTAAGCAGCGTGAATTGCATACTCATGCACTGGAGCTGCCATCACAGTACCGGGCACCTATGAATCAGGGTGGCTTAAAGGCGCACCTGTCTCCTGAAAGCACCCTGCCAGGCATTCTGCAAGATACCTGGTGCGAATTTGATCCTCGTTTTAACTGGCTACTGGATCATATCCGTGATTATGGCGATGAAAAAACCCTGCTGATCTGCCACAGTGCAGGGTCTGCCATGACACTATCCAACGCCCTGAAGGAAGCAACAGGTATTCACGCCCCCGCTTTCCATGAAGGCCTGAGTATTCTGGAACGTGATCGTGCCGCAGCCTGGTTCGCCGATCACGACGCAGGCCCTCCGGTACTGATCTGTTCTGAAATTGGTAGTGAAGGCCGTAATTTCCAGTTTGCCCGCCACCTGGTGTTGTTTGACCTGCCAGCCAACCCGGACCTGCTGGAACAACGTATCGGGCGTCTGGATCGTATCGGTCAGCAACACGATATCCAGATTCATGTGCCTTACTTCACCGATACCGGTCAGGAAAGCATGCTGCAGTGGTACGATCAGGGACTCAATGCATTTGCAGCACCCTGCCCGGCTGCTTCAGCACTGTTTGCAGAATTCGGTGAAACGCTGGAGAAAGCCATTGTCTCCGGTAAAGATGATCTGTTGAAACAGACACTGAATGAAACAACAGAACGTAAAACAATCCTGAATGCCGCGATGCAGGCAGGCAGAGACAAGCTGCTGGAGCGTAATGCCTGTCGACCTGATATTGCTGCCAGTCTGGTAGACGATATTGAACAGCAGGATGATCCTGACGCTCTGTTTAAATGGCTGGAAGATGCCATGAATGTATTTGGCGTCAACAGTGAAGAGACCAGTGCGGTCAGCTGGCATCTGACGCCTGGTGAACATATGCTGAACGGTGATCTGCCAGGCTTAGACAGCGAAGAAGGCTTCTCTATGACCACCTATCGCGACGTTGCTCTGGTCAGAGAAGAACTACAATTCTTCAGCCATGAACACCCTTTTGTTCTGGCTTTACAGGATCAGATTATCAACAGCGAGCTGGGTAACAGCGCAGTCAGCCTGTTTAAAACCAAAGCCTTACCGGAAGGTACTCTGCTACTGGAAGTGATTGCCAGTGTAAATTGCTCCGCACCGAAACATCTGCATATTGGCCGCTACCTGCCACCTGGTACACTGCGCTTCCTGCTGGATGAACGAGGCAATAACCTGGCGGCTAAAGTTGGTTTTGACGGCCTGGCACCTAAACTGAGCAAACTGAAAAAAGCAACGGCCAGAGAAGTCGTCAAACTGCGCCAGGAACAGATTCGTACCCTGGCAGATAAAGCGGAAGAGCTGGCTAACGATCATCTGCCAACACTGATTGAAGACGCGCAACTGAAGATGCAGTCACTGCTATATCCCGAATTACAACGTATTAAAGCCCTGAAGGAAGTGAATCCGTCGGTACGTGATATTGAGGTAAAAGCACTGGAAATGGAGTATCTGGCCGCGGCCGATGCCATTGAAAATGCACGTATCACTATTGAAGGAATCCGGGTGATCGTCACGGCGTAATCACAACGGCTGAATGGAAATAAAAATGCCTGCTCTGATGCAGGCATTTTCCATTTCAGACAGATCTGGTTTCAAATCATCAGGATGTTGCTTCTTCTTCATCTTCCATTGGTGCATCCAGATCAAAACGCCCCGGACAAGGCAGAAGAGGGGTCATACCATCAAATATCTGTTTCAGTTCAGGTTTATGACTGGCCTGGGTTTTATCGCTCCAGAACAGTTCCACAGCCAGTCGCCACAATCTTCGGAAACGCCAGCGCAGATCACCTAACAGTTCAGATATCTCAACCAGCTCCTGCTGGCTGCCATCTGTCGGGTTTTTCTCACACCATTCCAGCCATTCCTGTAAATGATCAGAGCCTAACCCCGCAGAATCCTGTAACCAGCGCAGCTGAACCTGCATTTCCATAATTCCACGGGCAACCTTAGAACGCGGGTACTGACTGGCAATATCATTCAGTTGATAAGCCAGTTTATAAAATTCAGAGATCTGGCCATTCTGCTTAATCAGTTGCCCGGTATCAGCCTCTGGCAACTCCCGCTCATGCAGATGCTGCGTTATTTCAGACTTTTTCAGTAGCCCCAGCACCAGCTCGGTGTTTTCAGCACCGAACGTCCCCAGATTGACTTCCAGAAAAGGAATCCAGGCTCGTATAGTCTTCCTGCCATGCTCAGCATCAAAGTAAAGCTCATACAATTTATCAGCCATACCTACCAGCTGACTCAGCTGATTCAGCTGATGCGATGCTTTCATCGCAGGATAGCCTGAACGATCATAACGTTCATGATGATCACTGACGGCATCCAGCGCATCCGCATCATAGATTTTTCGGCCATCCAGAATCATACGCGCAACAATAGGATGCGTCTTCAGCGCCCGCCATTGCTGAAAGTTCAGACTGTGCCTGGCTGTCGCGGCTTCAACCGGAATATGCATCAGACCAATATCATGTGCCAGCCCGGCAGAAAAAGCGGAAAAATACACTCGTTGCGGGACATCCTGATGTTTGCACAACAGAGGTACCAGCCAGGCCGAAAACAGGCTGCGCTGGTAAACATCAGGCATGACTTCTTTCATTACCGTCAGACGTTGCAACACCTGAGAGGGAATTGGTTTATCAAACAGCTGTTGTCGCAAAGTGACTTCAAAGCTGAGATGCTCATGCAACAACTTCAGCTCCTGCTCGCCTTCTACCAGCTCCAGAATCTGATTCAGCAGATCAAACACCGTCAGAGTATCAGACACATGAATCGACTGATCCAGATCCTTCTTCAGTTGATGATGAATCAGCAGGTTCGCCACGCGCTTAGTAATGACCGAACCCTTGCTCAGCAGCAGAACCCCCTGGTCATTATAGATATCTTCTACTGCCGTTGTCGGGTGGGATTCTTCCACCGTGGCCAGATGATTAACATACTCATCTGTCTGATTTGTCTGATATTCGACCGTCTCTTGAGACATTCAGAAACCCTTAATTCACTGAATCCGTGATCAGCGTGCTGTTTTTTTATCTTTTATCACCGATTGCATGATAACAAAAACCGTATGTTTTCAAATAAAGAGTTAGCCCTTCAGGGGCAGGAATTACAATGTTTTACAGAATTTCCTGTAAAGCAGGCCGCAGCGTTGAATACTCAAACTCAAATCCATTTTCCTGAAGGCGCCAGGGGATAACTTTTGCGCCTCTGAGCATAAGTTGTGACATTTCCCCCAGAGCCAGTCTGAGAACAATACCTGGCACAGGTAACAGGACAGGGCGTTTCAATTCTGCTCCCAGTATCCGGCTGAAAGTGTTATTGCGAACAGGCACCGGTGCAGTGCCATTAAAAGCGCCACTCAGATCTTTTCTATCGATCAGGAAAGTAATAATGCGCAGCAGGTCCTGTCTGTGAATCCACGGCATATACTGTAGTCCGCTTCCGATATGTCCCCCTAACCCTAATCGGAAAGGTGTTAACAATCGGGATAGCATACCGCCATCTCTCCCAAGAACCAGGCCAGTTCTGAGTATGCAGACCCTGACGCCATATGTCTCGGCCGCCATAGCTTCGGCCTCCCATAACTGACATAAGCGGTGTGCAAAATCATCGTTGCAGTGACTGTCCTCCCTGACATCATCATCCCCATGAGCACCATAAATGCCTATTGCTGAGCCACTGATCAGTACCTCTGGTTTATGGCTACACTGCTCAATGTAGCTGATCAGCTGACGGGTGGGACCAATACGGCTATTTATCAGCAATTCTTTCCGATGTTCACTCCATCGGGCATCGGCAATCGGTGCACCAGCCAGATTGATCACAGCATCCATAGGAATATCCAGCCAGCAAAACGGATCGGCCGAGGCTATAACAGTACAACCCAGTATCCGGTTAACCTGATCCGGTTTCCGGCTGATCACGTATAAATTGTGTCCCTGTTCAATAAGAGCATGGCATAAGGCTTTACCGATAAAGCCTGTTGCTCCGGTAATCAGAATATTCATAACTCACCACCTTGTCCTGTATCAGAGAGTATAGTTCTGCGTAACGGAACGTCGCTGAGGTTTTTGGGTACTGAATAACGTCGGCATAGCAGGACAGCAACAAAGTTGCACCAGAATAATGTGTCAGTTTTCAGTATTATTCATAAATCTTAATTTGTATAACTTTTACGTAGTGTTTTATTAAGTCGATTATGTCTGTTGAAAAAGCTTTTCTGATACTGCTGGCTCATGGCAGCAGTGACCCTGAATGGCAAAAGCCATTTGAACAACTTACCCGAAACATCGCGGGAGCCCAGTCACACCCGGTTGCTCTGGCATACATGGAGCTGTGTCAGCCGTCACTGGAGAGTGTCATAGGGTCAATAGCACCTGGCACCTATGAAAATGTCGAGATTGTGCCACTGTTTTTTGCTGCCGGAAGACACCTGAGAACAGATGTCCCAGCGCAGATCGAACAGCTGAATAAAGTCAGGCCAGATCTGACAATCACATTACATGATCCCGTCGGTCTGCACCCTGTTATGCAATCCGCACTGGTTAATATTATTGCGAATCTGGACTTTTCAGACAAAAAATAATTGTACAAATTGTTTTTTTTGTACAATTATTAAGACATATTTTACACCTAAACATGACCAGAAATCGTTACATATACTGATTCTGGTTGACAGGCAGGAGGTGCTGTATGTCTGATCTGAGTTCATTGCTATTCCCGGAAAATGAGATTCGTATAGGTATCAGTCAGTGCCTTCTGGGCAGCGAGGTTCGTTTTGATGGGGGGCACAAGAAGTCCCGTTTCTGCACAGACACTCTGGGAAAATACGTCAAGTACGTCCCTGTATGCCCAGAAGCCGGAGCAGGCCTGGGGATTCCAAGAGAACCCATCAGACTGGTTGACAGAGAAGCTGAAGGCATCCGGGTGAGGGGCACTCGCAGTGATGATGATTACACCGAAGTTCTGGAATCTTTTACACAGGAAACCGTTCCAAAGCTGGATCATCTCTGTGGCTATATTTTTCTCGGCAAATCACCCAGCTGCGGTATGGAAAGAGTCAAAGTGTATCGGCTTAATGGTCATCTGGCGGATGTTCGGAAAAGTGGTGTCTTTGCAGAAGCGATCATGGAAACCTATCCGGCTTTGCCAACCGAAGAAAGTGGTCGCCTGAATGATCCGGTATTACGGGAAAGTTTTCTCACCCGGGTTTTCGCCTATAGCAGCTGGCAGGTTATGAAAAGAGAGGGTATCACTCCGGGTAAACTGATTGAGTTCCATACCCAGTACAAGCCTTTATTAATGGCCCATAACCAGCAGGCTTACCGTGATATCGGAGCCTGGCTGGCTGGCGTCAACAAAGAGAATATCGCTGAAAAAGCAGAAGAATATCTGCCCAGAATGATGGCCATACTGAAGCAGCCAGCCAGCCGTAAAAATCACACTAACGCCCTGATGCACCTGCAGGGGTATCTTAAAAAATCACTGAGCAGTAAAGAGCGTCAGCACCTCAGGGATACGATTGATCAGTATCGCACCGGACAGATTCCTCTGATCGCACCTCTGGTACTGATGCGGCATCTTTTTGAAGTTCATGGCTGTGACTATGCCGGTAACTATCGTTATCTGTTTCCATACCCGGAAGCCCTGGCGATGACAGGTGAAGAACAGCGATAGATAGAAAAAAGTAGAGACAGGCAGGCTTTTATGGCGACATTGATGCATACATCCGGGAATCAGAGCACATCCCCGGAAACACAGGAAAAACGGCTATTTCCAATACGGCTGATTGCTGAACAGACAGGTATCAACCCTGTTACTCTGCGGGCATGGGAACGCCGTTATGGACTGATTCAGCCGGAACGAACCGCCAAGGGGCACAGAATGTACAGGGAAGACGATCTCAGGCGTATATTCAGGATCAAAGAGTGGCTGGAAAGGGGAGTCGCTGTCAGCCAGGTCAAAGCTCTGCTGGACAATCAGACAACATCATCCGGTACAGACTTTGCTGTGACCGATACAGAAATGCCGGAATGGTCAGGATTAGTCAGCCAGTCAGCAGATTGGCTCAGTCAGGGACTGATCACCCGCTTTGACCAGCAACTGAATCAGTTAACAGCGATCTATCCCGTACAGATGCTGAATCAGTTTTTCTGGCCTCCCTTACTCGATTTCATCTATCGCGCCGGAGAGTATCAGCAACTGATCCGGATACAATTTTATGCCTGGCTAAGAAACCGTACAGGAATCCGTCTGAGCCATAGAAACATGCCCTCAGCAACACGCCCGGTCTGGTTACTGGCGCCGGTCCCCGGACAAACTATGGACCCGGAGTTATGTCTGACCGCTCTGACCTGTGCCGACCTGAATATTCCGGTACTTATGCTCGATAGCCTGCCGGAATGGTCATTCCTGCATCTGCTGGAAGAGCAAAAAAATCTGACGGGCATCGTATTGTTCACCCGGGAGAAGCTTCCTGAATTCAGTAAAAGTGAGCATCAGATGCTGAACAGTCTCAAAAGCCCTCTGTATCTTTCCGGCGCAGCCTGTGTATTGCATCAGGGGGATTCAATGCCATGGCAGGCATGTACGTCATGGTCTGAACTGAATTTTATATCTCAGGAATAAGCAGCCAACTATGAATACGGATCAGATAATTCAGCCGGAAAGACGCCTGGTATGGTTTCGTTCTGACCTTCGGATACATGATAATCCCGCCCTGTTCTCGGCCTGCCAGCCATCCGATAACGGGCAGCCTGCAGAAGTTATCGCCTGCTTCATGCGGCCGGAAAAACAATGGCAGCAGCATGACTGGGGAAGCAACAAGCAACGTTATACTGAACGCTGTGTACTGGATCTGCAACAAACCCTGAAGTCTCGTAACATCCCTCTGCTGACGCTGGATGTATCTGATTTTGCCGGACAGATCCATTATTTGCTAAAACTGTGTCAGGTATTATCGATCTCTCAGATACTGGCCTGTGAAGAACCAGAGTTAAATGAAAGGCACCGTGATGCACAGCTTATTGCCAGCGCCGGAGCAATAGGAATTAAGTGCCACTTTTTTAACGACCAGAGCCTGATCCCGATGGGCCAGCTACTGAAGAAAGATGGTACTCCTTATCGGGTTTACTCTGCCTTCAGAAAACAATGCCTGAACTGGCTGGAATCTCACCCGGTCACAACCTGGCCTGATGCCACAGTAAATTTATCCCAACAACAGCCTTTCATTGAACTGAATGCCAGCGAATGGCCACTCTGGCAACCGGAAAGTCATTCAGCGGATCAGATTCAACAGCAATGGCCTGCATCAGAACAACAACTTCTGCAAACACTGGACCGCTTTTGTACTGAAGGTATTCAGCAATATGACACGGCACGGGATTATCCGGCAGATCAAACAGGCACCAGTAAGCTATCCGCAGCGCTGGCCTGTGGCAAACTGTCTGTCAGAAGCTGCTGGCTGGCTGCCCGTCAGGTGCAAGCAGTAGATCCTCAATATCAGCAGGCCGCAAGCTGCTGGTGTGATGAACTACTCTGGCGGGAGTTTTACCGTCATTTACTGGTGCTCTATCCTGATCTGTGCAAAAGACAGCCTTTCAAGCCTGAAACCCGCGCCATTCGCTGGCGTCATGCTCCGAATGATCTCAAGCGCTGGCAACAAGGCAAGACCGGTTTTCCACTGGTTGATGCCGCTATGCGACAACTTATACAGACCGGCTGGATGCATAACCGTCTGAGAATGCTGGTCGCTGTATTTCTGAGTAAGTATTTACTGATCGACTGGAGAGAAGGCGAATACTGGTTTATGCAGCACCTGATTGATGCCGATCTGGCATCTAACAATGGAGGCTGGCAATGGGCTGCGTCAACAGGAACTGATGCTGTACCGTATTTTCGTTTACTCAGTCCGTATCGTCAGGCTGAACGCTTTGATGCTGAAGGTAAATTTATCGCAACTTTCCTGCCAGAGCTGGCTGATTTACCCGCCAAAAAACGTATAAAGCCTGATATTGGCGCTATTTTATATCCTGAACCTATGACCGATCTGAAAAAAAGTCGCCAGCTTGCTATGGAAGAATTCAAACGTTTGAGTAACTGATTATTCACTGCCCAAACAGGCATTAATACTGGCTTTTTACATTTCTTACTGACAGGAAAATAGCTCCCGAAAACCACCGGGACAGGCGTAGAATCAGGCTATTGGCCTTTTTATTGACCTGGCAAACGTGCAATCCGGGCTGACAAGATTTAGACTATGCCGGATTATTCATGACAGAAAACGTATAACAACCACTGGATTTTTTCTGTGACCAAGCAAAATTCGTACAACCGTGAAGAGTTGCTGCAATGCAGCCAGGGGGAGCTGTTTGGCCCGGGTAATGCTCAGTTACCTGCTCCGAATATGCTCATGCTAGATCGCATCGTCAGTATTACTGATGATGGCGGTGAACATGGCAAAGGTGAAATTATTGCAGAGCTGGATATTACACCGGATCTGTGGTTCTTTGACTGCCATTTCCCTGGAGACCCTGTCATGCCCGGTTGTCTGGGCCTGGACGCTATGTGGCAGCTGGTTGGCTTTTTCCTTGGCTGGATTGGTAATCCGGGCAAAGGGCGTGCGCTGGGCAGTGGTGAAGTGAAATTCACCGGCCAGATTCTGCCAACCGCGAAGAAAGTTACTTATAAGATCACCATGAAACGTGTCATTTCCCGTAAGCTGTGCCTGGGCATTGCTGATGGTAGTGTTTCCGTTGATGGTCGGGAGATCTATACCGCTAAAGATCTGCGTGTAGGTCTGTTTACCTCAACAGACAGTTTCTAATTTCAGAGGACATATCATGAGACGTGTAGTAGTAACCGGTATGGGCATTGTGTCCTGCCTGGGTAATGACATTGCCTCAGTTCTGGACTCACTGCGCCAGGGTCGCTCTGGTATTAAGTTCAATGAAGAGTACAAAGAACGTGGGTTTCGTAGCCATGTTTCTGGCTCTGTTGATATTAACCTGGATGAGCTGATTGATCGTAAGCTGAAACGCTTTATGGGCGATGCAGCCGGTTATGCCTACCTGTCTATGCAACAGGCGATTGAAGATTCCGGTCTGACAGAAGAGCAGGTGTCTAATGTCCGTACTGGCCTGATTGCCGGTTCTGGTGGCGCATCTTCAGCTGACCAGGTTGAGGCTGCCGACATCCTGCGCGAGAAAGGCCTGCGCCGTGTAGGCCCATACCGTGTTACCCGTACTATGGGCAGTACGGTATCTGCCTGTCTGGCCACACCCTTTAAAATTAAGGGTGTGAACTACTCCATCTCTTCTGCCTGTGCCACCAGTGCTCACTGTATTGGTGCCGGTGTAGAACAGATTCAGCTGGGTAAACAGGACATCATCTTTGCCGGTGGCGGTGAAGAAGAGCACTGGACCCTGAGCTGCCTGTTTGATGCTATGGGTGCACTGTCAACGAAGTACAATGAAACACCGGATCAGGCCTCTCGTGCGTATGATGCAAACCGTGATGGTTTTGTTATCGCAGGCGGTGGCGGCATGCTGGTTCTGGAAGAGCTGGAACACGCTAAAGCCCGTGGTGCCAAGATCTACGCCGAAGTCGTAGGCTATGGTGCAACGTCTGACGGTTATGATATGGTCGCTCCTTCCGGTGAAGGCGCACAGCGCTGCATGGAACAGGCCCTGTCTACCGTTGAAGGCAGTGTTGACTATATCAACACTCATGGTACTTCCACCCCTGTCGGTGACGTTGCCGAGCTGAAAGCAGTCCGTGAAGTGTTTGGTGACAACAGCCCTGCAATGAGCTCTACCAAATCTCTGACGGGCCACTCTCTGGGTGCAACCGGTGTACAGGAAGCGATCTATAGCCTGCTGATGATGCAGAATGATTTCATCACGGCATCTGCCAACGTTGAAGAGCTGGATGAACAGGCCGCAGGTCTGGATATTGTGACGGAACTGCGTGAAGGTGTGAAACTGAACCGCGTGATGTCTAACAGCTTTGGTTTCGGTGGTACTAACGCCACTCTGATCATGCAGCGTTACGAAGACTAAGAGAACCCGCTTCTCTTCTGGTTTTCTGAAAAACGCACTTCATCTGAAGTGCGTTTTTTTATGCTTTTCTGATGATCAGGACCACAGATGTTATACTGGATCCCGATACCTGACCTTCCTGATTCAGCACAAACTCTCAGGATCTGAGCATCTTAGTGCAAATCAGGATAGCGCTTACTGATTTCCAGCATCTCATCCAGATTCGCCAGAAACAGCTCGACCAGCTCTGGATCAAAGTGCTTACCCTTTTCATCTTCCAGCAACTGTAACACCTTCTCCATCGGCCAGGGCTCTTTATAGCAACGTTTATGTATCAGAGCATCAAACACATCCGCGATAGCAACAATACGAGCATATAAATGAATATCGCTGCCAGACAGGCCTTTCGGGTAACCGGAGCCATCAAAACGTTCATGATGCTGCTCAGCAATAATAGCTGCAGCGTGCAGTAAGGGGCGTTCAGACCCGGCCAGCATCTCAGCACCCAGCCTGGCATGGGATTGCATCACCTGCCATTCATCCGCATCCAGCTTACCCGGCTTCAGTAGCACAGAATCCGGTATACCGATTTTACCCAGGTCATGCATTGGAGAGGCTTTACGCAGTAATTCTGCATCACCATCTGAAAGCCCCGCTTTTTTACCTAACACATAACTGAATTCAGCCATGCGCACCACATGATTAGCAGCTTCTTTAGAGCGGTTTTCGACCACATCTCCCAGACGGTGAATCAACTCAGCCTGAGTATCTTCAATCTCTTTATCCAGCAGTAAGTTTTCAAAGGCGATGCTGACATTGGTAGAAAAGATATCCATCAACTGCTGATCCAGTTCATCAATATTTTTCACACCTTTAATATACAACAAAGTTACCTTGTCCTGCTTACTGGGGAAATAGCCAATAAAGCTGTCATTAATCAGCTGGCTACGCTGACTGTTCATTGCCGCCTGAATACCCTCAACAACGTCTTCAGGCATCTCACTGATCCCTTGCAGAGAACCACTGGCTGCCAGAATATGCAGTTCATTATCCGCCAGATTTTTAAGACCGGACAAACCATCACACTGCAAAAGGACACTGTCTTCACTGACGTGAAGTAATGAAGCAATCTGCAGAAGCAAGCCGCTGGCAAACTCTTTCAGAGAGCGTTGTTCAAATAAACTGGCTGAAGCGTGCAAAACATGCTCCAGACCTTTTCGACTGCGTTCCTGATAACGCCGAGCCTCATCAACCAGCTCAATATCCCGGTAAGCTCTCAGAGCGGCATAAGTGGTAGTAAATAGTTTATTGTTATCAAGTTCGGTTTTTTCTTTATAATCGTTGATGTCATATTCAACAATCACCCGGCTCTCCGGAGCCTGACCTGGCTGCCCTGTTCTGAGAACAATTCGACTGAACTGATTATCCAGCTCTTCTCTTATATAGCGCGCCACCTGCAGCCCGGCATCATCACTTTCCATGACTACATCAAGAAAGATCACAGCAATATCTGAGTGTTGCGCCATAATCTGGCGTGCTTCTTCTCCTGAATAAGCATGCAGAAAACTCAGCCCTCGCTCATTCAGCCGGAACTTGCGCAGCGCCATTTTAGTCACAGAGTGAATATCCGGCTCGTCATCAACAATCAGCACTTTCCAGGGAGGCAGGGAATCTTCTACCGCCGCTGTATCATCCTGTTTAAACAGCATAGCGATGTCCTCGGACAGGTTTTGACACTATATAAACGTATAACCTGGAATAGCCTGTTATGCCAGCATCCGGCCACCAGATTAATATAAAATAAAGCGTTATCCCACAGGGCTTTTCAGAACTACGCGGCATTCTGAATGCCCTGCTTACCGGACAGATCACCGATCTCAGCGCATAGATAAAGCAGGCCTTCTACAGTACCCAGGCCAGCACCACAGGCAAGGTCAGTATGCTGGCAAAATTGCCCAACAAAACGATTGAAGCAACTCGGGCCGGTTCCTGATTATATTGCTCAGCAACCATATAATTCAGAACAGCGGGAGGCAAAGCACTGAATACCAGCAGGATCGCCCATTGCTGACTATCAAATGACCAGATGAAACCAGCCAGCCAGGCAACCAGCAAGCCGGATAAAGGGCAGAGAATGGCTCCGGCCAGCCCGATACGCCAGTCAGACAAATCCACGGACAACAAACGAACGCCAAGCGTAAACAGCATCAGGGGAATCGATATCTGCCCCAGCATATCCATAGGAATAGCCAGAGCTTCAGGCAGACTCCAGTTCATAAAGCTGAAAGCAAAACCCAGTATTGTTGCCTGAACGACGGGCATCTTCAGCATGGCACTTAACCGGGTTCTGTGATCAAGAATATATAACCCGACACTGAAATGCAGCAGCATCTCAACAATAAACACAATCACAGCAGCAGGCAGAGCTTCCTCACCGAATGCCAGAACAATCAGTGGAATGCCCATATTCCCCGTATTATTGAACATCATAGGAGGAATAAAGGTTTTAAGACTCCAGCCTGTCAGGCTGATCAGAGGCAGAAGAACAAGACCTGACCCCAGTACAATCAAACCTGCTGCCAATGCCAGATCCTGATAAGCCAGCAGATCGAAGGATTTATCGGCCAGTACTGAAAAGACCAGAGCCGGGACAAACACATCCATGTTCATTCGATTGGCGATTGATATATCCGTCTGCTTCCAGCGCCCGTATAGTGCGCCCGCTGCGACAACAGCAAACAGAGGAAAAACCGTCAATAATAACTTTTCTGCTAACACGGACACCTCCAGAACATATCCTTTTGATAGCGGAGCTGGCAGGTCTTTACCCGAAAGCACGACATAAGCCAGAAAGAAAAACGGGGAGCAATCGCCCCCCTAATGCACAGTAACCATCATATACTGCTTAATTTCAGTCAGAATCCCAGGAGATCGGACTTTTTTCACACGAAAAGCCAGGGACTCACGCACCATTATCAGCTATGATCATTCGGTACAAGCAATACAGGTACCTTACTATGAAGACTGATTTGCTGAGCTGTATCTCCCAGAAGTTTCTGGCCAAACATACCGTGATGACTATGTGAACCAATCACCACCAGGTCAGCCTGCTCAGCCTTTGCTGTTCTGAGTACCAGCTCAACCGGATTATCCTCTTCAACCACCAGATCCACCGTCAGCTGATCAGTATCCGGCAGGTCTTTCAGCTCTTCATCTCTGAAAGACTGCACACGCTGCTGCATGGTTTCCCGGACACGGGTCATGCCCTGCTCGTGAATCTCCTCCAGAGCTTCTTTTGGCAGATAGTGCTCAATAATTGCGTGTCCAAATTCACTTACAGGCTCCAGAGCATGCACCATAATAATGCGGGCATTATAGGTACGGGCCAGCTTCACTGCATGACGGAAAACCGGACGGGTGTTTTTGCCTAATGTAGTGGCGTAAACGATAGTATTAATTTCCGGAAGCATAGTTCACCTTTTTCCTGCTGTTGTGCTCCGAAGCCCTCTGGCTCCGGGCTATATTCTGAATCGTGTGGTCAGCCCTTCCAGCTGTTCAGCGCGCTCATGAACCGCCCGACTGGCAGCAACAATCTGTGCTGTCGCCTGATGATTCTGATCAATTTCACTGGAGATCTGATCCATATCCTGAGCCATCTGACGAGTGGTCATAGCCACTTCTCTGACCGCATTCATAATCTCTTCTGTCTGATCCGCCGCTTCACGGGTCTGGCGCTCAATATCCTGCACAGCAGAGACCGCCTGATCCCCCAGAGCCCGGCCCTGATCCACTCTCTGCTTACTACGCTGCATGGATTCAATGACCTTGTGGGTGTCCTGTTGGATGGCTTCAACCTTAGCTGTGATATCACTGGTGGCTTTTACTGTCTGTTCAGCCAGAGTACGGACCTCATCGGCCACCACAGCAAAACCACGCCCGGCTTCACCGGCTCTGGCAGCCTCAATCGCCGCATTCAGCGCCAACAGATTGGTCTGTTCAGCCACGCCAACGATCAGATCAATTACCACATCAATCTCTTTAGAGCGTGCTCCAAGTGCTTCAACAGAATGACTGGTCTCCTCGACCACTTCAGCCACATCGGCCAGCGCCTGGATCGCTTCACTGATCACCTGAGCGCCCCGGTGTGCAGTATCAAAAGCATTCTGAGCAGATTCACTGACATGCTGTGTGGTTTCAGCTACCTGATCTGCTGTCGCACTGATTTGCTCTGTAGCCGCCACCAGAGAGCTACTGCGATCACTGATCATCTGACTGCCCTGAACAATCTGCTGAACAGAACCATCCATACTGTCCGCGGTTTGTTTCAGATCCTGATTACTCTGCACCAGATGCCCGACCACATCATGCAAACCTGATGTCATCGTATTTGTCGCTCTGGCCAGCTGGTTAAACTCATCCTGCTGATTACCATTTTCGCGACAGGAAGAGGTCAGGTTACCATGAGCGACTTCATTCAGTGCTGCCAGTGCCTGCTTCATATTCCGGGCAATGGACATCGCCACAGAGGTAACGATCAGTCCGATGACGCTGGCCAGCACCAGACTGCCAATCAACACGGACCAGCGGGTTGAAGCCGATTCTTCGGCAGCATGCTGCTGAGCTGACTTCAGCAAATTATTCTGCAGGTAATCTGTCGCAGACTGCATATTACCAGATACCTGCTGACGAGCACTGGCCAGATTCTGATCCAGCCCAGCCAGCTGCTGGCGTAACTGAATCACACTATTCAGCGTCGCTTCGTACTTATCCACAAAAGGAAAGAAAATATCGTCAAATGCCATAGCCCGGATATCGGTACGCAACTGTTCCAGTGTTTTAATGACTTCAGCTTTCTGTTCATCATTGGGATAGATCAGAAAATCTTTTTCCTTCGCCCGGACTTCCCTTAAACGGGCTGCAAACGAACCAAAAACCTCAATTTCGCTTAACAGCTCAGCAGCATCTTTTTCAATCTGACCCAGATTACCGCTGTCAGGGCTCAGCCCCAGTGCTTTGCGGGTTTCAATCCACTGGCCCAGCTGATTCAGATAAGGACCTAAAACCGCTTTATTTTCTCTGATCAGGGCACTGGCCCTCTGATCATCGATAGCCTGCTCTACCGCCGTCAGCTGAGCAATGCCATCACTTTGTAAAGCTTTCAGTGTCTGCTCTATCGCAGTAATCGTTTCCGGGCTGGCGCTATCTCTTTGTTTTTCAAATTGCAGTAAACGTACCTGAAGGTTACCAACAGATTGCGAAGCTTCTCCCAGACGGGAAACATGCTCAGATGCCTCGGTCAGGCCATTCAGACTCTGGATTGTATAAAGACCCATCGCACCAAACCCGAGAATAACCACGAGAACGATAGCGATCAGTTTTTGACGTAATGAGAGATTCAGACTCATTGTCAGGGCTCCTGGGAAACCTGCAGTGCAGACTCCATTGTTGTTGTTATCAGAAGGTCCGGATTACCTGACAAGAAGGTAAACCAGACCGAGCCGTGATCTGTCCATAACCATGCAGTATCCTGAATCTGCCCTGTGACTGGAAATCAGTCTGCCGTGCTGCTTTCGGTCAGACGATCGACCAGGTAGATAATAGACTGGTAAGGAATACCACTGTGTTCACTCAGTCCTATCTCACAGGTCCGGCTGTTGGAATACCCCTCCTCACAGCCAGCTACCGCTTCTGGCAGATCTTTCAATGCAGAAGCGTTCAGTTCAGGTTGAGAAAATCCTTTATCGCCTGCAAATCCGCAACAGGTGATATCTGGCGGGATAACGACCTCTCTGGCACAAGCCTGCGCCAGAGCGATAAACTTATCAGCCAGTCCCATTTTTGTGGTGCTACAGGTGACATGCAGAGCAATACGCTCTTTTTTCGAGGTGAACGTCAAACGCGGCAGAACAAAGTCATGAATAAACTCAACCTGTTCATACAGTCGTAAACGGCTATCCAGCTTGTCACGCATTTGCATCAGGCAGGGACTGGTGTCGCAGAACACCGGATATCGCCCGTTATCGGTGGCTTTTAATAAAGCCTGGTTCAGTTCAGTGATTCTGGCATCCGCCGCATCGAACTGACCTTTACTTCGGAATGGCATGCCGCAGCACTGCGCACCCAGATTCTCCGGGAAGGTCACACTGAAACCGGCCTTATTCAGCAGACTCATTGCGACTTCCGGTGTGGAACGATCTTCCCCCTGATTACGGGCAGCCCCCATAATCCGGGTTGCACAACTGGGCAGATAAACCACCTTGTCCCCCTGCTGACGTGGTGGGTATTGCTTCAGTATAGTGTCCATTTTCGGAGTTGCTTTCGGCATGGATGGTGTCCACTGCTGAACCCGATTACCCGATAATTTCCGGGCTGCTCCGGTAACGGTGGACATCGCTTTACTGCCAATGGCAGCATGCACACCATCCGCGAGCTTAAGCATGGTGCGGGATGTACTGGCAACGCCTTCAAAGTGATCACTCAGCCAGGATGCCACACCGGCATAACCTTTATTTCGTTCATGACGCAGGTTACGGGTGAGATCACCGGTATTAATACTGACCGGACATTTGGTTTCGCACAAACCACAAGCGGCACAGGTATCGATACCCTGGTAATCATACTCTGATTCCATGGTTCTGAGACGTTCTGCGTCTTCACCGGCTGTTTCCAGCCGATTGATTTCCCGCCAGATCACAATACGCTGACGCGGTGTCAGACTCAGGTTACGGGAAGGACAGGACGACTCACAAAAACCACATTCGATACATTTATCCACTAATTCACTGGCCGGTGGTAGTGGTTTTAAGTTTTCCAGGTGTAAATTTTCGTTACGGGTCAGAATAACATCCGGGTTCAGCAGGTGCTCAGGATCAAACGCCGCTTTCAGTTTCCACATCAGCTCATAGGCATCCTTACCCCACTCCAGCTCAACAAACGGTGCCATATTACGGCCAGTCCCATGTTCAGCCTTAAGCGAGCCTTTATATTTTACTGCGACAAGATCTGCCACCTCGTCCATCAGCAGTTTATAGCGTTCAACCTCTTTATCGTCATCAAACCCCTGGGTGAAAACAAAATGCAGATTGCCCTCCAGGGCATGACCGAACAGCAGGGCTTCATCATAGCCGTATTTACGGAACACCTGTTGCAGTTCAAGCACCCCTTCAGCCAGCTGCTCAATAGGAAAAGCAACATCTTCAATAATCACTGTCGTACCGGTCAGACGCACAGCACCGACCGCCGGAAACAGCCCTTTACGAATTTTCCAGTACAGAGCATAGGTCTCTGCATCTTCGGTAAATTCAATCGGTGCAACGGTTTCAATACCTTCAATCGCTGCCGTCACTTCGGCCAGTTTCTGATCCAGTTCTTCACGGGTGCTGGCACGCACATCGACCAGAAGTGCTGCAGCCTCATCTCCCAGGGTTCTCAGAATATCCGGCATACCGGCCTGATCTTCTACTGCTTTAAGGCCTGCCCGGTCTATCAGCTCAACCGCAGCAACCGGCGTGGGCTTCATTGATGTCACTGCCCGACAGGTAGACTCCATCTCCGGGAAGAAAATCAGAGCAGCAGCCTTTAGCGGATGCTCTTCGACCGTGCGATAGGTCACCTCACTGATAAATCCCAGAGTGCCTTCAGAACCTATCATCAGGTGCATCAGAATATCGAATGGATCAGCATAATCTACCAGGCTGTTCAGGCTATAACCCGTGGTGTTTTTCAGCCGGTATTTATGGCGAATAAGTTCAGCCAGCTCATTGTTTGCCCGGGTTTCTTCACCCAGCTGCTTCAGACTGGCCAGCAGATCGCCATGACTCTGCTCAAAGGCTTTCCGGCTATCCGGATCAGCCGTATTCAGCAAGGTACCATCCGCCATAATCAAGCGCATGCTATCAACGGTGTTATAGCTGTTCTGGGCGGTACCACAACACATACCACTGGCATTATTGGCGGCAATACCACCGATCATAGCAGCATTAATCGATGCCGGATCCGGGCCGATTTTACGCTGATAAGGTGCGAGTAGCGCGTTGGCCTTACCACCGATCACTCCCGGCTGAAGGGACACCCTGTCTCCCAGATCATGAATTTGATAGTTGCGCCAGTTACTGCTCAGTTGCACCAGTACAGAGTCCGTCACCGCCTGACCGGATAAGCTGGTCCCTCCGGCACGGAAAGTGACTGGCAACTTGCGAGCCCGCGTCAGCTTCAACACCCGGGATACTTCTTCCTCGTTATCAACCCGTACCACCAGTTGTGGAATCAAACGATAGAAACTGGCATCTGTGCCATAAGCCAGAGTACGCAGGTCATCATGGATCAGACGCTCCTCTGGCATAAACTGACGCAGTTCCTGATAAAGCTCCTGGTATTGCTGCTTCATTACTTATCCCCACCCTGTTCAGGCTGTTTGCCCTTCGAGCCTGGCCCGAAACGCGGTCATCTGTGGATGATTCATATATCCACAGATAGCAAGTTGTCTGTCAAAGTTCCACTGTTCTATGCAACAGCTGGAGAACACAGGCACTGGCCATACCAGTACCCGCTTCAGTACCCTTTCCGGGCTTATCTGTTTATTGCCGAATCAGTACAATCAGCTCTTTCGGTCCATGAACCCCATATGCTAGCGTCTGTTCAATATCGGCTGTTTTAGAGGGCCCGGAAATCAGCAATGCATTGGTCGGCATGCCCTGATTCACCCAGCCTTCAGAACGGATCACCTCATGAAATGTATTTTTCAGCTGATCTGCATCGACAATGGCAAAATGAACAGGGGGGACCAGACTCATCAGACGAGGCTGATCATTATCCGGCCATAACACCAGAGAGCCGGTTTCAGCAATGGCACTGCGTACATCAGTCACAGCACCATCCACACCAGAAAACAGCTCTGCCTTCCAGCCTTCAATGGGCTGGCCATAACTCAGTAATTCCGGCAGGTCATCAGACCATTGCTGACGGATATCCACACCCACCTGAGCTTTTTGCGGCACCAGCAGATTATTCAGGCCTTTAGCCTGGACCAGCGCCTTCAGCTTATCCAGCCAGTCTGTCTGACTAACCCGATGTACTTCCGCATGCACGGATTCTATTTTTTGCTGAAACAGATCAACTCTGTCACTGACTGACCACTGCTTAGCTTCAACAACAGAGAAATCGCTCACCGGAGCAGTGAGCTCACCATCCCGGCGATTGCGCAAACGATTAAGAATGGCATCACGAGCACTCATTATGACTCTCCTCCGTTTTTGCCTCGGGCTTTAACCTGCTGATGCAAGGTGCTGGCGGCCAGTTTCGGCGCCGTCCGGCATTTGGTCCAGGCACCGATTTTATTGGGCATCAGCGCACGAAAAACGGTCGCAGCACCCGTCCCGGCCCGATAAAGACCACCGCTTTTATGCATACCGGCCCAGCTTTTCCAGATCAGGCTTTCAGAGGTTGAGCGTTTGCTACCCCGTCCTTTTACACCAGAGTCGTTATGCTGACTGTCACCGGCCACGGCCTCTTCACGCAGACGAACCAGGAGTTTAGGAATCGGAATTCTGACCGGGCAGACTTCGCCACAGGCACCGCACAGAGAGGAGGCACTCGGCAGATCTTTGGCATCATCCAGCCCGGCCAGGTGAGGCATCAGAATCTTGCCAATAGGCCCCGGATAGGTGTAACCATAAGCATGGCCACCAATACGGGTATAAACAGGGCAGTGGTTCATACAAGCGCCACAACGGATACAACGCAGTGTATCCAGTAACTCATCATCCTGATAGATATTGGAACGCCCACTGTCGACCAGTACCAGATGCACTTCTTCCGGCCCATCCAGTTCACCCTCTTTACGGGGACTGGAGATCATATTGAAATAGGTTGTGATGTGCTGGCCGGTCGCGGAGCGGGTCAGAAGAGATAGCAGTGGTGTGACATCTTCCAGGTTTTCCACCACTTTTTCGATACCGGTCACGGCAATATGCACCGGAGGCACCGTTGTGGTCAGACGACCATTACCTTCATTTTCTACCAGACACAGAGTGCCGGTTTCCGCCACAGCAAAATTCACTCCGGACACACCGATATCGGCCTTCTCAAAGCGCTCACGTAGCTGCTGACGCGCCTCAGCCGTCAGATATTCCACATCACGGGATCTTTTCGTACCCGTTTTATCGTGCATCAGGTCCGAGATCTGATCGGTGTTTTTGTGAATCGCTGGCATGATAATGTGCGATGGCGTTTCTTCTGCCAGCTGCACGATGTATTCGCCCAGATCAGATTCCAGCGCTTCAATATTGTGTTTTTCCAGGTAATGGTTCAGCTCCATCTCTTCACTGACCATGGATTTACCTTTAATCACACTTTTTGCATTTTTCTGCTGACAGATATCCAGAATGATCTGACAGGCCTGATCACCATTTTCAGCCCAGTGCACTTTCACACCATTGGCAGTGAGATTCGCTTCCAGACGCTCCAGCAATTCTGGCAGCTTTGATAAAGCACGCAGACGAATGGCTGCCGCCAGATCACGCAGCTGCTGTAACTCATCATCCTGTGGAAAAGCCGCCAGCCGCTTATCCATCAGACCATCCATCGCCTTACGGAAATTAGCCCGAATCTGAGGGTTATTAATGGCTTCCTGTACACGGGGGTGAAACGCTTTTACCGCTCCCTGGGCAGCGGATTGATTATGACTCATGACAGCGTCTCCACAGGAAGCTGGCGATATGCTCGCCTTTAAAGTCTTTCTTCATATGTTCAGCAGCGCCTGTGATATTCATCATGCAACCACAATCACTGGTAATCATAGAGTCAGCACCCGTGGCATCAATGGCTTCCACTTTATCGGTGACCATCGCTTCTGAAATCTCGGGGTGGCGGACAGAAAAAGCCCCTCCAAAACCACAGCATTCTTTAATCCGGGCCTGCTCCACCAGCTCAACATTATCCAGCTGTCCCAACAAAGCAGGACCTACGTCGCCCAACCCCATTTCACGGCGGGCGCTGCAGGAAGTATGCATGGCAACCTTCACAGGCTCGCCTTTGTCTTCCAGCCTGATATGACAGACATGCATCAGAAATTCCGTCAGCTCATATACCCGGTTAGCGACATTTTTCGCCAGCGCTTCTTCCGGTTGACCGGTAAACAGCTCCGGGTAGTGCTCTCTCATCATGCCGGCACAGGAGCCAGAAGGCAGTACCACAGGGTAATCCTGAGGAAACAGTGTCAACTGAGCCGCCGCCACTTCTCTGGCCTGATCATGGAAGCCGGAGGTATAAGCCGGCTGACCACAACAGGTCTGGTCCTGAGGAAAAATCACTTCAATGCCTTCTCGTTCCAGAAGCTGGATACCAGCCATACCTGCATCCGGGTAGAACATGTCCACCAGACAGGTTCCGAAGAAATACACCTTCTCCGGCTTAGGGGGATAAAGTTTTATACTGCTCATCGCTAACACGCTCGTAAGTTTTCAGGACTATCCTGCACGAAGTCGGCGCCGACAGAGATCTTTCCCCTGCAGCACTGCGTCCTTTGTTTCTTATTTTTTATAATGGCAGACCGGCTTATGTTTATGGTGTAACAGCCAGAATCGGAGCTGGCGGGAGATGATCTGCTTATAGTAGTTATAGATTAGTCGTGACAGATTCGATCAGATGAATCGTCGGAAGCAAACTGAAGACACAACCCTCATCCTGTTGCATCTTCAGCTGCCAGAGCTGACAGATCAGCCGTATGCCATTGCAGGCAACCAGAGTACCAGTTCAGGCCAGGCAACCAGGATAGCCAGAGCCATTAACTGCAGGGCAATGAAAGGCACAACACCTTTATAGATATCAGTCAGTTTCACATCCGGCGGGCATACTCCCTTCAGATAGAAAATAGAGAAACCAACCGGAGGTGTCAGGAAGGATGTCTGCAAGGCCATCGCCACCAACATCACAAACCACACCAGTTCAGGATTATCCACCACACCATAACCATCAATCTCCAGACCCAGCGCGGAAATAACCGGTGCCAACAGAGGCAGAGCAATCAGAGTGATCTCAATCCAGTCCAGGAAGAAACCCAGCAGGAAGATAATCGCCAGCACACAGATAATAATACCGTAGTCACCAAACGGCAGGCCGGTCAGCCAGTGCTCAATCAGCTCATCACCGCCCAGCTCACGCAGCACCAGTGCAAAACAGGTCGCCCCCAGGAACACCGCGAAGATATACGCTGTGGTGTTATAGGTTCCATGAGCCACTTCCTTGAAGACTTTAAAACTCAGCTTCTTGTTGTACCAGGCCAGCAGAGTCGCACCCAGTGCACCTACACCGGATGCTTCTGTTGCGGTAGCAATACCGGCAAAAATAGATCCGAGAACAGCAATGATCAGTGCAACCGGGGGCAGAATACTTTTCAGTACCGCAATAATCATCTGCCATTCAACGGGTTTAGCATCAGCGGGAATAGGTGCTGCACTGGGCTTGAATAAGCCAACAGCCAGGATAAAGACGACATACAGCGTACCCAGCAAAATCCCCGGAAATACCGCCCCCATAAAGAGATCACCGACAGACAGTGCTAACTGATCCGCCATAATAACCAGCATAATAGAAGGTGGAATCAGAATACCCAGAGTACCTGCACTGGCAATGGTACCCAGTGCCAGCGGCTTGGAGTAGTTCTGATCCAGCATAGGTTTCAGCGACATCAGTCCCAGCAGCACCACTGAAGCACCTACGATACCGGTCGATGCTGCCAGGATAATACCGATCAGAGTAACCGTGATCGCCAGACCACCGCGCACACGACCAAACAGCTGCTGAATGGACTGCATCAGACGCTCGGCCACACCAGAACGATCAAGCATGATGCCCATAAAGATAAACATGGGCAGGGCCACCATGACCCAGTTATCCATAATCTTATAGATACGGTTAACCACCAGCCCCAGCGTCAGCATATCCAGGCCGGTAAAAGTATCCAGATACATATCGGACAGATAACCGATGAAGCCAAAGGCTACACCGATACCACCCAGAACAAACGCTACCGGGAAACCGGTAAACAACAGCACGATGAAACTGAGGAACATCGCGATAACAAGAATCTCATTTACTTCCATCACAATGCCCCTTATTCACCCTTAACCAGGCCTTTAACATCCCGGATCAGACGGGATAGGCCAGCAATAAATAACAAACCAAAACTCAGAGGAATAACCGCTTTGATCAGCCAGCGGAAAGGCAGACCTGTCGGGGAAGCTGAACTTTCGTTGATGCGCCAGGAGTCATACACAAACGGCAGACTGGCGTCCAGTACCACATAGATGAAAGGGAACATCAGAAACAGAATGCCGAAGATTTCCCATAAGTGCTGAGCCCGGCGGCTCAGACGCATGTGAATCAGATCCACCCGGATATGGGAGTTGGTCACCTGAGCGTATGACACACCAAACATCACACCGATGGCATAGAGATGCCATTGCAGCTCTTCAAGCACTACCATTCCCTGGTTGAAGCCATAACGCAGTACCACCTGGACAATAATGACCAGCATAAGCACCACATATGACCATGCAAAAATTTTACCGGCAGTCAGTACGATGTTGTCGAGCTTGTCGGCAATCGCAGAGTCTACCTTATGGGAGGACGTTGTGTGAGACACAGCCACTCTCCTGAATCATGGTTGGGGGATTTAAGAAAGCCTTCTCAGGCCAGACCAGTACCTGTATTCTCAGGCTTAATCATTCAAACAAAGGGAGAAGAGCAGAGCACTCCCCCCTTTCGGGGACAGGCTGCATCACTTTTCATCAGAGAGAAGCGGCATCAGCAACCCATCCTGTTATAGAACCGAGAGATATCAGCCCTTACTTACGAGGCAGGAAGGCGTTCTGGCCCCACAGCTTGTAGTCTTCACGGAATGCGCTCATGTCATCCCAGATTTTCTTGAACATAGGATCAGCAGCAGACTGTTCTGCAACCACTTCATCCCACGCGCCCTGGAATGCATTCAGCATGGTGTCGTTCCACTGCATGATTTTCACGCCGCGCTTCTCTACGTTCTCTTTCATTGCAGAGAACTGTTTTGCTTCACCTTCCGCGAAGGAATCAGCCATAGATGCTTTACACACCTGATTCAGAGCAGCCTGCTGGCTTGCAGACATCTTGTTCCATACGTCTTTGTTGATCAGCAGCTCAAAGATGGTGGACTGCTGGTGCCAGCCAGGGAAGTAGTTGTATTTCACAATTTTGTGGAAGCCTACGCGGGTATCTACAGAAGGCGTAGAGAATTCGGTTGCGTCAATCGCACCTTTTTCCAGAGCAGGGAAGATCTCAGAACCAGGCAGCAGAGAGGTGGATACGCCCAGTTTCTCCATTACTTTTGCGCCCAGACCGAAGAAACGCATACGCAGCCCCTGAAGATCTTCAGGCTTCTCGATTGGCTTCGCGAACCAACCGGAAGTCTCTGGCGGGTTGATTGCACATGGCATCACTTTCACATTATAGCCAGCCGTATCATACATTTCCTGATACAGCTTCATGCCGTTACCGTAGTACATCCACGCCATGTATTCACCGGCATCAGGACCGAAAGGCACAGCAGAGAACAGAGGAGAAGCCGGGATTTTACCTGCCCAGTAACCCGCAGTCGTATAACCGGCATTGATCTTACCGGCGGATACCGCACCCAGAATCTCAAACGGTGCAACCAGTTTACCCGGCTCATACACTTTCATACGGATGGATTTATTTGTGACCAGTTCGATCTGTTCTGCTACCTTAGGGATTGGGGTACCCAGTCCGGGCAGACTGGTTGCGAATGCCACTGGCACCTTCAGCAGGATCTTCTTATCTTCAGCAGATGCATCAAACGCCACACCTGCCAGCGCAACAGAGACAGAGGTAGCGGCCAGAGTGGCTTTCATCATTTTTTTCATGATCGATTCCCGTGCTTTGGATTTGTTTATTGTTATCAATCACCGACCGAACCAGGCCGATATATCCGTTCAGAACCGGAATTGGTAAAACCAATTTACAAGATTCAGATGTCAAAGATAGTGACCTTCCCTGTGTCTTGTCAAACATCTTTGCACCAATCTAAAACTTAAGTCTTAATTTTCGCACTATAAATGTGCCAAAGTGACACGGAATGACCTAACTTTTCTCTGAAAAATGTGTATACCCAGGCGTTTTGACCTTTTTTTATCTTTCAGAACAAAATTTATTGCCGTTTAAAACACAGAAAGAAAGTCAGTGCTATATTTGACAGCCCGAACAACTACACTTAGCATTGGTAATACCAATTAACACAAATAAAATAATCCCTGCCCCTGGGGTACTCTTTATATCGCCTGAGTTGAATATAGTGGAAAGCAAGAATTATCAACGGGTAAAACAACCCAAAATTTCCGATATCATCATGCAACAGTTAGAAAGCATGATTCTGGAAGGTACACTGAAGCCCGGGCAGAAGCTGCCGCCTGAGCGTGAGCTGGCAGCCCAGTTCGAAGTGTCCCGTCCCTCTCTGCGTGAGGCGATACAGAAACTGACGGCAAGAGGCCTTTTGTTCAGTCGTCATGGCGGCGGCACTTTTGTATCAGAAGAGCTGGGAAGCTCTTTTACTGATCCTCTGCATGAACTACTGAGTTCACATGATGAGTTTCTTTACGATCAGCTGGAATTCCGGGACGCTCTGGAAGGTATTTCTGCTTACTATGCCGCTTTGCGCAGTACCGATGCAGATAAACAGGTGCTGACAACACGCTTCAATAAGCTGATGGAGGTCTATGAAAAAAATGATCCTGTGCTGGAAGCTAAAATAGATGCTGAGTTCCATATGGCTATTGCGGAAGCTGCGCATAATGTCGTACTGCTACACACCTTGCGTGGCCTGTTTGCCATGCTGGAAAAGAGTATTGTATCCAACCTGAAAAACCTGTTTGAAAAGAATGAATCCCGTCCTGTCCTGCTGGCTCAGCACAAGGCGATGTATGATGCCATTATGGAAGGCAACCCGGATAAAGCCAGGGCGATGGCCCATGAGCATCTGGTCTTTGTAGAAGACAGTCTGCTGGAAATGAGCCGCCAGGAAACTCGCGTTGAACGCTCTTTACGCAGGGCTCAGTCGGTTACGGGTTCATAACCGGCACAGCTCTCTGTGACAGAAAGCGACTCTATCAGCGCCAACAGCCGGCATGGCCTGTCCAGCCGCTGTCTATCAGGCCATCGCTAATGTGATGGCTTTTGTTTTAACAGACGATGGGCATTATTTTGAAACATCTGTTACCAGCCTCATCCATGACAGACTATCACCAGGGATACCCCGACGCTCAACCCGTCAGAAACCCTCCGGTCTTATCAGCCCTGGGACTGGTTCTGATGTTCATTTTTCTGGTCTGGCAGGCCGCGGTCTGGACAGAGCGCTATGAACTACAACAACTACACAATCAGGCTAGCCACGAGCTGACACTCAATATCGCCAACCTCAGAGGCAAACTGGATAAATATGAATATCTTCCGGAACTGCTGGCAACCAAGCAGGAACTGGCAGCCTATCTGCTGAATATCACACCGCTAAGCACTCTTCGCCTGAACAGCACACTGAAAACCTATCAGCAAATTACCCGGGTATCAGATATCTACCTGCTGAATACTGACGGCACAACGGTCGCTGCCAGTAACTGGCAGAGCCCACGTAGCTTTATCGGCAAAAATTTCAGTTTCCGCCCCTACTACCGGGATGCGATTCAGGGCCAGAAAGGCCGGTTTTATGGTCTGGGCACCACCTCAGGAGAAAGAGGTTACTACTATTCCTATCCGGTTTTTGCCGGACAGAGCGTCATCGGAATACTGGTGGTCAAAATAGTCATTGATGATCTTGAAATCCCCTGGCAGGACCCGGATACCGAGTTTGTTGTTTCTGATCCGGACAGTGTTATTTTTATCAGCAGCAACCAGCATTGGCTACTGCGCAGCCTGCACCCTCTGCCAGAAAAAGATCGGGTACGCATCAATAGCTCACGACGTTACGGAGACCGGCAGATAGAAACCCTGCCTTATCAGACAATAGATGAACTGAATCCGGACACCTGGCTGGTGCGCATTGCACCGGATAACCCGGATAATGCCGCACGGATCAACCGCTATCTGCAAACCAGTTTACCTATGCCAGATGCAGGATGGCGGGTACATATCCTGAAAAATACCCGAAAAGTACGCACGGAAATTCTGAAAAACTGCTTACTGACCGCGGGTATCTACCTGGTTGTGGTTTTACTGTCTATGTACAGCGTACAACGTCAGCGTATTCAACGGGAACGTATCCGTCATGACCGGGAAACCCAGAAAGCACTGGAAGTAAACGAAGCGCGTATCCGGGCTATTCTGGATAACACCCAGGCAGGCATCATGACGATGGACCGACTGGGGAAAATTGATTATATCAACCCTTCTGCAGAGCGCCTGTTCGGTTATCAGTTGCATGAACTGCACGGGCAGAATTTTAATGAGCTGATTCTGGAGCAGGACAGAAATATTGGTGTCCAGGCATTGGAAAAAGCAAACTCGGTTGCAGTGGAAATCCGCGGAGTACGTAAAGATTACCTTCCTGTTCCGGTCGAAATGGTCGTCAGTATGATGAGTCGTGGCCAGCAAACAGATTATATGGTGACCCTGCACGACATCACTGAACGTAAACAGCATGAAGAAGCCCTGCAGGCCGCCTATGATCAGATGGAGAGCCGGGTGGTTGAACGCACCCAGGATCTGACAGAGGCTAACACCCGCTTAACCGAAGAGATCAATCAGCACCGGCATACCACAGAAACCTTGCAGAAAACTCAGGATGAACTGATTCAGGCCGCTAAGCTGGCCGTACTCGGACAGATGAGTGCCAGCATCAATCATGAACTGAATCAGCCTATCGCAGCTATCCGCGCTTATGCTGAAAATGGCGTCACTTTCCTGACGCGGGATAACCAGGAGATGGCTCAGGTTAATCTGGAACAGATTGTTGAATTGACGGACCGTATGGCCTCGATCAGTGCCCAGCTGAAGTTGTTTGCCCGTAAAAGTGGAGGAGAGCTGACACTGATATCACCCAAAGCCACCATAGATTATGCTCTGCGCTTGTTTAAACCTCAGCTGGAAAAAGATGCTATTGAGTTTAATCTGCAACTAACGGATCAGGAGTGTTATGTCAGAGCCGATGCAGTCCGGCTGGAACAGGTCATCGTAAACCTGATCAGCAACGCCTTACACGCCATTTCACATCGAAGCACCCGACAAGTTCAGATTGCCATGAGCCTGCATACAGCCGAAGTAGCATCGCCCCACGATACCATTATCAGAGATGAACTATGGATTGAGGTCAGCGACAGTGGTCCAGGTATTGCTGAACAACATATCGGGCAGATATTTAACCCCTTCTTCAGTACCCGTGACGAAGGCAAAGGGCTGGGGCTGGGACTTTCAATCTCCTACCGGATCATCAGTGATTTTGGTGGTACTATAAAAGCCTTCAACAGACCGGAAGGGGGTGCAACATTGCGCGTCATCCTGCCTCTGGCAGCCGGGGAACAGGACTGATCGGATAAAACTGCAAGATGGGGAAAACCAATGAGTGAGTGTATTGAAGTGTTTGTGATTGATGATGAAAAGCATCTGCGTATCACCGTCGCTCAGACACTGGCTCTGGCAGGCTATCAGCCGAAAAGTTTTGAACAGGCCGAACATGCCTTGCACCAGCTTAACCCGGACTGGGAGGGTGTGATTGTCTGTGATATGCGCATGCCAGGTATGGATGGCCTGGAATTTATGCGAGCAGCACTGAAAGTTGACCGGGATATCCCGATTATTCTGATTTCGGGCCATGGGGATATATCTATGGCGGTAGGGGCAATCAGAGAAGGCGCTTATGATTTTCTGGAAAAACCTTTCAGTAATGATCTGCTGCTGGATGTGGTCAAACGTGCCTGGGAAAAACGCCGTTTAACTCTGGAAAACCGTCAACTGAAACAGGAACTGGAACTGCACAGTGCTCCGGGTCCCAGAATTATTGGTAAAACCCGCGCCATGCAGCAGCTACTGCGTATGATTACCCAGATTGCCAGCCTGGATGCTGATGTACTCCTGTTCGGGGAAACAGGAGCGGGTAAAGATCAGATTGCCCGCTATATCCATGAGCACAGTAACCGACAGGGCAAAAACTATGTTGCTATCAACTGCGGCGCAGTACCGGAAAGTATCATCGAGTCCGAGCTGTTCGGCCATGAACCCGGTGCATTTACCGGAGCCCAGAAACGGCGCATTGGTAAATTTGAACATGCCAATGGCGGCACTTTATTTCTGGATGAAATTGAAAGCATGCCCCTGTCACTGCAGGTCAAATTATTACGTGTTTTACAGGAACGTTGTGTAGAGCGTCTGGGCAGCAATGAACTGATTCCTCTGAATATCAGAGTCATTGCTGCAACCAAAACAGATCTGAAACAGGCAGCAGAAGCAGGGCAGTTCCGGGAGGATCTCTACTATAGACTCAATGTGGTGACGCTCGATATCCCACCTCTGCGGGAACGTATGGAAGATATTCCTCTGTTATTCCAGCACTTTGCACTGATCGCTTCCAATCGCGTCGAGCGGGAAGCACCACCTCTGGATGGTGCGCATATCTCTGTACTGATGAGCCATAACTGGCCAGGTAATGTGCGGGAGCTTAAAAATCTGGCTGAACGTTATGTTCTGTTAGGGGAAACCTGTGACTATAACCTGGAACAACTGATGTTCGGAGAAGAAGCCAGTAAACCTCTGACCTTGCCTCAACAAGTCGAAATGTTTGAACGCAGCCTGATTGAACAGGAACTATCCCGCCAGAAAGGCTCAATTAAACTGACTATGGAAGCCCTCGGTCTGCCACGGAAAACCCTGTACGATAAACTGAAAAAGTACGGTTTGCGTCGTGATGATTTCACCTGAAAATCAGGTCTGACTTTCTGTAGTCGGAGGCTCGCACATCTCTTCCAGCAGTTCCAGGCCATCCTGAATATAACTGCCCAGAATCAGACCTTTCACCGAGAGCGTCAGTTCCAGTTGTGGCCAGTATACACAGGTACCATCCAGTTGCAGCTCATAGTCTTCCAACTGACTTCTGGGAGTGTCTTCCAGCGCCTTAATCCAGGACAAAGGGACAGAGTGCCTGGACTGATCTGATTCAACAATCAGTTCCTTATCAGTGAATGCAATTCCCTGCGCCTTAATCTGAGACTGTGCAGGCATCATACAGCTCCTTTAATGACAACGATGTTCTCATCTTAGCCTTTGCAAGTTACAGACTCAATTATTAATAAAAGCCGTAAAATACCGGCTTGTTTACCGAAATTACCTTTATTTTTCGCCGTTTAGAATCCAGATTAAAAATATTTTATAAATCATGCAGATAGACCATTGGTAGCCTGAACTCTTATGATCTGCCTGCCTGCGATATTCGTAAAATCAGAATCAGAAAAGAAACGTCAGAAAGGAAGACCAATGTCCGTCACACATGTTGCTGTTATCGGAGCCGGGCTTGCCGGCTGCATACTTGCCAGAAAGCTGGCAGAGTCCGGAATCAATATCTCTGTATTTGAGAAAAGCCGGGGCACCGGAGGACGTCTGGCCAGTACCCGGCTGGGCAGTGATACTGCGGATCTGGGCAGCGTGGCATTAACCCCCGATACAACAGAGTTCTCTGACTGGCTCGAAGCACAGCAGAACCAGGGACAATTGCATCTCTGGCCAGCTAAAAAAGCGGACTTTGAACTGAACGCTTTACCCGATGCTTTGCTCTATACTGGCAATAATCGCCTGAGTGCACTAACACGGGAACTGCTGAATCATGACAACATCCAGCTTAACAATCAGATCCGTATTACTCAGATTGAACCGGCCATGTCCGGAAAGTTACTCCGAGATGAGCAGAATAATCCACAAGGAGAGTTCGATCATGTGGTTATTGCCACACCTGCACCACAGGCAACACCTCTGCTGGAGACAATTCCGGCTTATCAGGCTCTCAGCCGCCAGGTTACACCCGAAGTACGCTGGGTTAATGTCATAGCTCTGCCTGAACCAGCAGATATACCCTACGACTGGCTGGAAGGTCATCATACTATTCTGGAAAAAGCGGTCAGAGAAAGCCATAAACCAGAGCGGTCATCCCATAGTGAAATATGGGTGCTGCACGCTACGCCAGAATGGAGTCAGCGCCATATGGACTCCGATCAGGCATGGGTTGCTGACCAGCTACAGGAGGCATTTTCCAGTGTTACAGGACAACCCGCCGGACCTGAACTGAATCGTTGTCATCGCTGGCTGTACAGTACCAATCAGAGCCTGAACCTGGATCAATACAGCCTGTATGCCCCTGATCAGGGAATTTCGGTATGCGGTGATTGGCTAAAGGGTCACGGTTTCAGTGCCAGCTGGCATAGTGCGATGGAGCTCAGCCAACAGCTGATCAAAGATATACCTGCGGAAGACATCACGTGAAGCAAGGTATAAGACTTTTAGCAGGCCCTGATTTAGTTTGATTATCAGAAAAAGTACGAAAAGAAAGTAATAGCTAGTATATGACAGACAATACCCGGTCTGGCCCGGCGTATTGTCTGCTGTTATATCGGTCAGGTTAAAGCAAGTCACCAGAGGTGACGCTCCAGGCTCGCCAGAAGATCAGTGCTCAACAATAAAGATTCCAGAACCTGCAGAGGGGGTGCCAGGTACATCAGCCCAATAACCAATACCAGCAGCATCAGGCTATTACCGATATTGTTATAATCAAACAGCTTCATTGCTGTACCAAAGGATTTTTTCAGGCGTACGCTGACCAGATCCACGCTGTAACATTCATCAAGCACCAGATGAATAATAAACCCAATAAACAAACAGATAGCCATCAACCAGCTTTGTTTCTCGGATAATCCTATTAACTGCCAGCATACCGCAGCTACAAGCACTGCGAAGAACACTCCGGCCAGTAATGAGTGATAAATTCCCCGATGTGCCGTAAATCGAGAAAAAACATACCTGCCCCCATAACGCACCGAAATAAAACTGATAGCTCCGCTCAGCCAGAGCACAGCAATACCAATCCTGTCTTCAAGGGCCAGCACAGTAGCAATAGCCGCCGCACCACCTAAAACAGTAAATAACCCCCGCACTATATTAGAGTGGTCAGAATCAATATCTGGTAACAGCCCACCAAGCATGACCAGCAACCAGCCAGCAACAGATTGCTGTAAAGTCATCATCCCTGTTACCAGCACACTGGTTGCCACCAGACCGCCTCCCAGAGCGGCCCCACCCAGATGAGTCTGAAAATTTGCCATAGCCCGGCACTCCTGTATCAATATCCACTGTATTTTCTAACAGTAAATATTAAAAGTCAGCATAAAAATACAGCTTTTCAATGTTTCGGCTATAAGAACTAACCAGGCAGCCTTGTTCTGTAATAAAAGATAAGAAAAGCCAGCATGGAAAGAAAATGACAGTCAGAGATCAAAGCGGTAAAACAGCAGGGATCAGCATCTGACAAACAGACAAAACTGATCCCACGGCAAATCCATTACTGCGCTGGTTTCTTTTTACCAGGGCGAATCACCGCCATTTCAGGACTTCTGGCAGCCGCACTCAGTTTTTTGTCTGGTACTTTAAGCTCTCCACCAACCAATTGCTTAGCCAGCTCTGTCACCACCTTTTTATCATCCGGGACAGTTTTTTTAACCGGCTCAGGTGCTGTCGATGCAGCTATTTTCTGTGGTCGCGCTTTTTGCTGTCCTGGTGTCGTTTTTTGTACTGGCACCTTTTTCTGAGTCGGTGCTTTTTGCTGCGCCAGTGCCCGGCTTTTATCGGGTTGAGGCTTTTTCGCCTCAGGAGATGAGGCTGTACCGGGTTTCATTGTCTCTGCTTTTTTTACCGGCGGCGATGACTGAATCACATCCGGCCCTGTTTTAGCTCCTGAAACTGGCTTTTTTTTAGCCAGGGCAGGTTTAACAGCAGGCGGCGTTTTCCTTGCCTGATGTTCTGTCTTTCTGACAGCAGACTCCAGCTTATCCGCTGCGGCTGCTTTAAGAGGCTTTTTACTGGCAACCGGGGCTTTTTTCTGTACAGGCTTGCTGTGCAGAGTAAACAGATCAGAGTCCAGCCAGAGATTTTCCACAGGGGTTTTCTTATAACGCAGATCAGCGCTGAACAGCTGCAGCAATGCCTTTCTATCTTCATCATTGGCATTACAGCCGATAATCACTCGTGATATCAGTGACGGCGGGAAGTTATAAAAAAAGAACTCTCTGCCATTCAGATCGGTACTCTGATCACAGACCTCCTTCGGGCGAACCAGGCGATATTCCTGCTCAGACTCAAACGGTTGCGGACGATAAAACAGAGCCGGAAAGGGCTGAATTCTGGCTTTAACAGAAGGGCGATCACTGCTGTAGCTGACCGGCTTCAGCACCTGAGGCTGCGCTTTATAGCGGTTGTCGGAGAAATAGGGATGCCGGACATCCAGTTCAACCACAAACCCTTTGTACTGATCACCATAACGCTCCCAGATCACGGGATTCAGAGCTGATTTAAACAGACGGCATAGTGCCAGGGATTCCAGCTTTTTCGGATCTGGCAGCTGCTTTTTTCCACTTCCGGGACGCTGGCGATCACGCATCTGTTTCTCAATAGCCGGGCGCTTCTGACGCAGCTGATTACAGAAGTAATCCTCATCGACCAGCGCCTGCATATGTTCTGGCAGCGCCGTATACTGGCGGCGTAGTTCAGCTGTAAAGTCTTCTTCGCTGATCGGCACATGTTCTGGTGTTTTACTCATGGCCGGGCGGTTATTTTCAAACGGATCGGCCCGCTCTGTTACACCGCTGAAGTGCAGACGATTATTGCGCAGAACATCCAGGTGACGAAAAGAGAGATACAGATAAAGCTTCATGCAAGTTTTCCCGAACCCCGAAGGTGGCTATTCACAACTGAACATATGGAGTTAACCATAAAGCAGGTTTAGTCCGCAGTTTTTAAGCCAGCAGAACACTACCATAAAAATGTCTGATACAGGTAAAACAAAGCAACGACATTGTCCTATCTTGTAAAAAAAGCGCAATAACCCAACAATATCACCCGCGCGGCTAAAGGCAGCAAAACCCTGAGGCCAGTCGCCTGGTACAACAATCATTACTAATGATTAAAAGGACTGAATAATGACATTCGATATTACCGCGGCGGTTAACATCATGGGACTGGCCGCTGTGGCGGTATTTGCAGTTTCGGGGGCACTGGATGCCGCACGACAAAAAATGGATATCCTGGGGTTTATGCTGATAGGCACAGCAACCGGTGTCGGGGGCGGAACCTTGCGTGATGTTCTGTTGGGCAAGATGCCGGTATTCTGGATTCGGGAACCGATCTGGATTGTGATATGCCTGACGGCGTCCGCCATCACCTATTTTATCGCTCCCAGACTGGCTTCCCGTACAAGAGCGCTGATCTGGATGGATGCGGTCGGTCTGGCGCTATTTTCGGTTGTAGGCACCAAGGTCGCCCTCGATTTTGGCGTTTCTCCTCTGATTGCGATCTGTATGGGGGTGATGAGTGCGAGCTTTGGCGGTATCGCTCGTGATGTACTTTGCGGCAGTAATCTGACACTGATGAATGAAGAACTCTATATCACCACAACCCTGGCCGGTGCCATCGTTTATCTGGTGCTCAGACAGCTGGATGTGGGCAGTAATTATGATTTGATCGGTGGTTTCTTAGTGGCCTTTATTCTTCGGGCACTGGCGATTCTGTTTAATATCAAACTGCCGAATGCTTATCGTAATAGCTAAAGGAATGAGGAATGAGGGACTGCAGTGAATAATCAAAGCCAGCAACCAAAACAGTCCGCATCATACCTGGGATGAAGGCTGGCTGGTCTGGCGATAAGCAGTCAGAAACTCTTGCGGTAGACGACACGCCTTACCATTGCTCATACGGGCGCAGACATAGTGGCTATAGGCCCGAAACAGCGTCTTACGATCACTTAAGCGTTGCAGCTGAAAACAGCGAAATACGCTTAAGCGATCAAATCGAACCAACCAGGTGGCCATCGCCAGTGCATCGTCTTTGTAAGCCGGAGCCAGATAATCCAGCTCATGGCGATGCACCACCAGGGCACGATCCAACTGCTGATACAGCTCCAGGCTTAAACCCAGCTGGCGTACATGAGCCCAGCCGGTTTGCTGTAACCAATCCAGATAGACCCCGTTATTCACATGATCGTAGTGATCGATCTCATTGTCCTGCACCTGAATCGGCAGGACAAATGGCTGTTGTTGCACGGCCTCTGAGAACCGCTCTGGCAAAGACCAGAGCAGATCATCGGGCAGTTCAATGGTACTGACGGGATCAGAGGTTAACCAGCTGGCGGTCACTGTCGTGTTTCTCTGGTACTGAATTAAACAGATCAGTCGCGATACACACGCACAATCAGTGACTTCAGATAAGCCGTTTCAACAATGGTCGGATGAACCGGGTGATCCGCACCCTGGTGGCCCTGTTCCAGAATCTGAGCCTGACGGTCGATATGACGGGCAGAACCGCGCACGATATCGATCAGACGATCATAGGCCAGGTGCATCGAGCAGGATGCAGAGATCAGAATGGCATCCTTTTCCAGCAGACGCATCGCCAGCTGGTTAATCCGTTTATAAGCCTGTTCGCCGTTTTTGATATCCTTGCGGCGTTTAATAAAGGCCGGTGGGTCCAGCACGATCACATCAAACTTCTCACCTTCCTGCACCAGCTGTTTCAGAGCCTCAAACGCATCGCCCTGCATGGTGCCCACTTTATCGGCTACACCGTTCAGCTCAGCATTCTTCTCCACTTCATCCAGCGCAACAGCAGACGCATCAACACACAGTACAGACTCAGCTCCTGCCGCCGCAGCCTGAACGCCCCAGCCACCGACATAACTGAACAGATCCAGCACCTTTTTACCCTTGCAGTATTGCTGCATACGGGCACGGTTCATACGGTGATCGTAGAACCAACCGGTTTTCTGGCCGGTCAGAACAGGCACGTGGAACTTAACACCGTTCTCTTCCAGAAAAACACCCTCTTCCGGCAGCTCACCACGGGCGACACGGGTTTCCTCTTCCAGACCTTCCAGCTTGCGCATACCGCCGTCGTTACGCAGTACAATCGCCTGTGGCTTCAGTACCTTCTCCAGCGCATCCAGAATATCCTCTTCCAGCGCCTGCATACCGGCCGTATTCAGCTGTACCGACAGCACATCGCCAAAGCGATCCACTACCAGACCCGGCAGTTGATCACTTTCACCATATACCAGACGGTAGTGAGGCGTTGGGAACACACGCTCACGCAGACCCAGAGCAATCTTAATACGGTGCACCAGCAACGATTTATCCAGCAGCTGATCTGGATTCTGGCTGATTATACGGCCACAGATCAGGGTATTCGGGTTGAGATAAGCGGTGCCCAGAACCTTGCCGTTAGAAGCCTCGACCCGCACCTGCTGACCGACACTGTACTGCTTCAGCGGAGAGATTTTCGTATCTACCTCATTACTGTAAATCCACAGGTGACCGGCTTTGATACGGCGGTCGGCATTTTTATTCAGACGAAGGCTGGCCAGTGTCATGGATACTCTCTCAGCTAAAGTTATCGGGATCTGCAGGAAATGCTGTCAGTATAGTGGCAGCAGGCTCTATTCGCGTATTGCGCGTCACCTGGCTCTGACAGAAAAGGCAGGCATTATAGCGACTGCCGGGAATAACAGAAACCTGGTTAAGCAAAATACGAGAGGAAGGTGACCAGAGGAAAGGCAGAGTATTCAGTTATAACAGGCGTCAGATAAAGCCTGAAACAATACAGAAGTAAGCCAGAGATCGGGCTTACTTCTGCCAGGATGCCCGGCTAACCCGAGCATCTAAGATATTAACCGGCGGTTTTATCAACAAATAGCGCCGCTTTACGCTCAGACATAGCCCCAAAGCGCTTTGCATCTTCTTCGGAGCTGAAGCCCACATTCGGCAGCCATAGATAATTAACCCCACGGTACATCAGATAGCCCTGCGCAGTCTGGACCACTTTAGTCACAGTGCTCCAGTCAAAGCTGCCTTCGGTCTGATCTTCAGTCTGAGCCTGGATCTCTTCATCGGTAATGCTCAGAGAGATCAGCTTACCCTGCTGGGTGCTTTTCCGGAATCGGCTTCTCAGCATTCGGGTATGGATACGACTGCGGAAAAAGAACCAGTAGATAGCCAGAATAAACGCCATGCTGTCTGCAGGCTGAAAACCTCGTTCCATCATCATAAACAGGCTCAGCACAATCAGGCCACCTACGACAGCTGCAACGATTTTATCTTTCGAATTGCCACCGCCAAAGCGAGTGTGCTGATCAGCTGCCTGCAGATATTCTTCTTCAGTCCAACGATAGTTTACTTCAATAGCTGACATCAGGTTCTCCCGGTCTGTCCTGGTTCTGATCAGTTGCAGCAAGGTTTTCATGAAAAGATGACACAGACTGAAGACCGTGAAAGTCTGCTCATTCTCTCATAAGCATTTTTTGATTGCTTACCTGCCTGATAATAACGCTATCAGAGACAGGCCCGGAGGGCATAAGTTCACCTGTCGATGCGACATCCGACAACCGATCCAGAAAGTTGATTATTGTGTTACAAAAGACTGGCCAGTCAATAAATAACCAGCCAGCGCGTAGTGTATGTCAGGCAAAGGTATCAGGCCATATAAAGCTTCCGACAAAAAAAGAATAAAGGTCACTGTAATAAAACCATAGCCATTCAAAGACTGAAGACAGTAAAAGCTTGCTGCTTACCTTTCATAAGAATCTGGCGAACACTGAATACTTTTTCCATCCGCAGGCTGTCAAGGACCGGTTGCGAGATCAGAATCTCACCACCAGAAGCAGCATCACATAATCGCTTAGCTGTATTAACGGTATCCCCTACCACATCATAGCTGCGTACACTGTGACTGCCGATCAGCCCCTCGACCAGTTCACCGTAATGAATACCGCACCCTGCATTCAGATCATAAGGCAAGAGGATTTTTTTCAGTTCAGAACGTAATAATTGCGCTGCACACACAGCTTGTTCAGGCCCTGCAAATACAGCCATAATTTCGTCGCCAGTATGCTTTGTGCGAATAGACCGATAATGTTCAAGTACAGGCTCAGACATCGCAAAACAGGCATTTAACATTTCAACCACTTGTTCAGGTGTCTGATGTTCACTCCAGGCTGTAAACCCACGAATATCCATAAAAAGCACCGCTCTTTGCCTCCGGCTCAGGCTGAGAGCATCAGCGTCATTAACCGCTTTTTCCAGCAACTCACGCCCCAGAAACCATTCGGAATAACACTTTAACTGATCAGCCATCGATCGGAGTTGCAACAAGTATCCCTGAGCCAGCCAGAAACCATAGCCAACCACCAGTCCCAATAGCAGCACAGTCATAACAACAAACTGATGCCCACTCTCGGACAGAAAGGTTTCGAGAGAAAATGAATCCGATGACATATGCCATTCAAAAATAGCATACATAACCAGTAGAATACTTGTTCTGACAGAATGCTCTGCCAGCAACAGATACAAACGCGCTTTGCCAACCCTCATCAGCTGAATATGCTGAAGCGTACCGATCAACAGGGCAAAGAACCAGAATGCCTGATGATGAGGAGCGGACCAGAACTCTTGCCCTTCAACGACCCACTCAATCACACTATATATAGCCGGAGCAATCAGATTACCCGGTAATGGAGCAGGGCATCCTCTGTAATGACAACCACCCAGCCACCAGGCCTGGATAATACAGGCCAGAAGCATTGCATAGAAATCAATTTCTCGCAGGTAGTCGGTAAATCCTTCCAGCAACAGTTCCAGCATAATATTAGCTATTGGAAAATGTATGCTGTTATACAAAAGTTCCTGATAAAAAGACTGAAACCTGTTTCCTTTAATACAGCGGTCTAACCGATTACCAACTGGTGTATTCACAATATATCCTTCATGACAGAGTCGCTTACACCAGGCTAACGCAAAAGACTTAAGGCTGTATTAAGAACTATCAGAGTAAGAAAACAAAAGATGATCAATCAACCAATACGCCGTATTCCCTCCTGAAATAAAACAGGCTTCGTATATACGAAGCCTGTGGAGATACACGAATGATCTGATCCGGCTTAACCGGCTTCAGCTAACCTCATCAATCAGAATCAGAAGCCGCGCTGTTCAGAAGACTCCTGATCATCTTCCATTTCCAGCTCAGCAAGATCACTCAGCTCTTCGCTGAATGCTTCATCTGTTGCTACATCCTGGGCCAGCAGTTCATCACTGGTTTCCGACTCTTCATCAATCTCAATCTCTTCCAGACCATCAAGATCTTCAAGATCCGCATCATCAGCAATTGCGTCAAAATCCATCTCTTCAACGGCTGCCAGTTCAGCTTCAGTGCTATCATCAACACTGGCTTCAGATTCCATATCCAGACCGGCCAGCTCATCATCTGCAGCATCACTGATCTCAGAATCATCAGCGCTTACAATATCGGTATCAGTTTCCAGTGACGCATCATCATCGTCCTGAATATCTTCTTCCAGACTGTTTTCTTCTTCTGCGACAGCATCCTGACTTACTTCTGCATCCAGCAGATCAAATTTACCTAATAAGCCACTCAGGCGATCTTCCCAGGCTGACTGTTCCCCTTTCAGCTGCGAGCTTTCTTCTTTCAGCTGAGAGTTTTCTTCTTTCAGCACTTCAATTTCCAGCTTCAGTGTTTCAATGGTTTCAACAGCGGATTGGACTCGTTTTTCCAATTCGTTCAGCAGATCCAGGCTCATATTCAAACTCTCCTAAACGCCATAGCGGCGGGGCTGATAATGCAGTTAAGCAAGTTCACTTTATTTTGATGATTTCATTATAGGACTATACAGGTTGCGAAAAAAAGCAGGATTTACGTTGATATTGATGATCTCTTATACAGACATCTTTCGATTAGTCATCAGGAACACAGAGTAACCTCAGTGCCCCTGATCGATTTGAGAAAGGAATAATCAGACTCTGAACTGACGCACCGTATCCGACAACTCTCCGGACAGAGAGGATAACTCTTCACTCACTGTCGCAGTCTGGGCCGCTGCCGCTGATGATTCACGGGAGGCTTCAGCAATATTAATAATACTCTGATTCATCTCATCAGCCGTTGCACTTTGTTGTTCAACCGCCGCAGCAATCTGGCTATTCATATCACTGATCATCGTTACATGATGGGTCACCTGAGCCAGAGCTTCACTTGTTCTGGCACTCTGTGCCAGCCCCTGCTGCGCACGTTCCTTGCTTTGATTCATCACCCTTGCAGCATCACGGCTACCCTGCTGAACTCTCTGGATCACATCCTCAATTTCCTGAGTCGAGTTCTGCGTCTGTTGTGCCAGGCTGCGTACTTCATCGGCCACAACGGCAAAACCACGCCCCTGCTCTCCGGCACGAGCCGCCTCAATAGCCGCGTTCAGTGCCAGCAGGTTAGTCTGCTCCGCAATACCTTTAATCACGTCAATCACCAGGGCGATATTCTGTGCTTCCTGTTCCAGAGAAGCGACTACTTCAGCAGCATTGTCCACTTCATTGGCCAGAGTTTCGATAATCCGATTATTTTCCTGCAGAATCTGATCACCGGATTCCGATTCAGAGCGTGTGGTCTGAGCAGCAGTTTCAGCTTCTGAAGCATTACGCGCTACTTCCTGGATGGTAGCGACCATCTCATTCATCGCAGTTGCCACATGATCTGTTTCTGCTTGCTGTCGGCTCATGCCATCACTGGTATGCTGGCTGGCCAGAGACATATTCTCAGCCTCACGGGATAAGTGATCCACCGATGATGACACACGGGTAACCAGTTTCTGAAACTGATCCAGCATATTATTGAAGGCCGCTCCGATAGCCGACACTTCATCATTTCCAGACACATCCAGGCGACTGGTCAGATCGTGGTTCTGCTCGATATGACTGATGGTATCACGCATTTTATTCAGAGGTCCGGTAATCGCTCTGGCTACAATCAGACTGCTGGCAATAACAATAGCCAGAATCACCAGGATACCCGCAATCAGAAACATTGTGGTGCTCTGATAAGAACTTTCCAGCTCCTGACGGACGTCTCCGGCAACATCAAGCTGCAACTCTAACAATTGTGCAATCGTAACTATTCAGCCCGCTCTCAACTATTTGCTACCTTGACGAATAGTTGAGATCTGTCAGTTTATGCATAGCAACAGACATTGAAGAGCA
>NZ_JACJFM010000305.1 GCF_014164585.1 Oceanospirillum sediminis | reverse complement strand
TGCCACTTTTCATCATATAGTCAAAAGTGACTTTGTTCAGAATATAATAGTTATCTGAAAGTAGCGTGTGCTTTATGTTTTTGACGTTTTTGTTATTCATTCTATGAATTCACTTTAACTATTTATCACATTTTGTAAGTCTCGACTGCGCTCGACCTGACATTCGTTTAATTTTTATCAAACTGCTGTCTTGCCTCCATTTCAATATTTAATTGATTTACTCGTGCATCTACTTTTCGTTTAAAATCTGTATCTGCAATGGTCGCTACATTATCTAAATAACGCACCACTTCTTGACGTCGAATCTCAGAAAAATCAAGTCC
>NZ_JACJFM010000304.1 GCF_014164585.1 Oceanospirillum sediminis | reverse complement strand
CTTAGGGTTTCCTTTCATATTTAGAGGAGCTTTGGATGTTCGTGCAACAGGAATTAATGAGGCAATGAAAATGGCTGCGGTAAAAGCCTTGGCTGCTTTAGCCAAAGAACCTGTGCCAGAGCAGGTAAATGTGGCTTACGAACAAACGCGTTTGGCTTTTGGTAGAAAATATATCATTCCTAAACCTTTTGATCCTCGCTTAATTGCTGAAATTCCACCAGCCGTTGCAAAAGCAGCAATGGAAAGTGGTGTTGCCCAAACTGAAATTACTGATTGGAATAAATACAAGGATGCATTAAGAGAGCGTCTTGGTTCTGATAATAA
>NZ_JACJFM010000303.1 GCF_014164585.1 Oceanospirillum sediminis | reverse complement strand
TTGTGTATTGGGGAGATGATCCATATACACTGTCAATGTTTTACTTTGGCACTCCATTTTCAGGCTTTATTGAAAATGGTGGTCACTTTATAAAAGGAGGTTCACAGGAACTCTCCAATTACCTTGCTTCCTATATAGAAAAAAATGGTGGCAGTATTCTACTAGGTAAAAGGGTTGAAAAAATCATTATTAAAAAAGGTATGGCAACTGGAGTCACTTTCCGTGATAACTTTTCCAAAAGTTTAGAATCTATCACTATTTCATACGATAATGTTATAGCTAATTGTGCTATTCCTACAGTGCCGCAGATGCTGGATGAACCTT
>NZ_JACJFM010000302.1 GCF_014164585.1 Oceanospirillum sediminis | reverse complement strand
CAAAACCCTTTCCATTTACTGTGGGTTGGCATCCTTATTTTACAAGCAACAACTTGTTTGAAAGCACTCTTAATATGAATTGCAAAGAAAAAATAATTTTAGGAGACCGTAATATAACTACTGGTACAACTCCAATACATGAGAATATTTCCATAAAAATTCGAGATGAGTTTTTTGATGATTGCTGGATGCTAAATTCTGATGAAGTGGTATTCAAAACGCCCAAATATAACCTGAAATTTAATGCAACTGGTAATAACAACTTTATCCAAGCGTACACACCGCCCCGAAAAAACACTATAGCCATAGAACCCACAACAGGTG
>NZ_JACJFM010000301.1 GCF_014164585.1 Oceanospirillum sediminis | reverse complement strand
GTTTTAAAAACGATACTGGTGCTTCGAAAGTAACACCGTTATCTGTAGATTTTTGATATACCCAATCACTTCTATGAGCACCATGACGATAAAACAAGTACATATCGCCATTATCCATCTTTATAAACTGACTATAGGTGCCAAACAATGAAATATTATCTAATGTTGTCCAAGAAGAAATATCTAAAGGTTTTTTAGAAACCGCATGTAAATTTTTCCCATAACCATGATTTCCCAATAGATTTTCACCATGTTTACGCATGCCTCCATGGCCGCCAAAAGCAATATGAATATAGCCTTCATCATCAATAAGAAGTGCAGGCT
>NZ_JACJFM010000300.1 GCF_014164585.1 Oceanospirillum sediminis | reverse complement strand
TACATTCAGAAAGCAGAGGAGACCCATAAAGCAGAAGTAATCTCTGAGGTGGGGGAATGCTACAAGCCAAAACCGTTTAGTTTGTCCTTTTGTAATGTGATCAATGAAAAAAAGCACTGCTCTGCAGAAGTCGATGGTGTTCCTGTTACAGAGTACTTTAAAGCGATACACGCCAGTTACAATCCATTTGCTGCAGTCCCAGAATCCATGGAGCATTTCAAGTGTGACGTGAAAAGCTTCGAGTACGACGTGTATTTCTATTACTCCAGAAAAATCTCTGTCTGCAGCGATCAAACCTGTGACAACGGAGGAGAGTGCAAGCAGC
>NZ_JACJFM010000299.1 GCF_014164585.1 Oceanospirillum sediminis | reverse complement strand
CAATAAACAAATTATGCCCCGAAGGATTGGTACTTTCAAATCGCATTTCTCCTAACCATTTTGTGGAAACTTTTATTGCCATTTTTCTGAATTATTTTTCGTTAATTGTAAATTCAAAAATACTACTAAAAAAATAAAATCATGCCTTTAGTAACGCCATTATCTCCAGAGCACGATCTGGAAACCAAAGCACTTGCAGAATTCTTTAACGAAACTTTGGGCTTTTGTCCAAACTCAGTATTAACCATGCAACGTCGTCCTGCCATCAGTAAGGCATTTATCAATTTAAATAAAGCTGTTATGGCTAATGAAGGACGTGTAACAT
>NZ_JACJFM010000298.1 GCF_014164585.1 Oceanospirillum sediminis | reverse complement strand
GTCCGGCTGATAACAGTCTGACAACGCAGAATCGAATCCCCTTTGAAAGCAATGAAAGTAGTCAGATCGCTGCCTTTTCCTCTGGTTTGCAGCAAAAATCAGATACTGGCTGGTAGTCTGCTCAGAGTCATGCTCAGGTGACATCGTCTGCCGCAGGGTGATCCACAGCAGTATAAGCCGCAGCATTAACCACAACATTAACAGAGTGAGCAACCAGAAAGGTTCTGATCGCCTCCTCATCGATAATATCCAGCTGCTGTCGACCCGCAAATATCAGTTCAAT
>NZ_JACJFM010000297.1 GCF_014164585.1 Oceanospirillum sediminis | reverse complement strand
CATTCAATACCAACATGCCCAATAAACCCAATAAAAATAACACCAAAGCGATACTTATAACTACTGAAACATAGGAGGAAACAAATAGGCGTTTTTGATGTTTTTCAAAAGATGAACTCATAGAGGAATTGGATTAATGCTGTAAAAATACTAAAGTAAAACAAATCGTTTTTAATAAGAACGCCTAAACTTTTAATAGTGGTATAATAAGTTTAAATTTGCGCTTTTATTAAGCGGAAGAGATTAAAACAGAATGAAATACGATTTCAACGATATAGAAGCCAAATGGCAAAAATATTGGGCCGATAACCAAACGTTTAAAGCCG
>NZ_JACJFM010000034.1 GCF_014164585.1 Oceanospirillum sediminis | reverse complement strand
CGTTAAAAAGCAAATCCCCTGCACAATCAGCGGCCGTTCAACAGACGGTTATAGCTATGGCTCCGCCATCCGTATAACCGCTTAATAGTTACACGTATAGATGGAGTCCAAGTATTGAAGCTTTATGAGAACGTAGTTATTGGAAATTTTTTGTATGGTTTGGGGCACTCTATTGGGAATGCTATCAAAGGAAAACAGCAGCTATCAGTTATAAATCTGTTACAGCAGACCCCAGCAGACAAGGAGCTTGGGGATATGTTATTGGAGTTTCCTGGGGTGGTAAGGCTAATTGAGTTTAAGAATCGAACAAGCTCACTTAGTAAAGAAAAAGATAGATGTGAGCAGCTCAGCATACAGATTGGTGATAATGATGAACTACAAAAAATATCTAGGGATATCCATTGGTATGTTGAAACTGAGCCATTCAAAGAGTTGTGTTTAAACAACATCAATCCATACTTAGACGCCTTTTCTGGTAATGAATCAAAACATACGATTGAATCTTTTATCGAAAGTATCACAAAGTCGGTAATAGATCCTGAGATAAAAATATCATCCTCCAAACTTGAAGCATATCTTGCACTCGTGTCCACATGTCAAGGTGAAGGAGAAGTAGGTACAGGTGGCCTGATTGTGTCAGTTGGTGAAGAGGGACTGAGGTACCTACAGTTCGCAGATATAATGCAGTTAAGGTTGCAGCATAAAGATTACGTTTTGCAAGTTAAAAATGAGTACGATTCGATAATGCGAAGGCGTCCTGAAAAAGAAAAAAAATTAGATAGAGGACATTCTATGGGGATGAGTAGATAGATGGAAAAATTTCACTGCCTTGTAGATTCCTCCTTCAATCTTTTGAAAGCTAGCGAAAGAAATCAATCGGAACTTCAAGGCGCAATAAAAGAAATTGAAAGTAGCACGAAAAGCTTAAATAGTACCGCACAAGATATCGAGAGTAGGGTTGCTAGTGCAGTGACCGCATCCAGTCGTGAGGCGACCGAATATATCGTAAAAAAAGTACTTTCAAATTTGCGCGAGGCAGAAAAAAACGCAGATAGAGCATCAACTAGATTTGAAAAGGCGGCAAAGTTTTCGGTTCTAAAAATTGGGGTAATGTTCTTCCTCTTCTTCTTAATGGCAGGTGCGCTCCTTTGGTTTATGTTCATAAAAAATATACCGACAATTGATGAGATTAACCGACTAAAAAATGAGAAAAGTATCTTGGTGGGTGAAATAGCTTCATTGAAACAGTACGGTGAAGTTTCCCGCTGTGACGGTAAGCCTTGTATACAAGTTGATAATTCTACCTGGTACGGCGGTGAAGAAATGCCTTACTACATAATTATCCGTAAGCAATAAATGTGTAACAAAGCATTTCAGCGGACAAGCCGCTGAATGCGGCGTTATGCATTGCCAGATCGGACGCAGGCCATCTACAAAGATGATAAAATGACGGCAAAATCCTAGCCAAATGTGGGTTGATATGAAAGCAAGAAGTGTACTACTCGCATCAAGTTTAGATGAATTAAGGGGACTAGGGTCCTATCTCGAAATTAAGAACAGCCTTGAAAAAGAAATTGACAACAAGCTTGGGGTTAGAGGTTGGAAATCGCTTTTTCATAAGATTCAGTTTATTAAAGAATCTGTTCTTACCAATAAAATAATTATAACAAAAATGGATCAAGGGAAATCGTTTAAAGAATCAAAGAGCGATATTTCCAAAGCTCTTGGCATAAACCTTACGGCAAAAGGTTGGGAAGACTTTAATAGAAAGATAAACTTGATAATTTCTGTTTTCTATTCAGAATCATTCGATCCTTACTCGTATTATGAGAAAACAAAGCTAAAAAAATTTAAGGATAGCTCCAAACTTGAAGGTATAGATATCGAACTTTCTGATAAGAGCGCGTCTTTGGAAAGTGTTCTAGAAAAATACAAAAGGTAGTATTATGGATAAGTATGATGCAGTCAATGATATCTACTGCTATCAAGGTACAAGCATATTGAAAAATAAGCTTAATATTAAAAATATGGACGAGCTTGAAGACGCAGAAAGAGAGATTACAGCGATAACAGCCAGAAATATAGATTTCAGTCACCCTCCATATGACCTGGAGTACATGAAGAGTCTGCATTATAAGCTTTTCTCGGAGCTATATGATTGGGCTGGTGACATACGCAGCATAGATATCTCGAAAGGTGGTACGCGATTTTGTAACTGTGGCAGAGTTGTACCAGAGTCAGAAAAATTATTCGGCCACTTGGAGAATGAGAATTGGCTGCGGAATCTTCACCAAGAGGAGTTTTGCAATAAGCTTGCTGAGTATTATTGTGAAATCAATATGATACACCCCTTCCGTGAGGGTAATGGTAGGGTCCAAAGGCTGTTATTCGAGCATCTTTCTCTTGCGGCTGGTTACGACCTTGACTGGGGTGATGTAGCACAGGATGAATGGATTCAGGCTAACATTGATGGCGTTAACGTGAACTACGAGCCGATGTCAGAAATATTCAAACGTATAGTCATCCGTTGTGCTTGATAAGCATAACAATCGGCTGCACAGCGACCGATTTTCCGCCGCTTCGCGGCTCCAAACCGGCGCGTGAGCCGGGCGTTATAAGGCATAGAAATGGACAGTAGATATTCTAAGCTTGAAGAAGAACTAAAAGAACTCGTGACGCAAGGTGAGGTGTTGCAAATATCCATTGCTCTCGATCTAGGTCTTTTGAATGACAAGCAAACCGAAGAATTTAAAGATTTAAAATTGCCCAACATCAAGGATTCTTATCAGAAGTGGTACTCACTCGCTCTTCAAGTTGTAAGACAAATTCTTCCAGATCGTTTAGATGATTTCGTACTTCAATATAAAAATGAAAAGCGAAAGAATACTGATTTTCTTACATATACGATTTCCGACTATCTTATAGGCTTGAGAACTACAAGGGGATACGAAACGGTAGTCGATGGCTCAGCAGCTTATCCTAAATTTGAAACGCAACTAGGAATTCTAAAATCTGCAAAAACAAGATTTAAAAACGCGATATTTGATATTTCCGAGGTTTTACAAGCTGACATATTCGATTCCGAGATTGAAGCCGCAAAAGAGCTAAACAAAAAAGGTTTTGTACGTGCCTCTGGAGCCATTGGGGGAGTTGTTCTAGAAAAGCATTTGGGTAAGGTATGCGCGCACCACGGCCTAAAATCTAGGAAAAAGAACCCATCCATCAGTGATTTTTATCAGCTTCTTAAAGAAAATGGCACCATCGATACGGCGCAATGGAGGTTTATCCAGCACTTGGGTGATATTCGTAACCTATGTGATCACCCTAAAGAAAAAGAGCCTACTAAAGATGAAATAGTGGATTTTTTAGTTGGTGTAGAAAAGGTAATCAAAACGGTGTACTAGATGCCTTATAACAAGCCGCTCAAATTCGTTCCGGCCACAAAAGACGTGGCCTCCACCGGACTCGCTAACGCTCGCCGTTTAGCGGAGCGTCATACAATAGAAAAACTCAAAACAACCAATAAAAATCGAAACCGCTAAAGCCTCAGATACTCCGTCCTATATTGCCTATTTGAATTCTTATTCAGTCAGGAAGCTGAATTTAAATCTGATCGGGACGGGGATATTTTAGTCACTCGGGATAGCGGTTCTGATCTTTCTACTGTAATGTTTTTTGCCAATCGCGACAAATAATGTCAGATGATCATTTATCTTCAACAAGATCCCCACAAAAACATCAGTTAGCGATTGCTTTAAGCCGCTGACTGATGTTTCAATATTCGCTAATTAACCAGATCAAAAAGAAGGAGGTGTCTATCGTAATCATTTAAATCATAAATTAAGTCGCTACCCCTGAGTGTTTCCGACGCACCCAGAGGCAGCTAACCATCACCGATATCAGAGGTATCAATAAATGGCTGACACCGATTTTACGCCAGAGCTTCGCTCGGCTAAAGAAAAATTTCTTTATTTTCATGATCTTACGGCCTGTAATCGCGTTTGCGGCGCCAGGTTTTTTTACGCCTTCAATTCTTTCCAGCTTTCGGGCTTGGACCTTCATTTTCCGACGTTTTTTCATTATCGGGGTATTTTATCCCGAGGTGTTTTGACGTCCGGATGCTTGTCTCGTATCTCTGAACAGGTTCTTGTTTTATCCGATTCGCGGTGTGCTTCGCCTTTAATGCACGGGGCTTTCACCCGGCTTAAATCAGTCGTGGTGAATACTGCCGTCAATCTGTTTAAACCCATGAATCTTTCAGTAAACAAGATAACTATCTTGAAAACTACCGGAGGTTTACGTTATGAACCCGACTCACAATGTCTCTGATATTAAAGACGGAGAGAAAAAAGAAGGTGTTGATCCACTGGATATGCATCAGCTCAGCCAGGCCTTTGAGTGTTTCAGGCATCGCAGCGCATTTGTGATGACGGCACTGGAGCATATGGCCTTTAAAAATGAGCGCTCTTTGCATCAGAAAGATGTGGCTTATGGCGCGGGCTATTTTGTCTCTGACCTGATGGATGAGCTGCAGCTGATCCAGAAAATGGTGGATAAAGATCTGAAAACTGGCGATTAAACTTTAACCCTGTTTCTGAATGGCAGGGTATTGAGTGATTTAAATGCTTTGCCGGTAGAGACGTCACCGGTGCCGTATTCTGTGGAGGGAATACGGCATGCCCGGTGTAGTGCGTCGCTATCGGAATGATATGACAACCACCCATCCGATAGAACAGGTCGGGTCGATTCAGCCATCTGTATCAGGCTGATCGTATCCTTTGGTTCTGTGATGTGGTGAACTGGTAACGAGGGATTGTATGATGTTACCCAGAGGCTGGTATAAAACCAGTGAGATTAGCGTCTGGTTACTGAGCGATAAATTAGACCAGGCCATAGGAAAAAATCACGTCTTATACGGTCGATCACTTCGGATTATTGCCCACGAGGATCTGGTCAACAGTGGTCGGTTACTATGCTGGCACCCGGATGAAGAGAATCTGTATACATTGCTGCAACTCAGCTGGGTGCGAACCTCATCTGAGCTGTGTCATGCCCCGCCTATTGTAGAAATGCAGGGCAGTTTTCAGGATTTTCTGGATTATACCGAAGCAGAACAACTGAGCGACTGAGCCGATTTGGCAGATTGGCATCCGCGGTAGTTTTAAATCTGCTGTGTCAGGATAGCCCGCTGTGTCAGGATAGTTGTCCAGCACATTATCCGGGGCCGGGCTGGTTTCAGGCTGAGCCTGGTCTTTATCGCGAATAACCGATCGCTGCTGGCCGGAGAGGAAAATGGTATAAATACCGAACAAAGTTTGTGCAGGTGCTTACTATATGTCAAAAAACTTAATCATCGATCATCTGGATCAGCCTGAAACGCTGGAGGCTTTGTATCGCCAGTCGCCGGACGAGTTTTATCCTATGCTCCAGCAGGCAATGGAAAAGAAAGTCGATTCTGAAACATTAAAAGTCTGGCATGCAAGGTTAACGTATTCAGCGCCGGAAACGGTGGCAAAAATATCAATTGTTACGCTGGTTCTGTTGTGCCTTGCTACCGGTTTTTTTACCAAAATACCGGCATTTTTCTCTGTAGAAGATGAGTGGTTTTACCCCAGGTTTATGCCTTTAATTGTGGTTTATGCGCTGACAGCGTATTTTTTGTTATCAACCACGGTAAAATCAAAAATTAAAACGACCATTCTGGCCGCGATTGCAGGCGGTACGGTTGTCGCGTTTGCTTTGCCGGATAGCTCTGATTCTGATTCAGTTACGATGGCATTGATCCATTTGCCATTAGCGTCATTGAGTTTATTAGCGCTCAGTTTTATGTCTGATCGTTGGCAAAGTACAAAAGAGCGCCTGAACTTCATTCGCTATATTGGTGAGATGGGGATATATACTGCCCTGATTCTGCTGGGCGGAATGGTTCTGACAGGTATTACTCTAAGCTTGTTTGATCTGATTGGCCTCTCGATTGAGAGGTGGTATACGGATTATATCGTGGTGTTGGGTCTGGTATCTGCTCCGATTGTTGCGACGTATTTATTCGATACAGTACAAAACCGTCAGAGTAAGTTCGCACCGATTTTATCTAATGTGTTCAGCCCATTATTTCTGATCACTGTACTGGCGTATCTGGTTGCAACCTTTTATCAGGGGCGTAGTCCTTATACCGACAGAGAGTTTCTTATCCTGTTTAATGGCCTGCTGCTGATTATTCTCGCGCTGACCATTTTTTCTATATCTGGTAAGAAGCAGCGACCGGGCGTTCAGCTATCAGACTATATTAATGTTTCTTTAGTCAGTGCAACGCTATTTGTTAATGTTATTGCTCTGTCAGCAATAATATTTCGATGGGCAGAGTATGGCATAACCCTGAATCGCCTGGTTGTGACCGGAGCAAATCTGCTGATTTTTGCTCATCTTATTTTGTTACTCCGGCAATATATCAGACACCTGCGACAAGGAGAGGGTATAGACAATCTGGAAGCCATTATTGGAAAGTATTTACCTGTTTATACTGGATGGTCTCTGATCGTGGTTGTTATTTTGCCTCTGATCTTCCAGTTCAGATAGGTGATCATGGAAGTAGCCGCGACTCTGAATGATTCATCTCCTGACTTTGTTCGAAGTACTGGAATTTTTTCACAAGAAAATCAACCAATAGTCTGATCCTGCCAGGTTGCAATTGTTTCTGAACATAGATCAGTTGCAGAGGTGCGTTCAGGCTGCTCCATTCCGGTAAAACCCGGATTAGTTTTTTTGTCTGAATATCCTGGCAGACATCCGTCCATGACTTCAAAGCAATACCAGCGCCTTGCAAAGCCCATAAACGAATCAGATTGCCGTCGTCTGATTGCAGAGAGTTTCTGATAGCCACTTTTCTTTTACCATGCTCCGGGTGTTGCAGTTGCCAGTGTTGATTAAAGCTGCTTTTAGCAGAAATGGTCAGGCATTGATGATTAATCAATTCATCCGGTGTGGTGGGGATGCCATGGTGTTGCAGATAATCTGCTGACGCACAAAGCACCCTTTGATTATGCAGTAACAAGCGACTGATAAGAGAAGAGTCTGATAATTGTCCATAGCGAATGGCTAAATCAATACTGTCATCGATCAGATCTACAGGCCGGTCACTTACTGACAGATGCAGGCGAATATCAGGGTATTGCTGATGAAACTCCATAATCCATAGGGCTATCAGGCTGCGTCCCAGATCTGATGGAATACTGAGGCGAATATCACCTTTAGGCGTATTTTGCTGTTCCTGAATATAAAGTCTGGCTTCATCCAGTTGCTCCAGTGCCGGAGCAATCATCGACAGGTATTCTTCACCAGCCGAGGTCAGACTAAGAGAACGTGTTGATCGTTCAAGCAGACGTACGCCCAGATTTTTTTCCAGGCGTTTAATGGCTGCAGAGGCCGCAGCAGGGCTGAGTCCAAGCACACGGCCACCTGCGGAAATAGATCCCCGGTGGGCACTTTCGACAAAAAGTGTTAGTAATTCATGTTGCATATTGTGTCTGTTTTGTCTGCGTTGCCATTCTCTTATATATGGCAACAGTCTATCTGTAACCAATCTATATTCAAATTTAATTTGAATCTGATTGAATACTCAGGCTAATTATCAAAATTCTACAATAAAAAGATAATGATGTGGTCAACGACTTAACTGAAGAGGCTTTGTCATGTCATTACCTGACTTATTTACAAACTACACACTGGCAGAGAAAACCCTGAAAAACAGAATAGTGTTACCTCCCATGACCCGGTCGAGAACCGATCAACCCGGTGATATTCCCGGAACACTGATGAAAGAATATTACCGGCAGCGTTCAGGAGCAGGGTTATTGATTACTGAAGCCACTCAGATCTCTCAGCAAGGTAAGGGTTATGCCGCTACACCAGGAATTTATACTCAGGAGCAAATTCAGGGCTGGCGAAATATTACCGATGCCGTTCATGAAGAGAATAGCGTGATTTATGTCCAGTTATGGCATGTCGGGCGAGTCTCTGCTGCGCGTTTTCAACCCGATTTGCAAGCTCCGGTAGCACCTTCAGCCGTAGTGGCCAAAGATACTTGGGTTTATGATCGAACCGCATCGGGCGTAGTTGAAAAGATTCCGGCAGAGCAACCACGGGCACTGACAGAGTCCGACATAAAACAGATTATTCTGGATTACCGGCAAGCCGCGTTAAATGCTGTTGAAGCAGGTTTCGATGGTGTAGAAATACATGCTGCTAATGGCTACTTACTGGATCAATTTTTCAGAACCGGGAGTAATCAACGCAATGATCAGTGGGGAGGTAATCTGACTAATCGAAGCCGTTTATTAAGAGATATTTTGCTGGCTGTGTCTGAAGTAATCCCTCCAGGGAAGATTGGCGTACGTATTTCTCCCTTTAATGATCTGAAAGATATGCAGGATGACGATCCACTGATGACATTCAGTTATATCATTTCTGTGTTGCAGGAGTTGGGAATTGGTTATCTGCATCTGGCCGAGGCCGATTGGGATAATGCACCAGAATACAGTGACAATTTCCGAGCCCTGGTCAGACAGCTGTATAAAGGGACGATTATCTGTGCCGGTGGTTATGATGGTAAAAAAACCGAGCATGTGTTGATGAATCATTATGCTGATCTGATTGGTTTCGGCCGAGCATTTATTGCCAACCCGGATTTACCTGAAAGAATGAAGCAGGGGTATCCGATAAACACTTTTGACGCAGAGACCCTGTTTTCCTCAGATAAAACCGGGTATACCGATTATCCGGTATACCCGGAATAAATATTCTGTGGGCAGGAAGCAGGAAGCAGGAAGCAGGAAGCAGGAAGCAGGAAGCAGGAAGCGTATTGTTGCTGTTAACATGTTTTATACAATTCTTCATTGACATAAAATGCTCTATCCTTCACTGTAATCTGATGAATATGAATCCTGCACATCAGAACCAGATCGTACGAATTATCATCATTCCTTAGGAATGGTGGGATTTCTGATGTTTATAATCTGATCAAACCCGCCGACAGGCGGGTTTTTTCGTTTCCGCCTCCCGGGTTTTAGTTTCCATTCATGGAGGTAATATGAAAAAAGTGGCTGTATTCGGCAAGCCTGGCAGTGGTAAATCTACTCTGAGTAAAAAACTGGCAGCGGTTTCCGGTATACCTTTGCATCAATTAGACTCGATTGTATTTAAGGCAAACGGTGAGCGAGTTGAGCGGGAGGTATATGACCAGGCGCATGATGAAATACTGATGTCCGATCATTGGATCATAGATGGTTTTGGCCCAATCGGTTCTTTTTACAAGCGGTTAAACGCTGCTGATACCCTGATCTATATTGATCTGCCATATTCAACCAGCTATTGGCTAGTGACCAAAAGATTGGTGAAGGGCTTATTTGTAAAACCAGAAGGCTGGCCGGATGGTAGCTCTGTCATAAAAGGCAGTATCGAAAGCTATAAAACCTTAAAGCTTTGCCCTCAATTCTGGAATGATGATTTCTCTGAAAAATTACAAGAGTTGTCAGCAGGGAAAGAGCTACATGTTATCCGCTCTGTTGCCGAGCTGAATAATTTTGTCTTATCCAGAAAAAGCGATCTATCATAACAGCATATGGCATGCGGGTAGGGGACTTGTTTTCTCTGTACTAATCCAGGCTTGATCTGGCAGTTACCGGTTTTTCAGGACGGTGTCTGTCAGATCCGATTCAGTTTATAAAACTCTTCAGTTACGAAGAGTTAATACCGAAACAGCATTGTGCCAATATACTCGCTCAGATGTATTAGCTCAGATATATCTGGTGATTTACTGTAAGGATACTCTCAAAATGAAAAAGCCGCTGCTTGGCATTCTGATCTCGGTCATTTTTGCCATGGCCCCATTATTACTGACTGCACTGGCTACTTTGATAGCAGACGCGAACGGCTGCAGGCTTCATGAAGGTTTTACATATCCCTGTGAGGTTTCAGGATATGATATTGGTGAACTACTGCACCGCCTGGGGATTCTTTTCTGGTTTGCTTTTTTTACTATACCAGTAGGAGCGTTGGCTTGTGTGGGTTGTATTATATGGCTGGCGGTTATTTTCTTCAGACAAAAAAAGAACAAGTAAAACTTCAGGCCACAATCGGGGTGGAATAAGGCATTCAATATATTGCCCGTTTATGAACCAGAGCCGATGGTTATCAATTTCCCGCACAGAATCAGGTTAGGTCTGGATTAGTACCTTGAAAACTACCGATACAGCTGAGCCAATAAATAAAATAAGCTAATATGCGCAGTTTAAGGTAATTTTTTCATTGAAAGCCTCTATTTTCGAGAGCTTAAGCATCATTCGACACTTTTTTCCCTGGCGGCAGGCAAATAACCCTGCTGAATGGTCTTCAGGATAGCCTTTTGGCCGGTCTTTTCTGATCAAAAAACAACCAGCTTGCTGTCTCTATGTAAAATCTGCAGAGCTACCACCCTGATAAATTCTCAGATTTAAATGTCAGCGCTATCTCTTGATATTTAAAGTTCTTATTTTATAGGGTTTTAATGAATTTTAATTATATTTTCTAAGATTTTGACTGATTTTTTTGAAATCAATACTCTTGTATCTGATATTTTAAAGCCTCTCAAGGGCATGCTTTATCCTGTTTATGGTTGCTATTCGCTCTGCAGGCTGGACAAGTATCCTGAAAACTATCGATCGGGCATCAACAAGCATTTCAGTTTCAGATGACACTTTATATCCAGCCTGCATTTTCTCAAAGGGGCTGACTCTGTATTTTAAATCGTTTTAATTATCCGATTTTGTTTGCCAGTTTACTGACCACAGCCAGTGGGGTTTCTGCTGTATATCCGTTAATTGATGCTGCATCAGTTGTAACTGATTATCCAGCGTTCCGGTTAGTTCTTGCTGAGCTGTCATTTGATTCTGCAGCTGTGTTTCCAGTTCGGATACAGATTCAGTCAGGTTTTTACCATTTTTCTCTATAGCTGTATTTATATACAGTTCTTGATCTTGCTTTAACTGTTGCAGTTGTTTTTCCAGTTTATCGCCAAATCCTGCCAGTTTTTGCTGGATATCTTTGGTTGAACTCAGCAGATCGGTGAGTTGCTTGTTTTTCTGTCGTTCGCTATCTAACTGAGATAACCAGTGTTGCTCGCTTTGCTCAGAGCGCTTTCTCTCTTCAGAGAGTTGTTGCTGGAATCCTTTGCTGATTTCTGCAACAGCATCTTTTTGTTCATCCAGAGCTTGTTGTAATTCAGATTCTTTTTCCAGATGAGCATCCTGCTGCTCTTTGGCTGTTTTCTTAACGGCTTCCAGTTGCTTTCCGGCTAACTCAACTTCTTCTGTTAATGCCTGATTCTGCTCCTGCAGTTGTCCGGTCAGGCGTTCTGATTCTGAGATGCGATTTTGCAGTTCAGTATTTTTATCTTCCAGCCAGCTATTTTTCTTCTCGGTTTCTAATGCTGACTCCAGCGCTTTTTGTTTTTCTTCCAGAGCAGACTTCACTTCCTGGTCGATTTTTTCTTTGTACTGTTCCAGTTCTTTATTGGCTTCTTCCCGGGCTTGTTGCCAGAGACTTTGCATCATTCCACTCAATGTTTCCGGAGCAGGGGTGCCCGTGGCGGCAACCGGTTTTTCCTGCCTTTCGCCACGCCAGCGTTTCAGATGTTCCGAGATTGTAGTAAAGCTGCCGGTCCCCAGTTTTTCTCGCAGACCTGCGATAGTTGGGTTCAGCCCTTCCGCCAGCATCTCGTCGATCGCCAGCTTCACCTCGTCATAACTAATGCCACTTCTCGCCATTTTCAGCTTGTCCCACTTATTACAGGTTTAGGATATTACGTCGTTTATTATATTACATAAAACGTAATACGTTAAATAAAATATCGTAAGATGTAATAATTCACGGTAACGGATATAACCATGAATTTTTGAAATTACAGTGTTACACTATAGGCCAAGATAGCCCTCTATGCAGGAAACAAGCTCTGTAAGCTTCAAAATCAGTCTGAGAGATAGGAAAAGAGGCAAAAAGCGAGGTAATAGGGTTTTAAAATGTCAGTCAGCGACATCCATCGTTCAATAAAAGCGGCTTATTTCTAATAAAATATAGTTATTAAGCTGCTATTTTCTTAAAAAATAAAAATATTGAAAAAATGAAGTATCGCTGAGATTAAAATCTGAAACCTGATCAGGGTAATACCCCTGAATATTTCACACAGAGACGCCTGGTTGATCGTTTTTTGATCAGCAGAGTACCGCTATGACGGACCATCAGTTGCAGAATAATGCCAATAAAGGCCTGAAAAGTCACTTTTTAAGAGGATTGAGCGCTATGAGCTCCGGAAGGGACCTGGTTTTACCGGAAAATGAAGCTCCGCAACAAGAATTAAGCTCAGAAATCAGTATTGCGGATCTTCGCCCAATAGAATACATGCCCGCGATTATTCAGGATCTGCCCGAACAGCTCTCCGGTCGCTGGGGTGTTAATCGTCTGGATCATGAACCTCAGATTCGGGCGGATAATGATCTTGAAGCCGTTCAATCCTGGTTGATGGAATTTCAGAATTCAGATGAAACATTCCGCAGTTACCGAAGGGAAGCGGAGCGCTTGTTACTCTGGTGCTGGCATCAGCAAGGCAAAGCCTTATCTGATCTGAATCGTCAGGATATTGCGGATTATCAGAATTTTATCAAAGATCCGCAACCCGCCAGTTTCTGGTGTGGTGGCAGGGCTCCAAGGCATTCCGAAAAATGGAAGCCTTTCCAGAAAGGTTTAAGTCAGGCAAGCCAGAAGCAGACACTGACCATTCTTAAAGGCTTATTCAATTATCTGAGAGATGCTGATTATCTGAGAGGAAATCCTCTGGCTCTGATTAAAGCCGTCAAAAAAGAAAGCACCCCTCAAAAAACGGAACGCTATCTGGAGCTGGAAGATATACAGTTACTATTCAATCAGTTACCAGAAGGTTATGATGATCAGCGTAGCCATGATGAATGGATGAGACAGCATACTTTGCTGTATTTTCTCTATTATCTGGCCCCTCGTGCTAGTGAAGTCGCTCAATGCCGGATGAATGACTTTTTTCAGAGGCGAGGGCGCTGGTGGTGGCGGGTACTGGGTAAAGGGAAAAAATATGCAGAGGTTCCTGTGCCAGATCCTTTAATGGAGAAAGTCACAGAATATCGCAGACACCTGGGGTTATCAGCCTTGCCGGAAGCGGATGATGATTCTCCTTTTATTCGTTCGGTAAAAGGTAAGCGCGGTATCAGTCCGAATATGGTTTACCGACTTAGTAAAAAAATGCTACAGGATGCCGCAGAAAAAGTGGCAAACGAAAACCCGGAACAGGCCTGGCGCTTACGAACAGCATCCACTCACTGGTTTCGACATACGGCCATTACTCACCTGGCCGATCAGGGAGTGGATCTCCGACTGGTCAGTAAAACGGCCAGACATAGTAAGCTTGAAACAACAGCGATTTATTTCCACGCTGAAGATGAAGCCTGGCATGATGCTGTTAATCAAAGATCGACAAAGGATACAGACAGATGAGCCAAACTGCAGAACAATTTATAGCGAATCAATCGGAGCGTCATCTGGAAATGATTGGTTGGCGAAGACAAATTCATGCTCATCCTGAGCTGGCATTTATGGAGAAAATGACATCAGACCTGGTAGCCAATAAGCTGGAAGAATGGGGGATTCCTTTTACCAGAAACTGGGCCGAAACCGGAGTTGTTGGAAAAATCAAAGGCAACAAAGGTTCTGGACCCGTTATTGCCTTAAGGGCGGACATGGATGCATTAGCACTGGATGAGCAGAATTGCTTTGAGCATAAATCAAAGCATCCGGGAAAAATGCATGCTTGTGGCCATGACGGTCACACCACTATGTTATTGGGAGCCGCACGTTACCTGGCTGAAAACCCGAATTTTGCCGGTGAAGTGGTACTGTTATTCCAGCCAGCGGAAGAAGGGGAAGGCGGGGCCAGGGAAATGGTCGAACAGGGCGTTTTTAAAGAATATCCTGTTGATTATGTTTACGGTCTGCACAACTGGCCCGGCCTGAATGCTGGCGAAGTTGCTGTTCATGATGGCCCGGTAATGGCTGGAATGGATACCTTTGAAATCGAAATTACAGGCGAAGGTACGCACGGCGCCATGCCTCATATGGGGGTTGATCCAATGATCGCCGCGGCCCATATGATTACGGCATTTCAGAGTATCATCAGCCGGAACCTGAGTCCGCTGGAATCTGGTGTTGTTAGTGTCACGCAGATGGATGCCGGAACTATGGCTACCATCATTCCGGATAAAGTGACATTAAAAGGTACAACCAGAGCATTGGACAATGATACCCATCAGTACCTTCATGATCGTATGACTGCCATTGTTGAGCATATATCTGCCTCCTTTGAAGTAAAAGGAAATATCCGTTTTTCAGGTCGCTATCCGGCAACCGTCAATGATGAAAAAGCGACAAAAATAATGGAAACTGTCGCTAAAAGCATGCTTGGAGGCGGTAAAGTACACAATAAACTTCCACCCAGTATGGGCGCGGAAGACTTCTCATTTTTCCTGACCGAAGTACCAGGTTGTTATTTCTGGCTGGGGAATGGCTCAACGGAAGGCAGCTGTACTTTACATAGCCCGCACTATGATTTTAATGATGATATTCTGGCTGTCGGTGCCAGCTTATGGATTAACCTGGTATATCAGCACGCCTGAAAAAGTGCGCCGTTTCAGGTACCGGCTGCTGAAAATATAGCGGGCCTTTGTTAACTAACCACTGGTATTGAGAGAATCAAAGCAGGCTGTGATTATAAGTTTGCTTTGCAAAGCGCAGGTCAGAAAAGTAATGACCTGCTATAATTGCCTGAAGTTTAAACATTTTTTGGAGCGTATCTTGTTATGTCTATTGAAAATGCTCAGCAGGAACTGGTAGAAGAGTTTGATTTTTTCGATGACTGGATGGACAAATATCAGTACATCATCGACCTGGGTAAGCAACTGCCAGAGTTTCCTGAAGAGTGGAAAACAGACGAAAATAAGATTAATGGTTGTCAGTCTCAGGTCTGGATTCACCATGAATTTGCCGACGGTGAACTGAAACTGAATGCGATCAGTGATGCTGCAATTGTGTCGGGCCTGATTGCTCTGCTGATGAAAATTTACAATCAGCGTACTCCAGCTGAGATCCTGACCACTCAGCCAACTTTCCTGGCAGATCTGGGGTTGGATAAGCACCTGAGTCCGACTCGTAGCAATGGTTTACATGCCATGCTGAAGCGTATTTCTGAGTTAGCGGTTAAATATTCTTAATCTGCTTAACGTTGCCTGATTAATATTTTCATCAGATCAGCTGAGTTAACTATAAGCTTGTTCTGGAAACCAGTTTTCTGCTGGTTTCCTTTATTTTCCCCTGTTTTATCTGCATAATGGCTACATTTCAAGCCTATTCAATCTCTATAAAGTCTGATGATACCAGCTGATAAAACAGACATAGCCTTACAGCCAGACTGAGTAAACTCTTTACACCAGTTATGCCAATCATGGTCAGAAAGAGCGTGAAAATTATGCCATCAAAGGGGTAGCGGCTATCTGCAATAACTATTTCTACTGAATTATATTCAGATAATTTAAGGAAAAAATATTTCTTAAATATCAGGGAAATATTTCAGCATCACTGTTTTAATTTTGCCCTGGGACTCCAGATGTTCATACGCGGTTTTAAATTTAAAAACCAGCTTGTCATCCGTTTCTGCCCCAAAACCAAACCACCTTACCGTTTCTTCTGTCAGGTCAGCGTATTTAGTGATATCAGAGAACCTGATTTCATGGCCATGATTTTGTTTATTAAATAGCCTGATGGAGTGATAGAAAACACCCACATCATCTACAACAAACTGAACACGTCCCTTATTCAGAAGCCTTATGGCATGTATGGGGGTATCTGTTTCAATGATTTTTTTAAAACCCTGGCGTTCAAGATTTTTAACATATGCTGCGCCTCTTAAACCGGCAATAACATGCTCTTTAAGGCTATCTGAATTTCCGTCATATTTTGCTATCTTATTCGATGAGGCCAGTTTAAACAGGCTGATCTGCCGCGGGCCTGCACTTCCCAGCCAATGAAACTTGTTCTCGCGCTCTTTACTTCTGGAAAAAGGATACAAAAGAGTATTCTTTTTGCTTTCAGCACTCAGGAAAGCGCGTTTCCAGGGTAAATATATGACCTCATAATTCTGATAGTTGATTTCATTAAGTACCAGATTCAGTATATCCGTTGCCATTCCAGAAGGTTCGCCATTCTCTAAGTAGGAAAATGGAGGGTAGTGGTGAGTTAAAATAGTCAGCTTTTCCTGATCAGACTCAGCAAAACTAACAGGACTGATGCCCATCAGTATGTAAAGTAAGAACCATGTCCATGAACGATTTTGCTTTAGAGATGGAATAACTGTCATGATGAAATCCATAATTCTTAGAACAAAGGTACTTGAACAAAAGCATTCTGCTATACGCCAGCAGCTTGCCGGATAATACGGCAAAATTGTTAGATAAAGCTTTTGTTCAAAGGCTTAGTTGTCAGGATAGCATAAGCGCCATCTGATGCTTATTTTACGTTGAATTCCTTAGCAGAAACGGTTTCTCCTTTCGCTCAACAAAAACCTGAACACTCCTTGCTCTATGTAACAGCGGGGTTACTGCTCGTCGATATACAATGGCTGTAGATTAAAGAGGTATTAATCATTAGTAATGCATAATGCGAGTTAATAAAAGCCCATATATTATGCTGTTCTGAACTATTACAGATATACAAGGGCCTTCTTAGCTCAATAATCAACAGTCAGAATATGAACACACCCTATCAGCAGGGTTGTTCAGCAGAATCCACTGAAGTCTGAATACAACTATAAACGTCGTTATAAACCGGAATAGCGCGATTTATTCTTAATAGTGTCGTCAGCTCTTTTGGCTGGCCATTTAATCCTGCCAGGATCAGCTTACGATTTTGTTCTCTCAAGCGTTTGAACAGAAACACAAGAGCACCAATACCGGATGAATCCATAAAGGTCACTTTACTCAGGTCACAGAGGATGTGTTGCTGGAATTTTTCAGGAATACGTTCCATTTTGTCTTTGTTTTCAGCAATCGTCACGCAATCCAGTTCACCGGAAATTTCCAGGACTTCAAATTCATTCAGTGTGTAATGTGATTGATACATGGTCATTCTCCTTGAGGAATAAATCTCTTACCAGTACATATACACTTAACGTGCCAGATAATTTTATTACTATTTTTCAATGAGTTATTGGATTATTGATAGCTTTCGGCGCTGTTTCTTATTTATTTTTTTGCAATTTGCTAATCCAGTCAGGCAAATTGCATGATCTGAATTCTGAAAGTGCAAAAAACGGAACCATAAACTAAGAGCAGAGGAAGCCCACTGCAGAGTCATTTCACCTGACCGATATACAAATAGCCTCACGATACCGTTTATGCTGATATAACTGGCTTCTTCACCAGCCTTCAGACTTGACAGGTTTCCCTCTGGCATCAATTCTGCTTACTCTTTATTAACGCCAGAGATAATGGAGGGCTGCATCATGAACAGAATCTTTTCTCTTTCTTTTACCTTTAAGCCGGAACTGCCCAGAGTCGCAAGAAGATCAGTGGAGAATGTTCTGATGCACAGCCCGTTATCACTGAGTCAGAGAAATAAAGTTGCACTGGCAGTTTCTGAATTAACGGCCAATATGATCCGTCACAGCAATCCTAAGCCCGAGAAGGTTGATATAGAGTGCAGCTGGTGTGATCAGCATTTTAATCTGAAGTTACGGGATAATGGCTCTGTTTATACTGCCAGCCACCCCCTGGATACTCTGGAATCTCTGCTTGAATCTGAGCCTGATTGCAGTGGCTACGGGATGGCTTTGCTGGAAAATCAGTTTGATTATTTCAATCATAGCCTGACACCAGCAGGCTGGAATCAATGGTTGTTGCGGCTGTATCTGGAACAGCTGCAAACCAGATACCGGATTCTGATTGTCGATGACGACGCCATTCAACTGCAAATGCTGCAGATGTACCTTGATCCCCACGAATCCATCACATTTTCCTCTGCTATTGAAGCTGTCGACTGGCTGAAGCATGAACAACCTGACCTGATTATATCTGACATCTGTATGCCGGATATGGATGGCCTGCGCTTCAGGGAAAGAATCCGCGAGTTTAAACACCTTCAGTTAACGCCCTTTATTTTTATCACCGGAGATAGTGACGAGGGACTGGCCCGACAAGCCACAGATAATGACATTGATGATTTTGTGCTGAAGCCAGTGACCAAAAGTCAGGTTAGTCATATCACTGAACGGGTTATGCAAAGAAGCCAGGGTCTGCTTAGCAGGGCCAGGGCGATGATCGATCAGGAGCTGCGTCATCATCTGCGAAAGATACCTTCTGAAGAGATTATTCCGGGTTACAGGGTACAAACGTTATCACGCAGTGCCACACTGGGAGGAGGGGATTACTGGTTGTTTGAGGCTTCAGAAAAGTCAGTAAGTCATCTGGTTCTGGGGGACGTAATGGGACATGATATCTCATCCTGCTTTATGGCCGGAAGGCAACAGGGCGTTATACAAACACTGTTTGAAACGACAACAAACAGTCACTCATCGTTATCTCAGAGTCAGGCATTTTTGACCGGATTCAGTCATTGGCTGGACAAGCGACACCCGGATATCCTGACCACATTGCAACTGTTCTCGTTTAGTCATGACAGCATCCTGTTTCAGAATGCGGGGGCCATTCCCCCCTGGATCATTCATACCGATGGCACGTGCGCCTCTGTACCTCACACGGGTCCCTTACCGGGTATGGGAGGGATGACAACGGATCAGCCTTTTGAAATAGTACTGAACCCCGGAGAACAGTTGCTGATTTTCTCTGATGGCCTGATCGAAGTGGATAGCCGCAGTCATATCCAGACCGAACGCATAATCAATTTACTGGAGATGATCCGGGATATGAGCCTGGAGAATTCAGGCTCACTGATCGATGGTTTGCAAGAAGCGGTTAATTGCTATCCGGTGAATGATGATATCAGTATCATCCTTATCAAAAAGCAATAGAACCTACAACAGGTTTCGATAAATTAGAAAGATGTCAGTGCGTGAGAGAAAGCAGCATTACCACTTCCCAGTAAAGAACAATCGGGACAGATATTATCCCCACGGGTCTATTGCACTTAGGAATGACCAATCATCTACCCCCGTCAGCCGGAGATCTGGTGAGTCAATTGTATGAGACATTTGTTTCTTTGCATGATCATCAGGCCTGGATATATTTTGCTGGAAACTATTGGCCGAAAAAGTGGTTACGGAGCCATCAGAGTTGACATTGGCTGAGCCACCTTCACTCGTGCCGGAGGTGGGTACATCTACACCTAATACATCCGAAACAAAGCTGGCAAAGCTTTTATCGACACCTTCCGTTCCGCTAAGCGGATCACCGCCCAGTCTATAAGACATATCGCTGGCTCCCAGTATCGTCACAACAGCATCATTGCTTAGTGTCAACAAGAGGGCATCAGAGGCGACAGTTGAACTACTGATACTTAAACCTCCGGCAAACTGGAGACTATTACTGCCTTGAGTATCTGTGATAGTAATTTGCGCGTTATTATCTATCAGGTTTGTGGAGAATATGTAAACGTCATCTCCTTTCCCTTTGCTGATAAAGCCTCGCTGTACCAGGTAAGTATCATTGTTCTCGAAATCACCTGTCGTATTATCTGTGGTATTAGTGGTGTTGCTGTCTGGAGAAGTACCGGCAATATCATCAATCCAGTCAGCAAAGTAAGACACCCGCGTATCATGAGAGACTTCGCCAAAAGAAGAGTTGATACCTGTAATGGCGTCGTAACTTGCTCCCAGATTATTACCACCGGTAACAATGCCTGCAATCTGTAACTGGCCATCGACGGTGATAAAGTTAGGCCCACCGCTATCACCGCCCGTAGAAGTCACTTCTAAAGCACCTAATCCTGTGTCAACTTTGCCAATCAGCCCTCCCAAAGCATCCCGTTTCTGAGTACCATTATCAAAATCGTAAAATAGCATGGAGCCATCAGGAGTATCTCCGAACGAAAAGTTAAAATCTTCATCCAGAGCTTCATAGGTATTCATACCGGTGCGTTTGATTAAGCCCAGTTCCGGATCATAATCCCATACCCCGGTATTGCCTGTTCCTTTTATGCCATAACCCACCAGGCGGAAATCACTATCAATCTCTGAGTTACCCCGATAAATCTCATAACCGGTTGTCGGTGCATCTTCAGCCAGCTCAATAATGGCAATGTCGTAGCCCCAGTCTTCGTTCCAATTGGAATGAATATGGACCTGGCTTGCCGAGAGCGTCTGACGGCCTGAGGTAAGATCGAAAGAAATGGCTATATCAGACAGCTTCATATCATCAACAACATGAGCTGCCGTTAAAATATGGCGCCCGGTACTCAGTAATGCCCCTGTTCCCGTATAATAACCATCTTCAATTTGCACCACTCCATCATATTGCCCTCCGGGGCTAACAATGTAGTCGGCGTCATTTGGATTTGATGACGGTACGGCCACTTTAGGAGTGTAAGTTACAGTAGCCGTGTCATGAATCTTCATTGTATTTTCCTTATTGCTCCAGGGCGGCCATTGCCATGAAAGAGCAAACAATATCTGTTAGAGCTTTGCTGGATATCTGCACTGAGAATCCTGAATTATGACTTTCGATAAAAAGTATTATTCACAGAATACAGAGATATTAAATAGCATATTAATCGCGGCTATAGACCTGGTCAGCAAGATTACTCCCAGTCCTGCAATTGCTGAAAATCCTTAATACGATCCCGTTGAAGAAGAACGGCCTGGAATACATCATCAAAACTGTCGTTTTGCGACGATAAAGAGGGCAAGGCAAGGTTTGCCTGAGTAAAAAATTCTCGACGTTCTTTATCCCAGGCCTGTTCCCACCAATGGATAATTTCCTCTTTAGAATCTGTTAGCTTTTTATTGGTTGGTAGTCTGTCTGATTTCTGGAAGTTTATTTTGTCTTTTACTGGCAGCAGATTCCACAAGTCATTATTTGGCCAACGCGCAAAAGGAAAGGTGTGATCAACAGCCATTTCTTTTTCGATCAATTTCTTAGCGGACCAACAGCACAGCATATCATTATCAACTGCTAACTCTTTAAATCGTTTACGTACCTGATCGGTCTTATGCACTGGATCATCCCACTGCAGAGCAGATAAGTAGCACAGCTTGTTAAACTTTTTTTCCTTATTAAGTTTGTAGCTGCTCATAATGCTTGCCCATTCATTGATCAGTACAGGCTCAATCCAGATGCTATAACGAAATAACGAGTCCCAAATTGCTCTTGGCACATAGAAGCTTCCGAAAGATTGGAAAAATGCCATATCCAGACAAATTGTATCGTCTGGCCTGGATTGTCTCTGCAGATCTACAAAAAACACCCGTTCTTTACTATTGGGAAGGGAGATATGCTTCACAGGCATATCTCGTATTGTTCTCGAAATGTCTTTTAACGCCTGAAACAGATAATCCGCTTTTTCTTCCTGGGTAAAAACAGCACCGATAGAAATATCCATCAAAGACATATCTGTTAATTGCCCCCAACCTTCGGGTTTAACGAACCCCAGCCCTATGCGACCATTATTACTTTGCTGCATGCCATAGGTATCAAGCAGTGGCTTATAAAGTTTCAGCCAATATAGTGCTACCAGCCCTAAGGGCAAAACAACATAATCATCATCCTGATCACAAACGGCTCCGGGATGGCCTTCTGCAATCCGAAGTAAGGAGCGGAGCAATGCTATTTTATAGGTTGATGACTTACTGTCATTAACGATGATGTTGCGAATTAACGGGAAGGAGCCTTTACCATCATCTGGAAATGTGAAGGCAACGGTATCCCATGAAACATCTTGCCTACCTAATTGATCCTGCTGTTTTTGCTCTGTCAGGACTTCAAATAATAAGCCGAATTTTCGGGCATATTGCGATAGTTCCGCAACGGAGGTTTCGTAAGCTGACCGGCCATCTGAAAAGTTACCATAACGCAACGTAAAAATAGCTTTACCACCTGGTTTTAGCAGGTTTGATATTTTTCTGAAAGCCCTTTCTCGATTCGATAGAGGAATGTGCATCCATACGGCACTAAGTAAAATCAGATCGAACTTAATATGCAGTGAAAAGACTTTGCTCAGTTCTGGGAGCTGATCATTTATCCAGTGAATATTGAAAGGCAAGCTATTATTTCTGGCAATATTAAGAAGTGCTTTTGATGGCTCTACAGCAACAACTTTTAAGCCTTTTTCAGCTAAAAAACGAGCATCACGGCCTGAACCTGCACCAATATCCAGAACAACACCATCATCAGGGAGCATTGATAACCAGCTATGATGGACAGCTTTAAAATCCAAGGCATCGTATTGTTTCGAGAAAATTTCAGCATTATCTGAATAAAATTTAATGTCGTCCTGATCCATTATTCATTTTTCCCGAAAACGGCTACTCAGTTGGTAACTCTATGTATTGCGGGAAATTATAGCAGGATAAAGGCATTTGAGTTTAGCCTGAATATTGTAAATAACGACAGTAATCATCTGTTGAAGGATTCAGAGCACCTATAAGACACTCTGAGTCCATTCTGGCTGGTTGTGCTCTTTAAGCTTTTTGCGCCATCATAATCCGTTAGTTTTCAGGATAGCTGTCCAATAACCTGGTTCAGCCATTCAGTTGTGACGTATTGGTATAATTCAAAAAATCCTGAAAACTGCCCTGCATTTCCACGATAGGTGGAGCATGGCAAAGCTCAGATGAAGTTCGCACCCAGCTGAGTTGTAGTAGGGTATACAGGTTTTCTTCATGCGGGTGCCAGCACAGTAATCGGCCGCTGGTCACCAGATCCTCATGAGCAATAATCCGAAGTGACTGGCCATACAAGACATGATTTTTTCCTATGGCCTGGTCTAACTTATCGCTCAGTAACCAAACGCTTATTTCACTGGTTTTATACCAGCCTCTGGGCAACATCATACAATCCCTCGTTAACTGACACCGCATAACAAAACGATAAGACTCGACCCGTTCAATACCGTCAAATCAATCTGTTTTGTTCAAATCGGTGGTTTTAATATCAATCCGATAGCGACGTATCTCACCGGGAGTGCCGTATTTCCTCCACAGAATACGGCACCGGTGACGTCTCTACCGGCAAAGCATTTAAATCACTCAATACCCTGCCATTCAGAAACAGGGTTGAGTTTTAATCGCCAGTTTTCAGATCTTTATCCACCATTTTTTGGATCAGTGTCAGCTCATCCATCAGGTCAGAGATAAAATAGCCTGCACCATAAGACGCATCTTTCTGATGTAAAGAGGACTCATTTTTAAAGGCTATATGTTCCAGTGCAGTCATCACAAACGCGCTGCGATGCCGGAAACATTCAAAGGCCTGACTGAGCTGGTACATATCCAGTGGATCGACACCTTCTTTTTTCTCTCCGTCTTTAATGTCAGAGATATTGTTACTCTGGCTCATAGCGCAAATCTCCCTATTGTCCCGCGTGATAAATCTGAAAAGGGCAGGTTCAGCCGCTGCTTCGACAGACGAACGACCTGTTCAGAGATACGAGAAAATATTTCAGACGTTAAAACATTCCGGAAGACAGTATTCCGGTAGTGAAAAAACGACAGAAAGTGAAGATTAAAGCCCGTGGAAGAGAGAAAATTAAGGGCGTAAAAAACCCTGGCGCCGCAAATGCGATTACAGGCCGTAAGATCATGAAAATAAAGAAATTTTTCTTTAGCCGAGCGAAGCTCTGGCGTAATATTGTTCGAAGCCATAATTGATATCCTACTTATCAGTGATGGTTAGCTGCCTCTGGGTGGGTCTCAAGCACTCAGGGGTAGCGACTTTGTTTAAGATTTAAATGCCTTTCAGATAGACACCTCCTGTTTCTGGTTAATTAGCAAGTATTGAAACATTAGTAAGCGGTTTAAAGCAATCGTTAACTGGTGCGTATTCCGGGTTGTCGGGTTTGTCTTTTTCCTGTCGTGGATGAGCAGCAGATTATTGAGTCTGTTACCTGTGTGGAAACCCCTGTCGCTTTTGTTATCCCTTGCGGCTGTTCTGGCGAAGCAGGATAATCAGTGCAAATCGCTAGTTAATGGCCTGACAATGAAAGATAAGTACATCAACCTGTTTACCGATTTTGGCTTTAAGAAAGCTTTTGGTGAAGAGGCCAGCAAGGAACATCTGATCAGTTTTCTGAATACTCTGTTGCCCGAACGTCATCAGATTCAGGAGCTGCAGTTCAGCGCTAACGAGCATCAGGGTGCAACAGCGCTGGATCGTAAAGCGATTTTTGATCTGAACTGCGTCAGTTCGACCGGTGAGTTTTTTGTGGTTGAGCTGCAAAAAGCAAAACAGAACTTTTTTAAAGACCGTAGTGTGTTTTATGCCACCTTTCCTATCCAGCAACAGGCCCAGCGGGGTGAATGGAACTTTAAACTGTCTGCTGTTTATACCATCGGCATTCTGGACTTTGTGTTTGATGATGAAGATAGCAGCACCCGTCAGGATGTGGTTCATCAGGTTCAGTTAAAGAATCAGTGCAATCAGGTCTTTTATGACAAGCTGACGTTTATTTATCTTACTCTGCCAAATTTTGCTAAATCGGAAGATGAGCTGGAAACCCTACAGGACAAATGGTTCTTTCTGTTTCGGCACCTGCATGAACTGGATGATATTCCGCCGCGTTTGCGTGAGAGAGTTTTTTTAAGTCTGTTTGAAAAAGCCAGTATTGCCCGTTTCCAGCCTGAAGAACGCCAGGCGTATGAATCCAGTCTTAAATATTATCGTGATCTGAAAAATGTCATTGATACCGCCAGAGAAGAGGGCATTGAGGAAGGGATTGAGGTTGGTCTGGAACAAGGGCGAGAGCAAGGTTATCAGCAGGCAAAAGCGGAGGCCGTGGTAAAAATGCTCGGTCGGGGTATGACTGTGGAGGATATATCGGAACTTCTGGGACTCACTGTTGAACAGGTCCGGTATATTCAGGCAGACCATAAAATCAGTCAGTAGCGTTCTGACTTAACAGGTTTTGTGGCTAGGTTCCACTTCTGGCTTGTACGATTGAGCAATTCTCTTGCGGCTGTTCTGGCGAAGCAGGATAATCAGTGCAAATCGCTAGTTAATGGCCTGACAATGAAAGATAAGTACATCAACCTGTTTACCGATTTTGGCTTTAAGAAAGCTTTTGGTGAAGAGGCCAGCAAGGAGCATCTGATCAGCTTTCTGAATACTCTGTTGCCCGAACGTCATCAGATTCAGGAGCTGCAGTTCAGCGCTAACGAGCATCAGGGTGCAACAGCGCTGGATCGTAAAGCGATTTTTGATCTGAACTGTGTCAGTTCGACCGGTGAGTTTTTTGTGGTTGAGCTGCAAAAAGCAAAACAGAACTTTTTCAAAGATCGCAGTGTATTTTATGCCACCTTTCCTATCCAGCAACAGGCCCAGCGGGGTGAATGGAACTTTAAACTGTCTGCTGTTTATACCATCGGCATTCTGGACTTTGTGTTTGATGATGAAGATAGCAGCACCCGTCAGGATGTGGTTCATCAGGTTCAGTTAAAGAATCAGTGCAATCAGGTCTTTTATGACAAACTGACGTTTATTTATCTTACCCTGCCTAACTTTGCCAAGTCGGAAAATGAGCTGGAAACCCTACAGGATAAATGGTTCTTTCTGTTTCGGCACCTGCATGAACTGGATGATATTCCGCCGCGCTTGCGTGAGCGAGTTTTTTTAAGCCTGTTTGAAAAAGCCAGTATTGCTCGTTTCCAGCCTGAAGAACGTCAGGCGTATGAATCCAGCCTTAAATATTATCGTGACCTGAAAAATGTCATTGATACCGCCAGAGAAGAGGGCGTTGAGGAAGGGATTGAGGTTGGTCGGGAACAAGGGCGAGAAGAGGGACGAGAACAAGGCTATCAGCAGGCAAAAGCGGAGGCCGTGGTAAAAATGCTCGGTCGGGGTATGACTGTGGAGGATATATCGGAACTTCTGGGACTCACTGTTGAACAGGTCCGGTATATTCAGGCAGACCATAAAGCCAGTCAGTAGCGTTCTGACTTAACAGGTTTTGTGGCTAGGTTCCACTTCTGGCTTGTACGATTGAGCAATTCTCTTGCGGCTGTTCTGGCGAAGCAGGATAATCAGTGCAAATCGCTAGTTAATGGCCTGACAATGAAAGATAAGTACATCAACCTGTTTACCGATTTTGGCTTTAAGAAAGCTTTTGGTGAAGAGGCCAGCAGGGAGCATCTGATCAGCTTTCTGAATACTTTGTTGCCTGAACGCCATCAGATTCAGGAGCTGCAGTTCAGCGCTAACGAGCATCAGGGCGCAACAGCGCTGGATCGTAAAGCGATTTTTGATCTGAACTGTGTCAGTTCGACCGGTGAGTTTTTTGTGGTTGAGCTGCAAAAAGCAAAACAGAACTTTTTTAAAGATCGCAGTGTGTTTTATGCCACCTTTCCTATCCAGCAGCAGGCCCAGCGGGGTGAATGGAACTTTAAACTGTCTGCTGTTTATACCATCGGCATTCTGGACTTTGTGTTTGATGATGAAGATAGCAGCACCCGTCAGGATGTGGTTCATCAGGTTCAGTTAAAGAATCAGTGCAATCAGGTCTTTTATGACAAACTGACGTTTATTTATCTTACCCTGCCTAACTTTGCCAAGTCGGAAGATGAGCTGGAAACCCTACAGGATAAATGGTTCTTTCTGTTTCGGCACCTGCATGAACTGGATGATATTCCGCCGCGCTTGCGTGAGCGAGTTTTTTTAAGCCTGTTTGAAAAAGCCAGTATTGCCCGTTTCCAGCCTGAAGAACGCCAGGCGTATGAATCCAGTCTTAAATATTATCGTGATCTGAAAAATGTCATTGCTACCGCCAGAGAAGAGGGCGTTGAGGAAGGGATTGAGGTTGGTCTGGAACAAGGGCGAGAAGAGGGGCGAGAAGAAGGCTATCAGCAGGCTAAAGCCGAAGCTGATAAAAGGGATATTCTGACGGTGATTAAAATGCTGGAAAGGGGCATGAACGCAGAAGAAATATCAGATATTCTGGGTTTAACAATCACGCAGGTTCAGGCTATTCAGAAAGGTTATTAGCACCGCCGTTGCAGTATCTGGATGTTAAATGGCCATTCCTATTCATAATTAGCTGCCTGCTTTCTTCAGGGATGATCACACCAAAACAGTTGAAACTCTGTTAAAAGGGCTTCTGCTCAATGATGCGTTTTTAACAGACAGCTAAAAAAACAGCCTTTGGCTTTCTGAAACCAAAGGCCGTTTTATTTCACCCTGGGCAGAGGGTGATAAGCTGTACTCTGATGGACCTGTTGACATAAATGCCATCATCAGAATACACACTTTCTGTATCCGTCAGATCTGGTCAGGCCAGATCATTCAGCAATAAATATATCACTGAGCCTGACGGATAAAATTCACAATCCAGCGGGTTGCCGTCAGATCATCCACATCTGCATTCAGGGAATTAAACGCTTCACGAACACGATTTGCGGGAATACGATCCCGACGTGTCTCTGTCAGTGCAGCAGAATAAGCCCGTGAAAACTCCGGATGCCCCTGAATGCCCAGCATGTGCTGGCCGACCTGAATCATGTACTGAGGGCAGAACTGACTTGCAGCGAGCACTTCAGCATCTTCTGGTAGCTTACAGATCTGATCCTGATGGCTCACCACCAGGTCCAGTGCTGTTTGCTCTGGCTGCATCCAGCTTTTCTGTTCTTTTACTTCGTTAAAAGAAACACCGGCCCCCCAGCCTTTGGGCGACTTTTCAACCGCACCGCCCAGCGCTTTTGCCAATAACTGATGGCCAAAGCAGATACCGACGAAAGGTTTGCCTGCTTTGTAGAGTTCTCGAACAAACTCTTCCAGCCGGTCGACCCAGGCCAGGCCATCGTTGACACCATATCGGCTACCGGTTGTGATGTAGCCGTCGCATTCATTGATATTTTCAGGATACTGACCAATGCGGACATCATAAGTCTGATAACTCAGATCATCTGCCACCTGATCCAGCAGTTGCTGAAACATCTGCGGATAGTTACCAAACTCAGGTTGCAGTTGCTCCAGTACATCGTCACATTGCAGAATGCCTATTTTCATATGTCTGCCCTCCATGGGAATCAGAGCACACCCTGTACAGCATTAGTGAAGATGTTGCTGTACTCCTGTGCTGTAAACGGAATAGGGTTTCCACCCGCACTTGGATCTTCTGTGGCCATAACACCGACTTTTTCGGCCTGACTGGCATCAATACTGATCTCTGCCAGGGTATGAGGAATGCCCAGTTCTTCACGCAGTGCCAGAACCCAGTTCAGGAAGCCATCAAAACTGCTGTCTTCCAGACCGATATAACGTGCTGTGCGTTCGATACGTTCGCTGATTACTTCTCGATTGGCTTTAAGCACGTAAGGCATCAGGATGGCATTCAGCAGACCGTGATGAGCGTCATACAATGCACCCAGAGGGTGGGCCAGAGCGTGCATACCTCCAAGGCCTTTCTGGAAAGCTGTCGCGCCCATTGCAGAGGCCACAATCATCTGCATACGGGCATCAATGTTATTGCCGTCGGCAACCGCTGTTGGCAGGTACTCTTTTACCAGGCGAATACCTTCAACGGCGATACCTTCACCCATCGGGTGATAAAAAGGTGAGCACAACGCCTCCAGGTTATGAGACAGCGCATCCATACCCGTGGCTGCCGTCACTTTAGCAGGCAGACCGGTGGTCAGTTCCGGGTCCAGAATGACCAGTGCTGGCAGCATTTTCGGATGGAAAATAATTTTCTTAACATGGTTGGCTTCGTCGGTAATCACCGAGGCACGACCCACTTCGGAACCCGTTCCTGCCGTTGTCGGCACCGCAACGATAGGGGCGACACCTGCTTCGTTGACACGGGTCCAGTTATCACCCACATCTTCAAAGTCCCACAGAGGACGATCCTGACCCACCATCAGAGCAACGGCTTTAGCCGCATCCAGACCTGAACCGCCGCCAAAGGCGATCACGCCATCATGGCTGCCTTCTTTATAGGCCGCTACGCCATCCATTACGTTGTCGCCGTTCGGATTGCCTTTAATATTGCTGAACAGACCGCAATTCAGACCGGCATCATTACAGGATTGTACGGCTTCACTCACCATAGGTAGTTCCGCCAGTCCCGGATCGGTGATCAGCAGAGGTGCCTTCATACCCAGCTGCTTACAGCAATCCGCCAGTTCACGGATACGGCCTGCACCGGCACGGATGCTGTTCGGGTAATTCCAGTTGCCTGTCAGATTTTCATAGGCCATCGGTGGTTCTCCTCAAAGGCCTGCCTCACAGGGCAGGCTCTGGTTATTCATTATTCGTTGTCAGATAAAGGGGTTTGCTGCCATCAAAGCTCAGTTTTCAGGTGGAATGACTTAGCACGGGTCAGTTGCTCGTAACCCAACGCTGACAGCGTGCAGCCACGACCGGAGTTTTTAACACCCACCCAGGCCAGCGCCGGATCCAGGTAATCACAGCGGTTAAGGAAGAAAGTACCGGTTTCAACCTGCTCTCCGATAGTCAGACCGGTCTCGATATCTTTTGTGAATACGGAAGCCGTCAGACCAAACTCTGAATCATTCATCAGCTCGATCGCTTCTTCGTCACTGCTGACTTTCTGAATACCTACAACAGGGCCAAAGCTTTCTTCCGTCATCACGCGCATGCTGTGATTCACATTGGTCAGAACCTGAGGCGCCAGGTAGGCGGTTCCTGCTTCATTCATCGGGAAGCTGGCCGGATCAATATGCGCAATAGCACCTTGTTCTACTGCTTCTGCAACCTGACCACGAACAAACTCTGCCGCAGAGGCCCGTACGACCGGCCCCAGAGTGGTTTCAGGATCATCAGAGCGGCCCAGTTGATACTGACTGACCAGGGCAACGGCTTTTTCGACAAAGGCATCATGAACAGACTCATGAACATAGATACGCTCAATACCGCAGCAGGACTGACCTGAGTTGAAGAAGGCACCATCAATGGTGGTTTCTACCGCATGATCCAGATCTGCATCGGCGCGAACGTAAGCCGGGTCCTTACCACCCAGTTCCAGACCGATACCGATAAAGCGACCGGCGGCCGCTTTTTCAACCATCTCTCCGCCAGGTACAGAACCTGTGAAGCAGATATGGTTAACTTCGGGTGCCTGAATAACACCTTCTGTATCGGCATGAGACAGGTGCAGGTACTGGAACAGACCTTCCGGCAGGCCTGCTGCTTCAAAGGCTTCTGCAATACGCTCCGCACACAGCGGGGTTTGAGCCGAGTGCTTAAGTACCACCGCATTACCGGCCATCAGTGCCGGAACAATGGCATTAACTGAGGTCAGATAAGGGTAGTTCCATGGTGCGATAACAAAAACCACACCAACCGCTTCACGCTTGATGTATCGGGTAAAACCGGATTTTTCTTCCACCTGTACCGGAGCCAGAGCGCCTTCTGCGGCGGCAATCATGTGGCGGGCGCGCTCTTCAAATCCAGCCACTTCACCGGCACCATAACGAATAGGGCGACCCATCATCCAGCACAGCTCTTCGGCAATCTGGTCCTTCTTCGCGATAAACGCATCTACCATAGCGCTACAGATACGAGCACGCTCAGCGACAGGCAGTTGACGCCAGGTTTTCTGAGCCTGTTGAGCTTTTTCCAGTGCAGATCGGATCTGTGACTGGCTGGCATAATCCCGGATGACATAAACAGAGTTGTCGATAGGGGAGATGGTGTTCAGTTGGTTACTCATGGATGTTCTCACCAGAATAAAAAGTATGTCAAAAGGTTATGCGGCAAATATAACGGTGCTTGCAGAAACGAAAGTGTCTGTAGCTGATATTTGTCGCGATATTCTGAAAAATATCCCCGGTGCAATCTCCCACCGGGGGGAATCTATAAGTCATTCTACGTAGCGGAGCAGACTGGTAAGGATATGTCTGTTCTGGCACGTCATGTTAATAAATCAGATGATTTCGAAGTAACGTTGCAATTCCCAGTCGGTAATATGTTTACGGAACTCACGACCTTCCCATTCGCGTGTAGCGGCATAGTGCTCAACAAAAGCATCGCCGAATAAATCACGAGCCGCTTCCGATTTTTTCAGATTTTCTGCTGCATCAACCAGAGTCTGAGGCAGCGCCAGATGTGCCGGGTGCTCCTGATCATAAGCATTACCGGTAATCATCTCTTCCGGTTCCATCTCATGCTCAATGCCGTACAGGCCTGCCCCCAGTGCTGCTGCCAGTGCAATATAAGGGTTAGCATCGGCAGAACCCAGGCGGTATTCCACACGCTGAGACTTATCGCTACCAGGAATAACACGCAGCGCCGTGGTGCGGTTTTCACAACCCCAGGTAGCGTCAATCGGCGCCCAGAAGCCTGGAATCATGCGAGAATAGCTATTGACCGTCTGAGCAATCATCACCAGCATCTGCGGCATCAGTTTTTGCTGACCGGCAATAAAGTGGCGTTGTGCCTTACTCATGCACATCGGTTGTTCAGGATCAAAGAACACGGACTTGTTATCAGATTTGTTGCGCAACGACATATGGATATGGCCGGACTGTCCCGGATAGTCGTTGGACCATTTAGCCATAAAGGTGGCCATCATATCCCGGCGTTCAGCCCAGACTTTAGTGAAGGTTTTGAACAATGCCGCTTTGTCTGCCGCAGCCTGAGCGCTGTCTACGGCCAGTGCCGCTTCCAGAACACCCGGCCCTGTCTCGGTATGAAGCCCTTCAATTGGGAAATCCATATCTTCACCGAGTTGCAGCAGCTCATGGTAAAGATCAGAGTGTACTGAGCTGCGTAGCATGGAGTAACCGAAATACCCCGGAGTGATGGGCTGCAGATTACGATAGCCTTTTTCACGGGCGGAATCCGGCGTTTCGTTAAACATAAAAAATTCGTATTCGAAGGCGGCATAGGCATCAAAGCCCATATCTTCTGCGCGCTTCAGCACCCGACTCAGAACATTTCGAGGGCAGACTTCAGCCGCTTTATCTTCAAAGTCACACAGAAATAGCAACATACCATCTTCAAAAGGTATATCCCGGCACGTTTCCGGCAAAACTCTGACCGGTGCATCCGGGTAACCGGTATGCCAGCCTGTCAGTTTGATATCGACGTTTTCATACAGCTGATCATTTGAATCCCAGCCCAGAACTACATCGCAGAATGCAAAGCCACCTTCCAGGGCAGAAAAAAACTTTGATTTGCTCATGTATTTACCGCGCATTACGCCATCGATGTCAAACAGACCCACTTTTACGTGGCTCAGGTTACGCTCTTCGACAATACGCTTGGCGTCTTCAACGGTTTTTACGTCTCTTGGATTCATCATGTTGTTGCCCTTTTGTTCTTGTATTCTTATATCTACAGGAGTTAAGTGTCTGTAGTTCCTGGTAAAAAGTCGGTTCAGGTAAATCCACTCTATGAATCAATTTACCTCAAGCAATTCTTATATTCTTTTAATTCTATTCACTTATTTGTCGTTTCAGGATTGGAGTAGCCCGTGTCAGGCTACTCCCGAATCGGCTCTGTTAAGAGCGCTGATTCGTGTCCTGATCAGTTCAGCTCTGCCTCCGCTTTAGCAATCGCTTCAAACTCTTCTTCAGGAGCCTGTGCCACAATATGGTGTCGACTGTAGAAGGCGAACCAGGCGACCATTACTGCGTAGAAGAGAGCACTCCACATCGCAGCTTCCTGACTCACGACAAAGGTTGATGCGAAGGCAATGATCGACAGAATGAAGGCCACACCAGAGGTAAAAGTACCACCAGGTGTTTTATACGGGCGCTCCAGATCCGGTTCGCTCTTACGCAGCAGAATGTGTGACAGCGTCATCATGGCGTAAGAGATGGTTGCACCGAATACCGCCATAGTGATCATCAGATCACCTTCACCGGTCAGTGACAGCAGGAAACCGATGATACCCGGAATAATCAGTGCCATTGTGGGTACTTTATTCTTGCTGGTCACTGACAGGAAGCGTGGAATGTAACCTGCGCGGGATAATGCAAAGACCTGACGAGAGTAGGCGTAGATGATCGAGAAGAATGACGCAATCAGGCCTGCCAGTCCTACCAGGTTAACAAACGTTGCTGCGGTGGAGTCTTCACCGTATACGGCTTGCAGAGCACCTACCAGAGGCGCGCCATGCGCTTTCATCGCTTCTGCACCTGCGATACCCGGCGCCAGGAAGAGTACGCCAGTACCAAAGATCAGCAGGATAATCATGGCGGTAATGATGCCACGAGGCATATCTCTTGCCGGGTTTTCAGTTTCTTCTGCTGCCAGAGGAACCCCCTCTACCGCCAGGAACAGCCACATTGCAAATGGCAGAGCAGCCCAGATACCGATATAACCTTCAGGAAGGAAAGTGCTGGCTCCTGCTGCTTCGCTGTTCACAGCAATATCAAACAGGTTAGCACTGTCAAAGTGTGGAATCGCACCAAAAATAAAGACCAGCAGGGCCGCGGCCGCGATGGCTGTAATCACCATCATAATTTTCAGTGCTTCACCAGCACCCCACAGATGGATACCTACAAATACCGCATAAAAAGCAGCGTATACAATCGGACCGTCAATACCGAACAGTTCGTTGACATAACCGCCAATAAAGATCGCAATCGCAGCCGGAGCAATCGCGTATTCCAGTAGAATAGCGGTACCGGTCAGGTAGCCTCCCCAAGGCCCCATAGCACGACGGGCAAAGGAGTAACCACCACCAGCGGTTGGTAATGAGGAAGAAAGTTCTGCCAGAGTCAGTACTTTAAAGGTATACATGATAGCCATAGCAATGGTTGCAATCAGCATACCGCCGAAGCCACCCTGCTCAAGACCAAAGTTCCAGCCAGCGAAGTCGCCTGAAATCACATAGGAAACCCCAAGACTTGCCAGCAGTATCCAGCCAACGGCACCTTTTTTCAGCTGACGCTGTTCAAGGTAGTCGCTGGACACTTTTTCAAACTCGACAGAGCTGTTTGTATCTGTCATTGCTGTGTCCTCTTGTTCTATTTGTTGTTTTATACAGAATCAATTCTGATTACTGGACTCAATATGCACTCTCAATCCAGTGCCTGCCGTGTCAACTTAATAACGCTCAGTGTCATAAGAGCCACGTTGTCACACTTTCAGCGGGATTATTGCAACCGCTGTTTTAGCGCCAAATCACTATACGAAGGTCATATTAAACCTGACAAATCGGTATTACTTTAGCAATTGAGTTGTATTATTATATTTTTTAATAGTAATTGTAAGCTATTGTTTTTGAAAATTATTTCCTATAGGAAACGAAGTTTACGATAAGGTAATTGCACAATAAATGAGCATTTATTTATCTTTTTGTACTTTTTTTGAGCAATCTGATGCACAAAAAGATACAAAGTATTGGTTTGATTAATAGTGTCTTGCGGAACGACTGGCAGGGAAATCATTTTCACTTAACCCTGGTTAATTATTACCAGACGGCAGGTCTGTACACTGGATATATATTCTGATGGAGGGTAAATATCATGAACCAGCAGGCAGCATCTGTAAGCGTTATAAACAGCCTGAACCAGGCCGGAAATCATATTCAGGAGGAATCACCAGTGAAGGATAGAGTCGAGATAAGTCATAGAGCTTTTCATGTCAGAACACAGGCTTACCTGCAAAATCTGGGGCTGGTATTTAAAGGACAGTCTGTTGATTTTCTGAGGCAAATGCAGGCAGCTCATATTAAACGGTATACCTTTAACAATCTGGCGGTCATTCTGGGACAGGAACTACCACTGGATTCAGATTCTGTATTTAACAAAATTGTTGATCAGGGGCGGGGCGGTTACTGCTTTGAGCACAATAAGCTCAGCTTTGATGTGCTGAAAGACCTGGGGTTTACTGTGCGCCTGTTGCTGGCCAGAGTGCTGTACAATCAGGAAAAGGATGTACCCAGAACACATCGTATTACATTACTGACACTGGGGGATAAAGACTACATTGTTGATACCGGTTTTGGTCATAACTGCCCAAGACATCCCGTTGAGCTGACTCCTGGTAAGGTTCAGCACATTGGCAATGAGACTTTTCGCATTCAGCTGCATACTCTCGCGGATACCCGAACCACTGAAGAGCAACGTAAAAATCCGGCTCGTCGGGAATACAATCTGCAGATTGTTAAAGATGGCGAATTTTTCACTCTGTATCGTTTCGACCTGGGGAGTTACACCGATGCGGATTGTCTGACTGGGCACTTCTTTTCTCACCGTTACCCGGAAGCCGGATTTGTGAATAATCTGGTGGTATGTCAGAAAAATGAAGCTCATGTGATTTCACTTAGAAATCATGAACTGCATGAGTTTAACGGCGACAAGACCGATATTACCTGTTTAACCAGCGCAGAACATTTGCATCAGCTGTTGAATAACACCTTTGAACTGGAAACTGATATTGCGGTCGCTGAGCACCTGTTTGCCCGTTTCTCTCTGCCAAAGTTACAGGAAAGTGAATCGGATCACTGAACTGACTGACAAAAAAGCGAAATGAGGCAAGAAACATGAAAAATTATCTGTTACTGGTGTTATGGGCCTGGCTGATGGCCTCATCATTTATGATCTCTGGCAAGGTGGTACCTTATGCTAATCCTCTGGTGACCACTGAACTCAGATTTTTACTGGCAGCGATGATCTTTCTTCCTTTTCTGCTACTGGATGGTAAAAAGGGCAGTTTAACAGGGTTATTGCGTAAAGAAATTATCGGGCCCTATCTGATCATCAGTGGGACGCTAGTCACTTTTTTTATCGGCATGTTCTGGGCATTGCAAACCACGACAGCGCTGAATACTTCTGTGATTTACACTCTGGTGCCCCTGATCGGAGTGATTGTCTCCTGGTTCTGGCTGAAACAGACAACTTCTTTGATTCGATTATCTGGTTTTATTCTGGGCAGTATCGGGGCAATCATTGTTCTGTTCAGTAGCCGCTGGCAGCAGGCGTCGGGCTGGGAGTTTCAGTCTGGTGATCTGATATTTCTGGGGGCCAGTTTTTTTCTGGCCACTCATATTGTTTCTGTTCAGAAATGGGGTGGACGGACAGAGCCACTACAGGGCGCTTTTCTGATTGTGGTGCTGGGCAGCGTGGTGCTATTGCCTCTCAGTCTGTTATTCGGAGATCTGCCAGAGGTACAGTGGGATCAGCCAGCTTTCTGGAGTGCGCTTATCTATCTGGCCATTTTTACAACTGCAATGACATTCCTGTTGCAACAGACGCTGGTCAGTCGGGTAGGCGCTGGTTTTATTCTGGCATTTTCTTATACCATTCCTGTCTGGGTCGCTACGTTTACTCCTGTGTTGAAATTTACCGAAAGCCTGCTTTCAGAACGTTTCTGGCAGCAGATTTATCGGATATGGCAGGATTGGGCGGAAGTGCTGAGTGACTATATTTTTTATGGTCATCTTTCAGGGTATACCCTGGTTGGATTCTGGGCAGGAACGGTACTGATTTTATTTGCACTTATCCTGATTTCCGGACTGGGGGAGAGATGGCTGGAAGGGGTTCGAAACGGTGAACCAGCATCTTCACTACACTCGTCCTCCGGGCAAGCACAGATCGTGAAATCAGCCTGAAAAACAAGCAGAACACTGCTGGCTCTGGAAACGATATAAAACCATAAACATAGGGCAGAGAAGCCAGTGCTCTTTGCCTCAGTAGCAGGTTAACAACTTGTTTTATTTGTGGTTTTTATCTTTATCAAAACGCGCTATGTTATTCCCTGTTATCACCCATTGTCAGGGATAGTTCAGATGAAAAACAATGTGCTGGAACAAAGTTTCAGAAAATATTTTGCCGGACTTGCTCCTGAAGGTATGGAGATCAATTGGTCTTTTCTTAAGCAGGAAGCCGAAGTGCGGCATTTTGCAAAAGGTGACTTTTTATTCCGGCAAGGTGATGAGGCTCCGGATCTGTTTTTCCTGCATAATGGCCTGGCCCGATACGTCAGTGTATCAGATGAAGGTAAAGAGTTTACGCAATCTTTTGCTATGGGCCCCAGGCTGGCAGGGTCAACCCGAGCGATGGCTGGCCGATGTCCGGTACTATTTGGTATTGAAATTATGGAAGATGCTCTGGTGCTGAGCTGGCCATGGCAGGTGTTCTTCCAGCAAATGAGTGCCTGCCCGGTATTTTTACGGGCTTATATTCAAATGCTGGAAGCGCTCTTTATCGGAAAGGAGGAAAGAGAGAATGCACTGGCCAAACATACTGCTGAGCAGAGATATCTTGATTTTGTTACCGGTCAGCCAGAACTGGCAGAACGTATTCCACTGCAATTTATAGCATCTTACATTGGGGTAACGCCCGTGGCCCTTAGCCGGATTCGTCACAGATTGAAAGCAGGTTAAGCGACAAGCTACTGTATACCCACCATCACAACCTGTGTCAGGGAAAGTTATGAGCGAAATTAAGTTCTCAAAAGATGAAATGGAACAAATTGTCAGCAGGATCAAGCAATACTTTAATGATGAGCTGGATCAGGACATTGGTGGCTTTGAAGCCGAGTTTCTGACGGATTTTTTTGCAAAAGAGATTGGACCTCATTTTTATAATCAGGGCCTGGCAGATGCACTGGCTCTGTTTAATGAAAAATCGGAAGAAATCAGTTATTCGATTCAGGAAATGGAGCAACAGACCCGCTAGTCTTTTTATCTCATCTTCAGTCTCTGTTATCTGCAAATAAAAACCGTGTTTGTCGGACTGAAGCGGGTTGCTGATCCATGAATTCAGTCCTCTGCAGGCTTAGTCTGGTTGAATTTTTTACGATCAATCCCTCTGTGTCGGGCCAGCATTTCATCAACGGCATCAGTATTCAGCGGGTCATTACCTCGCAGGAAAACCTCCAGGTGTGGCAACTGATCATGTCCCCAGAAAAGTTCTCCATCGAGAATAAATGTGGGTACGCCAAACACTCCGGATTCAATAGCCTGCCGGGTTTCATCATGGAGCATCTGTTTGACATCGTTCCGTTGAGTTCGCGCTAATAACTCAGTTCCATTCAGGTCGATGTTATCCAGTATTGACTTGAGTTGTACTTCAGAAGCCAGGTCTGCACCCTGAGTCCATCCGGCATTAAAGATAGCGTCAATGACATCGTGTTGCCTGTTTTTTGCAACCTGAGGTAGCGATAAGCGCAGAGCTGGCAAAGGGTTAAAGGGGTGGCTTGCCGGAGGATTGAAGATAAACTGATTCAGTTGTGCATAACGATAACAAAATCGATACAACGCTGCTTTTTTAGGTGGAATTTCCGCTGGTCCCAGCTGCCCCCAGTGATCCAGCAGTTTACCAAATACTACGGGGTGTGATTCCAGTTGCAGATTGTAGCTCTTGCATAAACTGCTGAGTTCCCGCCAGCTGAAGAAGGCGTAGGGAGAAAGATAATCAAAATAAAAGTGCAGTACTCGCTGTGTCATTGTAAGTCATCCGTTGGCTGAGCATCTGATACTGTTAACATACAATGATAGCCTGAGTCTTCGCTGTTCCATGACTACCAGGTCTGTTGCGCTCTCTGTTCTGAAGCACTCTGGGAGTTGTTGTCTTGACGAATAAGACGACATTGCCGGTCAGTGCAAGAAGCACGTCCCGTGTAAACGAGCCTCTGATCCAGTCCTTATGTTCAGAATAAGTGACCAACATAAGGACTGACCCTGTTTGATATAAGTGGGTTGCCGGAGGTGATGTCAGAGGCTGTTTGTTTTAATGAGGATTATAGATACCTGCTGTAATCACAAAAACAGGACCTCGTTCGCTAACTTCCGCATGGCCCGTAATCCCATAAGCGCCTCTTTGATAAACCTTCGTTTTGCTGCTATTACAATCAAGTTGCTTAAGGATATCTGACCCTCTGACAATGATAGGGCAGGCTGGATATGTTGGATCATCCGGGCAGGATATCACCAGAGTAATGGATGTCTGGTGAATATCATCTTCTGGCAGCAGAAACCAGCTGGCTTTACTGTCAGGAGAGATATCTGTAACAGGGATTGAGATGTCAGTAGCTGATGAGCCATCAGCCAGAAAGCCACCATTGTAATTCAGTAAACTGCAGGTCAGGCGGGAAGAATATCGTGTGCCCGGATCATTCTGGCTAAGTACAGATAAGGTCAGAACAGGATTGGTAACCATAAATGAACTCCACTCTAAAACAGGCAGGTCCATTGCGCATAAGTATCAGGAAATAAAATGAATTTCTTATACAGACAATAATGGCTGATATTCAATTACATCTCTATTACACTCGATTACAGGTTTTCACATTGCTATGCAAAAATCCCCCTGCATTTTCAGTATGTGGCTGCAAGCAACACCACCGACAGATGCACTTCTGTTCAATCACTTATTGTGGGGGTAAAAAAAGAGCTGACAGTTTAAACTGCCAGCTCCCGGATCAGGCTACAGCATTTATTATCGCTGATCGAAGTCGAGAACCACTTCGTCAGTGATCGGGTGTGCCTGACAGCTCAGTACATAACCCGCATCAATTTCATGCTGTTCCAGGCCGTGAGAAATATCCATCTCAACCTGACCTTTAGTCAGCTTACACTTACAGGTAGAGCAGACACCGCCTTTACAGGAGTAAGGCAGATCCATACCGTTTTCGATACCTGCATCCAGGATGTTTTCACCTACGGTAGCCAGATCGAAAGAAACCGCACGCCCATCGGAAATAACGGTTACTTTACTGGTTTTCTCTTCGCCATATTCTGCCACACGCTGTTGTGCACGCTTCAGCGCTTCTTCAGAGTCAGCAGAGGAGCTGGAGAACAGTTCGTAATGGATCTGATCATCACTCAGACCTTCCATGCGGAAGCCGCGCGATACTTCAGACATCATCGCTTCAGGACCACAGATGAAAGCTTCATCGGTGTTCTTGATATTAATCAGGCCGCTTTTCTGCAGCTGATAACCTTTCTTGTTATCGATACGACCATTCAGCAGATCCGCACCCTGATCTTCGTAATCCATAATATTGATCCACTGGAAGCGGTTCATATAACGGTTTTTAACGAAGTTCAGTTCATCTTTGAACATCACTGTGTTGCTTCGCTGGTTACCGTAAATCAGAGTTACGGTACTGTTCGGCTCAATATCCAATACAGATTTCATGATAGAAATCATTGGCGTGATACCAGAACCTGCAGCGATGCACATATAGTTCTTAGCATTCTCCGGGTTCAGTTCCGTATAGAAACTGCCCTGAGGCGGCATAACTTCAACTTCAACGCCGGGTTTGAAGTTGTCGTTTGCGTAGTTAGAAAACTTACCGCCTTTAACACGCTTGATGCCAACACGCATATGCCCATCAGTCACACCGGAGCAGATGGAGTAGGAGCGGCGTACATCTTCGCCATCAATCATAGCGCGCAGAGTCAGGAATTGACCCTGAATAAAGTTAAACTTGTCCTGCAGCTCGGCAGGAACATCGAAACTAACACAGATTGCTGTATCGGTTTCTGGCTGAACATCAGAAATTTTCAGCGTGTAGAAACTGGTGTCAGACATTGCTTCACCTATCTGTCCTTATAAGACCAGCATAGCTGGTCAAAGAGCTGATGCAGCCGGATTACTCCGGCCAGTATCTGTTCGCAGATACAATCATCAGATCTTCTTGAAATAATCAAAAGGCTCGTTGCAATCGTTGCACTGAAACAGTGCCTTGCAAGCCGTGGATCCGAACTCACTGACCCGGCGGGTATTCCGCGAGCTGCAGTGTGGGCACTGGGCATGAGCATCAGGTGTCAGGCCATCTTCATCCAGTTCAGCATCTTCCGGAGGAGCGATACCATACTCACGAAGCTTTTTGCGGCCATCTCTGGACATCCATTCGGAACTCCAGGCCGGTGCCAGGCTGGTCTTGACTTTAACCCGGTTATAACCGGCATCATTCAGCGCCTGTTTGATGTCACTTGTGATGTTGTCCATTGCAGGACAGCCAGAATACGTAGGGGTGATAGTCACGATAATCTGGCCATCATCCTCACGGACAACATCTCTCAGCACACCCAGATCCCAGATAGTCAGTACAGGGACTTCAGGGTCTTTTACTTCATCGAGAAGATCCCATAGTTCCTTTACATCTTCCGCGCTGCGTTGTTGCAGGCGCTGATATTCCTCAACGGGCATCAGTGGGATAGCATTCATTCGGGTCACCACTTCAGTGTTTTACCATTTACAACCAGGATGAGAGCGATGAACGATCTGCATCTCGGTCAGCATGTGGCCCAGATTTTCGGTGTGATAACCGATACGGCCACCTTTAACTTCCCAGGAATCTTCTGGAACAGTCAGAGTCGCTTCAGTCAGAATGTCAGTGACCCGCTTCAACCACGCATCACGTAATTGAGACACATCAACACCGATACCTTCATCCGCCAGTAGCTGCTCAGTTTCATCCATGTCAAACAGCTCATGGGTATAACCCCACAGCGCATCCACGGCTTTCTGAGTACGCTTATGACTCTCTTCAGTACCATCACCCAGGCGCAGAACCCAGTCACGACTGCGACGCAGATGGTACTTGGTTTCTTTGATCGCCTTGGAAGCAATGGCTGCCAGAGTTTCATCTTTCGACTGTACCAGCTCAGGCAGCAGTACGGTGTAGTAAACATCCGCAAACAGCTGACGCACCTGAGAGTAGGCAAAATCACCTTTTGGCATTTCAAATAACAGCAGGTTGCGATACTCACGATCATTACGCATGTAAGCGAAATCATCTTCATCGCGACCATCGCTGGCCAGCTCTGCTGCGTAGGTGTAGAACATACGGGCGCGTCCAATGTAGTCCAGAGACACATTACCGTATGCGATATCTTCTTCCAGGAATGGACCAAAACTGATCCACTCAGAAATACGGTGACCCAGTACTACAGAGTCATCACCCAGACGGGTCGCGTATTCAAGCGTCGCCGCTTTAATTGCATCACTCATTATTATCTCTCCTCACCAAATCCGATTACATGTTGTTAACAGGATCGGGCAGGACATAATAAGTCGCATGACGATATGGCTTATCATCACTTGGGTCGTAGAAACAATCCGCATCATCTTCCTGCGATGCACAGATATCAGCAGACTTAACAACCCAGATGCTTACGCCTTCGCTACGACGAGTGTAGCAATCACGGGCATATTCCAGAGCTTGTTCATGATCTTCAGCGTGCAGACTGCCAACATGCTTGTGGTCCAGGCCACGTTTTGAACGCACAAATACTTCAAATAATTCCAGTTTTTCTGTTACAGACATGTCAGTTCTCCCCATTACGCTGCGTTCTGAGCTTTTTTAGCTCTTTTCTTTTCATTGTATGCAGTGATTGCGTCACGCACCCACTCACCTTCATCGTGAGCGGCAATATGGTGTTCCAGGCGCTGGCGGTTACAATGGCCGTTACCGTTGATCACACTCCAGAATTCATCCCAGTTCAGGTCTGAGCTGTCATAGTGACCACGCTCTTCGTTCCACTTAAGTGCTTTATCAGGGTGTTCCAGACCCAGTACTTCAATCTGAGGTACAGTCTGATCGATAAACTTCTGACGCAGATCGTCATTAGTTTCACGCTTGATTTTCCACTCCATAGACTTCTGAGAGTGAGCAGATTCAGAATCGTGTGGACCAAACATCATCAGAGCAGGCCAGTAGAAGCGGTTCAGTGCATCCTGAGCCATCGCTTTCTGCTCTGGAGAACCTTTAGCCAGTGCCAGCATTGCTTCGTAGCCCTGGCGCTGGTGGAAGCTTTCTTCCTTACAGATACGGATCATACCGCGAGAGTAGGGGCCATAAGAGGTACGCTGCAGTGAAACCTGATTCACAATCGCCGCACCATCAACCAGCCAGCCAATTGCCGCAATATCAGCCCAGGTCAGTACCGGATAGTTGAAGATAGAAGAATACTTAGCCTTACCGGTTTGTAACGCTTCAATCATTTCTGAGCGTGAAATACCCAGAGTCTCAGCGGCACTGTACAGATACAGACCATGACCGGCTTCGTCCTGTACTTTAGAGATCAGAACCGCTTTACGGCGCAGAGATGGAGCACGAGTGATGTAGTTGCCTTCAGGCTGCATACCAATCACTTCAGAGTGTGCGTGCTGAGAAATCTGTCGGATCAGGTTCTTACGGTAAGTATCGGGCATCCAGTCTTTTGGCTCGATCTTTTCTTCCGCTTCGATCTTACGCATGAAATTTTCTTCAGGCGTCATAGTTATGCTCTCCGATCTTTGTTATTGGATTTGCACCGTGTAACTGTTTCATTGGTTAACGGTACATTTTTTGTATCGTACCCCATATATTAGGCAGTAAACCGGAACAATGGGGGCTTCACATATCCTGGATACGCAAAACAGCATAGCTCAGTTCAGGTGCATCATCAGGCTATGGCTAGATATGATACATAACAATAAATAAAAATAAAGTCTTTCGTATCATTTGTTATGATACCAGTGACCATGCTTAAACAAAGGTCTTTCACAAACCCTCCTCTCTGACATCAAAAGATAGCGTTATTAATAATGCCCTCTAGTATGCTTCTGTATGGGAACGAGATAATTTTCTGCTTGTGTAAAAGATGCTTCGGTGCGTTGAAATATTCTGGCTCAGCTATCTGCAAAGATAGCGCCAGAACTCAGGATTTACAGAGACGGCAGGGCTTATATTATTCTCGATGATATGTTTATCTGGTACTGCGCTTGTTGTTACAAAAAAGATACGGACAACAGCCAATAAAAAACTTTAATGTCATAATCTGACATAAGTTGGTTTTCAGAACTATCTTTAATAAAGTTGTTGTTAATTTAGAGGAGTCCGCAGTGAATAAAGGGATATACCATTTATGGAAATTGTTTCTGTTGTTTACTCCTTTATTTCTTGTCGGGTGCTTATACAGCTCAGAGCCGCCGGCAAAAATGGCCAGTGGGAAAACCATGTATAATGATTACTGCTCCGGATGCCACAGAGCGACTGGTACGGGTAATTTTTTTCTTGGTGTGCCACCTGTTTTTTCCAGCGGTATGAAAAGAAGGGAGCTGGTCCAGCTGATTCGTGTGGGAAACCCGGATTATGACCGCATGCCCGTTTTCCCCCAGATAAGCTTTACTCAGACTCATAAAATTGTCGATTATCTGTATGAATTGGAATCTTCCCGGACAGACTAAAATACGATAAAGACACAGTAACTCTGTGTTCCGGGCTTATCTCTTAAGGCCTGCAGCTGATATACTGCCTGAAAATTTATAACTATCTGATAAATCAGGCTGAAATTAGCGGAGTTCCAAACTATGAGTTACATTCCAATGGAAGAATATTCCCGCCGTTGGATCTTCAGACACAAAGATGTTCCGGTCTCACCTGAAGATCTCCCCTTGATTAAACCCATGACTGAATCCCGCTCCACTCAATTATGGAAGTCTCAAATCAGCGAAAAAAGCCTGGATCATAGCTTTTTTCAGAAAGATGACTGGGCCGGTAACAGTAAAAGCTGGTTAGAGCAGGATAGCTGGCAGTCTGCCTGGGATAGCAATAATAAAGAGCTGCCAGAATTGCTGTTACAACATTTGCAGTGGGAAAATAACACCGTGGTTTATTTTTGTTATGACAGCGATCATGTCATAGAAACCACCTGGGAAGTCTTTCTGCGTTGCTGGAAAAATTTTCTGTTTTTTGATGATGGACCAATCCTTATTGGTCGTAAACGTAAACAGGTTGCTCAGTTCTTTGACAATGGTCAGTTCCGTGTTGGTCTGCGCCCTTAACTCATCGCCGTTAATATTTACCTGTACCTGATCCCTGTATTTTACTTAATTCACGGAAATGCCTGATGCGAATACTTCATACTTCTGATTGGCACCTTGGACAACACTTTTATGGAAAAAGCCGTGAAAAAGAACAGGAAGCATTCCTGAACTGGATGGTTGGTCAGGTTCAATCCCGGCAAGCAGATGCACTTATTGTTGCCGGAGATCTGTTTGATACCGGAGCACCGCCCAGTTACGCTCGCAGATTGTATAATCGTTTTATCACTCGTATGGTGCAAACGGGTTGTCAGTTGATTCTCTTAGCCGGTAATCATGATTCCGTAGCGGTGCTAAATGAATCAACAGAACTGCTGGCTTGTCTGAATGTGCACATTATTGCAGGAAAACCTGCCTCTCTTAGCGACCGTATTATTTATCTGAAGAATAAAGCAGGGGAACCGGCAGCTATTCTCGCTGCGATACCTTTTTTGCGTCCCAGAGATCTGTTGCTAAGTCAATCCGGTCAGGCCATCAGTGAGAAACAGCGTAATCTGCAGCTGGAAATCAGTCAGCATTATCAGGGTTTATATCAGCTGGCATCAGAAGAAGCTCGCAAGCTGGCTGATCAACAAGGACAAGACAAACCTTTCCCCGTTGTAATGACCGGGCATTTAACAACGGTTGGGGCTAAATCCAGTGATTCGGTCAGAGATATTTATATCGGTTCTCTGGAAGCTTTTCCGGCGAATCAGTTTCCTGCTGCAGATTATATTGCTCTGGGACATATACATAGCAGTCAGAAGGTTGCCGGAACAGAACATATTCGCTATAGCGGATCGCCAATAGCACTGAGCTTTGATGAAGCGGCAAAACAGAAAAGTATTCTGTGTGTTGATCTGCCGGAATATGACGCTGCAGAAACCGGACTGAAAGTTCAGCCTGTGCCAGTCCCTGTTTTTCAGCCTATGTTGTCTCTGAAAGGCGATCTGGCAAGCCTGGAGCAACAACTGGAAAAATACTTTCACGATCAGAGCAATATTATTTCCGAACCTGATCATCATGGTGGCAAAAAAACAGTCAGAGAAGAGGGGGAGAACAACGAAGATAGCAGCACGTTATTGTGGCTGGATATTGAACTTAAATCTCAGGGCTATTTATCAGACCTGCAACCTCGTATTGAAGCAATATGCCAGGGCAAGCCTGTTGAAGTGGTGTTAATTCGACGAGAAAAAAGTCCGACTCGAACACTTAAACATTCTGGTAATGAGCAGCTTCATGAATTAACAGCTAAAGATGTTTTCCTGCGTCGGTTACAAGCCGACATGGATATTAATGGTCCAGAAAAAACAGAGGCAATATCGGATAAAACATTGGATGCTGATCGTATTATTCAGCATTTTGATACCGTGCTGGATAAGATCACCCGACCCGGACTGACATCTGAAGACAGTTCAGAGGAGCAGACATCATGAGAATTCTCAGTATTCGTCTGAAAAACCTGAACTCGCTGAAAGGGGAGTGGAAAATTGATTTCAGCCAGGAACCCTTTGCCAATAATGGTCTTTTTGCCATTACCGGTGCGACCGGCGCAGGCAAAACCACGCTATTAGATGCTTTGTGCCTGGCTCTTTACCATCAAACCCCCCGATTAAAGAAGCCTCAGGGTGGTGATAACCAGTTAATGACTCATCACACCGCGGAATGCCTGGCTGAAGTTGAGTTTGATGTGAATGGTCAGTATTACCGGGCGTTCTGGAGTCAGCGCCGTGCTCGCGGTAAAGCGGATGGTAAAGTTCAACCTCCCAAAGTGGAGCTGGCAGATGATCAGGGCAATATTCTTGCGGATAAAGTGAACGAAAAACTATCCCGAACTGAAAGTATCACGGGTCTGGATTTCGAGCGTTTCACTAAGTCCATTCTGCTGTCCCAGGGGCAATTTGCGGCATTTCTGAATGCATCAGCATCAGACCGGGCCGGGCTGCTGGAAAAACTGACTGGTACTGAAATTTACGGTCATATCTCTCAACAGGTCTTTCTGCGCCAGAAAGAAGAAAAAGATATTCTGGAAAAACTTTGTATCCGACTGGAAGGCACCGAACTGTTATCAGATACAGAAATTACAGCTCTGGAGCAGTCTCTGACTGAGCTGAAAGACAGTATCGCTACAGTACAAGCAGAGGTTACTCAACAGCAGCAACAGATGAACGCTGTTAAAGAAAGAGAAAAACTGCGCAGTCAGATTGATAAACATAAATCTGCCGTTAAAGAAGCAAAAGAGCAGCTAAAACAGCATAAAGAGCAGTTAAATCGATTAGAGAAACATGGTCCGGCTATTCAGATCCAGGATGTGTTTCAGCAATGGCAGAATACACAACAACAACTTGAGCTGTGGCAATCTCAGTTGAATGAGTATGAACGTAAAGCTTCTGACGCAGCCGTGGCCTGCGATCTGGAAAAGAAACGTACCGAGCATGCCGAACAGGCACTGAATGCAGATCGTAAGCATAAAGACGATGCAGAAGTGCGTATCATCAATGAAATGATCCCGATGGATCAAAAGATCTTGCAGTGTGAGGAAAAAGTAAAATCTTTACAGGCGTCACAAGCCGAGCAGCAAAGTCTCTATGATACATGCCTTCAGTCCTACCTGAAGCAAAATGAAGCGGTTAATCAACAGCGCAAACAGATCTCTGAACTGGATAGTTTTCTGCAGAAAAACCTGAAACGAGCAGAGCTGAAAGAGCATTTATCCGGCTGGAGTGGCCTGTTTGAACAACGCCAGGGGTATTATAAGGCGCTGGAGGAGATATCACAGAACCACCAACAAGCAGAGCAACAGGCTGTGAGCTTACAGCAAAAGCTTGAACCATTGATTCCTGAACAGGACAAGTTGAAAGCAGATCTGTCGCCTGTAAATGAACGACTTGAGCAGCTAAAGCAACAGATAACAGGCCATATTATTCAGAATGATAACCAGGCCAATGAACAGATCGGCCAGGCCCATAAAAGGCTGCAAGCTCTGATACAGGCTCAGAACATTTCTGAACAGTGGCGGACTCTGATTAAAGATAAATGTAGCACTGAAGCACTGCTGGCTGACATTGATCCTCAAATATTACAACTGGAACAACAGATAACCCAACTACGGGAAAGTTATAAGCTGCATAAGACAAACCTTAATAGTCTGGAAACCATCTGGCAGCAACAATTGCAAATTCATCAGCTGCAACATGAGCGTGAAAAGCTGCTGGCTGGTGAACCCTGTCCGTTATGCGGTTCTCTGGAGCATCCCGCTGTAGAACGTTATAAACAGATCTCTCCGTCGGAAACAGAGCTACAGATTCAACAGGCAAAGCATCAGCTTGAGCAGTTGGAGATTCAGGGAAAAGAACTTAATCGGCAAAGCGATGAGGCCAGATTCCGACAGCAGGAGCATCAGAAACAGCTCAACCAGCAACTGAAACAGCTCGACGCATTTCAGCAGCAGTGGACTTCATTGAATATCAGCCCGGAACAGCCTGTTAATATCGATAACCAGGATGAGCTACAGCAGCTATATCAGGAAACAGAACACTTTATTAATCAGCAGCAGCAACTTCTGAACGGTAAGCATCAACTCCAGCAGGAATATACCGAGCTGTCAGAACACCAGCGACAGGCGGAAACCAGGTTGCATCAGTTAACCGAAGATATCAGCCAGTGTCGCAATAACCTTGCAGTTCAACAGCAGAAAGCCGCTGAGCTACAGGATAAAAGGGTAAAAACAGTCAATGAATTATCCGATCTGGAAAATAAATTGATGTTAAATACCAGAGCATTTCTGACAGAGCTGCCAGCAATCGATGAGCAGAATGATCTTCTGGATACATTCCGTCAGCAAGCAGAGGAATATGAAGAAAAGCAGCATCAATGGCAGGAGTTAAGACCTGTGCTATCGGGAGCGGAACAACAATTAAACCAGCTGGCTGTTCAGAAAGAACAACAGTATGAAGGCTTGCAATCTATTCAGAAAGAGCGACAAGAGGCTGAAAAATCACTGGCAGAGCACCGTCAGCAGCGCCAGATGATTTTTGGCATGGCCACCGTTGAAGAAGAAAGAAACCGTTTACAGCAACAAATCATCCGCTCAGAACAAGCCCTTGAAAAACAGCGTCAGTTGCTCGCAGAAAAACGCAGCCAGGTTGACGATACAAAGGCTCGATGGGAACAGCATGTACAACAAATTTCGGACTGTAAGAAAACCTGTCAGCAACAGGAGACTCAATGGCTGACTGTGCTGAAGAATAGCCCGTTTTCAGGTCAGAAAGCATTCGAAAATGCTTTGTTGTCACATGAGGAAGCGAAAAAGCTGGAAACACTCAGAGCAGAACTTAATAAAGCGTTATACCAGGCTGAAGCAAGGCAGGAAAGTGATTCTGAAAAGCTGGTTCAGCATCTGGAATTATTTGGAAAACTGCCAGATCTTAGTACGATAGAGCACACACTGGATGATCAACTCGTTAAACTGGATGAGCTGAAAGCTCATCAGGTTAAAGATCACCACAGACTGGAACAGGATAAAGCCCACAGAGTCAATCATCAGACGCTGGCTGACCAGATTTCAGAACAACAGAATATTCTGGCTGAGTGGGATTACCTTAATCATCTGATTGGTTCCGCAGACGGCGCTAAATTCCGGCGTTTTGCACAGGGGCTTACACTGGATTACCTGATTGAGCTAGCAAACCGCCAGTTGACGAATCTGCATGACCGATACCAGCTACGCCGGAAAAATAGTGAAGAGCTGGGATTGGAAGTACTGGATACCTGGCAGGCTGATTCTGTAAGGGACACACGAACATTATCTGGTGGAGAAAGTTTTCTGGTCAGTCTGGCTCTGGCGTTGGGTTTATCAGATCTTGTCAGTCATAAAACAGGGATCGATTCGCTATTTCTGGATGAAGGTTTTGGCACCCTGGACAGTGAAACACTGGAAGTTGCTCTGGACGCTCTGGATCATCTGAACTCATCGGGAAAGATGGTCGGAGTCATCAGCCACATAGAAGCGATGAAGGAGCGCATTCCTGTGCAGATTAAAGTCACAAAAATGAATGGTCTTGGTATTAGCCAGCTGGAATCCTGCTATCGACTGAGCTGAAAAGGCCTTTGGAATGAAGACAGTATTCCGGGGTAGGACAATCTGAAGATATAGTGCTCCCAAATATTTTACTGCAACAGTTTGGGAGCAGAAGCACCTGAAAGTATGTTTCTGCCCACTATTTTATTTGATGAACTATTAATGGCATAATGTATATTATGTTAAATAAGAGATTATTTTAAAAAATTATATGTGATCTATCTGCTGTTTCAGTCATTGTTTGCAGTAAGAAGTATCAGAGCTGAAATTATCCAGCCCTGATAAAGACAAAAGATTACAGATAATATTCAGCTCGCATTGTTACCTAGTCAGCCCTGAAAAGCCCTTAATAGACTGTTTTTAAAACAAATTAGCTATTCAGGCATGGATCATTTCGACCAGGAGCGGTAAGCTGTG
>NZ_JACJFM010000296.1 GCF_014164585.1 Oceanospirillum sediminis | reverse complement strand
CAGGTGTAGACCCATCTGATGGTGCTCCAATGTGGTATCAATACTATGATGATGCTAATAATAATGGAATTTTTGATTCAGGTGAGGATGACTTTTCTATTGATGATGGAAATGGTGGTGATGCAAATTCATCAGGAACACTTTATGAATACAGACAGTTGAGTTCTGATGCAAACATCAAAAGAACCATTACAAAAACTTGGGGGAATGCTACCCAGGTGTTTAATGATAAATCGTTTATACCAGATGTAAGAGGTGCTTTTAGAATAACAGGGAAAATCAAAAGTTTCGACTTTTCTACACAATTTACCTATAGTTTAGGAGGAT
>NZ_JACJFM010000295.1 GCF_014164585.1 Oceanospirillum sediminis | reverse complement strand
GCCAAATACTCTAAAACCAAGTGAATGTTTATGTTATAACCGAATAATTGTGGTTCAAAAGGGATTTGCAACAGTTGAATTTTTTATAAATATAGAGAAAAGCAGTAGTTTTGCTGAAAAATTGAACTCTTGGTAAAAATAGACAACATAGAACTTGGTGAATTCCCATTGCTTTTAGCACCAATGGAAGATGTAAGCGATCCGCCATTTCGTGCCTTGTGCAAAGAGCAAGGTGCCGATGTGGTGTACACCGAGTTTGTGTCTAGTGAAGGCTTGATTAGAAACGCAGCCAAAAGCGTGATGAAGTTGGATATTTACGAAAAAGAG
>NZ_JACJFM010000294.1 GCF_014164585.1 Oceanospirillum sediminis | reverse complement strand
TGATAAAGTTCTTTGTATTTCTGTAACCCCTTGCGCGTGCACGAGCGGCCTGGAAAAGGCTGTTCATTCCTTCCAGACGGGCATTGGTTAAATCTGAGGTGATACGTCTCACAATACGCTCTGAGTGTCTTTTGAGGGTCTCTAATGCCTCATACATGGGACTTTGCAGAGGACTATCTCCCAGAACATCCCGGGCATGATTGATAAAGTGAGTCAGCCTCCAGCGAGCCTGCTGGGGCGTTTTTACATCCCTGATCCAGCGGAGCTTTTCTTTGATAAACCACGCTTTTCCTGTCTCTTTATCCTCAGACAGAAGCTCTGATAAAG
>NZ_JACJFM010000293.1 GCF_014164585.1 Oceanospirillum sediminis | reverse complement strand
AAGTAATAGCCTCAACTGAACCGGTTGCATCTTTTCTGGTAGTAGTACCATAACCAATTACAACTACTTCGTCTAGTTGAGCAGCGTCTTCGGCTAATTGGATGTCTAAAGTTGATTGACCAGAATAAGTGATTTCTTGGGAAGCATACCCAACATAGGAGAACACGATAATGTCTCCATTATTTGCCTCAATCTGATAATTTCCATCAAAGTCTGTGGTGGTTCCAGTAGTTGTGCCTTTTATAATAACATTAACCCCTGGAAGCGGGATGGAAGTGGATTGTTCCGTTACTGTTCCTGTAACAACATTTTGCCCAAATATAAATAC
>NZ_JACJFM010000292.1 GCF_014164585.1 Oceanospirillum sediminis | reverse complement strand
AGCTGTGGTTACAATATAATAATCTGGCACTCTACCAATGATATAAATATTAGCCATGTCTTTTAAAGCAAAAACTATTAGGTAAGTTAAAGCTATAAATATACTGAATACTTGGAGTGAATACAGCAACTCAGAAGTTCTCTTATCATTGTGTATGGAATAATATTTTACGTAACTTCTTTGCGAAAAATCTACTAATACCGAAAATAAAGGAACGGCAACCCAAAATAAGGATAATGTACCAAACTCTGGCTTTGTAAGATTATTAGTATAAAATGCAAGTAGCAAAAAAACGACTCCTTTAGAACAGCCTTCACCTAAAAGATAA
>NZ_JACJFM010000291.1 GCF_014164585.1 Oceanospirillum sediminis | reverse complement strand
GCAAATTGCACTTCGTGTTTTCAAACGATTAAGACGTGGTGCAGAAATAGCAATTAAATCAAGTTCAATAGGAATATAGTGGGTATGGAAATAGACAATCTTATAACAATACTTTCAATCATTGGTTTGACCAGTACTGTTTTCTATGCGATGTTTCGCGTAAGCAAATATGCGTTCTTATTAAATATCACTATGCTTTCATTTCTCGTTTTCTATATTTCTGAAGGAAATGAATTTGTATCGATATTATTGTATTTAGTTTGTCCTCTTATGCTAATTAATACAGGACTGTATGTTTTTCTTCATAAAACTGAAAACGCACAAAATG
>NZ_JACJFM010000290.1 GCF_014164585.1 Oceanospirillum sediminis | reverse complement strand
TATGAAATTGAGGATGAAGTAAGAGATGTGTTATCTGATATTGTACCAGACAACCCCAATAAGCCTTATGATATGCATGAGGTAATTTCTGGAATTATTGATGTAGACTCATTTTATGAAATCCATAAAGATTATGCCGAAAGCATCATAGTAGGTTTCGCAAGACTTGGTGGGCGTAGCGTTGGGATAGTAGCAAATCAGCCTATGGCATTTGCAGGAGTTTTGGGCGTTAACAGTTCAAAAAAAGCAGCGCGCTTTGTACGTTTCTGCGATTGTTTTAATATTCCACTTTTGGTATTGGTAGATGTTCCAGGCTTTTTACCAGGAAC
>NZ_JACJFM010000289.1 GCF_014164585.1 Oceanospirillum sediminis | reverse complement strand
AGGCTGGGATTTTGAACAGATTGGTCAGGCATTTAAACATGGTTTCTGGTCCATTCTGGCGCCACTGGTCATTCTTGGAGGAATCTATTCTGGTTTCTTTACGCCAACAGAGTCAGCGATTGTCGCAATCTTCTATACCCTGTTTGTCGGTGTTTTTATCCACAAAGAGCTGAGCTGGGATGATATTTTCCGCTCGCTGGAAACAACCACCTGGTTATCAGGCCGGGTATTGCTGATCCTGTATACAGCCACGGTGTTCGGTCGTTTGCTGGTGGAGAATCAGATTCCGGCGATTGTGGCAGAGTCTATGCTCAGTCTGACCGATAACC
>NZ_JACJFM010000288.1 GCF_014164585.1 Oceanospirillum sediminis | reverse complement strand
CCTTAAACTCCGTCATATTGATCACAGTCAGGTTATCACCGCCACCAAATACCTGATCGGCCAGCCATTGACCTAATTCATACTCCAGTTCTCTCGCTAGAAACTTAATCTTATCTCCACATGCATTTATATTAGATGATCTAACATCATATTTAGACTTTAATATTACAACAGAGTAAACAAGAACAGAAACAGCTAAAAAAATTTGAAACGCATCCAGCAATAAGTCATTAATAGAGAACCTTACACCATCCAGTTTCAAAAGCGGCATCAATATCATCCCTAAAGATAGTACTGTTGCAGTGACAAAAGAAAATGAAGACTGATGC
>NZ_JACJFM010000033.1 GCF_014164585.1 Oceanospirillum sediminis | reverse complement strand
GTAAACAATCGGTATCAGCAAGTAATGCCTTAACCCTGTTATTTTGTGGGCAGCTGCCAGATATCTTTGACCGGGCAGCTGAATAGTTACAAGGGGCTTAACATAAAGGCTAATTACATCCGTTTATCTGCCATTTCAGAAATACTGCTGTTTGTTTTCATAAGCCTGTTTTATGTGATCAATCAGCAGACGTAATTTTTCAGGCAAGTATTTGGTAAAGGGATAAATAGCATAAACACCCAGTTGCCGTGGCTTGTACCCTGTTAAAATGGCTTTCAGTTTTCCTGCTACCAGATCCTCGTAAACACAGCACCTGGGAACGTAGACAATACCAAACCCGGCCAGTGCTGCTTTTCGCAAAGCCTGAGCATTATTTGTCGCAAAGCTGCCGTTAATTCGCACACTCTGTTCTTTATTTTTGACAGTAAACCGCCAGTCAAAAGATCCCTGAGCCTGATAGGTATAGGCCAGGCAGTTGTGCGCTTTCAACGCCTCCAGAGTGTGCGGCTCACCATTTTGCTTAATATATTCAGGAGAGCAGCAAACAACCCAGTTCGATTGCAGCAAAGGCTTTGCAATCAGACTAGAGTCCTCCAGTTTTCCGGTTCGGATCGCAAGGTCGAGGCCCTCTTCGATCAGGTTGACAAAGTCATTTTCCAGTCGCATATCAACAGTTATTCCCGGATGTTGCTGGCAGAAGTCGGCGATGGTTTCTGCTAGTAGCAATTCTCCTGAAATCGTAGGTACAGACATTTTTATCGTGCCTGTTAAACCCTGGCTGAAGCTTGAAACGGCAGCGGCGGCATCGTTAACCTGCCCCTCAATATTTTTCGCATGTACATAAAGATTTTCACCTGCTTCAGTCAGGCTGAGTCGCCGTGTTGTACGATGAATCAGCTGTACTCCGAGGCTTTCTTCCAGCCTGCTGATCCTTTTGCTTAAAGCCGGAGTGGAAAGGTCCGCCTGTTGAGCGGCCTTATTAAAAGAACCCGCATCAGCGACATTGACGAAAAGAATTAAATCGGCGGCATTCATAATTTATTAGGTTGTTTTTAGAAATAGTTTTTTAGTTTATGTCATATTTATCATGAGTTGTATCCATTCTATATTGACTGGCATTGAGCTGCCACGCAGAAGCAGCTATCAATGTACTGAACAATAAGGAAAATAGAGATGATGCGACTGAAAGATTGCCACAACTTCCATGATTTCCGGATTCTGGCGAAAAAACGTCTGCCTGGGCCTATCTTCAATTACATTGATGGTGGTGCTGACGATGAGACTACTTATCGCCGCAATACCGCTGCATTTGAAACCTGTGATCTTATCCCTGATGTGTTAACCGGCGTTAAAGATGTTGATCTTTCTGTGACGGTTATGGGGCAGAAACTGGATATGCCGGTGTATTGTTCACCAACTGCTCTGCAACGTCTGTTTCATCATCAGGGAGAAAGGGCGGTTGCTGCCGCTGCAGAAAAGTATGGCACCATGTTTGGCGTGTCTTCTTTAGGCACGGTGAGCATGGAAGATATTGCCAGGCAGGTCGATACGCCTCAGGTTTACCAGTTTTATTTCCATAAAGATCGCGGGCTGAACCGGGCTATGATGGAAAGAGCAAAAGAAGCAGGTATCCAGGTTATGATGCTGACAGTTGATTCTATTACCGGTGGTAATCGCGAACGTGATTTGCGTACAGGTTTTTCTATCCCGTTCAGACTGACTCTGGGAGGCATGCTTCAGTTTGCTATCAAGCCAATGTGGGGGATTAATTATGTCACTCACGAGAAATTCAGCCTGCCGCAATTAGATCAGCATATTAATATGGGTTCCGGAGCAAGCTCCATTGGTGATTATTTTACCAATATGCTTGATCCATCAATGAACTGGGATGATGTGGCTGAGATGGTGAAACTCTGGGATGGTGAGTTTTGCTTAAAAGGTATTATGAGTCGGGCTGATGCACGCAGGGCCGTTGATATCGGATGTACCGGGATTGTTATTTCTAACCACGGTGGGCGTCAGCTGGATGGTTCCAGAAGCTCTTTTGATCAGCTGGCTGAGATCGTTGATGAAGTCGGGGATGAAATTGATGTTATCTTTGACAGTGGTGTACAGCGTGGAACGCATGTGCTGAAAGCGTTATCTCTGGGGGCGAAAGCGGTTGGTATTGGCAGAATGTACCTGTACCCTCTGGCCGCAGCAGGCCAGCCGGGTGTAGAAAGAGCGCTGGGGTTGATGAAGGCAGAGCTGGAGAGGGATATGAAGCTAATGGGAAAAACATCTATTGATCAGCTTTCTCGGGATAACCTGCGTTTCAGAAGCTGAGACTTGAAATACGGGGCTGAACCTGCGTCTGTAGAGCTTTTTCTGATTGAGGAAGCTCTTTTCTTTTCTGAGGAAAATACCGGAGGGGCTATTATCTGCTTCGGTGCCGTTCTGAGGTTTTATCTTCCTCTGTTTAAGCTCTTCTGATACTGAATTCAGGAAATCAGTGTTATTTAATATATCACGCTGGCAGATTTTTCTGTGAAGAGTACAATACCCGCCCCGATAGAGCTGGTCTATCCCATTTTTGACTGGTCTTGTAATCTTGTTAAGGAAGGTCATTCAGTGAATACCCTGGAAGCAAAAGAAAAACTTAAACAATTAGTGGATCGCAGCACAGGAATCAGAGTGTATTTTGTCGATGAAGAGGGCGAAATCAAGGACTCAGCCCTGAGCAGTGCCGAGCTGACTGATTGTAAAAGAGAGTTCTGTGCTTCTCTGGAACAGAAGTATATCGATAACGAAAGTTTCACCGCACCATTACTGTCTGAGCATGATGATCGAAAACATGCTTTGTACCAGTTTGATTTTGATGATCAGCCTGCCGGGTTCTCTGTATTGGATGATGCGATTGAGCTAGCCAGAAGTGGTGATGCAGACACGTTCCAGGTGATTGATAACCAGCTGTCCACGATTAAAGCCGTTATCCTTATTCTTGAAAATGAATATGGTGTTTCTGCTGGTTTTTATCAGCATGTTTACAGTGTGTCTTTATTGAATGCGGATCGTGGCATGCTGAATCTGACGGCTCATGAAACCCGGATTATTAAGCTTGATCAGGATGTATTGAAAATCAGCCCGAACTTTGTCTTTATGAAGCTGGGTGATGATTATCTGATCGAGAATGTAAAAGCACTGGAATCCCAGTTAAATTTTAAGAAGGCGATTCATGAGAAAGCCTGGCGTTGCACTGAACAGCTGCACGAAATGGATCTGATTGATGATCTGGAGAAATTTGCCGGAAAGATCGCTGAAGAAACAGGTTTTGCTCGTAAGTTTGTCAAAGTGTTCTCTGAATCTGCAGTGATAGAGTCAGGCGTAACGAACGAACAGTTAATCGAATACGCCAAAAATAAAGACTATTATTCCGAGGCTTTGGCATACAACGAAGCCGGGGACCGGTTTAAGCTGGATACGGCTAAGAAGTGCCGTGCTTTTCTTGAGCTGTTAGATGATGATCTACTGACTTCAAACCTGACCGGTCGGGACTATATTGCCCGAAATAAAGACAGAATCTGATCTGGATGATTCTCTGTAAATAAGGCTTGCTCCGGAATCTCTGGCTATTAATTCGGATATTTCATACCTGAATAACAGTGTCTCAGTATTCCTTCATTGCAGGTTGGGCAATGCGACAATATTTTGCAAAGAAGCTTTGATCAGATACCGATCAACATATTCCAGGTCTTGCCGATAATCAGGGTGTAATACTGAATGACCATTGCTTATGGTTTTTCCTGATAGTTTAATAACGGTTCGGCGAATGGTGTCTAATAATTTGTTTTATAAAGCTTTTATTCAATATTTTACCGCAGAATAATGCTGTCAGCTGCCTGAGCCGGGTGGCTGATTCTATCATGCAGTTATTATCTGATTTCTGATGCCAGCGCTATGTTGTGTATTCCATTATTTCTTATATGAAGACTCAGTCAGAGGCAACTGGGTAATACTATGTGAGGTTACTTTGAAGCCGAAATCGATTCAGCCAACTCATGTTGAGCGAAAGATGCGGACGGAAGACTTTATTGTCTCCAAGACCGATGCTAAAGGCAGGATTATCTACTGTAATCCGATTTTTATTGAATTCTCTGGTTACTCTGAACAGGAGCTTCTGGGGAAGCAACATAATATCGTCCGTCACCCTGACATGCCTCGAACTGCATTCAGACTGGCCTGGGATACGATTAAATCCGGGCATGAGTTTTTTGCTTATGTGAAAAATATGAGTAAGGACGGCAGCTTCTATTGGGTCTTTGCTCACATGACACCTGATCCGGGAGCTAATGGACAGCCGATCGGCTATACCTCTGTTCGTCGTTGCCCCAGGGATGAGTCGCTGAATTACATTCAGCCTTTATATGAACAAATTCTGGCGGCTGAGAAAGCAGCCGGATCACGCGATGCACTTGATGCTGGCTATCAGGTTTTACAGAAACATCTGGCACAGGAGGGGAAGAGTTATGAAGAACTGGTTCTCACAATCTAGTCACTTTTTACTTCCTCTGATTATTCTGGTGGCTGGTTGTATTGTATCTTTCTGGTTTCCACTGGCTACTTTAGCGGGAAGCATTGGCGCGAGCGTTTACTTGTTACTTATGTCGCTTAAACCGCGCTCCAGTCCTGAAGTAGTAAAAATCAGAGCGTTGTTCGAACAGGTTGCGAAAGGTCATCTGGAGCAGCGCTTGCCTGAAACAATGGCAGATCCTGAGCTGGACCAGTTAAGAGTCCGAATTAATTCGGCTCTGGATCAGACAGAAACAGCCTTTCGAGAGATTCTGGGTACAGTACAGGCTTCCGGTCATGGCCACTACTATCGGACACTTCAGGTTTCTGGACTGAATGGGACTTTTCGAAGTGTGCTGGAGGAAATTCAGCTGGTGCTGGATGATGTGAGAAATAGCCAGGAAGTTGTTGATAGGGAGTCCCTGTTATCCCGTATTTTCCTGCGTTCTGAACGAGGTATGTCCTCGGCTATGAATACGACGAATGCGACGCTGGATAATGTGAATCAGCAAGCAGATTATATTGCTGATTTTTCAGGTGGTTTTTCAGAAACTGCTCAATCAATGGTTGAAGCGGCGACGCGTATGGCCGAGGCTTTGACAGAAGCCGGACAATCAGCAGAATCCAGCTTTTCTGCTTTACAGGATCTGACTCATGCGGCAACAGAAATTCGTAATCGCAGCTCTCAGATTGATGAGCTGGCCGGTCAGACTAACTTACTGGCACTGAATGCGGCTATTGAGGCGGCCAGAGCGGGAGAAACGGGTCGGGGCTTTGCTGTGGTTGCTGATGAGGTTCGAAGCCTTGCCGATCAGTCCAGAAATACGGCACAGGAAATCTCTGTCTCGATAAAAAATATGATGGATACCTTGTCTTCTATGGCGACCCGCTTCGATTCACTCCGGGTGGCTGTGGATGAAGCCCGCGAAACTTCCGGGGTTTTTGGTCAGACTCTGAAAGAATCTGCGCAGTCTGCATGCGAAGTGAATAAGCAGGCCAATGGTATCAGTCAGTTGACCCATATTATGGGAGATTCAATGAAACTGCTCAGGAATGCTCAAATGGCCAGGGAAGATGTAAACTCTATTCTGAATGGTAAAACCATAGAGATCAGAAAACTCTCTGATATTGAGCAGAAAGCTGTTGACCTGGCTGAGCAAGGGCGCTGGGCTAAAGATGGTGAAGACAGAGAGGCATTGATTGCTATTTATGATCAGGTCTTTTCTGATATTGAACGTCAGCTGGAAGGGCTGCGTTAGGTCGTGTATATCGTTCAGAGAGCTGCTCCGTTGCTATCATCAGACTGAGTGGCCGTGATAGATAGAGACAAAGCCGTGTTTACAATAGTGAATACGAGCGATTTGCTCAACAATCAGAATAGAATGAAAATTCAGAAGCAATCTTTTCTGCAATCTGCTTAAATCTGGCCCTCATTAAGTTTTACAGATCGAGTACAAATCATGGCATATGAACTGACAGGAAAAATTAAAGTTATTCAGGACCCCCAGACCTTCGGCAGTGGATTTACCAAACGGGAGATGGTCGTTACAGTCGAAGAGGGCAAATATCCTCAGGATATTAATCTTGAGTTTGTTCAGGAGAAAGTCAATCTGCTTAATGAACTTAATGCAGGGCAGACAGTGACCGTGACTTTCGATATTCGTGGTCGTGAACATAATGGACGCTACTACAATAACCTGCAAGGCTGGAAGATCCAGGTTGCAGAGGAAAATGCGGCTGAATTTGATCAGCAAGCCCCTTTCGGTAATCACAATCCATTTGACCAGGATGATGTGCCATTCTAAGTCATGCTCTCGTTGCTATATTAATGTTACATAGTGGCAGCCAGCAAGGGGCTGCAAAAAACGGCGTCTGATTTTTATGTGGGTGGGCGTAACTTCGGTCTGCTCACAGTAACAGCCACTCAGATGGCCTCTGCCTTTGGCGGGGGCATGATGGTTGCTTATGTCAGTATCAGTACTGTTCTGGTCTGGTCTTTACCTTTGTGCCCGCTATTTATTATGCTGATTACTGTTCAGGCTCTGGTGAAACAGAGAAGACCTGATACTGCAGAAGATCTGCTACAATACGCGAATTATTAAGAAAGATATGCACGGAGCCAGATTTTGACTCAGTTTCGCCCTTGTATTGACCTGCACCAGGGGCAGGTAAAACAAATTGTTGGTGGTAGCCTGAATGATCAGGGTGCAGATACCAACTATGTCAGTCCTTATGATGCGGCTTACTATGCTCGTTTGTATCAGCAGCATAATCTGACCGGAGGTCATGTCATTGCATTAGGACCGGGAAATAAAGAGGAAGCGTTAAAAGCACTGAATACCTGGTCTGGCGGTTTACAGTTTGGCGGTGGGGTTAATCATGAAAATGCAGCTGAATACCTTGAGGCGGGTGCATCTCATGTGATTGTAACTTCGTATCTGTTTGAGAATGATCAGTTCAGCTGGCAGCGCCTGGAGCGTATTAAACAGGAAACAGGCAAAGAGCGCCTGATACTTGATCTGAGTTGCAGACGAACAGATCAGGGCTGGAATATTGCCACTAATCGCTGGCAGACTGTTACAGAACTGGCTGTTAATGAACGGACTCTGCAAGAGCTATCCGAACATTGTTCCGAATTTCTGATTCATGCGGCGGATGTGGAAGGGTTACAGGGTGGTATTGATCAGGAACTGGTGTCTTTGCTGGGCCAGTTCTGTACTATACCGGTGACCTACGCCGGTGGCGCTCGTTCTCTGGATGATCTTAAGCAGGTTCATGATCTATCTGATGGCAGGGTTGATCTGACCATTGGCAGTGCACTGGATATTTTTGGTGGCACAGGCGTGACTCTGGATGAGTGCATTCAGTGGAACAGACAGCAGAGCTGATAAGCTCAGAATCCTGTATCATCATGACCTTATTTATTCTGATCCGGGGCGTATTTTTCAGAACCAGGTATGAGAGTAAGTATTGGAGGAAGGGATAACCTTTTGGGGTTATCCCATCCTGTCTGAATCAGATAACTGTTGTGCCAGAAAGTCGAAAATGACTCTTATTCTGCGGTTATGGCGCAGCTCTCTGTGAGCAACCAGCCAGCAATCTACGCTGAGTTCTTCCAAATCTGGTATAGCTCGCTGTACATCCGGATCGTTATCTCCAACCTCCAGAGGCATCAGGCCTATTCCCATATGCTGTTTAACCATTTGCCACTGAACCAGATGATTGGCGCAGATGACAGGGAAATTTCTCTGTGTTACCGGAATGCCTAGCTGATTCAGCAAATGAATCAATTCATCTCCGTGATTAAAGCCCAGAAACGTTGCCTGATGAAAATCAGGCGCTGAGTTACCTGAAGACAGTCGCTGTAAAAACGTTGGCGTTGCATAAAAACCAGCTGCGATATCCCGTAATCGCCGGGCTATAAGGTCAGGCTGTTGTGGCCTGAAAGCTCTGATAGCGATATCTGCTTCCCTGCGTCGCAGGTCACTGGTTTCATTGGTGGCAATAATCTCCAGCGTGATGCCCGGGTATCTTGTTCGGAGTTGCTCCAGCAGTTCTGGCAGGATAAATGCTGAGGTTACTTCTGAAGCTGAGATCACCACATTACCCTCGACAGATTCCGTTTGTCCGGAAGCCGCCAGAGAAAACTGGTTTGCTGCTTCGCTCATATTTTTGACATATTCAACCAGCTTGAGACCTGCCGGAGTCAGTGTAAGTCCGCGTCCGTAGCGCTCAAACAGAACAACGCCCAGTGATTCCTCCAGTGCTGTTACCTGACGGCCCAGAGTTGGTTGAGTGGTATTCAGTGCCCGCGCTGCAGCAGAAAGAGAGCCTTCTTCAGCGGTCACAAGAAAAGCCCTTGCATGGTTCCAGTCGAAATTAATTGAGCGCCAGTCCATATCCTGATCTATGCAAATATGTTTATCAGAAATGCTTTATTGATGATGTTCAATAAAAATGTGTATGGCTAGTATAGCGACAGTAGATATCTGAATAAAAGTATTTCGACAGGAGAGAATATGAGCCATCACGCTGGTTTCTGGAATATGATTGCTAAACGTTACTCCAGACAACCTATTGCAGACGAAGCCAGTTATCAGAAAAAACTGCATGTCACCCATGACTATCTGTCGTCAGAGAGTCGGGTGCTTGAGTTTGGCTGCGGTACCGGATCAACAGCGATTTTTCATGCCCCTGACGTTGCTTATATTCATGCTATTGATATTTCTGAGCAGATGCTGAACATTGCTGAGAAAAAGACTCAGGATGCAGGTATTGAGAATCTGACTTTTGCTCGTACTGATCTGGAACATCTGAATAGTGAGCAGGAAAGCTGGGATGTCATTATGGGGATGAGTGTCTTACATCTCCTGCCTGACAGACAAGCGGAGCTGGATAGGGTGTATCAGTTGCTAAAACCTGGTGGCGTTTTTATCTCCAGCACGGCGTGTCTATCGGATAGTGGTCTGGCTTTCAGAATGATTGCACCTTTATTACGCTGCTTACCTTTTTTACCTTCCGTCTATGTATTCTCTGTATCCGGCTTGCAACTGGCTCTGAAACAGGCCGGTTTTGATATTGAATATCAATGGCAGCCGGGTAAAAATGCTGCTGTTTTTATTGTTGCACGCAAACCGGAGTAGATATCTTATCAATATTAGTGATTTTCGATTTTTTGCTCTGAAAAATAGCTATCGGCATGATAAGACCAGAATTTGTAGCTATAAGTTGGTTGTAATTTTTACAGTACCCGGCGTTTTCTTTGAGCCATAAATTCAATGGTTCTCTCAGACCATTTAAGCTAGGTGATGAATACCGGAGCATCTTACAACGCTATGAAGTGGAGGCTGAACTACTGTACGGGATAAGGCCTGGGTGGATGTCAGATCAGATGTGCTCGTTCAATAGCATTGAACTGATCGCAGCTTCTTATCAGGCTATCTGCTGTCAGTGCTGGTACACCGCGTACAATCGTATGGCGCTGGTAATCTGTGCGAACCTTTTCCATTAGAAGATCGAAATCTCCATCGCCCGATAGCAGTACTATGGTATCAGCATGTTTAGCCGCATCCAGCACATCAATGGTAATACCCACGTCCCAGTCGCCTTTAGCTGAACCATCACTGCGTTGTATCCAGGGTTTAAGTTTTACCTCGAAACCGATATGGCGCAGTGCGTTCTGGAATTTGATTTGTCCGGGATCATTGCGATCAATGGCGTAAGCGCAGGCTTGTACGATTGTTCCGGAGTCAGACAGGCTATCCCAGAAAAACCGGTAGTTAAATTGTTTCTGATAGGCCTGGCGACAGGTGTAGTAAATATTCTGTACATCAGCAAATACGGCAATCCGGTTCATAAGTCAGCCAGCCTGTGAGTTGATGACGCAGAATAACCTGGTCTGGCCAGAAAAGAAAAGCTGTGGTACCTGAAAGAACAAACCCCACATCAGTTGACCTGTGTGGGGTTTGTGCTACAGGTACAGGGCAGATGCTCTGTAACAATGGGATTGCCAGGCTATGCTTGATCTGACAGCAGGCTATTGCATTTTAAATTGCCTCATTTTCTGCTCTACCAGACCAAGGGCTGAATCCAGTTCACCCTGACTGGACTGCATATTTCTTGAAACGCATTGAGTATCGTCTGCGACCTGATTAACCTGTTCCATATTGGCATTGATACTGACCATCGCCTGACGCTGTTGTTCGGTTTCTGCTGCAATACTCAGGTTCATCTGCTCAATCTGATTGATACCCTCGTTCATCTTAGTCAGAGCCTCGGATACAGACTGACTTTGCTCTACACAGCTAATCGCCAAATCGCGACCGCGCTCCATGACCTGACGGGATTCTCCCACCTTACCAGTAATACTACAGACCGTTTCCTGAATATGCTCTGTAGACTCCCGGGTTTTCATCGCCAGCGAGCGTACTTCATCTGCTACAACAGCAAAGCCTCGTCCGGCTTCTCCTGCTCGGGCAGCTTCAATGGCGGCATTCAGTGCCAGCAGATTGGTCTGGTCTGCAATAGACTCGATCACTGTCAGCAACTCCGTAATCGAGTCACTGGCAACAGATAATTCCTGTATGCTATGACTGGCACTGGAAACTTCATCTGCCAGCTGATTAATAGAGCGGGTATAGCTCAGTACCAGTTGCAGGCTATCTCTGGCCTCATTGCTGATTTTTTCAGCCTGTTCTTTAGCCTGATGGGAGTTTTCAGAGACAATTTCAACGGTCTGTGTCACCTGGTTAACCGCTGCAGACGCTTTGGTTAATTCATCTTTCTGGCGGCTCACTCCATCATAGGTGTTCTGTACCATCTGGCCCATACTGGAAAGGGAGTCAGATGCCGCAGATAGTGAGGTACGGGTATCGGAAACCAGGCTGTGAATTTTGCTGATAAAGAGATTAACTTCATCAGCTAATTCTCCAATCTCATCACTGCGTTTTAAATGCAATCTTCTCGTCAGATCACCTTCACCTTGTGCCAGATCTTTAATTGCTGCCAGTAACTCTTTCAGAGGCGAAGATAAACTGCGCCCCAGACCAAATGCGATTAAAGCACCCAGAATAACCGCGCTGATCAGTAGAATACTGCTCAGGGTCATCGTCCGATCAACCAGTTGCACGGTATGCTCTTGCTGCTGCATGGCTGCTTTCAGACTATCCTGAACCAGCTTTTCAAGGTCCGTCCCCAGTCTTTGTTCAAGGTCTGTCAGCACTTTTTCATCTGGCAGGCTATTCAGACCTTTACCCGAGATTCTCTGATAATTAAGGTTGTACCACTGATCGGCTGTGGACTTTATAGCATTGAAGTCTCCTGCAACCATTAAAGCTTCAGTGGCTTTATAAGCCGTTTCCAGCTGAATCAGAAACATCTCCTGCAGCTGTTTCAGCTCTTTGCCGGCTTGAGCGGTATCAGAAAAATGTATACGGGCCAGCTGACGGCTGGCCAGCTCACGGCTACTACGGAAGGTGTCCCAGGCGGCACGGCTCTGATCAACCGCCTGTAACGGTTGTTCAAAAGCAGCAATAGCGCTTTCGCCCAGATGATTCAATTGCTGATTCAGGTAAAGCCCTAGTCCTGTAAACAGAACAATCAGCAGAGCAAATCCCAGTGAGAGTTTACGTGTAATATTCATAGTCTTCTCCTGAATCAGTAAGGCAGCACAGGCAGGCTGACGGGTTGATCGTCACCGGTCAGGCTTTCCATGAATGCAATCAGATCACGGATTTCCTGCTGATTCAGTGGTACAGGCTTCATCAATTCAGAGCGAGACTCTCTGGGAATTCCACCAGACATATAATGGAGCATAACCTGCTCAAGGCTCTCCATACTTCCGTTATGCATATAGGGCGCACGCTGGCGAATATTTCTCAGTCCTGGCGTTTTAAAGGCGTGAAGATCTGATACATTCTGGCTAATGGCTTTCCGACCTTCATCTGGTGTAAAAATGCCAATATCATGATATTTGTTGTCAGTAAAATTCCAACCGGTATGGCAGCTACTACAGCCTGCTTCTCCATTGAATAGCTTAAAGCCCCGTATAGCAGAATCAGATATCGCTTTTTCATCACCGGATACCCAGCGATCAAATGGCGCAGTGCCAGAGACGATTGTTCTTTCATAAGTGGCGATAGCTTTCAGAATACCGTCAACATGAATGCCTTTATCGGGGAATACACGTTCAAACCAGGTCTGATAACCTGGCACTTTGCTAAGTCGTTCCACAACGGTATCCAGAGATACATTCATCTCATTAGGTGATTCCACCGGGCCTCGAATCTGTTCTTCCAGTGTGGTCGCCCGACCATCCCAGAAAAACTCTTTTCCCCAGGCCATGTTGAGTACTGTGGGGGAGTGCCTGCTCAGAGTCACACCCTGACTTCCAAAAGCACCCTGAACACCATCTTCCCAGCCTAACGAAGGGTTATGACAGGTTGCGCAATTCATATTGAAGTTGCGACTTAACCTCTGATCAAAGAACAGCATTTTCCCTAATTGCGCTTTTTCTGCGCTATAAGGGTTATCAGATGGAAATGGAATTGAAGTCGGGCGCTGATAAAGCTGTTTCAGACTGTCTGTATCATCCGTGGCGAAAGATGCCTCAGGATTGAGCAAAGCTGCACATACCAGTGCGGCTTTAAAAAGGTCGAACCGCATAGTTATTATCTCCAGTCATTATCCATTCCCTGAGCTGTAGAGCATGGAGTGTGGTTACCATTTTTATTTTTAACTCGTTAAAATTATTTCCGTTGCTATGACAGTTACGCATCTGCTGTCTTTTCGGACGCAAAATTGAGCCAGTTATTTTAGTTTGTATTGTTTTTGCAGAATAATCTGGAGCTTTTATTCTACTCTCGTGTTAATGGGCACACTACAGGAAATTAGTGTTCGTATAGTCAGTTTGATACTGTGGCAGGTTTCAAAAATCTGGCAATAAGACTGTCTGGATATACCCGAACGGGCAGTATTAAAGACAGACATCTTTCCAGAGGGTGTAGGATTTTGTCGTTTTCAGATGAGTTGATTATTGTAGAACAACGGGGATATCTCAGGTTCAGATAAAGGGGCGCTTTTTCTTTTTGCCTGTGGCGTTATTGTTTCCCGGATTGGTAAATCATGAAAATATTCAGAACTGTACTGGAAACCAGATAGTAAAATTGCAGCCGTGATTGCCGTCATAGGCAATGTGACCGCCAGAACGTCTGACCATTCTATGACAGACTGATAAACCCAGGCCAAACCCTTGTTTGCGTATAGCTGAATGCTGGAAAGGGGTGAACAGTTCATTAACTTTGCTGGTCGGAATGCCCGGTCCTGTATCATGAATGCTGATGATCAGGTTGCTCGCCTGATATTCTGACCTGATACATACTTTGCTGCATGGTGCGTATTTTATCGCATTATCGATCAGGTTAGATAGGATGGATTCAACAGCCTGGTAGTCGAGTTTACAGGGCTGTCCAGCATTTAATTGTAAATCCAGTATGATCTCCTCATGGTGAATACGGGGCACGAATCCCTGTATGACGTCTGTGATGATCTGATTCGGAGAGGCATCAGAGAGAACAGGCTTTGATGCCTGCATTGTTTCAGATAACAGTAACGCATTATCTGTAGTACGTTGTAATCGGGATGACACTGTATCAAGCACATCACAGTACTTATGTCGGTCAGCTTTACTTTCACTGTGGCGTATCAGCTCGGTATATAAATAAAAGTTAGTCAGTGGTGTTCTGAGTTCGTGGGCCAGCTGAGCGAGAAAAGTGATTTTATCCCTGGCCTGTTGCTGCTCTCTGTGATGCGTTCTGCTGAGTTTTATCGCCAGTAATAATAGAATAATCAGCGCCGGAAGCAGAATAGAGAGATACACTATATAAAGAGATGCGTTGTTCTCTGAAGATAGTGACCAGTGATTTTCAGGTGTAAGAGAATAATGAATCTGCCAGTGGTGAAAAGGGTAAGGCAGTGCTCTGGTATATACCTGAGCTTGTGTTGTCCGATTTGAAGGTGATGCACTGGCCTGTGCATTGCTTTCTGAAGTGGGCACCAGGCCTGAGATTGTAATACCAGGCTGTTGTTTCAGAAATTGCTTCACTGCTGCATTAAGTTGCGTTGTCAGCCAGTCCGGTCTGAACACGGCACAGAATAAATTACTATGCAACCAGCAAGCTGTCAGACTGAAGCCCTGATGAGTATTGATAGTGGTCGCAATTGATGTTTTCTTGTCTGAAAGCTGCTTTTTTAATTGCGTAAGATGCTCCTGGTAGCGTTTCAGTGATTGTTTTTCAGAGAATAATACGGCAATAGAAGCATTGGGTGGGAATATTCTGTCGCCATCAGGTGTACTGATCGTGATCAGTTCAATAGCATCATTGGCCAGTACTATTTCACGTAATGCACTGATGCTACCGGTAGCCATATTTACTTTTTGTTGCCAGTGTTGCCAGGCTATATGAGCCTGGTCAGCGACCTGATCTGCCAGAGTGCTTGTTTCTGCGATCAGCAGTGCCTGGCGTTCTGAGTCTGATAGCAGGATCTCATGGTTGAGCGTTCTTATGCCCAGAATGGCGATCAGGAATACAGGAAGCAATGTCAGCATCAGTAATATCTGATCGGATTGAAGATGCCCGTTCAGGTTGTTTGTCGGTTTTGCAGTATCTTTACTCTGGCTTTTTATCTGCACAATTCACTCCCTCGGCTGTCAGGAAATCACAGGCTTCCTGAATACCTTCCCTGGCGGCTTTTATCAGAAACTCTGTACCTTTCTTTTTGTCCTGAGACGTACCTGTTCCGGTAAATAAAGCAATACCATAGTGATAGCGTGCCAGACTTGAATATCCTGCCTCATCTTGTGATAAGGCTCCACGCTTCATTAGTGCTGTGGACTTTTGCAGGTCTTTTGTAACACTAACGCCGGATTCATAAATCTGGGCTAGCCAGAGCATTGAGTAAACGTCATTCCAGCGATTGATGCAGTCTTCAAAAATGCGGATAGCTGTTTCATGATCTCCTGTTTTATCAGCGGCATAGCCGTAAAGGCATTTAATACGTTTATTGCTATTGATATACACGGTGTAGGACAGGTCGCTGGTGTTTAATTCTGATTCCTCCCTGCTTTGTTTCTGATCAGCGTGTAGTGAGGCTGAACATAAAAGAAGAATGGAACAAAAGGAAAGCAGTGTTTTTTGGGTAACTCGATTCATCATTGAATAAGCTCTGTCTGGTTGCTGAATATTATTTTTTCATCAGCATAAACAAGCAGGCATCACGGAATGTCAGGGCAATTTAAGTGTTATGTCAGGAATTTGTAAGGCGGGATATCTGGATTAAAGGGAATACACTGTTGGGCTAACAGGAAAGGCATGCCTTTACAATGTACCTGGAGGATCATAACGATAGCCTGCTCCTCTGGCTGTACGGATAATTCTGGGCTTCCTGGCATCCCGTTCTACTTTTCCACGTAATACGGCAATCGATTGGTCCAGAGCTCGACTTTCAGGCAGATAATCACGCCCCCAGCCAATATCAAACAGTCTGTCTCGTGTAATAACGCTTCCGGCATGTTGATAAAGTTGCTGTAGGACTTTCAGTTCTCTTGGAGTTAAATCAATAGACTGTTCATTACGATAAGCTCTCATACTGTCCGGACAGATGGTCAGGTCATCCATCATAAAACGCTTTGAATCTGAGCGGGCTCGGGTCACAGGGGCGGCAACATGAGGAAGATCCGCAGATGATTTTTTTGGGGCTTGTAACAAGGGGATACGTCGGGCCATAGTCTGAATTCTGGCCAGTAATTCGGGAATACTGAAGGGTTTGCCAACATAATCATCGGCACCAAGTAACAGGGCATCAACCCGATCTCTCTCTGCATTACAGGCAGATAAAATCAGTACAGGCAGTTCGGGCCATTGTTGCTTGAGATATAAGCACAGCTCATTGCCAGACTGCCCCGGCAGATTTCTGTCCAGTACACATAAGTCAGGTCTGTTACTGTCACAGTGATTCATGGCCTCTTCTGCGCTATTAAAAACAGTACAGTGATAACCGTTATGGCGGATCAGAGTTGCCAGACCGTTAGCCAGGTGTTTGTCGTCTTCCACAAGTAACAGATTCAGCATCGGTGTTCTCCTTAACTGCTCTGAGTGTAAGGCTGTGATGTTATGTTTTCTCTTGTCTTTCCGTAGTGGAAAAGCAGGCTGGGTATCGTCTTTAGGAAGTATTTTCTTTAACAGACCTTGTAATGATTAATCGTGGTGATGTTCTCCTGAACAAAGAGCATGATTGCTCAGCACTTCAAGGATCTGGCACTGATGATTTTCTTCGTAGTGGCATCCTTGTACCATTTCGGATAACTCGGCCTCCATCGCCTGCAACCGTCTGATTTTATGACGAATATCTCTCAGGTGTTCTCTTGCAATACTATCGGCTTCAATATGGTCCCGGTAGTTACCGCTATTTAATCTCAATAATTTCTCTATGGCAGGCAGATCGAATCCCAGCGCCCGCGAGTGTCTGATAAAACGCAGAATATTCAGATGGCGCTCAGTGTAGCGACGTTGGTTGCCTTCGGTTCTGAATGCCTCTGGCATCAGGCCTTTTTCTTCATACCAGCGAATGGTTGGTACTTTACATTCTGTTAGTTTTGATAGCTGCCCAATAGAGTAAAACTGCGCCATACATACTGCTCCCTGAGAACATGAAATTTTTTTCAGATTCTGGCTTGAACCTCTAGTTACTGGAGAGTTTAGACTTAATTTATCCGATTAAGAAGCTCTGCTTCTGAGTAAAAGAAAGATACAGGAGAGAAATAATGGCTCAGCATTGCTGTGGACATACCGAATTTACCGGGTTAGATCCGGTGTATAAGCGCATCCTCTGGGTGATTATTGTGATCAATGGCGCTATGTTTGGCGTGGAGATGGTGGCGGGTATCCTGGCTCAATCTCAGGCATTGCAGGCGGATGCACTGGATTTTATTGGCGATACACTGAGTTATGGCATCAGCTTATGGGCGATTGGTAAAGCTGCCAATGTGCGCAGCAATGCGGCATTATTTAAAGGTTATTCTCTGGTATTGATGTCTGCCTGGGTACTGGGTAGTACGGTATACTGGGTATTTGTTATGAACTCCCCTGAGCCATTTACTATGGGGGCCGTAGCCACAGCAGCGTTTGTGGCGAACCTGGTCAGTGTCTTGCTTCTTATGCGTTACAAAGATGGTGATGCTAACGTACGTTCGGTCTGGTTATGCAGTCGTAATGATGCTATTGGTAATCTGATTGTACTGATTGCTGCATCTGGCGTCTGGTATTCTGATAGTGCCTGGCCCGATTTGATTGTGGCAGGTATTATGGCCGGACTGTTTTTATCATCGGCCTGGCAGATCTGTACTCAGGCAATTGCAGAGAAAAAAGCTCAGCATTTGGCGACCGCTAGCTCGAAAGAACCGTGTGCTCATAATACATCGCAGGATTCAGGGCATCAGCACTGTTCCGACTAAAAGCGTTTTGTTAAGGCTGGGGGGCTGGTCTGAAGGATGACTTAAACCGCCTGGCTCATTGCTTAAACTGCTTTGTTTATAGAATCAGGGCCATTCTTATAAGGGGAACGGCTCTGGTTTGTTTGCTTTCCCTTTCTTGTTTTAACTGGATAGTAAGTTTCCAGCTTTCAGTTATCCCGCTAACTGTAACCCTCTCTGTAACACCTTTGACAGTACGTTTCTGGCTACTGGCACGGTCCTTGATTAACTGAATTGTCATAACTCAGGCAAAAAACTCAGCTTTGGGCAGAACAATGACAGATAACAACACCCCTGGCGTGATTAATACCGCTACAAACTGTTTAAGTGAGACAAAAAAGCCGGATAAGACAAAAGTACTCATTCTGGGGATCGGGAATGTGTTATGGGCTGATGAAGGTTTTGGCGTGCGTTGCATTGAAGCTCTGCATCGTCAGTATCAGTTTGCAGATAACGTAAAGCTGATGGATGGAGGTACTCAAGGGATCTATCTTGTTCAGCACGTTCAGCAGGCCGATATCCTGATCGTGTTTGATGCCATTGATTATGGGCTTGAGCCAGGCACGATGAAAATTGTGCGCGATGAAGAAGTGCCTAAATTTATGGGGGCTAAGCAAATGAGCCTGCATCAGACCGGTTTTCAGGAAGTTCTGGCGATGGCTGAATTTACTGGTGATGCGCCAAAAACACTCCTGCTGGTCGGTGTACAACCAGAAGAACTGGAAGATTTTGGTGGCAGCCTGCGAGAGCCGGTTAAGCAGCAGGTACAGCCTGCACTGGATGTGGTGCTGGATTTTCTGGCCGGATATCAGATCGTTCCACAAACCCGCGAGACACCTCTGCCTGAGCATGATGTTCTGGCACCTGGTCAGCTGGAGTTGGCCCGTTATGAAGATGAACGCCCTTCAGAGGACAGCGCGTTTCGTGGTGGTGATGCTCGCTTTCTGAACCGTCAGTTCAGTACTTCGGAGGATTAGCCGCTGTGTGTATAGGTATTCCTGCTCAGGTCTGTCAGGTCGAGCCGGGACGGGCTTTATGCGATTTTGTCGATAGTGAACCCCAATGGATTGATATTCAGCTGGTCGAACCTGTGACTTCAGGGGACTGGTTGCTGGTTTTTCTGGGAGCGGCAAGAGAAGTGATCTCAGAGCAGCGAGCATGTCAGATACAGCAGGCATTGCAGGCGATGAGCGCCGTTATGAACGGACAGAGCTTTGATGACAGTCTGTTTGCTGATTTGCAGGGAGAACCTCAATTACCTCCGCATCTGCAAGCTCAGTTTGATCAGCAGACGGAACAGCAGGGCCATCGGCCTGAACAGCAGAGCCATCAGTCCGAATAGAAGAGCCATCAGTCCGAATAGAAGAGCTATCAGCCCGAATAGAAGAGCTGTCAGCTCAGGCAGAAGAGTAAAAATAGTGCTCTGTTAACAGAGTAAGAGAACAATAACAAAGCTGAACAGCATAGTGTTCAGACCGATTCAGCTTCTGGTTGCGGCCTGGAGCAGGAGAGCATGATGAGTTTTATTCAGGAACAGCCTCTGGCTTTTATCGAACATCCTCTGATCCAGCGATTGCTGGTGGAAAGTGACTATCCATTGTTGAACACCTATCAGGATCTGGATCAGCTGGCCGCGGCCAGTGAGTTCCAGGTATTGCTGTTTGGTGAGCAGCCCCATCGTTTTCCTGAGACATTAGATATCGCTGTGGTTTTACCTGAGCTGCTGGAAGGGTTAAGAGCGCAGGGTGTGGATATCCGCGGTGCTGTGGTGAGTACCGAAATCGAGAAAGTCTGGCAGAAACGTTACGGTTTTCGTGAGTGGCCTACGCTGGTTTTCCTGAAGCGGGGGGGGTACCTGGGGCAGATTAGCCGAATTCAGAACTGGGATGACTATCTGAGGCAGATCCCCGTTATTCTGGCTAAAACACCGGTAGCTGATCCTGGCGGGGATATTCCTCTGGCTAATCTGAGCAACTGATTGCTCATTCAGTTTTTATCCCTTTACCAGCTTTTATTGATAATTTTCGAAAACAGGTAACTCATGATGTTTGATGGTCAAATTCCAGCGTTCAATATGCCTATGGGGCCGGGCAGTCAGGATGAGTCAGAAGATGGCGAAGTGCTGAACTATATGCCGATGCCAAAAGAGATGGCCAGCTATGATATGCCAGTTCTGCCGGATGAAGCGGAGGTATCTGATCTGCCAGAATTGCGCCAGTTGCTGGATACTCTGTTAATACATCTGCGTCAATTTGAGCAGAACGGTGAGTCTCAACAGCTGGATCTTAAACAGTGGCCGAAAAAAAGCACTGAGTTACTGAGCCAGATTCTGGGTGAAGGCGAAGTCAGTATTCTGGTGGATCAGGGGCAATTGGCTCAAAGGATGGGGGCTCAGAATGCAGTCTGTGAGCCTGACTCTATGAGTGAACAGGATGTGGTATCAAAGTGGCAGATTCAGGAAACTGTTCTGGCGGGTGTCTGGCGTATCCAGAGCCTGAATGCTCAGGGTGAGATGCTGGTGGATATGATTGAAGTGGCCTCCATTCCTCAGCAGGTGATCAGTACCGCATTTGACAGCGCAGAACTGCCTGATCTGAATACCTGGTTTAATGATAAGCCAGTGGATGTAATGAATGCGCCGATGGTGCTGATTGAACTCAGAGATCAGGCGGCACGTGTCATTGACGAAGGTACAGATAAGCAGAAGTTTCCTCATGTGGTGAATCTGAGTTTACTGCCGGTTTCGCCACGGGATCTGGACTATATCCAACAGATGCTGGGCGTTGGTCCGGTCACGATTCTTTCCCGTGGTTATGGCAACTGCCGCATTACCGCGACACATCTGCCCAATACCTGGTGGGTTCAGTACTACAATTCTGGCGATCAGCTGATTCTTAACACTGTTGAAGTGTGTGCTATTCCTGAAGTAGCGCTGGCTGCGAAAGAAGATATTGAAGACAGTATTGAGCGTTTAATTGAGATTCAGCAGGCCTATCAGGCTGAGCCGGAAGAGGATTAATCGATGATGAGTCAGAATGCGCCACAGTTTGAAGGCAGTTATCTGGGGGATGACAATAAGCTGAGTGATGAGACTCAGCTGGAGTGCAAAATCTGCTGGTATGTCTATAAGCCTGAAGAGGGTGATGATTTCTGGCAGATTGCACCAGGCACGCCTTTCAGTCAGTTGCCGGATCATTGGCGCTGTCCTGAATGTGATGGCGATAAAGATCAGTTTATGGTGCTGGATCAGTGAATTCTGTGCTTCAGAGTGCAGCTAGCACATCTGTTTCGGATGACCGGGTTATAGATCAGACAATACTGAGTCTGATGACAGGTTCTGATCAGGCAGTGATCGATCGCTACGGCAATCGTCTGTCTGAATTAGCACAGTGTTACCTGAATGCCGATCAGCGTATGGTGGATCTGCCATTTTATAACCCGAAGCTGAAGGTCGAACTCAGAGGCTTCCGGTTATGGCTGAGTGAACCTGAAGGCGATAACCCGGTTTCAGGTATCGGTCTGACGGGGGTTCTGATCACTCCCTGGTGTATGAATCTGGTTTTTCTGCCTGTGGGTGATGATCTGGTGACAGAGTCACTGCAGTCTGATTCGAATCCGTCTGTTGAAATCAGAAACAGTAGAGCCAGAAGCAGCAGAGAAAGTGCTGGGTGTGCGAGTGGGCCGTCAGTCAATCAGGGTAATAAACATTTGCTCGCGCTTCCTGGCGGTGATTTTGAACTGGTGGCGGGCTCTCAGGAGGAAACTGGTATTTTTTACAGTGCGTCACTGTTTTCGCCGATGGCCGATTTTGACTCTCAGGGTTTTGCTCTGGACGTTGCTGATGAGGTGATCCGACAGATCTTTCCCTCTGTTGCTGAATCAATTAACCAGGCAGATGATCAATGGCGGAATCATGCTGATACAGCGAGTGTAAACAGAAAAAATTCATCCCCTGCTCCAGCTGATAGCAATACAGGCTCTGATAACCGCTCAGAAGATAAAGAAAAAAGTGCTGTTAAACCAAAGGGTGAGGTCAATATGTCCCGACGTCATTTTTTTGGTTTAGGGCGTAAATCAGAGCAAATACAGTACAAGGCAGATCAGAGACAGATAGCGTCTGCGCATCCAGAAGCGGATATAGAATTAAGAGCAGATACAGAATCAGGCTCGAAGATCGGACCCGCACAGGACTCTGATCATGTTTAACCAGAGGATTGTTATTAAAGCCGGAGCTGATGGAAGGCTGGATATTGTTTCCCGGCAGCAATTGCCCGTTGAACGTTTATTGATGAATAAGCCCATTAACCAGGCTGCTGTAATGATTCCCGGGTTATTCAGCCTTTGCTCAGAAGCTCATTGTCTGGCAGCAACCTTGTTAGCTGATCCTGAGCTGCAGACTGCACAAGGACGTTTAGCTGATAACAGGGATTGGGTTTCTTCAGAGATACATTTACCTGAGATGCAGCTAAAACGGTTTCAGGGAGAGCGGTTACGAGAGGCGTTGTTATCTCTGGTCAGACTGGAACAGTTTTTTTCTAATGCAAATACAGGGTATTCAGCAGAGTTTCGTAATCAGGTTAGTGTTCAGAAAAAAGCAGCTGTCTCAGCAGTTCAGAAGCAGCAGCGTATATTGCAATGGTTTGGCCGGTGGAAAGAAGCTTGCCATGCTGTTGAAAAGGGGGCTTGCACACATTGCGATTCTACAGAGATTCTAAATCAGCGAGCTGAAGAACTGAGCCATCTGTATGCTGAATGCTGGCCGGAATCTGTCTGGGAAAAATGGCTGGATTTATCGGCTATTTACGAGTTTTCAGTGCCAGATTCTTCCTCATTGAGCTTTGATGCACAGGATTTTTCTGTGCCAACGACTACGGCAGGTCTCAATAAACAGAGTTCAACCAGGTTAACGCCTGACTGGCTGGATCGCTTTCACCGTTATCAGAATAAACCCGTTAGCCAATGGCCATTATCCCAATGGGATTGTCAGCAAAGCCAGCGCTGGCAAGAGAGTATACACAAGCGATCAGAAGATATTGTCGCTAATAGCCTGATAAAGTACCGGCAGATCATTGCTCAACAGATTAAAGCGCTACAGGAAAATAATTTACCATTAGTGGAAACTGACTTTTCACTGCAGAGCGCGAACGCTAAAATTTCTGCTGGGCAATGGGGCGTTGATGCCGTTGCTCAGGTGATGACTGCCAGAGGGCCATTACTACATTTTTGTCGCCTGGATCAGAATCGTGATGTTCAGGATTATAGAATTCTGGCGCCTACTGAGCGAAATTTTGCCTGTCATGGTGTGTTATCCCGCTGGTGGCAGGCCTGTGTTGAGCTGGAAAAAGGCAACTCAGAACAATTACAACTGCTCACACTATTACTGGATGCCTGTGTGGAAGTGAGCATTGAAGGAGAAGGCATTTATGCATGAGATGTCGATTTGTGAAGGTCTGGTGCAGGTGCTGGAGGATCAGGCAGAAAGTCAGCATTACAGTCGGGTTAAGCAGGTCTGGCTGGAAATAGGGCCTCTGGCATCAGTTGAAACCGAAGCACTCAGGTTCTGTTTTGATGCCTGTACCCGAAATACGCTGGCAGAAGGGGCTGTTTTACACATTATTGACTTACCTGGTTCAGGCTGGTGTCTGGGGTGCAGTCAGCAAATTAAAGTCAGACAACGCTACCAGGCCTGTCCCGAATGTGGCAGCTATCAGGTTCAGGTAACTGGCGGCGAAGAATTAAGAATTAAAGAACTGGAGGTGGACTAGATGTGTACAGTATGTGGTTGCAGTGAAGGCAATGTCCAGGTCGAAGGGCATCACCATCATCACTCTCATAGCCATGGTGAACATCATCATAATGAACACAATCATAGCCATTCCCATGAGCATCACCACGATCATTCTCATGGTCAGCACTCTCATTCCCACAGCCATACGGGCCATAAACAAGAGCATAACCATAGCTATGAGCCAGTAGCAGACGGGTTTCGGCCAACACTGGATCAGGGCGATCTGCATTATGGCCAGGGGGCCGCACGTGCCCATGCGCCTGGGTTAAGTCAGAGCCGAATGGTGCAGATTGAACAGGATATTCTGGGTAAAAATGATCGTTATGCTCAGGTTAATCGTGCTCGTTTTCAGCAGAAAAATACGCTGGTACTGAATCTGGTTTCCAGTCCGGGCTCTGGCAAAACTACCTTACTGACGGAGACACTGAAGCGTCAGTTGGAGCGCATTCCTGTTGCGGTCATTGAGGGGGATCAACAGACCGTTAACGATGCTGATCGTATTCGAGCCACAGGTGCCAGAGCCATTCAGGTCAATACTGGCAAAGGCTGCCATCTTGATGCCCACATGGTAGGTCATGCACTGGATCAACTGGTTCAGACAACAGAAGATCAGTCCGGGTCTGATCTGGAAAATGGCATTCTGTATATTGAAAATGTAGGCAATCTGGTATGCCCGGCAGCATTTGATCTGGGAGAGAACAGCAAGGTTGCCATCCTGTCTGTGACTGAAGGTGAAGATAAACCGATTAAATACCCGGATATGTTCCATGCCGCTGATTTGATGCTGTTGAATAAAGTGGATCTGTTACCTCACCTGGATTTTGATGTGGATGCCTGCATTGAATACGCTCGTCGGGTGAATCCGAATATTCAGGTGATTCAGGTGTCGGCCAGAAGTGGAGAAGGTATGGATGAATGGCTGGAATGGATTCAGCAACAGCGTCGTGCTGGACTGGAACAGCAACTGGCTGATCTGAAAAGTAAGGTGGCGGGCCTGGAGCGACAGCTGGAAGCAATTTAAGTCTTTTGCACCACAATGACAACAAGATCCGTAGCAACGGACTGAGGCAGATAAATGAACCAATTCCGAACCCCGGACAGGATGCATGACCAGCATCCATCCGAGCTTGACCTTACCGCTACCCGGGCACGGGTGCTGGTGGTTGATGATGAAATAAGATCTCTGGAAACGCTGGAACGTATTCTGGATGAATCCTTTGATGTACTGACGGCATCCAGTGCCAGTGATGCTTTGTCATTACTGGAGCAGTGCAGCGATACAGAATCCTGTTCTGTGCAGGTCATTGTATGTGATCAGCGTATGCCCGGAATGACGGGCGTCGAGTTTCTGACTCAGGTACGGCAGCGCTGGCCAGAAACTATACGTCTGATGTTATCCGGTTACACGGATTCTGAAGACATTATTGCAGGCATCAATGAGGCGGGTATCTATCAGTACCTGACCAAACCCTGGCATCCTGATCAGTTGTTACTGGCTGTAGGTAATGCGTCGAAACTCTGGCAGTTGCAGCAGCAGAATGAGTTACTGGCTCATGAGATGCGCCTGACGGCGGATACGGCAGAAGGCCGGATGCAGCGTCATAAACAGAAACTGAAATCCAGCTTTCAGCTGGAAGGAATCTGCCGGGGGGAGAATAGTCCTCTGGAGCAGTTGTGCGATGAAGTCTCTCAGGTCGCTCCTTATGATATTGCCGTATTAATTACCGGTGAGTCTGGCACGGGTAAAGAGCTGTTTGCCCGGGCAGTCCACTATACAAGCCACAGAGCAGATCAGCCTTTTGTGGTTGAAAACTGTGGCGCTATGCCAGATGAACTATTGGCCAGTGAGCTGTTTGGCCATAAAAAAGGCGCTTTCACCGGAGCAGTCGCTGATCATGTCGGACTGTTTGAGCAGGCTGATGGCGGCACTATTTTTCTGGATGAGATCGGTGAGATTACGCCTGCTTTTCAGGTCAAACTCCTGCGAGTACTGCAGGAACGGGAAGTTCGCCCGGTAGGCAGTCATCGCCGTCGCAAAATTGATGTGCGCATCGTGGCATCCACCAACCGTGATCTGCAGGAAGAGGTTCGGGCCGGGCGTTTCCGGCAGGATCTGTATTATCGTCTGGCTCAGATCACTCTGACACTGCCTCCGTTACGAGAGCGAGGCAAGGATATCTCTGTTCTGGCTCAGAACATTCTGGAAAAGGCACAACAGGATTTTAATAAACCGGTAAAAGGCTTCAGCCTTTCTGCCCTTGCCTGTATGCAGGCCTATCATTGGCCAGGCAATGTGCGTGAACTGGAAAACGAAGTGCGTCGTATGCTGGTGATGACCAAAGATGATGAGCTTGGCCCCGAGCTGCTGGCTCCTCATGTACTGCGTGCGGCACCGGAAGACGATCAGCAGGACAGAGAGCTGACTATGCTGGGCGGCATGGAAGGGACGCTGAAAGATCGTATCGAAGCGCTGGAAGCCCGTATTGTCAAAGAAACTCTGCTTCGATTCCGTTGGAATAAGAGCCGTGCAGCAAATGAACTGGGGTTATCCCGGGTCGGTCTGCGCAGCAAAATTGAACGTTACGGTATTGATCAGCCGAATTAACCATCTGCTTGAAAGCCTTATCCGGAGAAAAAATAATGTGTCTGGGAATTCCTGGCCAGGTGGTGGCCATTACCGATGAAGCGGCTCAACTGGCTTCTGTTGATGTGTGTGGGGTTAAGCGTCAGGTGAATTACGCCTGTGTACTGACCGAGGGAGAAAATGCGGAATCTTTGCTGGGCGCCTGGGTGCTGGTGCATGTTGGTTTTGCCATGAGTCGAATTGATGAAGAGGAGGCACAGAATACGCTGGCTCTGTTATCTCAGCTGGATGAACTGAATGAGGAAATGGATGCTATTCGGGCCAGTGTGGAGGATTCAGCCTCATGAGTGGTGAAAATGATGATCTGTTAAGTGCTTTTTACCCTGGAATGAACCCTCAGACAGCTAAAGAGATATCTGATGATGATCTGCTGACTTCGGTACAGATCAAAGTGCAGGAAAGCCTGGCGGCTAAGCAGCAATTTTTTAATGACTATGGCGATATTCTGGTGCAGATCAGTCGCACTATTGCAGATGCTTATAAAGCCGGAGGCCGTTTATTAACCACAGGCAATGGGGGTTCCAGTTGTGATGCAGCTCACCTGGCACTGGAGTTCCTGCATCCGGTGACCGCTGGCCGCCAGGCATTACCGGCCCTGAACCTGACCGCAGATGTGTCAACGATTACGGCGGTGGCTAATGACGTGGGTTATCGGCATGTGTTTGTCCGTCAGTTACTGGCTCAGGCGATGCCTGATGATGTGCTGGTGATTTTTTCGACTTCAGGTAATTCAGATAACCTGATGGCTGTTGCACAGAAGGCTACTGAACTGAGCATTAAAACCATCGGCTTTCTGGGACTGGATGGTGGTGAACTGCAACAATCCGGCAGGCTGACCCATAGCCTGGTGGTGGAATGTGACTCTGTCCATCGTATTCAGGAAAGCCATCTGGTGGCCTACCATATTTTGTGGGATCTGGTGCATACCCTGCTGGCTAATCACAGGATAGCCAGAGAAATACGCTTGTAATTCAGTCCATTAATGAAGGAAAACACTATGCGTTTTGTTGATGAGTTCCGTGATCCTCAGATGGCTGAAGCCCTGTTACAGCGTATTCGCCCTCTGGTTGATAAAAAAGTGCAACAGCTGGGACGTCCGTTACAACTGATGGAAGTCTGTGGGGGGCATACTCATGCCATTTTTCGTTATGGGCTTGAACAGCTGCTGCCGGATATGGTCGAGCTGGTTCATGGTCCGGGTTGCCCGGTATGCGTATTACCGATGGGGCGTGTGGATGATTGCGTGGCGATTGCAGAGCAGCCGGATGTGATTTTTACTACCTTTGGTGATGCGATGCGGGTGCCTGGCTCGAAAAAAAGCCTGTTACAGGCCAAAGCTCAGGGGGCTGATATCCGTATGGTATATTCGCCTCTGGACGCTTTGCAGCTGGCGAAAAAACATCCGGAAAAAGAGGTGGTCTTTTTTGGTTTAGGCTTTGAAACCACCATGCCGAGTACTGCTCTGACCATACTGCAGGCAGAAAAAGAAGGCATTGACAATTTCAGTCTGTTCTGCAATCACATCACGATTATTCCAACGATTAAAGCGGTACTGGATTCTCCGGATCTGCATCTGGACGGATTTCTGGGGCCTGGCCATGTCAGTATGATTATCGGTACCCGACCTTATGAGTTTGTGGCTCAGCAATATCAGCGCCCTATGGTGATTGCCGGTTTTGAACCTATTGATGTACTCCAGTCCGTATGGATGATTATGCAGCAGCTGGATGAGGGACGTTGTGAAGTCGAAAATCAGTATGGTCGCATCGTCCCGCCAGAGGGCAACCGTCAGGCATTGCAGGCGGTAAGCCAGGTATTTGAACTACGGGAGTTTTTTGAGTGGCGAGGGCTGGGTTCTATCGATCATTCCGGTGTGAGGATGCGGGAAGAATATCGTCAGTGGGATGCTGAGCAAAAATTCAGCCTGCCGAACCTGAAAATTGCCGATCCAAAATCCTGTCAGTGCGGGGAAGTTCTGAAAGGTGTTATTAAGCCCTGGGAGTGCAAGGTATTTGGCCGGGCCTGTACACCAGAAACTCCGATGGGCGCCTTGATGGTGTCCAGCGAAGGGGCATGCTCTGCCTATTTTACTTATGGCAAAGTGAATCAGGCTGATCATATTCCATCGGAACAACTGGCTTAATATTTTTCACCCGTCATGGCAAAAATAACAAGAACGAATGAAAGAGAGTGTGATGAGTTATACGCCGAAAAGAACCGTTAAAGGTGATGTGATAACCATGGCTCATGGCAGTGGTGGTAAAGCCATGAGAGACCTGATTGAAGATGTGGTGCTGGGTGCTTTTTATAATCCGGAGCTGGCACAGCTGGAAGATCAGGCCAGAATTGATCTGGCAGAGCTGGTGGCGCAGGGTAATCGCCTGGCGATGACAACAGACAGCTATGTGGTCGACCCTATTGAATTCCCAGGTGGTGATATTGGCACTCTGGCCGTGAATGGGACGGTCAATGATATTGCCATGAGCGGCGCTAAGCCTCTGTATCTGAGCTGCGGTCTGATTATTGAAGAGGGACTGGAAATAGACACTCTGCGTCGGATTCTGCTGAATATGCGTAAAGCAGCTGATCAGGCCGGTGTACAGATTGTCACCGGTGATACCAAGGTTGTGAATCGCGGCAAAGCCGACAAACTATTTATCAATACCACTGGGGTGGGTGTGATTCCGGAAGGTGCTGATATTTCGGCGTCACGTGCCCAGCCCGGAGATAAGGTCATTGTTAATGGCTATGTCGGGGATCATGGAGCCGTTATTCTGAATGCTCGTGGTGATCTGATGCTGGAGGTTGAACTGGAGACAGACTGCCAGCCTCTGAACGGTCTGGTTGAATGCATGCGTGAGGTTTGCCCGGATATTCACTGTCTGCGTGATGCATCGCGGGGAGGGGTGGCGACAGTACTGAATGAATTTGCAGAAAGCTCTGGTGTTGCGATCCGATTACAGGAAGCAGATATCCCTGTTCGCAATGAGGTACGAGGCGTGTGTGAGATTCTGGGACTGGACCCTCTGCATTTTGCCAATGAAGGCAAATTGGTCGCAATCGTACCTGCTGATAAGGCTGGCACTGTGGTTGAAGCGATGCGTCAGCATCCTGCTGGACAAGGCTCGGCGATTATTGGTGAAGTAGAGTCAGGGCCTGCAGGTCGCGTGACTCTGCAAACGGGACTGGGTGGAGGACGTATTCTGGATATGCTGATTGGTGAGCAGTTGCCGCGCATCTGCTAAAGCCAGTGACTGATAAGGGTATAGATAAAAACGGATAAAGGCCTGATCGTTATGATGCAGGCCTTTATTGTTTATCCTGAAGATTCAATCCGCTGGATAGTCAATCTGGTGGGCAACTCTGAGCTACAAGGAGGACTGTAGCCAGACAGCGACATTGAGTGTAAAGAATGACAAGACTGTCGCAGGCAACAGAGCGGCAGCACAAAGAGGTCCCATATTATAGCGCAGACCGATAACCGCATAGATACTGAACATGGGCATACAGGCCAGAGTAATGGCAACACCCTGAAATACAGGAGGCATAGGCGGCATGATTAAAATCATAATCAGAATGCATAATGGATGAAGCAGCTGCTTGGCCAGTACAATCAGACTCAGATCCGTCAGCATACCTTTAATACGGATACCTACCAGCATACCACCAATAGTAAATAGTGCGATCCCACCAACAGTAACAGCAAGCATATCAATCACTTTTACTGCGACAGCCGGTGGTTCTACAGACAGTAATGAGCTGAGAGTCCCCAGGGCGATAGAAATAATAATAGGGTTTTTCAGCAGCTTAGCGACAGACTGCATCACTGCCCGTGCAAAACTTTCGTTCTTGTTCATTCCGGTATCTGCTAAGGCCAGAATAAAGGGCAGCATCAACAGGTTTTCAACAATCAAGGTCAGAGCAAAAGGCACCAGTGCAGCGGTTCCGAACAGCTGGATAATAATAGGGTAGCCGACCATCAGACTGTTGGAAAAGCTGCCGCCCAGACCAAACATGGTGCTTTCTGTTAATGACTTTGACAGTGCTTTTCTGGCAACCAGAAATACGGTGGTGAATGCCATCATAGAGCCGATGCCGTAAACCAGCAGATAGTCATAATGAAGAATATCCTGAAAGGAGCGTTCGTTCAGCGCCTTAAATATGGCTGCTGGTAAACCAAAGTTCACTACAAACGCTCCCAGTGTCCTTACACCGTCTTTCTGTAGAATATTGAAGCGTACAGCACAATAACCAATCAGTATCAGGATAAAAATAGGGCTGGTGGTCGAAAGAATATGGGCAAAACCGGCTTGATCAGACATGGTAATAACTTATCTATCGGGTGTTGGGTGCATGGCAGGCTACTGCAAAAAACAAAATTAGTAAATATGTTAATTAATCTTGAGGAAATGTACTCAATGAGCCTGAGTTGAGGCAGAGTGTTCAGGTTTGTTTGTCATCACGTTGAGCTGGCATGATTTTCATAGGGGCGTCTTCTTCTGCATCAGACTTGCACTGAGAAATGTGATATCAGATAACCGAGCATCGCCTTCAGCTTTGGTGTGACGCCTTTTCGGCTGGGGTATATGGCATACAGTGGTAAAATGTTCCCTTGCCAGTCAGGTAGTACAGGTATCAGTTTTTTCTCTTGCAGAGCCTCTTCTGCCATATAATGTGGCAACAGAGCGATGCCCATACCTCTGATACAGGCCTCACGCACAACCATATAATCATCACAGGCCAGCTTAGGCGTTATTGTGTATGTTTCAAATAATGCCTGAGATACAGCTGACTCAACGGGCGTTGTTTTATCTTTCTGTATCCGGGTTAACGGCCAGACGGCCTTATTACTGACGGCATTCATCAGAAGAGCGGCATGATCGGTTAACTCATTTGGATGGCCTGGTATCTGTCGTGTTTCGAAATAACAGGGGCTGGCAAAGAGCCGAAGTTGTATCTGGTACAACTGTCGGGCGATTAAACTGGAATCATCAATATGGCCAACCCGAATGGCCAGATCAAAATCTTCTTCAATAAGATCAACCCGGCGGTTGGTCAGCTGTAGTTCAATGTTAGCTTTTGGGTAATCCTGATTAAAATCAGCCAGTAACGGCGCTATTAACTCAATACCTATGGTATTGGAGGTGCAGATACGCAGTTTGCCCTGTACTGAATGTGTACCAGAGGCAACACTATCAAAACTACTGGTTAGCTCTTCTTCAATACGCTTTGCGTGCCGATAAACTTGCTCACCTATTTCCGTCAATCTGAGACGACGAGTGGTCCTTTCCAGTAAACGAACATTCAGATCTGTTTCCAGTCTGGATATTTTTCGACTGATATTGGATTTAGGTAGTTCATAGTGTGCTGCTGCACGAGTAAAACTTCCCAGTTCTGCCACTCTGGCAAATACCAGGTAATCATTAATATCAGTGATTCTGTTTCTGAGCATGACGTTATTCTGTCCTTGTTACTAAAAGGTCCGAGAAGCTATTGTTACCTTAAATAGGACAGTGTTGTCTATTTTAACTTGTTTATAGCTTATGAAGAGATCGATAAACTGAGTACAGAAACATTAATCAGCAACATAGCAGGAAGGATTGTTATGAAAGTACTTCAGTATCATGATTTACCTCAGGGTGGTTTCAATGGCCTGGAAGAACGTCGTTTTGTGACGGATCGGCGAGTGTTTGGCAGCCATAAAATTCCTCAGACTTTTAATGGGTTAGGTAACTTTGTTTACCTGGCTGATGCCAGTTTTTTGCCCTATGGCGAAACCAGAATGCATCCTCATAAAGAGATAGATGTGATCTCTGTTATGACAAAAGGAGAGATTAATCATCAGGGGTCACTGGAGCATGGTAGTCATCTGCAACAGAATATGGCACAGGTACAACGTGCCGGGGGAGAAGGGTTTTCTCATAATGAAGTGAATCCGTCTGCAGCGCGCAATCAGTTGATTCAGATCTGGGTTTTGCCAGATGAGATGGGGGAGCCAGCCGGTTTTAAAACCTATCGCTTTGAATCTGGCAAGCTGACGAAAATATACGGAGGTAAAAAGAATCAGTCAGCAACATTTTATAGTCAGACCGGAATCAGCGTCGGGCTGGCAAATACAGGGGATACATTCAGTCTGGAGGGAGAAGTTATGGCGTATCTTCCTGATGGAGCGGCTCAGATTAACGGAGAGAAGCTTGCTGCACAAAGCCTGGTCTATGTCGATCATGGCCTTGAGTATAAGGCACTGGAAGATGATAGCCATGTGATTTTTATCTATCATGATCAGGAATAATCTGAGAGTACTTTCTAAGGATAATTAATGATGAAAGTTGTGATTATCAGACGGATTATGTCCCGAAAACTCTTGTTAAAAGCACAGTAAATGATAACAGGGGTGACACTGCTCAGTTTTCGTCAGTTTCTCATCGTTTCATCACAGCGGAAGAGGTTGTAGCATAGAGTTCATTATCAAGTAAACTAATCAAGGGATTGTGTATGGAGCAGGTTACAGAACAGGCACTACCTGATAGTCAGGACTCCTCCAGCCTTGGCATACCTCATCTTAAACGTTTCTGGCACAAGCACCAGTTAAGTAAACTCGGGCAGTTAGACCAAGGGTTACAGAAGCAGGAATGGCCTTTGGATCTCATTCTGATTGATGAGCTGAATCTGGGACTGGAGCCTGCCATGACGAAGGTATATCAGTCCTCCCGGCTTTCTGATTTTGAGAGTTTTGTGTTATCTAAAAATGATGGCTGTATTAATTCGGATGTTGTTCAGAGGTTAGAAAAAGCGGTGATGCCTGCTGCCTCTCTGTCGGGGCAGAAAGATCATGTTGAGTCAGTACTGACAGATCAGCAGATGATGTTCTGGCAGGAAAATGGCTATATAGTCATTCCTTCTGTTCTGACGCAACAAGAATGCGATGAGGCATTAGAAGAGATTGGTACGTTTCTGAACTTTTCATTACAGGATCCGGGCAGCTGGTATCTGGATCATGATGATAAACAACTGATTATGGTCCAGTTCTACGATGGTCTGATTCAGAAAAAGATACGTGCTAAAAAAAATATCAGAGCCGTTTTTGCGCAGATCTGGCAGACCAATCATCTTACAGTGACCTTAGATCGGGTCAGTGTTAACCCTCCTGAAACAGAATCCTGGCGGTTTCCCGGACCGAGTATTCACTGGGACATGGATCATTTTAATCCTCCAATTCCTTTCCGGACTCAAGGGTTAATTTATCTGACTGATACTGCTGAAAATCAGGGCGCTTTCAGCTGTGTACCAGGCTTCCATTTGCAGATAGATGACTGGCTTTCATCATTGCCAGCCGACGTTGACCCTCAGAATCAGAACTGGTCTGAATTTAATGTTAAGCCCATTGCGGCTAAAGCAGGTGATCTGATTATCTGGCATCATGCATTACCTCATGGCAGCAGCCCTAACGTTGCCCAGAGTCCCAGGGTCGTCCAGTACCTTAATATGTATCCTTTGTGCGATTCATAAATATAAAATCAATCCTGGATGGCCAGCCGTATCACTTCCAATCTGGTTGGAAGTGATGGATTAATCTTTCTGACGGATTAAATCCAGAGTGGCATATACTTTAGACATTATCTTCTGCCAGCCGAATGCTATTCAGCCCGGAGCAATCGAGAATCAGTATTTTTCCCCTCATGCTTCTGATGATACCCAGCTCGTTAAATTCAGCCAGAATACGGGCTATAAACTCCCGCGATGACCCCAGGTCTGCAGCAATTTTCTGTTGTGTTGCATGAATCATAAAGTCGGAAGATGATCGCATAACCAGATAGCCCGCAAGGCGCTGGCGTACAGTCTGTACATGGCTTTGCTCCAGTTCTGACATTAAGCCAAATACTGTCGAGGACAGGGCTTTGATCGTAATGTTCTGGATAGACGCTTCAGTACGGAACAATTCCCGATAAATATCACCGGATATCATACTGACAGTGGTTTGTTGATCGGCGATAACCCAGGCGGGATAAAGAAAGTTATTAAACAGGCTATTGGTGGCCAGAATACAGGTTTCTCCCGGAGCAATATTATACAGAGTAACCTCTTTACCCTGTTCGCTGATAGCATAAACCCGTAACAGACCGTCTGAAACAAAATATGCGCCCGAGATAGTATCTCCACGATCCAGAACTCTGTCATTGGGCTGAAATGTCTTTGTAGTCAGTTGTGAAAGATATAATGAACGACCTTCTTTGCTCAGCTGCTTAACGAGATTCATTTTGTCGTATTCCTGGAGATAAAAAGCTGGCGCTAATGCACAGAGCGCTGATAACGCCAACCTTTGGTGATTTATCAATAATCAGTTAAGTATCCGGGTAACCTGGTCTGTTGTTAATACTCCATTAGCAATCATGCTGTAATTGACCAGAGCTGCGTTATAGGCTTCTTCACCTGGGGCTGCGACCGCATCTTTAACCACATAAACTTTGAAGCCATTTTCCATCAGTGAGCGCATATGAGAATCCACACACAGGTTGGCAACAAGCCCTGCCAGAATCACGGTGTTAATACCGTGGGAGCGTAGCTGGTAGATCAGATCATTACTTTCCGGGCCATACATTTTGTGCGGACCGGCAACGATTGTCTGGCCGTCTTTAATATATTTTTTGTAGGGTTCGTAAAAATCTGCGCCTGTTCCTTCAAAGCTGGCCGGGTCCAGTGAATCTGCATACAGGGCACGCATTTCCAGCAGTTGTTTCTGTAATGTACCTGCCTGAGACCAGTTAAGGTCGGGTTTGGTGTAAACAAGGGGATCAATGGCTAACTGAACATTGGTCGCTTTGGCTGTCTCCATCAGGGTTTCAATATTTTCAATGGTATTCAGACGCTTCATATTGGGAGCAACCAGTGCAAACAATTTGCCTTCTTCATCCAGAAAGTCTTTCTGAGGATCAGTAATCAGAATGGCAGTCTGAGCTTTATCAAGCACGGGCAGTACGGTATCTGCAGCAAAAGATACGATGGCATTGGCCGCAATACATAACCCGGCAGTCAGTCCGATAATTGTCTTCTTCATAGTAATATTCCTTGTAATCCGATAAACGTGACCACTAAAGAATATTGAGATTGATATCTGTGTTATGTAGCTAAAGATACACAAGAAGAAAAATTTGTTTTATCCGGGTAGAAAAGGCTTTGATACCAGGAAGAATGTTGCTGTGTATGATGTCAGAGGCAACGGTAAGCAAAGGGTGTAAGAGGTCTTAATGATCAGAATCAATGGTGATAAGAGCAGGAAATAATGATATTCAATATATCTTTATTTCCTATGATATATCAGCGTTTTCAGTATGTTGCAGAAATTACTTTAGCTTTTAACAGTAAGGCTATCGGTAAGACTGGTTATCGCTTTAGCCAGTTCATTGCGCAGATCTGCATCTGATAATGTATTGCTTTCCTGATCAAAGTTGTCGTAGAAAGAAGGAACTGACATTGAGGCCTTAACCTGGCCATCAAAATAAGGGGCAGAAGTCACTGCTGCCTTCAGTACATTCTGGGCACCACCAGGGCCTGGGGATGTTGCCAGCATCAGTATGGGTTTACCCTGCCAGACTTCCATATCAATACGTGATGCCCAGTCAAAAATATTCTTGAAGGCGGCGCTGTATGAGCCATTGTGTTCTGCAAATGACACAATGAGCAAATCGGCATCGCCAATCTGCTGTCTGAATTGATGAGCCTGTTCTGGAATACCGCTATTTTCTTCACGCTCTGGACTGTATATGGGCATTTCATAGTGATTCAGGTCCAGCACTTCGACACTGGCGTCTTTGACCTGGTTTGCAGCATAAGTGGCCAGTGTTTTATTGATTGAAGTAAGACTGTTGCTTGCAGCAAATGCGATGACTTTCATAATTTTCTCCAGGCAGTAAATTTTTATTCGGAGCGATGTTGTTCGATAGTAACTTCGTTATTTGTGTTGCAGCTTAGTCCGTTCCAATTTCTAAGTATAGGTGTGAAAATAAAACATAGTGTTTCATATATAGAACGATTAATGGCATGAATAATTTGAATGATATGGTGATCTTCGCCCGAGTCGCTGAGACCGGCGTGATTTCAGAAGCCGCCCGTGCACTGGGTATACCTAAATCCAGAGTCAGTCGCAGAGTCAGTGAGCTGGAAAAAGAACTGAATATCAGGCTGATTGAAAGAGGAACTAAGGGTGTTCGCCTGACTGAGGCCGGGGAGCTGTTTTATCAGCATTGCCGACGTATTGTTGAAGAAGCACGCAATGCCAGTGAATCGCTGCATCGATTGACAGACGTCCCCAGAGGGCGGTTAAAAATTAATGCGTCCATTTCACTGGGGCAGTTATTACTGGTGCCCAGGTTACCTGAATTTCTTCAGCGTTTTCCTGAGATTGATGTCGATCTGATTCTTGAAAACCGAACAGTCGATCTGATTGCTGAAGGTTATGATCTGGTTTTGCGAGTCGGAGACTTACAGGACAGCGACCTGATCAGTCGGCATCTGGCCAGTTATGATATGTCTTTTTTTGCCAGTCCGGATTATCTGGATAAGCATGGGCGTCCGCAGAATATTCAGCAATTGCATGAACATAAGATGCTGACAATGGCAATTGATCGTATTTTCAATGAAATAAAGCTAATCTCCTCTGGGGAAGAGTATACATTTCGTCCAGAAACCAGGGTTCGGGTGAATGATCTGGATAGTATCAGACAGATGGTACTGGCCGGGTTGGGGATCGCATTTATGCCCGGATATCTGGCAAGTCAGGCGATAGCACAGCATCAACTGGAACCGGTGTTGCCAGAGTGGGGGAGTAAAGAGCAAGGATACTATCTGCTTTATCCCAGTCGTAGCAGTATGACGCCTAAACTTAAGGCGATGATCGATTTTTTGCTGGAGTCTGATTTTGCCAGCATTTCTCTATGATTTCTTACTGTTTGATTCTGATTCAATGTCATCAGATGTAATGTTATACCGATCCGGCATTTGTCATCATTACAGCTTCTTAACAACAACTGTCAGTGTTTTATGAGGTTTATGATGCAGGGAATCTCCTGGACGTCTTTATCCGGTTATGGTCGTAGTGTACTGGCTGCCGGATTAATTTCACTTACAGCAGGTTGTGCCGGGACGCATTCACAACCTGAAAGTGCCATGTCAGCCAGCTCATCTCCTGCTGGAAATGTTTTAGTGTCAGTTCCTGAAACAGACTGTGAAATACGTGTCTGGTACAACTACCAGGTGGTGGCTATTCCGGTTATTAATGAACGCTGGATCACAACAGGATTGACTCTGGAAGAAAGGGCCCGTCGTGCTTTTGATACGCGCCACAGGGCTCGCATGAATGCCCGGTATATGATGAGCTCTGCTGAAGAGATGAAAGCGCTGCAAGCCAGAGATATGGAGAAATATGGTAATCCGGATGGGCCGACATTTGAGTATCTGGTTCAGAAAAGCCTGAACAAAGGTGTTGATCGTGACCAGGCTTATAAAAAGATCATCGCCAGTTCGGCCAGAACGGATAACGGTTACAACGAAGAATGTCAGTAGCGCGCAATACCTGATTTAACACGTTAAGTAATCGGGGATCGCCTGATGGTTATCTCCGATCAGGAACAGGCAAAGCAGTTCAGACATTGATTTGGGCTGCACCATCCAGCCGTTGCTGCTTCAACTCATCAAGTACCTGGTACATAGAAGGCAGAATTTTATGGCCCAGGGCCCGGACTTCATTACAAGGTTCAACCAGATCTGGAATTTGATAGCTGATCATGCCAGCAGAGACGGCTGAACGAACACCATTGTTAGAATCCTCAAATGCGAGGCAATGTACAGGCGCAATATTTAACCGGCTTGCTGCCAGCAGATAGATTTCCGGATCGGGTTTGCCGTGACTGACTTCGCAGCCTGTCGTGACATTATCAAAATATTGTTCTAATCCGGCCAGAGCCAGCTTTTTTATGGCTACGTCTTTCACGGTAGAGGTGGCAACAGCTGTTGGAATATTCATTGCCTTCAGCCATTCAAGCAGTTCAATAACACCTTGTTTAATGGGAATGGACTGATGTTTTACTACTGCATTGTAGCGGGTGCGCCATTCATTATGTAAACGATCAAAATCATCAGCATAAGTATTCCGGAATATCTGTTCTATTCCAGCAGCATTACGACCAATAATGGACAGATAAATCGCTTCGTAAAAGGGCAGACCCTGAACTTCACAGGCTTTTTTAAACTCGCGCATACAAACCCGTTCGGTATCCAGAAGCAGTCCGTCCATATCAAAAATAGCCGCTTGATAATTCATTGGTTGATACAGCATTACTGATACATAATAAGAATCAAAGCCCGTTATTTTACGGGCTTTACAGATAGACAGGACTGTGACTCAGGATTAAATTCCCAGATCATTTAACAGGTCATCATGATCGCTATTACCATTGGCTTCACTGCCTGAGCGGCTGGCACTTTGCTGGCTGGTTTCAGCAAGAATATCATCCGGATTTTCCTGTTCCATATCTTCAAAGTCGTGCAGTTTAATAAACTCCGTTTTATCCATCGATAGTTCCAGATAGAAAATATTATTACTTTCTGTATTAAACGTTACACGGCGGGACTGAGGCTGATCCAGTGTGGTGTTAACAGAGATCTGAACCTGTTTATTAATGGCCATCATTTTCGGCTGGCTCTGGGTGATGGAGGTGCGCAGTCTGTGGCGTACTTTGTTCGTAAAGTCACCGACAATCTGGTTCATAATCTCACCCATGACATCGCTTACCTCATCAGACGTATGGATCTGCGCCAGTTCGTTTTCCGGCATTCCCATACTTGTCAGGTATTTACGATAGATCTCCATTGCCGATTCAGCGGTGAAGTTGATAATCACAAGACCGGAGAAACCACCATCAAACAGTACGAAACAACCGATATCCGGGCGTAGGCAGGTTTTGTTGATCTTTTGCACCATAGGGGAGTAGTCAACTTTCTCGTTTCCTGCATTACCCAGTACTTCCGTTACAGAGTGGCAAAGAATCAACAGTACTTCTTCTGTCGTAATAGCACGAGAGCGTTTGGCGGTGGCAAGCTTGTTCACTGTAAACTCCTTGTTCGGTTCGAGCTTAAAAAATCTTATATATGAATCTTACTGCCTTTTATTGAGAAATCATATGATTGCGTGTCTGATTGCAGATTTTTAGTGTCAAATGACGCGACAACGAATGTACCTTTTTCTATGTACAGAATGCAGGCGTAGTTTCTCAGATGCTGCCATTGTATGGATGAACAAACAGATTGTCAGTGGCCGTCAGATGAGAACAAAGTAGCTGATAAAGGAGCAGGCCGTCATTGCATCAGAATATACCCTGGTGGGTATATATGCCTTTGCGATTGAAGAGGTATCTTAAGTGGCATAAAACAGCAATGTAATAACCAGAATCGGGGGCGTCTATGTCAGCACCTTCTCATACCACATCTTATTATGCCGCTTCGGCCAATGATCAGACCATCAGGTCTCCGCTAGAGGGTGAAGTGTTCGCCGATGTTTGTGTTGTCGGTGCAGGCTTTACCGGTATATCTACCGCTTTACATCTTGCCGAGAAAGGTTTCAATGTTGTTGTTGTTGAAGCGTCTCGCATTGGCTTTGGCGCTTCCGGGCGAAATGGTGGCCAGATTGTCCACAGTTATAGCCGTGATATTGACTTTATTGAGCAGAATTACGGTAAAAAAGCCGGTGAGCAGCTGGGTTCAATGGCCTTTGAAGGTGGAAAGATTATCCGCCGCCTGGTTGAGCAATATGATATTCAGTGTGATCTGAAGCCCGGTGGCATTTTTGCGGCCTGTAACAAAAAGCAGATGAAAGAGCTGGAAGAGAAAAAATCACTGTGGGAGTCTCACGGCCACCATCAGCTGGAACTCTTATCTGCAGATTCTATCCAGGATCATATTGGCACAGATCGCTATGAGGGCGGTTTACTGGATCACTCCGGTGGTCATTTTCATCCTCTGAATCTGGTGCTGGGCGAAGCCGCTGCATTTGAATCTCTGGGTGGTGTGATTTATGAAGCTTCACCTGTCACCCGGATTGAAGAGGGGATTAAAGCGAAGGTACACAGTGCAAAAGGCTGTGTTGTCGCTGATTTTGTTGTAGTGGCCGGTAATGCCTATATGACAGGGCTGATTCCTGAAGTAGAGCAAAAGGCAATGCCTTGCGGTACGCAGGTTATTACTACAGAACCTCTGCCTGAATCGCTGCAAAAAGAGCTGTTGCCTGGCGATCACTGTGTCGAAGATTGTAATTATCTGCTGGATTACTATCGCTTATCCGGGGATGGACGCCTGATCTATGGCGGCGGTGTCACCTACGGTGCCCGCGAGCCGGATAAAATTGAATCTCTGGTCGTACCAAAGATGCTGAAAACCTTCCCTCAGCTGAAAAATGTCAAAGTGAATTATGCCTGGACAGGTAACTTCCTGCTGACACTGATGCGTTTACCTCAGTTTGGTCGGGTAGGGCATAACGTCTATTACGCACAGGGCTATAGTGGTCATGGTGTAACCTCCACTCATCTGGCTGGTCAGGTATTGTCTGATGCTATTCAGGGCCAGGCAGAACGTTTTGATGCTTTTGCCAGTTTGCCTCAGTATCCGTTCCCGGGTGGTCGGGCACTGCGCGTGCCATATACTGCAATGGGAGCGGCTTACTACAGCCTGAGAGATAAACTCGGTATCTGATCACTGTCATATTTCTGGCAAACAGCTGTTGCCCGGTGGCATGCAGAGTCGCTGAAGCCAATAAGCTGTTTTTCCGGGATATCCCGGAAGTTTGATAATAACAAGTACTTTACATAACACTCTGAAGTCTGGATCTGTTCAGAGTTACTTTTAGTCATTGCTGAGGTGTTGTCGGGTTTATTCTATCTTCCTGCCGGAAGGTCAGATGGCAATAAATCCACAACACCTGGCGACAGAATAACAACTAATATAATAAGGTAATGTTATGAGTAGTGAGATTACTCAGCCTATCTCGATTCGAGAGTACGACGACAATCGTATGTCTGATAGCCCTGTTCGATGGATTCTGTTTTATGGCCTGATTATGGCCGGATTTGCCTGGTTATCGACCCTGCATGTAGAAGGCGAATCTTATGGTTTTCACAGTATTTTACCCGTCACTCTGATTCTGGTGGTGGCCGCCATCAGTAAAAAAGCACTGGAATCTCTGTTTGCCGGAATTATTGCCGGTCTTCTGTTACTTGATCCTGCCAATCTGTTTACCGGGCTGGGCGATATATCCATGACGGTGGTGATGGATGAAACCATTGCCTGGATTGTTCTGGTGTGTGGCATGATGGGCGGTCTGATTAATATTCTGGAACGTGGCGGTAGTGTACTCAGTTTCGGAGATCTGCTGGCCACACGTATTAAAGGTAAACGCAGCACCATGCTGACAACCTGTGTACTGGGTATTCTGGTTTTCATTGATGATTACCTGAACTCCCTTGCCGTCTCAGCTTCCATGAAAAACCTTACTGATCGTTATAAAATCTCCCGGGAAAAACTGGCCTTCCTGGTCGATTCAACCGCTGCTCCGGTATGTATTCTGGTACCGGTATCAACCTGGGCGGTCTACTTTGCTGCTCTGCTGGAAGAGAATGGTGCTGCCAAAGAGGGCGGCGGTATGATGCTGTATATCGAAGCTATTCCTTATATGGCCTACGGCTGGCTGGCTCTGGTGATTGTTTTTCTGGTGGCCGCAGGTTTCCTGGGCGATCTGGGAGCGATGAAAGAAGCTGAACAGCGGGCTCAGAATGGTCAGCCTGTCCCGGATGGCATCAAACAGGATGGTTTTGATACTTCGGGTATTAAAAAAGTCCCTCCGATTGTTGGTCTTTTGAACTTCCTGTTGCCGATGGCGGTTCTGATTGGTGCCAGTATCTATTATGAAGTGGATCTGCTGCTGGGTGCTCTGGTGGCATCATTATTCACTATCGTGCTGTATTACTGGCAGCGACTGCTGGATTTTACGCAACTGGTGGATTCTATGCTGGATGGCTTTCGTGTCATGCTGCATCCCATTGCTATGGTCTGCGCAGGTTTTATGCTGAAAGAGGTTAATGATCAGCTGGGCATGACGCCTTATATCATTGATTCTCTGTCCCCTTATCTGTCCAAAGCAATGTTACCGGCACTGGTATTTGCCACGATGGCTGCTGTTGTTTTCGCCACAGGTTCCAGCTGGGCTGTCTATGTGATCACTCTGCCTATTGTATTGCCTATGGCCCTCGAACTGGATATTTCTATGCCGCTGGTAGTCGGTGCATTATTGTCATCGTCTGCATTTGGCAGCCATGCCTGCTTCTTCAGTGATTCAACGGTGCTGTCGGCTCAGGGATCGGGATGTACGCCTATGCAGCACGCCGTGACTCAGATTCCCTATGTATTAATCGGTGCTGTGCTGGCCTTTATCAGTTTTCTGGTGCTGGGCTTTATGATGGCCTGAGTGGATTGATAAATCCGGAATGGAAAACTGATCTGATTTCGGATCAATAATTGATTGAATTGAAAATGTATGACCAGGTGCCCCTGCTTCCTTCGGATGCAGGGGCGTCTGGTTTCAGGTTTATTGACTGCTTATTAACAACGGATTGATGCCGTCACAGAGGTTTGTATGACAATACGTTCTCATCGAATGGCTCTGATTATGCTATTGCTGGTCAGTTTTGTATGGGGCGCTGAATTTGTTCTGATTGATATGGCGATTGAAAGCCTGCCGGTGAATACTTTTAATGCTTTGCGCTTTACTCTGGCAGGATTATCTTTGATCCCGCTGTTTCTTTTATCAGGGGAGAAAGTCCGCAAAGATCAGCTGCTCCCTGTAATACAGAAAGGTGCGATTCTTGGCGCTATGCTCGGCTTAGGGTTTTATACCCAGACAGAAGGACTGTTGCATACCAGTGTGTCTAATGCCGGTTTTATTACAGGGCTGAATGTACCTCTGGTGCCCGTACTGGGTTTCCTTATTTTCAGAACCGCTGCCAGTCGGGCTGTCTGGGCGGGTGTATTGTGCTCTACTCTGGGTCTCTATTTGTTGACGATGGGAGACAAACTGGAATTCAACTATGGCGATTTTCTTGTCCTGATCTGTGCTTTTTGCTTTGCTATTCATATTGTGATGACCGGGCGTTATGTGGGTTCTTTACCTGTGATTGCGCTGAGTATCAGCCAGTTATTTGCTGTGGCTATTTACAGTAGCTGTGCCGCAATGTTATCTCCTGATCCGGCTTTTTACTTGCCCGGCCATGAAGCGGTCAGCTGGCAGGAACAACTGACAGATCCTATCATTTTTTCAGCCATTACTATTGCTGGTATGTTTGGAACGGCCTATGCCTATTGGGCGCAGTCAGCTTGTCAGCAAATTCTGCCGGATTATAAGGTTGCTCTGGTCTTTGCGACTGAGCCTGTATTTGCGTATATCACTGCCTGGCTGATATTGGATGAGACACTGGGCATGATTGGTGTTGCGGGTGCAATCGCCATTGTGATCGGGATGCTGGTGTCGGAACTGGGAGACAAAAAGCATCCTCCTGAAATAAGTCCTCTGGATCATACTGCGACAGCCAATCCGGAGCTGGCTTCGAAAAGTGCCGAGTCTCAGAAAACGGCATAGTCTGATAAAAAAATTCCAGAACGGACAATCATATAATTGTCTGCTTCTGGTGTTTCTGAAGTACCATCTCTGATTTTAACTTTATCCGGGTGATACTCTTATCACTCGGATGTTTTCTCTGTCTATAACTCTCTGCTGGCATTTATCACACGATATGCCCGACGAACTTGTCTGATTTTCTGCACTTACTGACATAATGTATTCCCACGGATGTTTGTGTTATCAGGAAAACGATAATTTTTAGCTGATCAATTCCATATTGTGAAAAACTTTCTTGATTTTCAGTCAGGTAACACACTTAACTATAAATAGTCAGTTAAGAAAATACTCTTGCAGACCTGATATGTGAAATTACGCACAGGTCTGGCTGAGTAGCGATAAACCTGGTAAGACTGATTGCGCCTGAAAGGCTTTCTGTATTGTTGCGTTTACCCTTACCCTGGCGCTGATACAGGATTGTTCCGGGAGTACTGAATGGATAGTAGCAAATTGAATGCGATGTTAACGGCACTGATGAATAGCTCTCAGGCTGTTATTTTTATTAAAGATCGTCAGGGAAAGTATCTGACTGCCAGTGAAGGTATGGCCGAAGCAACCGGTATCAGGCGGGAGAGTCTGGTCGGCATGACCGATTTTGATCTGTTTCCGGGGGATATTGCTCTCAGACTTAAATCCGATGATGAACGCATCATGCTATCTGGTGAAACGGCTACTTATGAAGAAGAGGTCCATCTGAGGGGCAAAGTCTGTTATAGCATGACTACAAAAGGTCCCTTACTGGTTGACGATAAAGTTGAAGGGGTGTTTGTGATATCCCGCGACATCAGCCTGATTAAAGAAGCCCAGAAAGCCCTTCGGGACAGTGAACGTCGTTATCGGGATGTGTTCAATCAGCAATTTCAGTTTATTGCCGTGTTATCCCCGGAAGGTCGTGTTATTGATATTAATGAGCTTCCCCTGACCACTTCAGGTGCCGAGCCTGAAGACTTTCTTGGTAAGCTTTTCTGGCAGACACCAGCCTGGATTCATACTCCTCAATGGGAGCTTATCTGGAAAGAGCGCCTGCAGACTGCCGAACAGATGGATGGGCCACTGTTCACTGAGGATACTTATCAGAACCTGGCCGGAGAGACCCGGTATGCCGATACTTGTACACAGGCGATGCGCTCTGAAGAGGGGCACTTAGATGGTTTTCTGATTCAGGCTAAGGATACAACAGATAAGAAACGGGCCGAATTACGCATTCATTACGAACACGCTTTGCAGGAGAAGTATCTGCATACCATGCAAAGTATCATGGTCGCTCTGGATACTGATGGCATCATTCGCATTATTAATCCCTATGCCTGTGAGCTTTTAGGCTATCAGGAAGAAGAGTTGATCGGGAAAAACTGGTTTGATACCTGTTTACCACAGCCTGAGGCGATGGAGGAAGTATACCCCTTCTTCCTCAGTATTATGCGTGGCGAGCATCCTTCCATTGAATATTATGAAAATGAAGTCCTGTGCAAAAGCAGGCAAAAAAGACTGATCGCCTGGCATAATACGACTCTGGAGGATGAAGCTGGCAATATTATCGGCAGCCTGAGTTCTGGTCGTGATCTGACGGACCAGAGGAAGATGGAGGCCAGTTTATTCCATCGTCTGGAACTGGAAGGGGCTCTGGCAGAAGTATCGGCTAATCTGACACAGTCCGGAGTTTCTGGCCTGGATGATGAGATTTATAAGGCGCTTCAGGTTCTTGGAAAAGCGGTCAGTGCGGATAGGAGTTATCTGTTTCAGGTTGATCATGCCCATCAAACATTTTCTAATACTCATGAGTGGTGTGCTGAAGGGGTAAAACCTATGCAGGATGAGCTGCAATCCACGCCAGTCGGTCATTTTCAGGGCTTTTTTGAAAAACTACACCAGAATGGATTTATTTTTGCGACTCAGCAGCCACAGCCCGGATTGGAATCGTTAAGCGAATTTATGCAGGAAAGCGGAATCGCTTCCATGATCAATGTGCCGCTTTATTACGGTGGTGAATATCATGGCTTTATTGGGTTTGATTCAGAAAGCAGCAGTTTGCCCTGGCCTGATGAAGATATCAGGTTACTGCAGACTGCAGCTGAGGTGTTCAGCGCGGTTTTATCCAGGCTGCAATATGACCTGAAAATAAAGCAACATACCCACTATCTGGAATGTCTTGATCGAATCTCTTCAGAGATCGTTCAGCAACAGAGTACTGAGCTGTTATTGAAACGTTTAACGGAGATGATTCTGGATATTTTTCAGGTAGACAGAGCCTGGCTGGTTTATCCCTGTGATCCTCATGCGCTTTACTTCAAAGTACCTGTTGAATCGACTGTTCCTGGATATCCCGGTGCTTTTGATCTGAAAATAGATATTCCCATTGACGATTTCTCTGCAGAGTTGATGAGACAGTCTCTGCTCGATGAAAATAAACCCTTTCTTATTCATATGCCGGACAGTGACGAGAATATTCCGGATTATGTGCATGATCTTTCTATCAAAACTCAGATGATGATTCCGCTTCGACCGGCAGGTGATACGCCCTGGTTATTGGGAGTACATCAATGCAGTCAGCATCGTAAATGGGAGGAGTGGGAGCTTTTACTATTTACATCAATCGCAGAAAGAGTTTCTACGGTTTTATCGAATAACCTGTTGTTATCCCGTGTGCGTGACAGTGAACGTTATCTGCTTGAGGCTGGGCATATTGCCAGTCTGGGCTACTGGGAGCTGGATATTGCCAGTGATATCGCGCAGTGTTCAATCGAGGTTGAACGTATTTCTGGTCTGCCTTTTACTGGCAATGATGGGCGTGATTATATGAAGCAGCTGGTGATTGAGCAGGACTGGCCGTTGGTGGCTGAAAGCCTGCACCGGGTGCTGTTTGAAAATCACAGCTCATTTGAGATTGAGTTCAGAATTGATCGGCCTGACGGCAAGCGTCGCTGGATATACTGCAAAGCAGCCCGGCAGAACTCTTTGCATGATGGCAAAGATAAACTGGTTGGCATTATTCAGGATATCACCTCCCGTAAAGAATCAGAGGAAAGTTTACGCCTTGCAGCCAGCGTATTTGAAAACACGGCAGAAGGCGTGATCGTCTGTGATAAAGAGGGCAATATTCTGGATACCAATCCGGCGTTCACTGAGATCCTGGGTTATTCAAAACAGGACGTTATTGGCAAGAATCCTCGCATCTGGAAATCCGGGCGTCACGATAAGACGTTTTATGATGCCATCTGGAAATCGATTAATGAGACAGGGCAGTGGCGTGGAGAGATATGGAATCGCCGTAAAGATGGCAGTGTGTTTCCTGAGTGGCTGAATATCAGTAGTGTCTGTAAAGATGATGGTGAACTGACTCACTATATCGCTGTGTTTAACGATATCAGTCAGCTTAAACAGTCTCAGGAAGAACTGGATCATCTGGCTCATCATGATCCTTTGACAGGGTTACCGAATCGACTGTTGCTGAATGAACGGCTGGAACAGGCTATTCTGCGGGCGAAGCGCAAGAGAGCACAACTCGTTGTGGTCTTTGTTGATCTGGACCGCTTTAAGCATATTAACGATAGTCTTGGTCATCTGATAGGAGACAAACTGCTGTTGGAAGCGGCAAACCGTCTGACCGGATCAGTTCGTCAGAATGATACCGTAGCCCGTATTGGGGGCGATGAATTCGTTCTCCTGCTGGAGAATATTCACTCGTCCAGAGATGTTACTGTCGTTGCTGAAAAGGTGATTAAAGCATTTAAGGTTCCTTTTCAGCTGGACAGTCATGAAGTGAGTGTCACCACCAGCCTGGGAATATGCGTTTACCCTCAGGATGGTGAAGATAGTACTACTTTACTGCGCAATGCCGATACCGCGATGTATCAGGCAAAAGAACAGGGCAGGGACGACTATCACTTTTATACTGAAGAACTGACTCGCAATGCATTTGAACGTGTGCTGCTGGAGAATAATTTACGCCAGGCTATTACGAATAATGAATTTTATCTGGCCTATCAGCCACAGATTGATCTGACCTCCGGGCGAACGATTGGCCTGGAAGCTCTGATTCGCTGGGAACAGCCTCAGGCTGGTATGGTTTCACCGGCAAAATTTATTCCGATCGCTGAAGAAACTGGCCTGATTCATCCGATAGGACGCTGGGTACTTTATACTGCCTGTCGTCAGGCTAGAGTCTGGCTGGATGCGGGCCTTGATTTTGGCCGGGTTGCCATTAATGTGGCCGGGCCTCAGATTCAGCGCGGTGAGTTGGTAAAAGAAGTTAAAAGCGTTATGGAAGAGACCGGGCTGGAAGCCCGGTATATTGAACTGGAAGTCACAGAGTCGTTCATTATGCAGCGTGCTGAATACGCCATTGCAGAGTTACATGAGCTCCGGGCAATGGGGATCACCCTGGCTATTGATGATTTTGGTACGGGTTATTCATCGCTGAGCTATCTGAAAGCATTACCTGTACACAAACTAAAAATCGATCAGGGGTTTGTGCGTGATATTCCTGATGACAGTGATGATATGGCAATTGCCCAGGCTGTGATTGCGCTGGGACAGAGCCTGGGTTTGATAGTAATCGCTGAAGGGATTGAAACCAGAGAGCAGGCTGACTTCCTGTTGCAATCCGGTTGTGAGGAAGGTCAGGGTTATCTGTTCAGCCGACCGGTGTCAGAGGTGGAAGTGGTGACTTTTTTACAGCAACGTCATTATTCTGATGAAACTAACATAAAGCCAGATCACCACTGAAGTTAGCCAGATCTGATCTGAACTAATACAGGTTATTGCACGATGGCTTAGCCAGTCTGGTTTGTTTCCGGGAAAAATTGCCTGGATAACAGGCCTGATAAGCGCAGCATTGTCTCGGTATCGGGGCGGGGATGAAGCTGTAACAGCCCCAGAAACTGGGCGTAACTCACTATAGCGATATCCTGGGCCAGTGCAGGATCAACCCCTAGCTCAATGTAACAGTGTTTAAGGTAATCCTGACGTTGCTCATCCACTCTGGCCAGATAATCTGAGAGTCCGGGTTCTTTCAGTGCCCAGGCCCGGATATGCATTTCTGCTTCGATATCATTATCTGCAATGACCTGATCCAGCTTTTCCAGTCGTTGCAGAGCATCAGACTCTGTGTCGGCCTGTTCGATAAAGGCCATTGTCAGCGTTTGATACCAGTGCTCCATCAGCTGACTGATAAAATCCTGCCGATTCTTAAAATGATGATAAAAAGAGCCCTTGGTAACTCCTCGGGCTTCACATAAAGGCATAATCTTCAGGCTATCAGGCCCTTCCTTAATTAACTGCTGCAGGGCGAATTTTAGCCAGTGTTCACGGGTATTCTCTTTAGAACTCATAAATGCTGATATAACCTATATGCGTTTTTTCTTTACGGCATTATGCAGCACAGCACGAGCGATCAGCCAGTGAAAAGGGCGAATAAATTGCAAATACAACCAGCCGGTTCTGGTTTTGGGATTGACCAGTGTTGATACGATTGCACTGGTATCTGTTTTACTGACTCCAAGATAAAACTGCATATGTTTGTCTTCTGAGTAACTGATAATATCCTGCTCTGATTGATGAATAATGCTCAGAAAACCCACCTGATCACCTTCCTGCAGACGTTCAGGTGGTGTTTGTTCCATCAGATTGCCCTCTGTATTAAATCCCAGACTTCTGACCAACCGATTTCTTATTGCCATCATGTTGTTCACCCAATCAGGCATATGGGAGAAAATCGCTATCTGAATCTGATCCGGGCGGAGTTCCGATTTCTGTAAAGGAACGGTCAAAGCATCATGGAAATAACGTTTTTGCCGCTTTTCTGTCAGGTAGTGTGATTCAGGAACGGGTATATCCTTTACTTGCCACATGAGTGCTCCAGAAATGTCAGAGAATGTTTTACTTGATAAACCATACCATACTGTATGGTATGGTTGTTGGCAATTAAAGAAAATGAGCAACTGGCTTTATCTTCTGAAAGGAACTGGCTACGGCTGGTGTGATAAATACTTTGGGGGCTGACCGTGGAGTATACATATGAATATTGAGGCATCTGAATTGAGATTAGCGGGGAATGGGGTGTCAGGCCCATTCCAGGATAACTTTGCCAGATTGCCCTGATCGCATCACGTCAAAGCCTTGCTGGAATTGCTGAATATCAAAATGATGGGTAATAACAGGAGTGAGATCCAGCCCTGATTGAATCAGGCTGACCATTTTGTACCAGGTTTCAAACATTTCCCGTCCGTAAATCCCTTTTATAATCAGTCCTTTAAATATTACCTGATTCCAGTCAATTGCCATGCTGGAAGGAGGAATCCCCATCAGAGCAATGCGTCCACTATGATTCATCAGTGACAGCATACTGTTAAAAGCCGCAGGTACACCGGACATTTCCAGACCGACATCGAAACCTTCGCTCATTCCCAGTTCTTCCATGACATCTTCAAGCTTTTCTTCTGCAACATTCACCGCACGCGTGACGCCCATTCTGAAAGCCAGATCCAGCCGGTAATCATTGACATCCGTGATGACCACATGGCGGGCTCCGACATGTTTGGCGACGGCAGCCGCCATTATTCCGATCGGGCCTGCTCCTGTGATCAGTACATCTTCACCAACAAGATTAAAAGAAAGGGCAGCGTGAACGGCGTTGCCAAAGGGGTCAAAGATTGCAGCCAGATCATCGGATATTTCATCCGGGATCTTAAAGGCATTAAAAGCGGGAATAACCAGATATTCTGAGAAACACCCTGTTCTGTTGACACCAACGCCTATGGTATTGCGACATAAGTGAGTGCGGCCACCCCGGCAATTGCGACAATGACCACAGGTAATGTGGCCTTCGCCGGATACTCTGTCGCCCTGTTGGAAACCGCGCACTTCCTGGCCTATCCCTACCACTTCACCGACGTATTCATGGCCTGTGACCATAGGGACCGGGATGGTATTCTGTGCCCATTCATCCCAGTTATAAATATGGACGTCAGTGCCACAGATTGCCGTTTTCCGGATCTTAATCAACAGATCATTGTGGCCCAGCTCTGGCATCTCAACGTCTGTCATCCAGATGCCTGGTTCTGGTTTTAATTTAGCGAGGGCTTTAATGGTCATAACATAGTTTTCCTGAAGTCAGTGCAATAACGAGGCTGAAGCAAAATACCCGATCAGATAATCCGCATCTCCTGACCCACTTCAATAAAGGCATCTATTGCCTGATCCAGTTGCGTCTGGCTATGGGCAGCCGACATCTGTGTACGGATTCTGGCTTTACCGTTGGGCACCACAGGATAAGAGAAGCCGATAACATAAATACCCTTTGCCAGAGCACGGTCGGCAAATTCAGCCGCGATTCTGGCATCCCCCAGCATAATCGGAATAATGGCATGATCTGCTCCGGTCAGCGTAAAACCTGCCTGAGTCATACGGTTACGGAAATGTCTGGCGTTTGACCAGAGCTGATTGCGCAGGTCAGCACTTTCTTTCAGCAGATCCAGAACACGAATGGACGCAGAGACGATGCCAGGAGCCACAGAATTAGAGAACAGATAGGGGCGGGAACGTTGACGGAGCCAGTCGATCACTTCTTTTCGGGCGGATGTGTAGCCACCTGATGCACCACCAAGAGCCTTGCCCAGTGTTCCTGTGATGATATCAACACGATCTGTGACACCGTGAAATTCAGGGGTGCCTGCACCTGTTTTGCCCATAAAACCCACAGCGTGGGAATCATCAACCATTACTAAGGCGTTATATTGATCTGCCAGATCGCAGATGCCGGGAAGATTGGCCACGATGCCATCCATAGAAAACACGCCATCCGTCACAATCAGTTTGTGGCGAACACCGGCATTATCAGCCGCTATCAGCTGTTGCTCCAGTTCAGTCATATCATTATTGGCATAACGGTAGCGCTGAGCTTTGCACAAGCGAACCCCGTCAATAATCGATGCATGATTCAGTGCATCTGAAATAATGGCATCGTTTTCGTCCAGTAAGGTTTCAAACAAACCGGCGTTGGCGTCAAAACAGGAGGTGTACAGGATCGTATCCTCTTTCCCAAGAAACTCAGATAACTTCTGCTCCAGGGTTTTATGAATATCCTGTGTGCCACAGATAAAACGAACAGAGGCCATACCAAAGCCATGTTCATCCATGCCTGTTTTTGCGGCTTCTATCAACTGAGGGTGGTTGGCAAGACCCAGATAATTATTGGCGCAGAAATTCAGTACTTCTTCTCCGGAAGAGATACCGATGGATGCCTGCTGGCTTGAAGTGATAATACGCTCCGGTTTGTAAAGCCCGGCACTTTTCACATCTTCGATCTGTTTCTGAATCTGCTGGTAAAAGGTATCAGACATACTCTCATTCCTTCTTAGTGTTAGCTGCCGGATGAAATCACTGCAGCACCAATCGGTTGGGAAGTGAAAGCTATATTAATTAAACCATAGGACGACTATTATCCCTTTGGGTGGAAAATCATTCATGAATTTGAGGCATAAATAGAAGATAGTTTTATGATTAATCAGAAATTGATTGCTCTTCTGCCAGATCTGGCGGCATTTATTCTGGTTGTGAATGAGGGCAGCTTTACTGCTGCCGCAAAAAAGCTGAATGTTACGCCTTCAGCTTTGAGTAAGCTGATCAGCCGATTGGAAAACGCCTTATCTGTTAAATTGTTTGAAAGAACAACACGTTCTTTAGTGATCACTCAGGCCGGGCAAAAGGTATATGACCAGAGTCTGATGATGGTCAATGCAGCTCAACAGGCCGTTGATCTCTCTGTCGCTGATCATACTGAGCCATCGGGTTCTGTAACCGTTGCTGCACCAGAAGCTTTTCTGAACTCTGTGTTACAGCCATTAATTCTGCCATTTCTTGAAACATACCCTCAGATTCAGCTCAAGCTGCGAGCGGCAGATGGTGATATTGATCTATTGAGGGATGGTATCGATATTGCTTTTCGTCTGACTGATAAGCCCAATGAAAATCAGGTGCTTAAAGAAATCAGTAAGACCTACCTGGTACTGTGTGCCAGTCCTGAGTATCTGCGGACCAGAGGTATACCTGACCATCCATCAGACTTAGAGCAACATGATTGTTTGTTTCTGGCAGAAAACGAAACCGATCACTTGTGGGGCTTTGTCAGAGATGATGAGTTTCTGACTGTGGCTGTCACCGGGCGTTATGCTGTCAATCACTCACAAATGAGGCTCTCCGGTGTTAAAAAGAGTTTGGGTATTGGAATCTTCCATGATTTTGTAGTCAGAGAAGCTCTGGAGGAGGGAAGTGTAATAAAAGTGCTGCCTGACTGGATGATTAAGAGTAACTATCACGGGGCTGTCGCGATGCAATACAGCCAGACTCACTGCTGTCCGGTTAAATATAAACCAGTTCCATTGACAGCTGATCGGGGGCTTCTGGAGGTGATGAATATCCAGCTGAATCAGGGTGGA
>NZ_JACJFM010000287.1 GCF_014164585.1 Oceanospirillum sediminis | reverse complement strand
ATCATCACAGCAAGCGCCCACACGAATTATCTGACTGAATTTTTAAAGAGCAGGTTAAGCGATGAACTCGTCTCGCTCAACCGAGGCTGCGCATTTTACAGAATGCAGGCCTCAGAGTCAATCATTTTTTTAATCTTTTTTCCGATTCTTCCTGAGAAGAGAGAAAAGAACCTGAGAGAGACATAAAAGTAAAACTCAGTAAAAACAATTGGTTACTGCTGTTCATCGGGTCACCCCGTGACAGCGAGGGCGTATTATACGCACCCGGAAGCAGAGTACAACCCCCTGAGCAAAAATAAGTGCATTTTTTGTAAAAAAGTTACAGCAGC
>NZ_JACJFM010000286.1 GCF_014164585.1 Oceanospirillum sediminis | reverse complement strand
TGAACAGGCGCTCAGTCAGTTCACTCCGCTCAATATCAAAGGGACTCATCCGGAAGCCTCTGTGCTGATTGCTCTGACGAATCAGCCTGATCCGGAAATCATTCTGACCAGAAGGGCATCTCATCTGTGCAGCCACTCCGGACAGGTGGCTTTTCCGGGAGGGATGAAAGATCATAGTGACCCGAATCTTAAATTCACTGCACTCAGAGAAAGCTGGGAAGAAGTGGCTATGCCGCCGGATGAAGTAAGAATTATCGGACGCCTGAATCAGGGTGTTTCCCATATGGGAGTGCGGGTTACGCCCTGGGTAGGCATTGTTGAGCCAGATATTG
>NZ_JACJFM010000285.1 GCF_014164585.1 Oceanospirillum sediminis | reverse complement strand
TGTTAATGCACAGGGAAAAGCAGATATAAAAGTTACTAAAGATGGGAAATCCCAAAAATCTATTCCTGCTAAATACAGAAAGGATAAGCAAATTAAATCGCTTCAAAAAAATAAAGCATATTTAAGAAAACAATATTCCAGAACACGTATTTCGTTAGAAAACGCGATGTTAAGAGAAGAAGTGTTTAGTAAAGAAGAACTTAAAAACATCCTGATACATCCAGTTGTAAAAGCAATGCTAAATAAGTTAGTGCTTTATAATAAAACAAAAAACACCTTTGGGTTTTATAAAGAAGGTGGTTTGGAGGATAGTGAAGGTAAGCTAATCAGCA
>NZ_JACJFM010000284.1 GCF_014164585.1 Oceanospirillum sediminis | reverse complement strand
CATTTGAGAATTATAAAATTACTTTCAAAACTTGAATTTAATTTTACTTATACAATCGTTGGAGATGGAGATCAGAAAGAAGCCGTTTTAAATGAAGCAAAGAAATTAGGTGTCTTAGAAAAACTAGTACATATCCCATTTACAAAACAGGTTAATCAAATTTTATCAAAAAATGATATGTTTTTGCAAGGATCATTTGTAGAGGGATTTCCTAATGCCCTATTGGAAAGTTGTGTGGCAGGAATTCCTGTAATTGCATTTGATGTTCCTGGAGGTACCAAAGAAATTGTGGAACATGGAATAAATGGTTTTCTAGTAAAAAACGAAAAAGAA
>NZ_JACJFM010000283.1 GCF_014164585.1 Oceanospirillum sediminis | reverse complement strand
CCAAACCTTTGGCGCATCCCCATCGCTGTTCCCTGCCATGATTATACTCTCGCCAGCTTCGGCCACACGATGAAAAATAGACATTACAACATTACCCACTTTAATATTATCGCCAGTGTCTTTATAATCGCTTACAAGGAATTCTGGTCGTTTTACAGTATCATCATGTAATACATAGATGTGCATTTTCATCCCAGCGATGAATTGTAACTGGTCTCTAGCCCAATATTTGCCATCTGAATTTGGGGTGCGTATATACTCCGAACCTCTTAGATATTGTGGTATTACTGTGTAATTTTCCTCCATATCTGTATACGCCTTTTTACCCCAATG
>NZ_JACJFM010000282.1 GCF_014164585.1 Oceanospirillum sediminis | reverse complement strand
GAAATCCGGAGAGGACTATGAACGCATGACTTATCCCATGATTCATAGAGCTGATGATGGAAGTTTAATTGCTAGATATAGACAAGGCGGCTCTGGTAATGGCGATATACTTTTAGCACATTATGATGGTAGTGTTTGGAGTGATAATTGGTTGTTTCATGAAGGTACGCTTGCGTTACCTAATAGAAACAATATGTATGGAGGTGAGCGCTTTTTAAACGGTAAGTTTTATTCTGGTTTTTCCATACGGTACTCTACTAATAATAATACGGATACAAGTAACGGCTACATGCTAAATAGTGGGCTATATTATGCCCATACTAACGACATTCC
>NZ_JACJFM010000281.1 GCF_014164585.1 Oceanospirillum sediminis | reverse complement strand
AAATACAAACCAATTCACCATTTAACGTGGCATCAAATAGTTGCATATTTATATTATTTGTGTTTTTCACATTTAATTGACAAAGCTTATTATTACTACAATCTAGGTTATTTATCGCTGTATTGGAAGAAATATCAAGAGCTCCTAATAAATTAGTTTGGCAGTATAATTCTTGTAGATTACTATTAACTCTTAGATCCAATTCAGTTAACTGATTTTCTCCACAACTTAAAACTGTTAATTTTCTATTGTTGCCAAGATTTAATGATTCTAGATTATTGGATAGGCAATATAGCAGTATCAGGTCTGTATTATTAGTTAAATCAATGCTTT
>NZ_JACJFM010000280.1 GCF_014164585.1 Oceanospirillum sediminis | reverse complement strand
GTTGTAAAACTGTTTACGAGACATTTTCTGCAAATGATTTAACCTGTTACTACGATTTACAAGATGCTCCAGGAGCTACTCCCAAAGAGATTGAAGGCAAATACAACTTTTTGGACAATGCTAAAATTGTGGAAAACTTACTTGAATTTAACGATGACAACACACAGATTGTTACGCTATATATTCCACATATTCACTGTAGCTCTTGTATATGGATTCTAGAAAATTTGAACAAACTGAACTCTTCAATAAGCTCATCAATAGTGAATTTTGGAAAGAAAACTGTTCGTGTAAATTATAATGCAGAAAATTTTTCACTTAAGCAATTGGTAA
>NZ_JACJFM010000279.1 GCF_014164585.1 Oceanospirillum sediminis | reverse complement strand
ATTTGGAAAAGAGGAGGAATAACGACAGACAGAGGTAATTTATATCAAAACTTTGTTGAAATTGTTTCTCAAAAGCAGCCCTTAATGTTTGTTGCAGAAAATGTAAAAGGAATTTTAACTGCTAATAAGAAAAAAGCAATAAAGACTATAATTAAAGATTTTTCAGAGACTGGAGATTACGGTTATAATACAACTGCACATTTAGTGAATTTTGCAGAATATGGAGTAGCTCAGCTTCGTCAAAGGGTTTTAATTATTGGAGTAAGAAAAGATTTAGATACATTTTTTGACATACCAGCACCAACAAATGACGCGGACAACTATTTAACTGCTA
>NZ_JACJFM010000278.1 GCF_014164585.1 Oceanospirillum sediminis | reverse complement strand
TATTATAATTATTTTGATTTAGTCACGACAAAAAGCCCTCATATGAGGGCTTTTTTAATTATAACTGTGTACGGTATTTTTCTATAGCTTCTTGTATTTTTTCTATCCTGTTATCAGGATCAGGATGTGTACTTTGAAACTCTGGAACACGATTGGGGCCTGCCGCTTCTTTTAAAATTTTCATGACGCCAATCATCTCTTGTGGATTATATCCTGCTCTCATCATAAATCTTACTCCTAAGTCATCACTTTCTAACTCATCGTCTCTACCATTGGTAAGCAAGGTTTGTTGCCCTATACCACTTACCAAACCACCCATATCCGCACCTACAGA
>NZ_JACJFM010000032.1:5353-56737 GCF_014164585.1 Oceanospirillum sediminis | reverse complement strand
TGATATCAAGAATATGGGCTATTTGATCCATGGAGAACTGTTTATGGCTCAGTAAGATGGCGTGAGCACGGCGACGAGTTGCAGGTTTGTCTGCATGGTTATGTAGTGATTTTAATGCAGTCACTTCATCGTCAGATAATGGAGGAACGAATCTCATATTTACGCTCTCAAATATCAATTATCACCCTTTCAGTTTAGCGGAAAATAACTGTGCGAGTACTTAGCCCTGCAGGTCTCTCATATCATTAAAGGCGGTGAGATCATCGATACCATCAAACTGAGGCCGAAAAAAACCAAAAGGAAGACAAAAAAGAAAGGGACAAACGAAGGTGTGGCTGTCGGAGTTCTGAAAGAGGAAACGATTGAAATATTTAAAAAATATCTGGAACAGACAGACAAAAGTGGTGATGATTATCTGTTCACGCCTCTTCGAGGGAAACGAAGCCCCACATCACGGCACACGCATACAGAGCGATTGTGAAGCGCTGGTTTACCAGAGCTGAGATCAATCTCAGGTGTATGCAAGTCACTCGTTGAGGCGTGTTAACCCGACATTAATGTACTCAGAAAGCGGTAACCTGAAAGGCGTTCAGGAAATTCTGGGACACATCAACATAGAAAACACAGCCCTGTATCTGGGGATCGGGAAAGAGGAAGCGATTGATCTGGCCAGAAAGTACAGAGCATAGCCAGATCAAGCGGCTCATTCAAAGCTTGCAGGTTTCAGTTTAATGACTTTAGATATTTATTAAGCCAGTAGAGTGATTTTTGGAGGCTTTCTTCTACACCGTGTCCGTCGAGATACATCCGGCTTAGAACATATTGAGCTTCTGCATGTCCCTTCTCAGCAGCTTTATGAAACCAACGAGCAGCTTGTTGCATATCCTGCTTTAAACCGTCTCCCTTAAGATACATTAAGCCAAAATTATATTGAGCTTTTGCATGTCCCTGCTCAGCAGCTTTATGAAACCAACGAGCAGCTTTTTGGAAATCCTGATTAACGAGATACATTTCACCAAGGCTATATTGAGCTTCAGCATTCCCCTGATCAGCAGCCTTTTTAGACCAATATACGGCTTGTTTGAGATCTTGATCAACACCATCTCCGTGGAGATACATATTGCCAAGATTATGTTGAGCTTCTGTATTCCCCTGCTCAGCGGCCTTTTGAGTCCAGTATGCAGCTTGTTTGGGATCCTTATTGAAATACATCACGCCAAGATTGTTTTGAGCTTCTGCATTTCCTTGCTCAGCAGCCTTTTTAGCCCAATATACGGCTTGTTTGAGATCTTGATCAACACCATTTCCGTGGAGATACATATTGCCAAGATTATGTTGAGCTTCTGCATTCCCCTGCTCAGCAGCCTTTTGAATCCAGTATACGGCTTGTTTGAGATCTTGATCAACACCATTTCCGTGGAGATACATATAACCAAGATTGTTTTGAGCTTCTGCATTTCCTTGCTCAGCAGACTTTTGAGTCCAATATACGGCTTGTTTGAGATCTTTATTAACACCATTTCCGTGGAGATACATCACGCCGAGATTATGTTGAGCTTCTATATTGCCTTTCTTAGCCTTCTCCAAAGTAGTGACAAAAGAATTCTGAGAAGTTTCAGAGAATGCCGGAACAGAAAAAACAGGAGATGCGGTAATCAGCGCACTAAAAATCAAGCTTCGTGCAAATTTCATAACAGATCCTTTAAAAACGGGGGATGTTAGCGTTGTTCATCAAAAGGCCCGGCATAATCGTAAGACCGGGATTTAACATGTAGCCAGTGTAAGTTCAGAGGCCGGGTGATCAGCGTTAATCCGATATTGATCTGACTACTGGGTAGGCTCCATAAACTGTTAAAACGCATCAGTTCCTTTGAATTCGGGTTGTTGAAGGATACCGCGATAAACTTGCTGCTTTTCGGGGAGAGCAGGACCTGACGATCCCTGTCCTTCAGCCCCTCAAAACGTACCGGGGCCAGTTCTTGTCCGCTGTCTTCCAGCAGCAGCTGGAAACTGTTTTTTGTGATGCGGACTTTCTTATTTCCATTCGTCTTATTAAAAAACCGGAAATTAAAACGGATCTGATCATCGTCGATATCAATATTATTCAGAGACACCGACACATTTTCACTTTTCTGCTCGGCATTGTGACGGATCGGTAATTTCACAAAGCCCGGATACCCCTGATCATAAACCTGAACCGTTCTGCCATCGATACTGGCCACCCGTCCCAGAAAAGACGGGGCGAGGTTCTGTATACAGGCGGAGTAAGTTTCAGAATCTGAGTCACCTGCAGGGCCTTGTTTCTGCAACAGGCGGATAACATCCTGCTCTGAAACAGAACCCGCTTTTTTTTTATGGCCACTGAGTGACTGTTTCTTATCTGACAGATCCAGCACTGCTCTTTGAGAGGCTTTGATCTGGTCAGACAGTGCTGTGACACTGGCCGTCCCACGGCATAACAGAAGCACATCTTCGACAGGCCCGGCCATGACAGAGCCGGACAGCAACATGAAAAGAAAAAATCCCTTAAGATTCAGACGCATCAAAACAGTCCTATATTTCCGATAGCGATCAATTCCATAAAAAAATAATGGCTTAACCTGAAGGTTTCTGCCACTACAATTTACTCAGATGTTCGTATGCCTCCTGAACAAAGTTGAAAAGGTCTCCGAAGTCTTTTTTTCTTGTTCGGTCGCATTGGGATGCTTATCCGGATGGTATTCGGATCGTTTTTTTCGATAGGCTGCTTTGAGTTCTTTCTGAGTAAATCCCGGACGAAGCCCCCAGTATTTTCAGACACTGTGCGGTCTTTGTACCGATAGAATCAGCCCGGCTCTGTTCTTTCTGTTTCTGACGTGCCAGTTCAGCCTGCTCTCCTTGATTAATAGTTCACGACTGACTGATGGAGTGACTTCTGAACAGGAGGGGGAAACTACCGCTTACGAGGCAAAAGATATCGCGAAGCAGATGGGGATAGGCCGGTCGACGGTCTACAAGCTACTTAAGTAAAGCAGAGATACACTGCTTTACTTAGGCAGGACATTCCCTACTTATTTCAGTGGGAGGTTTGCTCTTGTATCTGCTGAACAGCGTCTGCTGTGAGATCAAAAAAGTCTGCAACATCTGCCACTGAAAATCCTTTCGACAACATTTTCAGGACAGCTTGCTGTACTTTCAACTCAGCCGCTTCAATCTTCTCCTGAGCTTCTGCCTGAGCTTTTTGATACCCTTCCTCAAGTCCTTCTTCACGCCCTTCCTCTCTGGCCTCATACATCAGCGTCGCCTCATCGTGTAAGGCTCGTTCACGCACCAGGGCTAAGCGCTTCTCTTCATCATCGGCACTCAGTTGTCGAATACGGTCCATCGCTTTCTTAATCGGTTCATGGGTGATAGTCGCCATCAGTGCATCCTCCTGCCAATGTTCAAAGAATGTGATCCAGTCATTCAGCGTTTCACTGGCAATACCCAGACGATCCGCCTTCTTTAATTCGATAATATTCAGTTGTAACTCATTGCCCAGCAAAACGTCTGGCTGAGTGCTGTCCCGCATTTCAAAACGCCAGATCGCTTGCTCTTTTTGCGCCTGATCCTCATCAAACAGATCAAAATCTAAAAGATGAATACCGACAGCGGCCTTCAGACGGTGGTACTCACGACCAGCATCCAGCTGGTCGCTGAGCATTCTGGCCAGATAATAGAGACTGCGCTGTCCCCAGGCATTATAGCGCCTCACCTGCATTTCTACATTGTACTGTTGCCCATCGGTGTCTTTCGCCAGAATATCAAGAATGATGTATTTGCCGGTCAGCTCACTCGCTTCGATATTGGGGTTCAGCACTTCGACCTCCTGCACCTGAGGCAGGTCTGGTCGCAGGTCATTAATCAGTGAGACCAGTAAATCAGGCGCTTCTGCAAACAGACGCTTAAATACATAATCGTTTTTGGGATCTAACAGCATGATCTCATTGCCTATTCATTACTCTCATCGCCTATTAACTCAGCATACCACATCCTGCATATACCCCTGAATCAGACGCGACCTCCACCTGATACCGACAATTCTCTCAGTGCAGACAGCCTCTTCTAAAATAGCGCTTATTGATAGTAAGTTACATCAGAGTAAGTGATCTTCCTTCTATATACCTCTCTGTTTAACCGAAGTTTCTGGCAATCAGAAGGGTCGTATTATCTTCCAGAGGCTTCAGCTCCTGAATAATCTCAGTTGCATACTGCCCCTGACGTATCCTGCGCATGATCTGCCTGATCGTTGTGCCAGGACGAACCTCCGGCTTCAGTATGCCGTCCGTCGCCAGTAACAGGATGGTTTCTGATGTATTCACGATATAGCTCTTTACTTCAGGCTTTCGAATCAGAGTGAATGAGGTATCTCCCAGAGCCCGCGTCAGAGCCAGTGCAGCATATCGGGCCGGAGACGAGTAGATATAACCACAGGACACCCGGCAGTCTTCATTGTACTGATCCCTGAACTGCTGGCGGATAATATCAACATCTTTTTTCCGGTACCGGACAGAATGGATCGGAGCGGAGGATAAACGTCCAGGAGCAGAACTGACAGCAAAGACAGAATCGCCTAACTGACCTGTTGTAATTCTGATAGCCGGGGAAAAATCTGACCGACGGGATCCGGATTCAATAAATGCCAGAGTCAGCGTTGAACCACAGGCCATATCCTGCGTGAGCTGATCAAGCCTCCGGAAGACCTTTCTGATCACCTGACGGACACAGGCATCAGACAACCTCGCATCACTGCTCACCCGTTCGGTTTCTTCAGAAAATATTAAGGCCAGATGACTGGCTACAAGAGAGGAAGCCTGACAGCCTCCATGCCCGTCAGCCACGGCGAGAAGCAACCCGCTATCCAGACGACAGGCAATATAACGGTCCTGTTGTTCATCCCTGAAACCGACATCCTGAAAAACGCTGATTTCTGGTGTTTCTCTGTAGTTTGTCGCAGGGATAAATTCCATCTTAATCGGTCTGTCCAGACAGTATTCAAGAGCTTCAGTAACCGGGAACAGCATGTCACCGGGTTACATCCGGTACAGCACCTTATTTTCCGAGACCTTAATCATATCACTCTGTTCCATAGAGCGTATGACAGAACGCAGTTCCTGATCTGTACAGCCTGGCATTTTTGTGCGCAGCCAGTTGCACAACGCAGTGACGGATTTAGGCCGGGCCGAAGAAGCTTTTCTTAACATACCGGTGATACTCTGCATCAGAGAAGATGAGGGCTGACTCGTATAATCTTTCCTCAGCGTTTGCCTCCTGATCTGCAGGCCTTCTGCTTTCAGATGCCGAATAAGAGGATCATAATCTTTATCTGAGGAAAGAATGCAGAATGAGGCATCCGGATAACATGCCCTCAGCTGGCCAATCGTATATACCAGAAGAAAATCCAGTGCATTTTTTCCGGACTCCCGCAGATGGATAAACTGTCCACGCTCTCCCAGAGACTGTACCGCTATCACCAGATCGGTTGGCAGCTTATTCTGGCCAGCGCCGACCAGCACCCGGACATGAGTGTCCGGAGACGAATCCAGCTTATCAATATCCTGAGCACAGATATGGACATTTTCATGGTCGACCAGAAAAAATATCGGGGACTGTTCACAACTCATAAACCGGGTATCCTTATTTCTGTCGGATACCTGTAGCATAGTCATATTCTGTAATGTCCGGAGTATCATACCTGTCAGGACAACAGAGAGCCCCGGAGAATATAAGCACCATATGGTCAGACTGGAGAGGAGAAAAATCATCAGAGAGTCCGTCATCCCTGACGGTTTACAGAGAGGCAGCCTCTCCGTTCATAGCATGAGGTTAACATCCTGCCCGATAATCGAGTGGCATGCAATAAAGACATATTTTTTATATGGTTTATCCGGTATTCCTGAGAAAGTGGTCTTCCCTGACCTTCGGGGTATCGCCATGGATGGGACTCGGTATCAGAAGAACAGCTGAACAGTTACAGAAAAGACCATCATCCCTGACACTTTGAAGAAATGAAAATATAAATCCTTTCAGCACCACAGTACTCTGGCCTGCCCGAAGCATTCCGACAGCGGTTTACGCGGCCCGGCAGGACATCAATACTGTACAGCTGATGGTCAGTGGTGACGCCAGATGTTTTAACCGGCGACCTGATAACTCCACCGGGGATTTCAGTTCAAAGACACGGAACTCTCTGACCTCAAAAAGCACCTGTTCAACCGGGAGTATCTGTTCCTGGAAAGCAATCACCCGCATCACATCCTGACGCTGTTGCAGAGGGGCTGGCTGATCATCGTAGCCGGATACAACTCGTGCTGCATTCATGATCATCCCCCTCCTGTACACTCTGTTCACTGAGTATCAGAATAAATACAATCGCATTACCAGTGTATTACCCGGCATTACAGGAAATGCGACATGATCCGGCTCAGGTACCCGACAAACGCGATACTTTATTCTGTTCGGAAGGTCTGAGGCGTACAGGTTTACCCTTCATCTTATCCCCCTGCTGGTAAGCCTGATCCATACGGCCACATAACAGAGCACCATGGGCCATTTCAATCCGGTGATAGAAGATATCCCCCTCCACATGCGCTGTATCGGTCAGTTTCAGTGTCTGGCAGGTATGGACATTTCCGTTCACCCGGCCACTGATACAAACCTCCGGAGCAAACACTTCTCCGTTGACGATACCTTTATCACTGATAAACACCGAGGCTTCAGCATTATCTTCAGCAATCAGATTACCGGATATCCGGCCATCAACCGTCAGATGTCCCCTGAAATAAAGGTCCCCTACCAGCTCTGTTGCAGAAGAAATCAGTGTGCCGGTATCAGGCACTGTTTTTTTATTTTTCATCACCGGGCTTCTTATTATTTCTGGTAATCGTTCTGTCTTCCCGTCACACAGACAGAAAAAGACCGCCATCCCTGACGCTCTGAAAATAATATGCGGAAAGACGTACAAAATGCGGGTTCACTGAATAACGCATTCAGTACTCCTTTTCAGCCACACAGTCACAGACTGTTCTGATGTGGGTCAGTCAGAGCCACTGTTTTGCCTGATCTGATACCTGACAGTATCTGGTCTCCGGCAATCTCTGCTGACAAAGGTATCCTAAAGACACAGCAATAAAATGGGTATTACTGAAGATTACAATATCAGGCCGTCTGCCTCCGAATGGCAACAGGCTCACTCAACTCAGATCCAGTATCCGGAAACCGGTAATCTCACTACAATCGATCATACAGTGTCGGATCTCCTGATCTGCAACAGCCTTATATACGGAGCGGGGCTGTTTATTATTTTTCACTTCGGCTCGGAAAGTCACCGGGCTTTTTTTCAGTCTTCCAGAGTATGCTCTGCATATTCTTCAGCGCACTGGCGTCTGAGCAACCGGCGTTTCTTCTTCTTTCTGATCTTTCTACGGCCTTTTCTACGGGGAACAGAAGCATCCTCAGGCGTCCCTGAGGGCCAGAGCCATTGTCTGATAAGTTCCAGGAGTAAAAACGTCACGGCAGAACAACCGATAAAAATGCCGGCAGGTGGATAGTGCTTTGCCAGTTCGGAATTCACTCCGGCCATACCGGCCACCAGACTGATCACCAGATTAAACATATTCTTCCTCCCTTCAGTCATAAACCACAGAAAGCGTGGATTATGGCATTTATGCCTGTAGCACCATGTCTGACGCTTCAACATAACACCCATAGGCCTGCAGAGACTATACTTGTTTAATAAGCACTGCCTGAATTAAAAACTGATGATAAAAATAATCGCTCTGGTGGGTTATTCCCGGACAGATCTGAGTACTTTTCGCTCTGTGCTGAGCTCTCATAGGCTGCATGCCTATCCGGATACAGAGGCTCTGTGTACCGGCTTGCCATCCGGTCAGCCAGACCTGATTCTGTGCAGACTGACGGAAAAAGGCGAGGGCTATGACTTCAGCCGGACTATCCGGCAACATCCTGAGCTGTCAGGTGTCCCCGTGATACTGATCAGCGAAGGGAATACACCCGTGGATTTTATCCGGGCCGTTGAATCCGGCGCAAACGAACTGACAGAGTGATCTGTCAGTGCAGAGCACCTGAGAACTCTGACAGATAAACTACTATGCCTGTACTGTGAACAGAGGAAGCCATGTCATCCGCCCCCGGGACAACCCGATAATGAGATAAAACAGGCGTGTCCCGCACCCCGGAAAGAAAGCGTATGAGATCGTCCCTGATCGTCATACATCCCCTGATCAGGGAGTATTTTACAGGATTCAGGCTACAGGGGATTAATCACGGTTATAAAGTGATGATCCTTCCCTTTCCATGGCACTCTATCAACACATCCTCATCAGGCCACTCCAGCACTCCGACACTGTAGATCAGCTGGTTCCGGGTTAACGCCAGGAACCTGACCGGTCCGTTAAGATCGATCTCATCAGATAACTCATAAATGGTAAAATCATCCGTACGGAATACCACACTGTGAGTCCGGTATAACTGGCCCTGATACTGAAGATATTCTGTCATAACCACCTCATGATCTTATTCTTATTTTTCTCAGTGTAGTCCGTCGGTTAACTCCTCTTCCGGACAATATCAATCAGATCCTACTGCAGACGTTTATACCCTCTCTGGACTCTTTCAGCTCCATCTCTAAACGAGCCACCTCAGTTAACGCCTCCGCCAGTTCGGACCATTCGAGCTTAAGCGCCATGCTTTTTCCTATTAATGATTTCCTGCAGATCTTCCATAACCTGTTCATGCTGTACAGGTGGGCGAGTATCGGCCAGAGCTTCCATCACCTTTTCACGAAACCAGGCATCATGAGCTTCCGGATCAGTTGTCAATCCTTCCGGTAAGCCCGGTTAATTACGATGATGCAAGTTATAGAAAAAACAGGGAGTGGCCGCTCCCTGTTTTTTCAGGCATATCTCATGAATAGATCAGGTTGTACAGGTGCTCAGGACCTTTCATCAGATCTGCACGCGTAATCCGAAGCATCGCATCTGGATCAGCGTCCTTCCGGAAAATACGGTCGTGGATGAACACGCGATATTTATCTGGCTCCGATGCGTCACTTCGTACCAGCCAATAGATCTGGTGTCGGAAAGTGTACATCGCACTACGAGTGGCGATGTATAGCGACGCATCTACCGGGATGGATTTTTCCAGCAGATCATCCACAATTAATCGACGAGTATATCGATCAATCTCTGCCATGATGATGCCCTTAGCATCTGCAGCATCAACAAGGAACTTGTCGACAGGCATATCCTTCTTCTCCTTGGAGTAGAAAGCCACGCCAGGCTGACCATCACGGCGATATACTGATGGTCCGTCGAAATGCCCGCCTCTGTGATTGGAGATTGTTCTGATTTCTACAGGAACATCCGGAGGCACAGAACATGGTTCGTTCTTATTGGTCTCCTCGTTTCTTTTCATCATCACCGTACGTAATACGAGTGTCGCGTTAAAGGACACGATTCCCAGTTTCTCTGCCAGATCGTATAATTCATGGCCCATGTCACGTAGAGAATGTTGTGCGCGGTTTGCCTCTGCCAATAATTTGCTTGTTTCTAAAATCATAACTGTCACTTTGTATCCAGTCGCGAATTATGCTATCCAAAAGCATTACATGGGCAAAAAACAAACGTAAAAAGCCCTAGGCATATTCGCGTAAGCTATTAAAAAATAAATTTTAGTTGGATCGCGTAAAGCTAGTTTTGATTAGCAGGTACTGTGGGCGTACCAAGCGACTTCTGCCGGACGGATATTATGGCAGTTAAGATTTTTGGAATGATCAACAGGAGTTGATGGGGGGAAAGGAGATAAGCGTTGATCCCGCTTTAGTAATCCTATTTCGATAAGAGTCTGAAAGAATACTGAAAATTCCTGACAGAACCCTGATACTTCATAGATTATATTTTCCGATAAAAATCGTAGGCGCAAGAACTCCTTCAACCGTTTTGTTGGTGATGTTTGTCTGTGCTTTCGTTTCTCAGACCGACACATATCTACGTAAGAATTAGCGGATGCTTGTCTGCACTTTCGTTCCTCAGACCGACACATATCTAAGCAAGCATAGGCCAGCCTGCGAACACGAGCAGTCCCTACTTCTACACATATTTTTGTTGAATCATAGGTATCGGGATGATTCAACTTATTAACATTTAAAGTAGAGGCCATGGTCCCATTATGAATGCAAAGTGGAGTGGTAACTTTAGACTATCTGAATCTGCTTGTGAATCATTTAACTAGAAAATATTTATGATTATAGCCCTTCGTTTTCCATTCTATTAACTTCACATTTTAACAATTGCCCATTGCTAAAGTGATAACCCCATGTGCAAAGCCGTGATCTATATCCGTGTCTCCACCCGCAAGCAGGAAATTACCGGCCTGGGCATCGAGGCACAGCGCAGAATAGCAACCGACTTCTGTCAGTCCCGACAGTGGGAAGTGACCAGAGAATTTATAGAAGTGCAGTCTGGTGGCCGGAATGACCGGGAAATGATCAGAGAAGCCCTGGAACAGTGTGAACTGACCGGATCGGTACTGGTTGTGGCCAAACTGGACCGTATCAGCCGTGATGTGGGGTTCATTGATCAACTGCAGAAGTCCAATGTGCGGTTTGTGTGTGCAGATATGCCAGAGGCCAATCAGACCATGATTCAATTCATGGCAGTGTTTGCCGCTTATGAAAGAAAGATGGCCTCAGAGCGAACAAGAGCCGCTCTGGAAGGAAAAGAGGGACTAGGTAACCCTAATACTACTGCAGAACGAAAAGGCTCCACGACTCACAGAGGAAGCCAGAGCTAAAGGTCGGGCTATTCGATCTGCAAGAGCCAGCAAACGGAATCAGATGGTCCTGCAGGAAATCCAGAAGATTCAGGAACAGGGCATCAGCACACTGCAGGGTATCGCCAACGAATTAAACCGGATAGGCGTGATGACCCCGAAAGCAGCAAAGCTTAATGAACAGGGTCAACTGACTGAAGAACAAAGGAAAAAGCTGACATTCTCAGCCACTCAGGTTAAAAGAATATTAGAAACTATCTGAATAAGGAGATTTAAGACGATGGCTAAAATCATACTTAAAGCTGAAGACCTGACTCTGGAGTTCTTCAAGGACCCGGACTTTAAGCTATCGAGCATCATTCCTCGTGACATGTACACCGAAAACGTATCTGAAGAATGGTATCCAGACGGAGCGGCATACAATCTGATTGAAGGTGAATTGGTATGTTGTGCGAAGCATAACTACAAGTTCATGGGATATCCGGCGGCAGTAATGCCCGAGGATGATCGCGCCATTGATCGGCACGTTTACACTCTGTTCAACGCAGTACGTCGCAACGAACGTCTGTCGGTATTCCCCGATGAAGTTCAAGTAGTCACTGATGGATCAACAGACAGTTCTGAAGCTACTGAACCAGATGCTCCAGAATCAGTATCTATAGCAGACGCAGCCAAATCACTGGCAGACAGAATCTCAGAAGAAGCTAAAAACATGTCACCGGCTGACATGGAAGAAGCCCGAGAACAACTCCTGCACCTCGGTAAAACCATTGCAGACTCAGGCATTGATCTGACTGAATCAACTGGAGAGACCACCTCAGAGCCTTATCAGCAAAGGGAAAAAGACGTAACCCCTGAGAAGGGCGCTTTACCCAGCTACTGATAAACACAAGCCAGAGGCATCTCCTGGCGCTATCCATAAGGCTATACAATGCACATCGGCAAACTGAAACATGACGTAAATGTCTCTACTGCGTTCATGACGCTGGCAAAAGAAGATGAAAACGCTGCTGAACACCTTGCTTCTTGTCAGCAGTATCGTCATGCCTGTTATTTTGTCATTCAGGCAATGGAAAAATTTATCCGGGCAAAGATCTTTACTCTGGTTAACCCCAATCTTGAATATTTCAGAGATAAGAACCGTACACACTCCCTGGAAAGTGCAGTTGAATTTCTCATTGAAATAATCAGTGATCAGCAGGTCATCAGGGATCAGGTTTCCTCACAGCTCAAAGATCATGTACTGGGCATCACCCGATACAATGCCCTGCACAATAACCTCCGATATCCGTCATATTCCCGACGATTCGATAACTACTCAATTCTTCAGGTTCATGCTGAAGACTATGACAGACTGAAAACCAGGCTTCATTCTCTGCAGTTATTTCTGAAGGACCTGCACCGGCTGACATAACGCTAGGCATCTGATCAGGGGGAATCATTTCCCTCTGTGATCATGCCCTGAAGCCTGTTCAGTACCGGCTACAGCCAAAGTTACGGCGTCTGTCGCCGTAGTTTTTGGTCTTTGCCTTACACAGATAGCTGATCCGGTGAAACAGGTTTTCGATCGCTGGCTGATCTCCCTGATCGACCCTGTACTCTGCATTGTCAGGAAAATACACGCCTGTGGCCGCATCCTCGATATCCATTCTCATGGCTCTGGCCCATGCCAGTTTAATACGGGCTGCCATGTTGCCTGCTAAGGCCGATTTATCACCCAGCACATGGTAAGCATCACGGTTCAGGAAAATCACCACATGATAATGATCATGGCCTTCCTGGCCACGTTCTCTGGCCCAGACGTACCGCACCCTGCAGGGTTTCGGGTACTGTTGCTCCCTGGCAACTCTGTTACGGTCTTTCAGAATGATGTCTGCCAGCTTTTCACAGAACACTGAGATCACGTTACAGGGCATCTGTTGTGCTCTGGAGGGCATTCTGAGGTCAAACCTGATACCGAATGTTCTCGGATACTCCTGTAAAGCACTCATGACCACCTGATAGGTGTGCTCAAGATAATCTTCGATCAGGTCCCCTTTACTGGTCTGTACAGAGAACCCTCTGAACTCAGGTACTGAGTGGAGGGACAGATTCTTATTGCTCTGTAGTCTGCGTTTCATGTCTGTATTCCTATGATGTTTTTATCGCTCATAGGATTAGGAGGGAATTAAAGTTTTCTTCACCTGACTCTGAATGATCATGCTCTTCTGGTATGGGTTCTGATCTGTCTTATTTTCTCAGTGATATTGATCTCATATAGTCTGTAACTATCGTTAACGTATAGATTGATAATTAAAGGCTATATATTAATCAACTTACCGCAAAGGGAATAACCACACATAATCAGAGGCTTTATGAGGGAGAGTGCTTAAATAGTGGGGATCAGGGGGGATTAAATGATCCTGATGGTTATCAGGTATCCACAAAAACGCAGGGAATTAAATCATGGGTCGAAGTGCCCCCGATTCCAGAAAATCTGAACCATATATCACCGCTGTGCATGAATGACATAAGGAGCCTTAGGCATGCATATCGACTATTCCCACCTGAACGACAATGAGCAGAAAATCCTGACAGAAGCGGCCAATATTATTGAAGAGCGGTACATCCGTCATAAGGAATACACCAGTCCTGAGCATGTGAAGCAATTTGTTCAGTACAGACTGGGGCACTATGAAAGGGAAGTGTTTGCGGTGATGCTACTGGACAACCAGCACCGTCTGATTGAGTTCAAAGAGATGTTTTTCGGCACAATCGACAGCGCAGCTGTTTATCCCCGGGAAGTGCTGAAAGTCGTACTCCACGCCAATGCAGCCGCTGTGATCTTTGCCCATAATCACCCCTCAGGACTCCCTGAACCCTCGGAGTCCGATAAGCAGATTACCCGGAAGCTGAAAGATGCACTCAGTCTGATCGACGTCCGTGTACTGGACCATATCGTGACAGGAGAAACATCGGTGTCTTTTGCAGAAAGGGGACTGATATAGATGAGACAGGGAGCGGACGCTCCCTATTTTTTTTCAGACATATATCATGACTAAAAAACAACTTCCTGCCCCATCAGATCTTCTGAAACGGCATTAAATCGTCATCTGATGGGGTCGATAATAATAATATTCCTGCATACTGTAATAAGCTGCTTTAAGAGTGCCCCGTTTACCATCAGGCTGGAATAATAACCCTCCCTCATCTTCATAAATCACTCCCCAGAAAGACAGAAGTCTCAGTACCTGGTCTGCTTCTTCACTGCTCCGGACAATGCCTTTAGAATAAAGATCTTTTCGGAAAATCCTGATATTCCCGTATGCATTCAAATTAGTATGCTCGCCATAAAGCGAAAGCATTTTACTGAACGCCTTATCCGCTTTATTCACCAGATCATGAGTAGCAGCAATATGCTCCCGGAATACGCACGCGTATCCCTGCATCAGAGTCATAGCATACTGGAAGCAATCCGCACTAATTTCATCATCATCGGAGTTTGCAATATGAACTAAGGCCGCAATACGTGATGCCTGCTCCATAATTTTTGATGCAAACCCGGTCATATCAGATAAAGGAGCGTTATGCTCCTTACTCATCAGAGACTCAATGAGACAGGTGTAGTCAATCCAGAGCCTTTCTGCCTCCGGGGAGAATGACAGAACTCTTTCTTCCGGAGAATCTGTCAGTCCAAGAGACAAAAACTGTAAGACCCGCTCATTAAACTGATCTTTGTAAGGAGAATGATTGGGTTCATCCAGAGGGAGCATACTTCTTTTACCAAATGGAATATCAGATATAACCGTCAATATACGGGCAAACAGACCATCTTCACTGTATTTTTTCCCGCGTTGATCCATGAACTTTCTGAACGATACAGGCTGAGTCTGTAAACAGATTGAGAAAAGTGTATTCCTGAGAGTAATTTTTTCTTTAACCCGATCGACTATACAGTTGCCACTCCCCCATAACTCATTCAGAGCTGTGGATTGTCTGAATAAATAACCATTCAGAATATTGTCGGCCTCACCTGACAAGAGAAAGCCCATATTCCATCTGTTCTGAAGACCTGTTAACAGAGCTTTTTCTGTTGCATCCTGGAAGAAGAAATCTAATGGAAGCGGAGTATCAGGTTTCTCCCGGTTATGCTTAAGCAGTTTTTCTTTAAGATCCTCACGTTCCTCTGAAGAGGCCCTCCTGTATTGCCTTTTCAGCTCTTTTTCATCCTCTTTCCATAAGTCAAGTTCTGTTTCATAATACTTATCGCCCGCCTTCAGAGAGTCGAAAAGTTTCTCATTGTAATCTGTTATCGGGCCAAAAAACGCATTTTCTAATCTGCTTTTACCCCCACCAGAATCAGCTACCGTCAGCAAATATAAGTTAGTATTGCCCTTTTTGCCTCTTGGGCACCTGACTCTCAACCACCTTTGGCAGGAAACAGACAGAGCACCCAGCATAACCTGTAATATCATCCCTCTGGGGATTTGCAACAGCCGGGTCGTTTCTTCCAGTGTCTGATTGAAAAGGCCCTCTCTCATGAGTAACGGGCAAGTCAGTCTTTCAAAATCTGATGATAATGAAAATACAGGCACGCCAGGTAATTGACAATTATTCTGTTGCAAATCAGACTCCATATTCTTTTTCACGGTGACCGAACGAGCAGGTCTGCCACCTTTGTTCTTCCCAAGAACCCTATTAAGATGGCTAATGACTACCTTATGAAATTCTTCTGAAACAGTATTTTCTGAAGGATTTTTCAGGGCATCGTAATGAGTAGCCCTCTCCTTTTCCAGACGTTGACGTAATCTGATGAGATTTGCACAATCATTGAAAAAGTCTTGCAGGATAATTCTCCTCCTCTCAGAATTTTTCTGAATGGAGTCATATATTTCTTTTACTTTTTTTTCATCCGCCTGGAAAAAATCAGTAAAAAAGCGGGGGAGTAATCGAACCCTTTTACCTAATTGAATATTTCCAAGGCCTTCAGGATTCTCCGGTGGTAACTCCCGGATCAGCCACCCGGCTGACTCAAAAAGCTCCAGTACTTTATTAGTATGGGCAACACTCCAGGAAGAATATTGCTGATATTCAGCAATTGTCTTAGGCCTTTCTGATGGTTGCAAAATCTGAAGACGGTCATTAGGAGTCAGGCCCAGCTCGCGGCTTGAACGATTCACTCCAAAATCCTCAATATGCATTGAAGAGAATAATCTTTTTACCAGGATAGCATATTCAGCAATTTGCCTTCTTTTCTTATCTGACAAGTTTACAGAACCAAGAAAACGAGTTAAGACACCTTTAATATGACTATTTATTGCCCTCCGACCTAAAACAGAGATGCCTAACTTATCTTTTAAATCCAAATTATCTTGAAAACCCTGACATCCAGTAGAAAAAAAACTTCCAGTCTTATCCAGATGAAGATTGTCCGAAGGGAATAGCTGAAAGTGCTGAATATCAGAAGGTAATAACTCAGTCTCTCTCAAAGCCCAACCCCATTTGCAAGGCTCAGACCTGGCAAGCTCATCCAATAACCCTGGACTGAAGAACAAATCTTTTGTGACAACCTCCCCGTCTATTTTCTTACCTATTAATGTAACAAAAGATTCAGAGATAAAAGGAAAAACTAACGGATTGATCAGCCTGAATTTATCCAGAGAATTCAGCTGAACTCGATGTACACAGTCCGGATTTTCATGAAGCCAACTCTCTGTTTCCTGATTCTTATCTATAGCCATAGGTCAACTTTTCCAGCTAATAACCGCCATAAACAAAACATTATGGGGGTTATTAGCTAGAAAACAACCTTCCGAACTATAAAATATAGAAAAAAAGAGACAACACAGGATCACATATATTTAATATGCATCATAAACACTTAGAAGAACAAACCTGACGCCCTTCGGTTGTCGGCTGTCGACTCCAACACCGGCCAGCAAAACACCGAGTCATCGGATAACACAGTGATGCCGGTATTCTCGCTGCCAGCAGCATCAGCTTAAGAGCTATCTATTTTCTGAATCTCTTTTTTGGCACAAAAACGGCATCCGCAAGGATGCCAGCCCTCTGGCTGGCGCAGTCATCACCCTACCTCCCCCACACCTTAAAACAGTGTGGCTTCAGTATTTATGACTGCGCCATTCGGCATATACAGCGGCTAAACTCTGCCCTGGAATGATCCAGGGTGCGGTCGCCTTAGCCCCACCTACAAGCCCTCTAAGATCTGTTACCTTCCGCCGTTTTGGTTTATATCGCGCGAACTCTTAAAAACACGCAGTGGCTCAGTAACAGTAAAAATTGCAGGTGGCATCACACGACCAGGAGCGCTCCCTCTCTTCTCCCTGATACTGTATGAACCGAGCGAGACAGTCTGACGCGACTCAGACAACGGACGTACAAGCTCATACAGGCAGAGTGATCAAATAAGGAATACGCGTGTTGATATGGGATAAAAGTGCGGATATACTTAAGGAACGAACTTTCTTGAGTATATCCGTGAATTTACCCTTCGCGCAGTTACTTAAAGATCTTAAAAACCCTGGAGCGCCAACTCCGGGGTTTTTTCGTTTCTGCGAGACAAAATTTAACAGCATTCGTTCCAATATGGAATATTTATTACCGCTGGCCCGACCTTTTTCCCTGTTTTCTAAGATCTTTCTAAAATCTGGATCATGCCCTTCCGTGGACACCCTGTAATCCTTCTAAAAGATCGTAAGATCTCTGAACCCCTGATGTTTAAAGGCCTGAAATGTATCTTCGCACACTCATCAATTACCTCACTTTGCCAACCATGGGCCGTGTTTTACGCTCTGTTTCTGTCGTCCTTTTTTCTTCAACCTCAACCGGGGGTTCAGGCGCTTCCATAGAGGATACGGGAATCTCCATCAGACTTGCTAAGGCCATTTGAAGGGCCTTCTTGGCGTCAATGCCGGGCATTTTTTCCAGTGACACCACAAGATCCAGTAAACCAGCGTCCTGCAAGATGCCACCACCCGTGGCGAGCTTTCGCATGGTATCGGACTTATTTTTACTCCCACCGGTATCCCGCCAGGCAATAATTCTCTTATGCTCTTCATCCTTAGGGTTCAGAGGCGTATTGGCATACACCATACTTTCGGTTGTTTCAGACATTATTCCACCTCAGCCAATGGCTCAACGTGAGGGATTTCTCGCTCAACTTCTGATTCATCAAGGCCGGATAAGAAGGTAATGAGCTTTAATAAACCCCGGGCATTCGCAAATTCAGGGTCTTGTGGCACAGTAATAAGCTGCCATTCTGAAAAATACTCGCTGAGCATTTGACCACCACCACCCACTAATAGGATCTGATCCAGGTAATCAATATTGCCTTTCAGTCGATCCTTCGCTTCCTGAATGATCTTACGCGCCACTTCACGTTTGCAGGTTGCAATATCCTCACTCATATCATGCGACTGGCCCGCCAGGTCGATAAACGTCTGGGTTTCCATGCAGCGATCCAATACGACAAGTTCGATTTTTTCAAAGTCTGGCCAACGCGCTAAAATGCGTTTTTCGAGACCTTTTAAAATATCCTGAGTTCCCACAGACAAGGTGATGAAATTATCATCCATCTCAAATTCACGACCAAAAATACCTATCTCTGTCGTACCGCCACCGATATCCAGCACCCCACGCTTCTTCTCAGTCGGCTCAGAGACGTCTCCCTGCTCGGACACCACCGAATCGACGTAAGCCGCAAACCCCTCTGCAAACACCACGCCTCGTTGAATACGGGCCACTTCAGAGCCGGATAAGCAGGTATCTGACTCTTTAAACCTCAACGCATCCATTTTTTTATCCATCAGCGCGTCGTTGAACGCCGTAAGGCCATGCTGATCCCGGATAACGTAGTGACCCAAAGGTAAGTTGGTGGCCAGGTTAACCTCTCTCCCCGATAACCCCATCTGATTCAGACCGGCTAACGCTAACGCTTTAACCGCCAGTGAGTCGGGTCCCTCTTTCACAATATTCAGAGGATCGGTCGCGTTCTCTAACACACTCAGAACTTCACCTGAGAGTTTAAAGACCGTCGACTTCTCTGTTTTTCCTCCCAGCATAGACAGTCCGGGAGCCCCTGATTTCACACGGCTTTTAAAAGAGAAACACTGAATCTCGCCGTTTTTCCAATAAGCAAATTTAGATTGTGAATTTCCGATATCACCAGCGGCGAGGACAGGTTTCTGCATGGGGTTTCTCCATTGAATTAAGGTGGGGAACGGATGAATCCCCCTAAGATGCTTTTATTTATACTAAAAAAGAGCACTTTATGCACTGAGAATTACATTAAAAAAGCACTTTTTGTTTTATTTATATGATTTTTAAATTGGATAATGCTGCATAGATATCATTTTGGATAATAGATAGTGCTTTATTTGGCGAAAACCTGCCCAAAAATTAATTACAGAGCATGAATAGAGCATCTATTACTTTTTAAATGCTTTGTTTTTGAAAATAACCGTATTCCAGATTTTTTGACACATATATCACTCCCTTGAATCACCTGGAGAAATCCCTCTCCAGTGTCCATTTCTGCCCTATTCCAGGGTATCTCGGAGGTTGTTTATGTCTCATTCAGTGGAATCTATGGCGTATGTCGGTGCTACTCCTTGGCACGGTTTAGGTCATGCTTTATCTCCTGGCCAGTCTGTCGATGTCTGGCGTCAACAAGCCGGTATGGATTGGTCGATCGAGTCCTCTCCCGTGCACTTTCTGACTCAGTCTGAAGGTCTGATGTCCGGTGATCTGCTGGAGTATGCCGATCATAAGGTGCTCTATCGTTCCGATACTCAGGCCCCGTTGTCTGTGGTCGGTCATCGCTATCAGGTCGTTCAGCCAGCTGAAGTTCTGGAGTTCTATCGGGATCTGACCGAACACTCGGGTTTTCAGTTGGAGACCGCTGGTGTGCTGAAAGGCGGTCGTAAGCTCTGGGCGCTGGCACGGACCGATCAATACGGCGAGTTAACCGGCCAGGACCGTATTCAGGGTTATCTGTTGTTAGCCACCGCCTGCGATGGCTCCATGGCCACCACCGCTCAGTTCACCAGTGTTCGTGTGGTGTGCAACAACACGCTGGCGGTGTCCTTGCGGGAAGGTCAGCGGTCTTCAGCCCCTTGTGTCCGGGTGCGTCATAACACCCGCTTTGATGCTGATGCCGTGAAGCAACAGCTGGGCATCTCGGTATCCGTCTGGTCGAACTTTATGTCGGAGCTTAAGGCGCTGTCTGAACGGCCTGTTCGTCTTAAGGAAGCGGAGTCGATTGTGCAACAGTTGTTAGTGACACCCGGAGCCCCTGATCCTCAGAAGTCGAACCGTAAGGCCATTGATCGCACTCTGTCGCTGTTTATGGGCTCGGGTCGTGGAGCTGATCTGCCGTCATCTAAAGGGACGGCATTTGGACTGCTCAATGCGGTGACGGAGTATGTGGACCATGAACGTCGGGCCCGCAGTACGGATCACCGGCTGGACTCGGCCTGGTTCGGAGCCGGGGCTCAGTTAAAGGATAAGGCCTTTCACCAGCTGATGGATCGGGTCTGAGTCTGTTCTCTCATAGCAATCTGTTGTTTCTCTCTTCTTTTCTTCCTGATGTTAATACACATAAGCCCCGGGGTTCTGTCCCAGGGCTTATGTCGTTTGTGCGAGGTATGTTGTATGAACTCTTCTCTTAATACGATTCAACCGGATCATGTGGTCTCCCCTGCCGGTCGTGCGGCCATTCGTAAAGTACCGACAAAGGCGATGGACCATGATCAGTGGTTACAGGCCCGTAATGAGGGCATCGGAGCCAGTGAGTCAGCTACAGCAGCAGGGTTAAATCCGTTCCAGTCTCAGTTAGAGCTCTGGATGCTGAAAACTGGCCGGATTGAGCCAACACCGGAAGCGCCTATTGATCAGATGCGCTCCCCGATGTACTGGGGACAGGTGCTGGAACCGGTAGTCGCTCAGCACTACACCCGGTTAACGGGGCGTAAGGTACGCCGGGTGAATGCCATTCTGCAGCATCCGGACTATCCCTGGATGCTGGCCAATCTGGATTACTCCGTGGTGGCCAGTGATGAGGTGCAGATCCTGGAGTGTAAAACCGCTGGTGAGTATGGGGCGAAACACTGGAAGTCCGGTCCTCCGGATTACGTGCATTGTCAGGTACAGCATCAGCTGGCAGTGACCGGTAAACAGGCCGCTGATGTGGGTGTGCTGATTTGTGGTCAGGAGTTCCGGGTCTATCGGGTGGAACGGGACGATGAGCTGATTGCTCAGCTGATCGCACTGGAACATCAGTTCTGGCAACAGGTGATCTCGGACACCCCGCCTGAAGCGGATGCATCAGAATCTGCGCGTTTTGCGCTCAATCAGCTCTATCCCGGTGACAGTGGTGAACGGGTGGACTGGTCTGAGGACGTTGAAATGAACCAGACCTTTGATCAGCTCCTGCAGGTGCGTGGCCGGTTAGATCAGCTGAAGACAGAGGAAACCGCCTTAAAGCACCGGCTGCAGCAGGCAATGGCCGAGGCCAGTGAGGCGATCTTGGCTCAGGGTAAAATCAGTTTTAAGCGCAGTCAGGATCAGGTGACGTTGAATACTAAAGCGTTGTTAAACGATCAGCCGGATCTGCTGGCTCAGTATCCGTTGAAGAAAGCCGGGAGTCGGCGCTTTCTGGTTCGGGTTTAACCTCTGCCCTCTCTCGCTTTGTCTCATCAGGGCTGCGAGCTGCAGCCTCTTCGTTTGATTTATTCATTTCATTGATTATCAGGGTGCACTCTGGCCATAGGCTGAGGTGTGCCCGGGAGTTGGATTATGATTAAAGGTTTTGCCATTACCCCACCTGTCTTAGGTCGAATCAGTATCGGTCATCTGATTGAAAATGCTCAGGGGAAACGGTTACCGAAAAAGGATGATCAGTTCACGTTAACCAGTCAGGTGCAGACCCGGGAAGGCTGGGTGGTTCATCCGCTGGATCAGGTGTTGCGACAAGCGCAACCGGACCAGAAGTTACGGGCGATTCCGGTAAGGGTGTTGTTCAACGATCCGGATCTGTCCCTGCGGGCGGAATATACATTATTTGATCGACAGACGGCCCGTCCGGTTTGCACCGGGGATGGCCAGGAATGTCGCCGTATGAGTCAGGAGGGATTAAAGACGTTACCTTGTCCAGGGCCTTCTCTGTGTGAGTTTGGCAAAGGTGGACTGTGTAAGGTCTATGGTCGGTTGAATGTCTCAGTGAATACGGAACAGGACTCCGATGATCTGGGCAGCTTTATCTTCCGGACTACGGGCTATAACAGCATCCGGACGCTGGCGGCCCGTTTGCGTTACTTGCAGGCGGTATCCGGGGATCTGTTGTCCTGTATGAATCTGGTACTGAGGTTACGGGGCAAGAGTACGACGCAGAGTTACCGGACGCCGATTTTCTACGTGGATCTGACGTTGCCTGATGGAGTCAGTCTGGAGGATGCGATCCTCCAAGCCAGGGTCCGCCATGAATCCCGTCAGGAAGTGGGCTTTGATCAGGTCGCACTGGATCAGGCGGCGCGTCTGGGCTTTGCCAATGCCTGGTTTGAGGAGACGGAGGAGGATATTCCGGCCTTACTGACAGAGTTCTGTCCGGAAGACAGTACACCGGAGGTGACCGCTGTATCAGCTCCTGCGGCAGCTGACTCTGCTAATCCGTCACTGAAACAGAAGCTGACTGAACGGATCAGTGCCACTCACTGACGTGGTATGACCAATCATCGTCTGTGCCTTCGGCCAGACGATTTTTTTTGGCTTCAGGCGGTGTTGCCTGTGATCTGATGGAACTGAATGCCCGACGCTTTCATAACCGCTGTCAAAGTACGTAGCTTAGGATTGCCCTCAGGGCTTAAGGCCCGATAAAGGCTTTCCCGTGAGATATTGGCTTTCTTTGCGATCTCAGACATGCCGCCTTGAGCCTGAACTACATGACGTAGAGCCATCAGAAAAGCGGCTTCACCACCTTCCTCATCCATCTCATCAAAAGCAGCCCGGAGGTACTCCCCAGCCATATTGGGGTCATTCTTTAGCATGTCGATAACGGCATCATCATGGCTTCTCATCTTTCAACCCTCTTACGATAATCTGCTAGAAATGCTTTGGCTTGTTCAATATCAGCAGACTGTCGCTGTTTTGTACCACCTGCCAGCAGCATGACGAGTTTATTCTCAATACAGGCATAATAAACCCGATAGCCTGGCCCATAGGTGATACGTAGTTCGAACACACCTTCTCCCACTGATTTAACATCCCCGGCATTGCCTGCAGCCAGTCTGTTAATCCGGGTTAATACACGCATAGACGCCGGTAAATCCTTTCTCTTTACCTTCTCAAGCCATGCCTGAAAAGGATCATGTCCATCCGCTGTCAGGTAGTGTGTGATTTCATTCATGGTTGATATTGTATCTTTAAAGCTACACCTCGACAATGATCACTCTAATCGCTCCCGAATCTCTGCCAGGGTAATCCCCTTCTCTCTGATCTGAGCAACCAGATCCTGAATATCCTCTTCATGCTTCTGTTCCAGAGCGTTCTGGAAGTCTTTGATCAGTGAGCTGATTTCGCTTTTTGACAACTGTTTGATTTCAGAAAGGCGTTTATTGCGTTTCGCTCTGGCCAGTTGCCGCAGATTCATCCCCTGATCCCGGTCTTCTGGCTGAACCGTTACCTGAGGTGAAGTGCATTTCTCCGGATTGTCTGGCTGATCTGAAGAGACGTCATCTTTTTCTTCCGGATCGGCTTTGTCACCAAAGGCCGGAACCAGCTTCTTTTTCAGCAGATCATGATAGTAAGCCGGTGTGGGGAGCATAAAGTCCAGGTGATCCCCGATCGTGCTTCGGGTCTGCTTAATCATCGCTGTCGGAAAATAGTCCTTTTCTTTTTTTAACTTCATCGCCAGCTGTATTTCTCTTTCAACCAGGTTGTCACGGAACGTCCGGAGAATGTTGTCGTGGGCATCATCCTCTGTCAGAACGGCTTTCCACTCATCCTGCTGGATCTTTTCGATGCTCATTCGGATACGTTTAATGATTGTCCGGGTTATTTTATTCAGGCTGGCCTGACGACGGTCATCGATACTGTCTTTGTCTGTCTCTGATCTGTCTTTTCCTGAGAGAAGGAGGACAGGTTCTGGCTCTCCCTGCTGTCTTAGGGTACTTCGGACATCCGATAAAAAGTTGTCATAACTGCGGTGATCGGAGGGGGTTCCACTGCTGTAAAACACCCGGTCAATGTCCTTGATTTTGATTTCTATATGATTGTTGCTGGTTTTCTTATAGGAGAACGGGCGCTCTTCAATCAGCTCTGCCAGCCCCTTGATAACGCGCTTCTGAAAACTGGTATAGCCTTTAAGATGATTCGACACTCAGGGTCCTTATTACACAGGCGGAATAGATTGAAAGGAGAGGATGTCATCCGTTGCACTCGCATTGGTGTTACCAGATACCCTGTTTAACAGAATGCGGCCTCCCTATCATCAGGTCATTCATTTTAGTCTAATAGATTAACTCCTTGTTCCGTAAGTGATTTATCGGGATACAATAGTCGAATAGCCGTTTCATAAAGCGGGTACCATCATATCAGCAGCCTGACTGTTTATTGATACTGCGGGCTATCAGGTCAATGCTCAGAAGGTCAGGGTCATGCTATAAACCGGTGATGGTTCAGGACAGAAAGGAGTATCAGGCATGGGGAAACATCAGCGTACCCTGCTCGTCAGCTGGATTGGAGCGCATGATCTGAAAGGGCTTCAGGGGGATTCATCAGGCCCCGTCATTGATACCCTGGATCAGGTGAAACCGGACAGGACAGTTTTGTTGTACAACTACCCTGAAGAGGCGGTACAACCCTATCTGGACCGGGTTAAAGTACGCTACCCGGATCTGGTCTTACAGGCGTTTCCGGTCTCGTTGTCTTCACCGATTCATTATGGTGACATTTACCGGGCTGCAGAGTATCACCTGCAGCAGGTGCTTCAGCCAGACGAAAATCTGGCGCTGCTGTTAAGCCCGGGGACACCCGCGATGCAGGCTGTCTGGGTACTGCTGGGTAAAACCCGTTTTCCGGCTCTCTTCTATCAGGCTTCACGGGAGCAGGGCGTTCAGCAGGTTGATGTGCCCTTTGATATTGCCGCTGAGTATATTCCTCCGGCCGATAAACTGTCCTCCCGTCAGCTCCGTCAGCTGGCACTGGCTGATGCTCCGGAAAATGCGGCTCTGGCAGATATTATCACCCGTAATCCTCAGATGCTGATGCTGAAACAGCAGGCTCAGATTCTGGCAGAGCGTGAAGTCCCTGTCCTGATCTATGGTGAAACGGGTACCGGAAAAGAGCTGTTTGCCCGGGCAATTCATAATGCCAGTGATCGGAGAGACCGGCCTTTTGTTGCGGTTAACTGCGGGGCTTTTCCTGCTGAACTGATTGATTCCATATTGTTTGGCCATAAAAAGGGGGCCTTTACCGGAGCCACATCGGATAAGCCCGGAGTCTTTGCTCAGGCCGATGGCGGTACCCTGTTTCTGGACGAATTCGGCGAACTGGAACCGGCTGTTCAGGTGCGTCTGTTACGTGTGTTACAGGATCAGAGATTTACCCCGTTAGGCGGTGTGGCTGAGCAACAGACCAGTATTCGCCTGATCACAGCCACTCACCGCAACCTGATGCAGGATGTGGCTGATGGTCGCTTCCGGGAAGATCTGTTTTACCGTATTGCTGTCGGTGTACTGCACCTGCCCCCCTTACGCAGTCGTCAGGGAGACCTGATGTTATTAGCCGATACATTACTGATATCGATGGCCCGGCAGGATGATTATCTGCATAATAAAAAAATTTCTGCTGAAGCAAAGAATATTATTCTCAGCCATAGCTGGCCCGGTAATATCCGGGAGCTGCGTTCAACACTGATGCGGGCAGCACTGTGGAGCCAGCAGGATATGATTTCAGCCGATGATATGAAGCAGGCGGTGTTTCAGAGACCTGCTGAAGAACACTCTATTCTTAACAGGGATGTCTCTCAGGGCATTGATATTAAAGAGGTTGTTGCTGAGGTAGAACGTCATTATATCCTGAAGGCGTTAGAACATACCCGCTACAACAAAACGGATGCCGCCCGGTTGCTGGGAATGAATCACTATCAGACTCTGAGCAACAGGATGGATAAATACGGCATTGAGCTTCCTCAATCCGCAGAGCATTGAAAGGATGGCACAGTCTTCGCTGTAAGACTGTTATGAGCAGAATAGAATTTATGATTTCACAGAATTTTGAATACCTGAGGCCTCACTGGCCGGATCTGGCCAGTCTGTGTGCTTATGCAGAACAGTATGTGCACAGCGACCCGCAAAGTGCACTGGTCAAGCTGCGTTGCTATGCCGAAAAACTGACCGGCGAAGTCTATCGCCTTTTTCAGCTGCCCACTCTGGCGAATGATAAGTTTCTGGATCGCCTGAATAACCAGTATTTTTGCGATATCGCATCCTCTGGTGTGCTGGATAAGCTGCATGCAATCCGCAGGGCCGGAAACCGGGCCGCTCATGAAGGACGCTTCAATAAAGGGGATAGTCCGTGGCTGTTGCAGGAGGCCCATCATCTGGGGTGCTGGCTGTTACTGACCACCGGTAAGGGCGATACGTCCGATATCAGTCCTTTTATTCTGCCTGAAGTCGTTAAGAAAACGGCGGATAGTACTCAGACCAGGCAGCTTGAGAAGGCATTAAAAGAGCTGGAAGAGGCCAAAGCCGCTGAGCAGAAGGCTCTGGCGGAAAATGCCCGCCTGAAACATCAGGTGGATACTTCGGTCGCCCGTCAGGCCAGTGAAAAAGCCCGTAGCAGAATTGACCTGAATGAAGCGCAGACCCGCCGTCGCCTGATCGATACCGAGCTGTATGCCCGGGGCTGGGATATTGATCTGGTCGATGGAAAGAATACCGATCAGGTGACTTTAGAAGAGCCGGTAGAGGGACAGCCCACACCGACCGGAGTCGGCTATTGTGACTATGTGCTCTGGGGCGATGATGGCAAACCACTGGCGGTGATTGAGGCTAAGCGGGCACTGGAAAATATCAATACCGGTCGTGAGCAGGCGGTGCTTTATGCGGATGCGTTAGAGAAAAAGTATGGCCAGCGTCCGGTGATCTTTTACACCAACGGGCACGATATCCGTATTCTGGATGATGCTCAGGGGTACAGACCTCGCAGGCTGTATAGTTTTTACAGTAAAGAGAGTCTGGAGTACCTGATTCGTCAGCGTCGCACCCGCAAGGCACTGTGCAGAACACCTGTCGATCATACCATTGCCGGTCGTACCTATCAGATTGAGTCCATTACCCGTGTCTGTGAGCGTTTTGAAAAGTTCTACCGTAAAGCCCTGGTGGTACAGGCAACAGGCACCGGTAAAACCCGTGTGTCTATTGCCCTGAGTAAGCGGATGATTGAAGCGGGCTGGACCAAACGCATCCTGTTCCTGTGTGATCGTAAGGAGCTGCGTAAACAGGCGGCAGCAGCCTATAACAGTTTTATGTCAGAGCCACTCTATGTGGTCGGAAAAAGTAAAGCCGCCGACCGGACTAACGCCCGTCTCTTTATCGCCACGTACCCTGGCATGATGAAGATTATGGAAGAGTTTGATCCCGGCTACTTTGATCTGATTATTGCCGATGAATCCCACCGTTCGATCTATAACGTCTATGGCGATCTGTTTAAGTACTTTGATGCGTTGCAGCTGGGATTAACCGCGACGCCGGTTGAGATGATCAGCCGTTCTACCAGTGATATGTTCGGTTGTGATTATAAGATGCCCACGGCGAACTACCCGCTGGAACAGGCCATTGAAGATCGTAACCTGGTACCGTTCAAAGTGGTCAGTCATACCACTCAGTTTCTGCGTGAAGGCATTAATGAGAAAAGCCTGAGTGATGAGCAGATGGCTCAGCTGGAAGAGCAGGGTATCGACCCTAATGAGCTGGATTTCTCCTCTGCTGAGATCGATAAAGCGGTATTCAATAAAGATACCAACCGCCATATCCTGCGTAATCTGATGGAGAAAGGTCTGCGCCTGGGTGACGGTCAGACGCTGGGTAAGTCGATTATCTTTGCCCGTAATATCCAGCACGCTGAGCTATTGGCTGACCTGTTTGATGAAATGTATCCGGAACAGGGCGTTAACTTCTGTCGGGTGATTCACTCCAGATATGAACGCGCAGAGGAGCTGATCGATAACTTCAAACTAACCGATAACTCCGATGCGCAAATCACCATAGCCGTCTCGGTGGATATGCTGGATACCGGGATCGATGTGCCTGAGATTCTGAACCTGGTGATGGCCCGTCCGATTCGCTCCAAAGTGAAGTTCTGGCAGATGATCGGTCGGGGTACCCGTCTGTGCGATAACCTCTATGGTCCGGATCAGCATAAAGAGAAGTTCCTGATTTTCGATCACTGGGATAATTTTGAATACTTTGAACAGGACCCGGATGAAGATGACGGTCGTCAGAGTAAGTCTGTTGGCCAGAAACTGTTTGAAGGCCGTGTCCGGCTGGCAGAAGAAGCCCTGAAACAGGGTAAGCTGGATGTGTTTGAGCAGGTCCTGTTGCTGATTAAGGACGATATCGATCAGCTGAATGATAAGAGCATCGCGGTAAAAGATCAGTGGCAGTACAAACATGCGCTGAGTCAGATGGAGGTGCTGAAACAGTTTACGCCTCAGACCCGACAGCAGTTACTGGAGATTATTGCACCGTTAATGCAATGGCGGGATATTCGCGGTCAGGGTGAAGCGATGAAGTGGGATCTGGAACTGGTGAACGCCCAGTTTGCCCACCTGACACAGGCCCCTGAACTGGAACAGTGCCGTCTGCAGATCACCACCCGGGTACGCCAGCTCTCCATGCACCTGAATGAAGTCCGCGCTAAAGCCGATGCTATTCAGCAGGTACAGGACGATTATTACTGGAACGGTCTGAGTGTGGCCAGACTGGAAAACACCCGCCAGGCGCTGCGTCCGGTCATTCACCTCAGGGATACCGGGGCAAAAGTCCCTCCGATGCCGGTGAATATCATTGATGTGATCGAAGACAATCAGGCGGTCTACAAGGAAGAACGTAAAACCAATATCCGTACGGTGGATTATGAGATCTACCGGCAGGAAGTGGAGAAAACACTGACACCGCTGTTTGAAACCACCCCGGTACTGCAGAAAATCCGCTCCGGAGAAGCGATTTCGGAACAGGAGCTGGATACCCTGAATGCTCTGGTGCATGAAAGTAAAAGCCGCATCGACCTGAAGCTGTTAAAAGAGTTCTTTCCGGATTCAGCCGTCGGTGTGGATCAGCTGTTAAGAACCATTGTCGGGCTGGATGCCAGAGCGGTTGAAGATAAATTCACCGCCTTTGTGCAGACACACCATATCCACCTGAACTCATTACAACAGCGTTTTCTGGATCTGCTGAAACGGGAAATCTGTCGCCGGGGAGAAATAACCGTGGCAGATCTTTACGATCACCCCTTCCAGTCCCTGCACGATGATGGCATTGACGGTCTGTTTCGGGATGAGCAGGCCAGTCTGATTGCGGGGTTTGTCGCCCAGTTTACCGTCCCGGCTGGACAGGGTCGGAATAATGTTGAGGTGACGGAACCGGCCTGATATCAGGCTGTATCTGCCACTGAGATAAACAGACCACTGCATACATTGAATAACAGGCGGCTTTTTATATTTCAGAAGCCGCTCACGACACCTGACCATTTTTATTACTGAACCTGGCAACAGAATACACCGGAAACCTTATGATTACAGGCACGTTAAAAAACAGTATCGACAAACTCTGGGAAGAGTTCTGGACCGGCGGTATCACCAACCCGCTGACCGTGATTGAGCAGATTACCTTCCTGATGTATGCCCGTATGCTGGATATGAATGAAACACGGGATGAAAAGCGCAGTGAACGCACCGGCAAACCCTTTAACCGTCGCTTTACTGACGAACAGGCTCACCTGCGCTGGAAAGAGCTGGTGCATGAGGAGTCTGCCGACAAGCTGATGAGCATCGTACGGGATGAGCTGTTTGCTTACTTCCGTGAATCCGGTAAACACCACGGTGGCGAAGGTTCTCTGTTTACGGAGTTTATGAAAGATGCTCAGCTGATGATTCAGAAGCCCTCTCTGCTGGTAAAAGCCGTTTCTATGGTGAATCAGCTGCCACTGGAGCAGAGCGATACCAAGGGCGACCTGTACGAATATCTGTTAAGCAAACTGACTACTGCAGGCATTAACGGCCAGTTCCGTACTCCCCGCCATATTATCCGCGCCATGGTCGAAATAGCCGATCCGGATCAGGATGCCCGTATCTGCGATCCGTCCTGTGGTACGGCAGGCTTTCTGTCCGTGGCGTACGAATACATGATGGAGAAATACTCATCTCCGGATATGGGTGTTCTGAAAGAGACCCTGACCGATGATGAGGGCAACAGTGTCGAACAGATCACCTATATGGGTGACCTGCTGACGGGGGCCGCCCGTCAGCATGTAGATACCGATATGTTCCACGGCTTTGACTTTGATGCGTCCATGTTGCGTATCGCTGCGATGAATCTGGTGATGCACGGTATTAAAGAACCGGATATTCACTATCAGGACACCCTGAGCCAGCGCTTTGCGGAAAACTATCCGAATGAAGCAGACGAAGGCTTTAACCTGATTCTGGCTAACCCGCCGTTTAAAGGCAGTCTGGATGAAGAAGATGTCGAGCCGGAAGTGCTGCGTATCGTCAAAACTAAAAAGACCGAACTGCTGTTTGTTGCCCGTATCCTGAAAATGCTGCGTCTGGGTGGCCGTGCTGCCGTGATCGTACCGGATGGAGTACTGTTCGGCTCCTCTAAAGCGCATCAGCAACTGCGTAAAACCCTGGTCGAAGATAACCAGCTGGAAGGCATTATCAGCCTGCCATCCGGGGTGTTTAAACCCTACGCCGGTGTCAGTACCGCAATCCTGCTGTTTACCAAAGGCGGCAGTACTGAAAAAGTCTGGTTCTACGATCTGCAAGCGGATGGCTACTCGCTGGATGACAAACGTACTCCACTAAAAGGCGACGACAGCAACGATCTGCCAGATGTGATCAGTCAGTGGAAAAGCTACCGCCAGCTGGTTGAAAGCAATGCAGAGCAGAGCGCAATCGACGAACAGTTCGGTGATAAAACCCAGAAAGCCTTTATCGTTGATGCTGAGGATATCAAAGCCAATAAGTACGACCTCTCCATTAACCGCTATAAAGAAGTGGTCTACGAAGAAGAAGTTTACGATCCACCCAAAGAGATCCTTGGCCGCCTGAAGACCCTGGAAACAGAGATCCTGAACGACCTGTATGAACTGGAAGGCATGCTGTAATGACTCAGGTCAGCCATACCGATTATCAACAGTGGCTTAGCTCACTTAAGCAGGTGTTTCGTCAACGCCAGCTTAAGGCGGCGGTTGCGGTTAATACTCAGCTGCTGGAGTTTTACTGGCATTTAGGGCAAGAGATTGTTGAAAAGCAGCAATCCAGCACCTGGGGACAGGGTTTTTTAACTCAGCTCAGTAAAGACCTGATGGCGGAATTTCCTGATATCAAAGGCTTTTCTAAGCGCAATCTGGAGCAGATTCGTCGCTGGTATTTATTCTGGAGTAGTGACGCAGCAATTGCGAAGCAGGCTGCTACGCAATTTCTTCAGATTCCCTGGTGGCACAATATTGTGATTGTCACAAAAGCCCAAAACCATGAAGAAGCGCTATTTTACGTCGCGCAAACCCAGCAACATGGCTGGAGCCGTGCCGTATTGACACACCAAATGGAAAGCCAGCTTTGGCAGCGCACGGGAAGCACCGTCACTAACTTTGAGCAGGCCTTACCCTCAGCTCAGTCCGATCTGGCGCAGCAAACACTGAAAGACCCTTACGTGTTCGACTTTCTGACGTTAACCGAAGACTACAACGAGCACGAGCTGGAAAAAGAGCTGGTCAGTCATATCAGCCAATTCCTGCTGGAGCTTGGTGCTGGCTTTGCTTATGTGGGCAAACAAGTCCCTGTGTCAGTGGGTGACAAAGACTTTTATATCGACCTGCTGTTCTACCATGTACGCCTGCATTGCTACGTGGTTATCGAACTTAAAACCGGCGACTTTAAACCGGAATATGCGGGTAAGCTGAATTTCTATATCAATGCCGTCGATGGCGAGATCAAAACCGAGCAGGATCAACCCACCATAGGCCTGCTACTGTGTCACAGCAAAGACAAGTTGATCGCCGAATACGCACTGAAAGGTATCGACACCCCTATGGGTATCTCGGAATACCAACTGACCCAGGCCATACCGGCTGAACTACAAGACAAACTCCCCAGCATCGAACAAATCGAACGGGAACTGGCAGAAGAACTGAACAAAATGGAAGGGGATAAGTCATGAAATGGCCGATGGTTACAGCTGGTGAGCTAATGGTTAAGCGTGGAGGTTCTGTTAACCCGAGCAAATTCCCTGAAGAAACATTTGAGCTTTTGAGCATTCCAGCGTTTGACAAAAATCAACCAGAAGTGCTCAAGGGTGAGCAGATAGGATCATCTAAAAGCTGTATTGTACCAGGTGATATTCTCCTTTCGAAAATTGTACCTCACATAAGAAGGTGTTGGATCGTACCTAAAAAAGGGCAATACCGACAAATAGGTTCAGGTGAATGGATAATTTTTCGTGATAGTCGATTTGATCCTGCTTTTTTAAAGCACTTTCTTACCTCAGATGTATTTCATCGCCAGTTTATGAACACTGTTGCAGGTGTCGGAGGCTCATTGCTTCGAGCAAGACCGGCAGAGGTTGAAAGAATTGAAATCCCTCTTCCCCCCCTTAACGAACAAAAACGTATAGCAGCTATTCTGGATAAAGCCGATGGAATTCGTCGTAAACGTCAGCAGGCGATAGAGCTAGCGGATGAGTTTTTGCGCTCGGTGTTTCTGGATATGTTTGGTGATCCGGTGACTAATCCGAGGGGGTTTGCAAAAGTTCCAATCACCGAATTGGCAGATGTAATTACTGGATTTGCTTTTAAGAGCAATGAATATGTTGCTTATTCTTCGGAGGCTGTACGGCTTTGTAGGGGGGCAAACACGCTTACAGGGTATTTCGAGTGGAGTGATACAAAGTATTGGCCAAAAAATAAATTAGAAAAGCTAGAAAGCTATTTGATTGAGTCTGGTGATATTATTCTTGCTATGGATCGTCCATGGATATCTAGTGGACTAAAAGTGTGCATTTTCCCTGAAAATGAACGAGAAACATATCTGGTTCAACGTGTTGCAAGATTGCGCCCTCATAGTAAGTCTTATACGGATTACCTCTACAGTTGCATAAAGTCTCAGGCTTTCCAAAGGCATTGCTGTCCGACTGAAACAACCGTACCCCATATATCACCGGTTGAGCTTAAGAACTTTGAAGTTTTACTCCCAGATCCAAAGCTTATTGATAAATATCATTCGATTGTTTTGAAAATCGACTCCAGTTTGGATGGGATGATTTCTGGTGAGCATTGTGGTGAAGATATGTTCTCTGCCCTAAGCCAAAAGGCCTTCTCTGGGGAGCTATAAGCTCCCCTTACTCCAGATTTCCCGCAAGGATATATCAATGAATGACAGTATTCGGGGTATCGCTTTGCCCATTAGCTTTTCCTATGACTATCGTGGTCGTAAGTATGGTGAAGTGCAGTTGTATTTTTCATTAGTTGAAGTTGATGTGGAGCAGGCTGATTTGTTGGGGATGGGGCAGCAGTACACCAAGGAGATTAAGCAGCTGCTTCAGAGGGGTGTGCAGGGGGCGTTTGATTGTCTGATTCCTATGCCGGTTGAGACTATACCCGGTTATAACCAGACTGGCAGTATGCGCTTGGGTATTGAGCTGGTGAACGATAATCCGACCACGGCTTGTCTGAATAACAAGATTGGTTTGCTGCCTTGTCAGCAGAATAATCTGGAGTATTTGCTGGGGCTGCATGAGTATCCGCCCTTTTATCTGTCTCAGGAGGATGGCCGTTTTACCCTGCATATCAAGGATGGTGAGAAGTCTTATTACCCAGTGCCGCCCTCAGTGTTATCACGGTTTTGCCCATCCAACGATTACGCTTGAAACGGGTGGCGCTGTAAGGCCAGTGCATCACTATGCGGATCTGGATTGGTCTGTGATACTGAGAAAGTTGATTGAAACTGCGCAGGGTGTTCGCTAGTTCAGGCTATCGGTAATTATTAATTCGAGCTTATTTCACACTATGATCCATATCCATTGCACCAAGAAACTCTTCGATAAACTGCCACTGGATGATGATGGCCGTTTGCCGGTTAAAAATAGCGCGGTGCTTCAGTCTGATTCCCAGGTTGTTGCAGGGCAGAACCCACTCAGTGACTGGCAGGGTAATCTGATCACGTTACAACGCAGAAACTGTATTTTGCTGGTGCATGAAGCGACACGATTTCCGCTGCTATTGCCTTGTTTAACTAAGCCGGATTATCGCAATCTGCAGTGGTTGTTTGAAGATGTTTTGATGAACACGCTGCTTAAGATGGGTGTCAGTGAGCAGCAGATGGACACTGCCAGCCGTTTGCTTGAGCCGCTGGTGCTGGATAATCGCAGTGATCGTTCAGTTATGGGCACGCTGAATCAGATGAAAGGACGGCTGGAAAGTTTGCTATGGGTCGATAATGCCAATATTCAGGATCTCAATGCTTATCGGGTATCAAACTGGCTGGCGGAAGCTCCCTGCGGGATTAAAGGGCAATCGGAATCGGTCTGGCCGAATGAGGCAATACTGGAATTGTTAGATTTGGCTGCCGACAAGCAAGTGACTATTTCGGTTAGTGTTGACGATAGGAGGCAACAAGAGCAACTACCAGATAACGTTGTCTCTATGCATCACTATCGCAAAACAATGGAAAGTAAATAAGTATGCAGTTTTCAATAACAGGCTATCAGGTTAAGCAAAAACGCAAACTGGACCATTGGTCTCCCATTCTTGAAGAGTGGATTCTAGCCACTGAGCGTTATTGTCGAATGACAGAGGGGGAGGATGCACCTTATCTGTTCACTGAACTGGCGAATGTCGGCATTGTTTCTGCTTCTATATGGCGCTGTGGTGGTATTGCATTGCAGGAGTATCAGGCGGAAAAAGGGGCTAAGCATCGACCAAAATGGAATGGCCGTGTGGACCTTTGGTTGAAGACCACCACGGTCGAACAGTTGCTTGAAGCCAAGATGCTGACAATATCGATGGATGCGCGCAGAGAATTAGCTGATGTTATTTCGGGGGAGTTGGATAAAGCCCTGAACGATGCGAAAAGCAGCCGGAATAATTTTGACGTTGACGCACTGGGCGCATTATTTGTTGTGCCTTATCTGACGGTGAACCGTGCTCAAAACCTGCTGGAAAGCGAAGAGTCTGATTTGCACGAGCATATAGCACAGTATGTGAATCAGGTGATTGATACCAATAACTATCACGCAGTAGCCTGGTGTTTTCCAAAAGAGATGCGTCAGTATCTGCTTGATCATACTGATGATTTAGCTGGAAGTGACTACCTTTATCCTGGAGTAATCTTGCTGATTAAGAATGAGGCTTATAGATAAGCCAATATTATTTGCTGTTCTTCCCGGCTCTTATTGCCTGCCCAGGCTGTTTACGGGTGTCCTGTTACTGCTGAATGTCCGTAGAATCCTTCATCTGTTTTCCCTTCAGTGCTCGTTATTCAGCGGAGTAATAAATTTTATTCACCCATAATAAAAGTTATTTCTATGACTATTTTTTCTGCCTATTATTTTTTAACTATCTGAAAAACAAAAATATTTTTTAATTGGTATACCTCCTGCTATTACAAAGATAAAGCGTTAAATCACTCCTACAAGTGAATTGACGCGCTTTTCAGATCGATGTTTACAGGATGGGAAAACATGAAAATACTGCCTCTTATACTACTGGCATCTTCTTTCTCTGTGATGGTTTCAGCCGCAGAGCCTTTTCCGGAACCTTTTGGATTGAACTGGGGGATGACAGAAAGCCAGCTGAAGAAGTCTGGTTTTAAGTCGGCCTCGCCTGCCGGGAAGTTCAATGTTCTGACCTCTGTATCCACACCTAAAGCCTGGTCCAGGGCTGATACCTATATGGCAGTGACGTATCGGAAAAAACTGGTAAAGGTCATCGCTCATTCCCGGGCTTTCACTTCTGATATTTATGGCCGTGATGGTAAGGCACTTTACAACCAGGTGAAGTCACTTCTGATTCAGAAGTATGGTGAGCCGAAGCGCAGCCATGAACGAACGGGGCTGGCATTATACGATGATGCCGATGAGTTCTATCAGTGCCTGAAATACTCCGGATGTGGCAATTACATATCACTGTTTGAATATCAGAATGGCTACATTTCTGTTCAGTTGGAAGGTACAGGAAGAGGTAAAGGTTATCTTTCTGTCGCTTACGAAAGTCCGGCTTTCTATGCAGCCAAAAATACCATTGAGCAGAGCAACAACCAGTCCGACACGGAAGCATTTTAAAAGGATTTCATCATGCAATTTAAGATCAAACTTTTGCTCGGTTTACTATTTGCGCTGTTGTCTGCATCTGCATCTGCTCAAATCCTGCATAAAGAAAAGAAGGCCGTGCTTGAGCAGGATAGCCGTAATACCGCTGTTGCATTCTCTCTGACAACAACGAAAAAGCAGCTGAATTTCTGTGTTCACAATCTGACAGAGCAGGGTAGCGCCATGGATGTTTTCCGGGTGTTTCTGCATACCGCTGCACAGCTTAAGGACCGATCGTTTGATCAGGTGAACCTGTGTTTCAAAAAAGAGCCCCGTTTTGTCCTGTCCGGCCAGCACTTTTCGACACTGGGTGAGGAACTGGGCATACAGAACCCTGCCTACACGCTTCGTACATTTCCTGAAAAACTGAAAAAGCCAGATGGTCAGCAGGCTTTTAATATTCATCAGGGTGGCATGTTGTATCTGATGAGAGCTCAGATGAACGACTTTAATCACATGAACGAAGAATGGTATCTGGAGGATCTGGTAAAGGAACGTGAGGCTAAAAAAGATGCGTTAAGGCCTAGGTCATTTGCTCCTGATGCAGAGGTATTCTGACGTCATTAAATGACGTAAATATCGGGCTTAAGGTAGATTTACCCGGGATATTTTTTTAATTAAAACAATTTATTAGCACTTATCTTAGGGATATCCCTGGTATCTGTTAATGCTGAAAATAATTAGCATCTTATCCAGTTTTACTTTATCGCCTCAGATTAACATTGAGGGAGAGATTGTAGCGCTGCTGATGTGAGCAGATATCGTTTAGCTGAAATACCGGTGTTCAGGCATTTTTTTCAGTTTTTTCGCTTCACTACTATCAATAATAACTGTTTTGTAAGGATTAAGAATGGGGTTTAGCTCGATAGAAAGCAGCCTGGAGCTGGTCAAATCAGAAGAAGATATTGCTCTATTCTGGGATATCCCTGAAATAAATACGGATCAGGCCAGGCCTATGATTCCAGCAGACCAGCTGGAATACCGTTTCTTTCGTATTTGCGAAATTGGAGAGGACAAAGCAGAGGGCTATAGACTGGCAATGTCTAATGTGCTGTCTATTTTGAATGATTCATCAGTTTCCTTAGCATACTTGTTAAACGGCACTCCCCAATGTGTGGAGCTTTATATTGGCGTTGCCAGTCGTGAAGTAGCAATATCTCATGAAGCATCAAAGCTATTGAAAGGTGCATTAGAAGGTAACTTCCCTGGAATTCAATTACAAAAAGCAGTCAATGACTCTGATTTTCATCAGATGATGCAACGAAGTGTTCATCTGGGGATGGTTCAGGGAGTCCCTTCTTTCAATGATCATAACCAGCTATCGAATCAAGAAGATACTCAGGGAATTGAGCGCCTGGTGAATTCTCTGACGGGAGAGTACTGGCAAATGCTGGTCGTAGCTGAATCTGGTTCGGACAGTGAGATTAAGGATATCCTTAATCAAACCTATGATCTTTCTACCAGATTATCAGCTTTCGCAAAGCAGTCTATCCAGAAGTCTGAAAATGAAACTACTTCCACAAGTCATACCGAAGCTGAAACTAAGGGGGATAGTCGTAGCTGGAGCAATTCAGATAGCGCTAGTACTACAAAATCTAAGAATGAAGGGTGGAATAAAACAAAAAATGAAGGGTGGAATAAAACAAAAAATGAGGGGTGGAATAAAACAGAAAATGAGGGGTGGAGTAACACAAAAAATAAAAATGCGGGCACTAATAATGCGAATAGTACTTCTACCAGTGAAGGAAAAAGTGAAGCTAAAACTGGCGGTAGCAGTACTGGTACTTCTGGTGGCAGCAGTACCAGTAGCTCTGGTGGCAGCAGTACCAGTAGCTCTGGTGGTAGCAGTACCGGCCACTCTGAAAGTACTACGAAAAGTGTATCTGATAGTAAAAACTGGTCTAGTAACATTTCAGATACCGAAGGTAAGAATATTAGCCTGGGATCATCCCTTACCCAGGAACATATTGATAAAAGTATTGAAGAGCTGCAAAAACACTTAAGCGACCAGGTGATTGAGCGTTTTCGTCTGGGACGTAGTAAAGGTATGTTCCGCACTGCAGTGTATCTGAGTGCACCGGATAACCGGAGCTTTCAGATGTTACGTGAAAGTGTGCGTTCTATCTTTCAGGGCAGCCTACCGACTGCGACACCTTTAAAAGTGGTTGAGTTACCCAGGAAGTCTCGAAAACTCGGGGATCTATTACAGTTGCACAGTGTTACCCTCGATCAGGTCATGCGTAGAGAACCTCTATTGGTTAATAGTATTCCAGTGTGTAAAGCAGGTCATCTGGATATGGCTACCTGGTTGAATACTAAAGAACTGGCGCTGTATACCGGTATACCTACTAAAGAGCTTCCAGGCATTGTGTTAAGGAAAAGTGTCGATTTTGCAGTAAATACTCAGTTGATAAAAGATAAGGAACAAGAGCTAAATATCGGCCATATTGTGCACCATGGCCGCCTGTTAAAAGACAGTCCTTTGCAGATAAATCGCCTTGATCTGAGTAAGCATGCCTTTGTCACCGGAGTCACAGGTGCAGGTAAAACGACAACCAACATGCAATTACTGGAAAGCGCCGGTCTGCCTTTTATGGTGATTGAACCGGCAAAAACGGAATATCGGGCACTGCATGAGCGTGATCTTAATGTTGAATATTACCTTCCTGGTCGTGAGGATATCACCCCCTTCCGTTTGAACCCCTTTGAGTTAGTTCATCCGAGACAAAATCTTGCCGGTCATATTAGTGTACTGACTTCAACGTTAACCACGGTCTATCCGATGGAGGCGGCGATGCCGCAACTGGTTGAAGAGGCCATTATTGAGGCTTATAGCGAAAAGGGCTGGGATCTGAGTACTGGAGATAATCTTTATTATGATAATCCCTGGGATGATTCTCTACAGGGCTGCTGCTGGCCCACTTTCTCAGACATGATTGCCCAGCTGGATAGCCTGATTAAATCCAAAGGTATGGGGCGTGAGTTTGAAGAGAAGTATCATGGTTCTCTGGTTGCCAGGCTAACTAACCTGACCCGGGGCGTTAAAGGTACGATGCTTAATACCCGACGCTCGATAAACTTTGATGCGCTGTTGGATAAACGTGTAGTTATTGAACTGGAAGAGCTGAAAAGCGAACAGGACAAAGCGCTGTTTATGGGGTTAATTGTGACTCGTCTGGCAGAGTGTATGAAGCACCGGCACACCAAAGACCCGTCCTTTCAGCATCTGACTTTGATTGAAGAAGCCCACCGGTTGTTATCCAGACCTGAGCCCGGGGAATCGGATGCTAAAAAGATGGGTGTCGAAATGTTAGCCAACATGCTGGCGGAAGTCCGTAAATACGGTGAGGGCCTTATTATTGCTGATCAGATTCCCAATAAGCTGATTCCTGATGTCTTAAAAAATACCCATACGAAGATTGTGCATCGTTTGTTTGCTGCTGATGATCGCACCGCTATTGGCGATGCCATGAGCCTGAATGATGAGCAGAAAGACTTCTTACCCCTGCTAAATGCGGGTGAAACGGTGGTTTATTGTGGTGGCTGGCATGCTCCTGTTCGGGCACAAATTGAAGAACTGACAGAGACAGATGGCAAACCTCTTGCTGAAGAAGCGCTGAAAGTGCTGGGGCAGGAGCAAACCTGGCAGCAACGGGAGCAGTTATTCCCCAATCTGACCGCTACAGGGTTGGTAACGTCAGCAGAGCAGTTGGCAAGTTTGCAGTCTATAGGTAACCGTTTATTGCGTTTGGCCTATCGTTGTGCCTTCGCTTTGACAAAGACTAAAAAAGATCAGGATAAATTGCTGATCAGTTTTCAGAAAACACAGGACCGCTTCTCAACAGCGATGGTTCGATTTAACCCCAAAGGCGATGACTCAATGGTTTATCAGTGCCTGGAAGGCTTACTGAGTGACACAGTATTACAAGAGGTTCCTGATGGAGTCGTTGCCGAGGTTTTAACGCTGTTGATGTCGTTAGATGCTGAAAACCCATCATTAAGCAATGAGCAAAGAGTTTGTATTAGAGAAGATTTTTTAGCGCTTTTTAATTAACCAATAAAAAGATTTTGGAGAATAGCAATGGGATTTTGGTCTTCAGTTGGTGACGCTTTTAGTAGTGCGGTAAGTGCAGTAGGCAGTGTCTGTAGCAGTATTGCCCGTGGTTTAGGTTCTGCGGTGTCGACGTTAGCTCCAGTAATGGAAAAGGGGCTGTCATATCTCGGAGTTATTGGAAGTGTAATTAGTATAGTTGCGCAGCTGGCGGGGGCTTTTAAGCCTACAGAGAATGAGATGGAGATGGGAGATCGGGCACTGCAAGCGAAGGAGAAAGGAATTGAACCAGACAACTATGCAACCTATGAAGAATACCTGGATGAGATTCGTAACTTTGAGCTTGATCCAGAAAAAAGCCCGACAACAGAGTTTGAAAAAACAGTAACTGCGGCAACAGGTATTCTGGTGGGGCTAAAGGGAATTGAAGAAAAAATGGATATGAGAGCAGGGGAATCAGATCATCTGCTGCGTCTGGTTATCCTTTCACCAGACTTTTTTAATGCTGAGAAGATTAACGGCATGCTGAAGAAGGATACCGACTTTGAAAAAATCGCAGATTATTTTGATGGGAAGCTGACCGCCAGTGAAAATCGCGAAGTACGTGGTGAAGTCTTCAATCTGGTGAAAGAAGGCACTCCCTCAATGAGTGATGAGGCGGTTTATGGAACGATTTCAGAGCTGAAAGATAAAGAACCACTGGCCTGAATGCAGTATAGATATGCCCTTTTTCTGAAAGGATTAACACGATATGACACTCGAGAAAAACATGCTGGTGCTTATTAAACACCAGGGGGCTCTTTTTGCTTTTCTTCGTACAGAGCAGGGTTGGAAACTCCAACCTATTCGGGGTGAGCAATCTATGCCAGCAAGCAGTGATGGTTGCTGGCAAAAAGCATTGGATGAACTTAATGACATGCTGACCAATGATCAGGGGTTCTCTCATTACAGTGTTGTCCTGGTCAGTGATCAGGAAGGATTGCTTATGGGGGATCGACTTTTCAAGGTAGTAAACCATCATCATATTACGGATGTTCAGGTAATTAAGCTCTCCTGGTTATCTGAACGTTCCGGCACTCGTGTTCCTGATCAACAGAATATAGATTGGTTGCTGCAGTACGTTCTGCCTGAGCTGGTTATAGTGAAATCGCAGGGCACTGAGGAATCGAATGAAGATACTCAATCTCCTGAGCTACAGGCTGCTCATGCTCAGATTCAACGACAGCAGCAGCATATAGAGCAGTTAGTGCAACAGGAAAAGGATTTAACCCAGCAGCTGAAAAGTAAGTCTCAAGAACTACAAACAGTCCAGACAGATTTGCAAGGGCTTAGAAAACGCAGTGAAAACCTGTACTCAGGTGATCTTAACCTGCAGCAACTAACCACTCTGTTGCCTGCATTGTACAAAAACTTCTGGAGTAATATTCGCCCTGATGAGCTGGCATTGTTGGCGGACACAACAGAAGTACCTCAGGTAGGCTCATCCTATCTGGAGCCATCTGATTTTGTTATTCAAAGCCAGAAAAAGAAGTTGTTAGCCCTGGATAGTCAACAAAAAAGGCAATTACAAAACTTTTGCTATCAACTGCCTCGTCAGTTTACACCAAGACCGGAAATGCAGTTTTTCTTTGAGGATGAAGCCTGTGTATGAGAACGAAATGGCAGCCGTTAAGCGTTATCACCAAATCACAGCTCCCTATTTTCATGAAAAGCTAACTTATTTGGATTTTCTTATCCTGGTGGAACGTGATCCTAAACTACAAGCACTGTTACGTCAGGTTGTGTTAGGCGGCGATAATCAGGGCTCAACAATTGATAATCCTGAAGAAGCAGAAAAGGTCGCATGCGATTCAATCAACCAGGTGGCCGAAATAGATCAGGTTGAACCAGTACTACAGCCAAATGAGGTTGAGAATGATGCATATGAAGCGGTATCAGAAATCGCATTAGAAGCAGAACACAACCTTGATACCCCTGAATCTGCCGTTGTTGCTGCACCACAAAAAATCTTGCTTAATGAGCTGCAGCCTGCATTAGAGCTATTAGCTCAGGTTCAGCAGGATGCTGAGCTGGCAGACCTATGGTTACATCACAATGAATCAGAGGGACAAGCGCTATTAAGGCTTGTTGCTACCCTAAGTCAATGGGATCAGGTATTGGAGTTGTGGGATCGCCTGGCCAGTCGGTGTAAGGCTGATCAGCGGCCGGTAACTCAGGTCGAGAACAACATTCTGGATTCATCCCTTACTTTTTATAACCTGACATTGCGTTCCCGTCGTGCTGAATTATCTTGCCCGGAACCCGATATTGCCTTTGACCATCAGCTACATAGCCGGGCGACACCTAAAGGTGAGCAAATCTCCGAAGTCTGGCTACCCGGTATCTTTAATGCTGCGGGTAAATTACAGAAAAAACCTTTGGTACGTACCTGATTGCCAGAGTTTGATTTTAAAGATTATATACAGGGATCGACGATGGGCGAACAACATAAAAATAATGCTAATAAATCATATAACAAAGAAACATTACCGGATTTTTTATCTATTTATCTGAAATGGTTGAAGGCAGATCAAAGTCAGTGGCAAAAACTCAACCCTGCTTTGCAACAGAGTATTGCTGCATCGATCTGTGATCAGTTCCAGAATGTAATTCAATTATTAAAAGAAAAGCAGCGCCTTTATTTTATTGCAGACCCTGAAAAAAATGAATTGGCGTTATTTGATACTCATACAAATCTACTATGGGATGCACAGCCAGAGGTACATAGTACCATTTCAATGAATTGTAACAAAAGTAATGATCAGATTAAACTACAGCTAGACACTTGGAAGACCCCATCTAAGAAAGAACTAGGAGAGTTTGTTCAGCTGCCAAATAATCCTCTGCTTATGATGAATCGCAGAATTATAAATAACAGTACAGTTTGGATTACTTTAAGTGGCAGTGTAAATTTATGTGATAATCCTTCTAGCTGGTCCTCTAATCCAAACGGTAATGGACGTTTATTAAGTTGCAGAAGTGTACCAATAGAGCAGCTGATTACGCTAGCCCTGAATCAGGGCCTGGTGTTTCAACATGATATTGAGTCTGTGGGAAAAATGGTTAAGCAGGCTTACCATTTAAATAGTAAAGCTCCCTATTGGGACAATGTTATAAAACTATGTGTTAAAAATGCTTGGCAAATGCCTAATCTACATATTGGTGAATATTTCACTAATATTGACAGTACTTCCAGTCCTCTGCCTAAGCTGGAGCAAAACCAGTTATCTGATCAGGATAAGGGCTTATGGGAGTTATATGGCGTAGATGCTAGCTTATTACACAAGTTTCATATCCGCCCGCGAGATCCAGTGCTGGATGTTAAAGATTGGCCCATTGCCATCGATTTTGGCACCAGTAGTACAGTGGTAGCCTATCAGGAAAATGGGCAGAAAAAGTTACTGCGTATTGGTGTTAAAGATCACTTTAGTAAACCGGAAGCAGGGCATTTTGAAAATCCTACCGTACTGGAGTTTGTCGATCTTCCTAAAACGTTATCAGCTTGGCAAGCAAGTGCTTATCGCCCTAAGGTCAAGTGGAATGATGTACGCTGTTCCCATGAAGCGTTAACCCGTCTACGCGATAATGAAGGCGACCTCAGTATTACCACCAGTGTCCTGGCTAAAATTAAGCACTGGGCATTGCGGGAAGCTAAAGAGATGGCAGTGCGTATCAGTGATCAGGTCAACCATCATGAGATGGAACTGCCCTCTTTGACCCTGCGTAACCCTATTAAAGGTCAGCGACTGACGGTAAGTGATGAAGACCCTTTTGATCCTATTGAGCTTTATGCCTGGTTTCTGGGGTTGACGATTAACTGGCGACAGCGCGGTATCTTTCTTAAGTATTATATGACCTTCCCAGTAGCTTATCCGCAGCAGGTCAAGGATAAGATCCTGGCTTCATTTCGCCGTGGTCTACAACGCTCTTTACCGGATACCTTAATTGGTCAGCAGATTTTTAATGAATTTTCTGTAGAAGAACGAGCTTCTGAGCCAGCGGCTTTCGCTGCAACGGCATTGCCTTATTTTAATATTGAACCGACAGAAGAAGGTGTGGCTTACGGCGTATTTGATTTTGGTGGTGGTACCACAGACTTTGATTTTGGCTTGTATCGGGAGCCAACGCCAGAAGAAGAGGATCAGGGCTATGAAGAAGTCTTTGAGCACTTTGGTGCTTCAGGGGATAAGTTCTTAGGCGGTGAAAACTTACTTGAGAACTTGGCCTATGAAGTGTTTAAGACTAATCAAGCACTGTGCCGTGAAAAGAAAATAGCGTTTACCAAGCCATTGGATGCGGATGATTTTCCTGGTTCAGAAATGCTACTGGAAAAAACGCGTGCAGCTTACACCAATACCCAGATGCTTATGAGTCGTTTACGCCCTTATTGGGAAGCTCGTGAGCAAAATAGTCAGGGTATTGAAAAACTCAATCTTATTAACCGTGATGGCAAAAGCGACACCTATGAACTGACACTGCCTTATGAGCAACTTGAGGATTTTCTCAATCAGCGTTTAGCAAAAGGTGTTATTAACTTTTTCTCTGCGATGCATAAGGCCTTTACAGGATCCGGTGTAAAACCTGAATCAGTAGAAATTTTCCTCGCTGGCAACGCCAGCTTATCACCGGCACTGCAAGCGATGTTTGGTCTGAATAACTCTGGTACAGAAACCCCGGATGATGAGTTGATTAATCCATATGCGAGTCAGGTGGCAGAGCTGACTGACGAGCTATTTGGCGCTCTTGAGGTGGGCTTTAATGTTCATGCACCGATCATTCAAAGTGATGATAACCCTTATAAACCGACTACAAAAACGGGGGTCGCTCTGGGCTTATTGGATCTATGTCCTGGTTCAGCGGTGAAAGTGGTTAATCGTTCAGCAATCGCTTCTGATGGCGAGGCCCCATTTGATTATTTCGTCGGCTGTATTAAACGGCGTGCGTTTAAGCCCGGATTGAAACGCCACGCACAGTACAATCAGTGGCATGAGCTGGGGCCTGTGCGAGAAGGAACCTTTATCCTTGTCTCCAGCCAATCCCCTGTTGCCAATACAGGCACAGTGAAGCAGGACGATCCTGTTCTCACTCATAAACGTCTGACTTTTGATCATGCTCAACCGGGTGAACGGGTCTTTGCTCGTGCAATCGCTCCAGATCAGATTGAACTGACCACAGCCGATCGTGTAGAAGCTCTGCAGCATGAAAGCTCAGTGACTGTTCAGTTATTAAGTTTGGCCAGTTAACAGGGATTCAGAATGTTTGCTAATACACATCATCTTCATATTTTAACGCGCTTGAATGAGCTAAAATCCGAACAACAAAGCGACCAACGAAAAAGTGATCCTAAGGCCCAGAATATAGATGAAAAATCAGGGCACTCTGTACAGAAAGAAGATTGTTCAGATATCTACTTGTTGCTGGATAGCAATGTAAGCCCACTGCCTGTTTTAGACGCTACGGATCTGACCGATCCTAATAAAGGTCTGTGGGAGTTCTGGCAACGTGAACCACCAGAAGATTATCCAACCCTTCGTGGTCGTGATCCGGCGCAAGATGTTGAACCATGGCCAGTAGCCATTGATTTTGGTACCAGCAGTACAGTGGTGGCTTATAAAGAAGGGGGAAAAAAGCACCTGATCAGAGTGGGTGTGAAAGACTATTTTGATTCGACAAAGCCAGAGCATTTTGAAAACCCTACAGCATTAGCATTTATCGACTTGGATAAGGCTTTACCTCAATGGCAGGAAACAACCTATAAACCATCGATACGTTGGGGAGATATACGCTGTTCCCACGAAGCGTTATCTGAGCTTAAAGACAATGAAGGTGATCCTGAGGTTACATCCAGTATTCTCACCAACCTGAAGCACTGGGCTTTAAAAGAGGATAAGATCAGCCCTGCCAGAATTAAGGATAGGGTTAATCAACGTGAAATGGTGTTGCCACCACTTGAATTGAGGAACCCTATAAAAGGTTTGCCACTGACAGTCAGCTCAGACGATAACTTTGATCCTATCGAGCTTTATGCCTATTACCTGGGATTAACAATTAACTGGCGTAAGCGTGGCATTTTTCTGCGCTACTGTATGACCTTTCCGGTGACTTATCCGCAGCGGATAAAAGATAAAATTCTGGCCTCTTTCCGCCGTGGATTGCAGCGTAGCCTACCGGAAACGCTCATTACTCAGGATATTTTTAATCGCTTTGAAGTAGAAGAGATCGCTTCAGAGCCCGTTGCTTTTGCGGCTGCTGCTTTACAGCAGCATAATATTGAGCCTACAGAAGAGGGGGTTACCTATGCCGTCTTTGATTTTGGTGGTGGTACCACAGACTTTGATTTCGGTATCTATCGAGAGCCTACAGATGACGAAGATGATGAGGGTTATGATATTGTCTTTGAGCACTTTGGGGCTTCCGGTGACGCTTATCTAGGCGGTGAGAACTTACTGGAAAATCTGGCCTATCTGGTATTTAAAGCTAATCAAAGTTTGCTGCGAGAACACCGTATTGCCATTAGCATGCCGGTGAATGCTGATGTTTTCCCAGGTTCTGAGATGCTGATTGACACTACTCTGGCGGCTCTGACCAATACTCAAATAGTGATGTCCCGGTTACGTAGTTTTATGGAGCAGGGTCAGGAGAATAATCAGGGCATTGAAAAGATTAAACTGCTCAATCGTTCGGATAAAGAGGTCAATTTAGAGCTGGAAGTCCCCTATGAACTGTTGGGGGAGTATCTTGAAGAGCGTATACAAAGTGGCGTGGATAAGTTCTTTACCTCTATGTGCGAAGCCTTCAATGAACACAATCATCAGCCACAAGAAGTACATATTTTATTGGCGGGTAATGCGAGTCGCTCTGTAATCCTTGAGAAGGTTTTACAGAATATCTTAGGAGTAGATTCCAACCTCGCTTTGACTAACGCTGATGATAGCGTACGCTATATATTACACCACCCTTTGAATATGTCGTCAGAACAGCCGGATAAGGTGACGGCTAAAACAGGTGTTGCTCTTGGACTTTTGGACTTAGTACCCGGAAATCCGGTGAAAATAGTGAATCATGCCCGTGAGAAAAGTGCTGGGGAAGCGCCCTTTAAGTATTACATAGGCCGTATTCGTCGTGGCCATTTTCACCCCCAATTGAAACGTAATGCGAGCTATCAGACCTGGCAGGAGATTGGTGTCGTACTGAATGGTCGGTTTGATCTTGTTTATACCACATCGCCTCTTGCTCATGACGGTACACTGGAATCCAGTTCTGACGAGTTGAACTTTATTCCGCTAGAGCTAGCTCAGTTTGTGGATAAACAACGCCTGTTTGCTCGTGCTATTGCTCCAGACAAGATAGAAATCTGTACTGCAGAATCAGCTGATAAGCTTGATCAAATCGTACAAGATAATTTTCATACCCTTGAGTTAAGTTGATTCTGACAAGACACCCTATTTGCAGTCTTCTTTCTGTTTTCTCACCTCTGAAAACAGAAAGAAGAAAAGTGGTGTATCTGCAAATTCAAATAAGCCAATCAGCAAATAATACACTATTTGCTCAGCCCTCTGAGCACCTGGGTTATTATCATCATATTTCAGGCTTACAAAAATGCCTATACAGCCAAAATCTAAAAAAATAATCTGCAATAAATGTGGGTGGAGTAAAATATTTGCACCTAAATCTGATGCCCTGACGAAAGGTGAGCTACCTCCAGATTATTGTCCTCAATGTAGCTCTGATGACTTCTGTTTTTACTCTCTGTCAACCTTCGACAAACTGAGCCTGTTAATAAAGAACTGACGCCAGGATAAGTTTGACTATACATACCTCATTTTTTCTATCTCTTAATTCATAAGTTTGTAGACACCAGGAAACACACCTCATACACTGTCTATAAAATCAATTAAAGAGCATTAATAGACGGAAAGTCTATTAATCCACTTAGGAGACAGTTTTCCATGCGACACTTTGGATATGCACGGGTATCGACCAGTCAGCAGTCATTGGATGTACAGGTGAAGGCACTCGAAGAGGCTGGTGTCAGAAGTGACCGCATTTTTACCGACAAAGTATCCGGTAGTCACATGGATCGTGAAGGCCTGCAGCTCCTTCGGGTAAAAGTAGAAGAGGGTGATCTCATTCTGGTGAAAAAGCTCGACCGACTGGGCCGGGATACCGCAGACATGATTCAGCTGATTAAAGAGTTTGATGAGATGGGCGTAGCCATCCGGTTCCTGGATGATGGCATCAGCACCGAGGGCACCATGGGTAAGATGGTGGTAACGATCTTATCGGCAGTTGCCCAGGCAGAGCGACAGCGGATATTAGAACGAACCAATGAGGGGAGGCTGGAAGCGAAGGCGAAGGGAGTTAAGTTCGGTCGCAAGCGCAGCATTGATAGAGATCGAGTGAAAGAGCTACATGAGGCCGGTGTCGGGGCAACAGATATCGCGAAGCAGATGGGGATAGGCCGATCGACGGTCTACAAGCTGCTTAAACTGTAGCCATCAATTACTAGCTATTTATTATATTTGGCTAATATATAGCTAGATTCTTTAAGTGCAGAATTCTATTTCCTGTCGCTTGCGACGGGGTAGCTTATTTTCCCAGAGAAAACTTTTCTTTCGAAAGCCAGGACGCTTGCCAGTGTTTCCACCTCAGGTAAATTATCGTTGTAATGATTATACCTTTGCTATGGATTTGACGGTTTTCCTGAAAGGCACTCCTCCCTACTTACAGCTATAAGAAGTCTATTTGTCATAAAAATTTATGCTATTGGTTAAAAGCGTAAGTTTTAAAATGGCTTAACTATCTGATTTAAGAGGATTTTATAAAATACGCCTTGCAATAACTTACGCTATTATTAGAATAGCATTAGAAGCGTAAATTTCTGAGGGGCATTTTATGGCTGGAAAATGGTGGGAAAAATCTTCTGCAGAACACCTGATCAGATCACAGAAGACAAAAAGAAAGCTGTATATCCAGAAACGCATCAGCGCAGCCTGTGACCGCCAGATTCTGGCCAGTACCCCGGAAGAGAAAGAAAACGCCCGTATCTGGGTGAATCTCTGGGCTTCAGCATCTCAGTATCACGCTTCTGTGTGAAATTTGAACCATTCTCCGGACTCTTACCACTTAAATTTAAATCTCATGGCAAATCAGAAAGGCTATATCCCCTGGAACCGGGACAAAGACGTTGGAACAAAACCACCACTGTCTCTGGATCAGGTGCAAACGATCCGTAATTTACTGAAGGCCAGTGATAACCTGAGGGAACTTCTCATGTTTGAGCTGGCTATAGATACCTCATTCAGAGGATCTGATCTGGTAGCCCTGCAGGTCTCTCATATCATCAAAGGTGGTGAGATCATCGACACCATCAAACTGAGACCGAAAAAGACAAAAAGGAAGACAAAAAAGAAAGGGACAAACGAAGGTGTGGCTGTCGGAGTTCTGAAAGAGGAAACGATTGAAATATTTAAAAAATATCTGGAACAGACAGGCAAAAGTGGTGATGATTATTTGTTCACGCCTCTTCGAGGGAAAAGAAGCCCCCACATCACGGCACACGCATACAGAGCGATTGTGAAGCGCTGGTTTACCAGAGCTGAGATCAATACTCAGGTATATGCAAGTCACTCGTTGAGGCGTGTTAACCCAAGCATAATGTATGCCAACACAGGAAATTTGAAAGGTGTTCAGGAAATTCTGGGACACATCAACATAGAAAACACAGCCCTGTATCTAGGGATCGGGAAAGAGGAAGCCATTGATCTGGCCAGAAAGTACAGAGCATAGCCAGATCAAACGGCTCATTCAAAGCTTGCAGACTTCAGTTTACCCCAAATTTATAACCTTCAATTTCTTGTTGTATTTTAATTAGAGCTTGTTCAGCATTAGCGTATCCCTGCTCAGCGGCCTTCTTAATCCAGCGGGCAGCTTGTTGGAGATCCAGCTTAATACCCTCTCCTTGGTAATACATTAGGCCAAGATTGTATTGAGCTTTTGCATACCCCTGCTCAGCGGATTTCTGATACCAATGGGCAGCTTGTTGGAAATCCTGCTCAACACCCTCTCCTTGGTAATACATTCCGCCAAGATTGTTTTGGGCGTTTGCATGTCCCTGCTCAGTGGCCTTCTGAAGCCAGTGGGCTTGACCACCGAGGCCTTCTTATTGGACACCTGATTGTTCAATACTTAAGCCTTGCAGAAGCGTTAGACCCAGATAATATTGAGCTATTGCATTCTCCTGATCAGCGGCCTCTTGATACATCCAGCGAAGATAGGTTTGAGCTTCTGCCAGTCCCTGCTCAGCCGCTTTCTGATACCAGTGTGAGGCCTGAGTATATAATTGCTCATTCTGATACATCCAGCCAAGATAGGTTTGAGCTTCTGCATCTCCCTGATCAGCCGCTTTCTGATACCAGAAGACAGCTTGTTCATCAGACTGCTCAACACCCAGGCCAAACTGATACATCAAGCCAAGAAAGGCTTGAGCTTTAGAATCTCCCTGATCAGCCGCTTTCTGATACCAGAAGACAGCTTGTTCATCAGATTGCTCGACACCACGGCCATTCTCATACATCCGGCCAAGATTAGTTTGAGCCTTAGCATCTCCCTGCCCAGCCGCTTTCTGATACCAGTGTAGGGCCTGTTGATCAGATTGCTCGCCCCCCTCTCCTTGGCAATACATCACGCCAAGATTGTATTGAGCCTTTGCATGTCCCTGCTCAGCCGCTTTCTGATACCAGTGTAGGGCCTGTTGATCAGATTGCTCGCCCCCCTCTCCTTGGTAATACATCACGCCAAGATTGTATTGAGCGTTTGCATGTCCCTGCTCAGCCGCTTTCTGATACCAGTGTAGGGCCTGTTGATCAGATTGCTCGCCCCCCTCTCCTTGGTAATACATCACGC
>NZ_JACJFM010000032.1:0-5255 GCF_014164585.1 Oceanospirillum sediminis | reverse complement strand
GCCAAGATTGTATTGAGCGTTTGCATGTCCCTGCTCAGCCGCTTTCTGATACCAATGGAATGTTTGCCGATAGTCCTGCTTAACACCCCTGCCATTCATATACATCTGACCAAGATAAAATTGTGCTTCTGCATGACCCAGATCCGCGGCTTTCTGATACCAGCGGACAGCTTGTTCATCAGACTGCTCGACGCCACGACCATTGTAATAGATCCAGGCAAGATTAAACTGTGCTACTACATCGCCCTGATCCGCTGCTTTCTGAAACCAATAGGCAGCTTGTTTGAGATCCTGCTCAACACCCTCTCCGTGGTAATACATGAAGTAATACATGAAGCCAAGACTATTCTGAGCAAATGCATCCCCCTGATCCGCGGCTTTCTGATACCAGTAGACAGCTTGTTCATCAGATTGCTCAACGCTATTGCCTTCACTATACATCCAGCCGATATTGGCCTGAGCCCTTGCATCGCCCTGATCAGCGGCTTTCTGACACCAATACACACCCTCCTTATACGATAGCTTAACGCCCCGGCCATACAAATACATCAAGCCAAGATTGGTTTGAGCGATTGCATTTCCCTGCTTAGCGGCCTTCTGATACCAATGCACGGCTTGTTGATCAGATTGCTCTACGCCTAGGCCATTCTGATACATCCAGCCAAGATTAGTCTGAGCTTCTGCATCCCCTTCTTCTGCCTGTTTTAGCATTATCGCAGGGCTATCTTGAATTTTTTCAGAGAATTCCGGGGCAGAAAAAAAAGAAAAGGTATTAATCTGGTTTTGTTCCAACTCCATAGTAGATCCTTTAAAAGAAGAAGATGTTAATGTTGTTCACTAAAGGGGCCGGCATAGCCATAAGACTAGGATTTAACATGTAGCCAGTGCAGGTTCAGAGACCGGGTGATCAGCGTTAATCCGATATTGACCTGACTGCTGGGCAGACTCCATAAACTGTTAAAACGCATCAGTTCCTTTGAATTCGGATTGTTGAAGGATACCGCGATAAACTTGCTGCTTTTCGGGGAGAGCAGGACCTGACGATCCTTGTCCTTAAGCCCCTCAAAACGTACCGGGGCCAGTTCTTGTCCGCTGTCTTCCAGCAACAGCTGGAAACTGTCTTTTGTGATGCGGACTTTCTTATTTCCATTCGTCTTATTAAAAAACCGGAAATTAAAACGGATCTGATAATCGTCGATATAAATATTATTCAGAGACATCGATACATTTTCACTTTTCTGCTCGGCATTGTGACGGATCGGTAATTTCACAAAGCCCGGATACCCCTGATCATAAACCTGAACCGTTCTGCCATCGATACTGGCTACCCGTCCCAGAAAAGACGGGGCGAGGTTCTGTATACAGGCAGAGTAAGCTTCAGAATCTGAGTCACCTGCAGGGCCTTGTTTCTGCAACAGGCGGATAACATCCTGTTCTGAAACAGAACCCGCCTTTTTTTTCTGGCCACTGAGTGACTGTTTCTTATCTGACAGATCCAGCACCGCTCTTTGAGAGGCTTTAATCTGGTCAGACAGTGCCGTGACACTGGCCGTCCCACGGCATAACAGAAGCACATCTTCGACAGGCCCGGCCATGACAGAACCGGACAGCAACATAAAAAGAAAAAATCCCTTAAGATTCAGACGCATCAAAACAGTCCTATATTTCCGATAGCGATCAATTCCATACAAAAATAATGGCTTAACCTGAAGGTTTCTGCCACTACAATTTACTCAGATGTTCATAGGCCTCCTGAACAAGGTTGAAAAGGTCTCCGAAGTCCTTTTTTTTCTTGTTCGGTCGCATTGGGATGCTTATCCGGATGGTATTCGGATCGTTTTTTTCGATAGGCTGCTTTGAGTTCTTTCTGAGTAAACCCCGGACGAAGCCCCAGTATTTTCAGACACTGTGCGGTCTTTGTACCGATAGAATCAGCCCGGCTCTGTTCTTTCTGTTTCTGACGGGCCTGTTCAGCCTGCCACTGCCAGAGGACCTTTTGAACACCCCACAACCTTTATCAATTAGGGGCTTTAGACTTTTTATACCTTGCTAAGTGCTGAAATATGCTTTACCAATTATAGAATGGGGAGTTTTTAATTAGGTGTTCCCGAACCTTATTACCACCTCAGTCAATTTTTTAATTTAAAAAAAGCATATTATATTGTCATACCATAATATTTAACTCCTTCTATACTTGAGGCGAATTTTAATATGACCATTGCCATTAAAAATACAACAAAAACAATCACATCTAAGATTTTATTGTTTTTTCTTATATTGACAACCCTTTTAACAAGCAGTTATTCATTTTCCAATACATCTGAGAATGAAAAACTATTTTACGAGGGGATCAATTTTTTCTATGGGATAGATAAACCTCAAAATTTATCTAATTCATTTAATATATTTAACAATCTATCTAACAAAGGGTATCGCAGGGTCGACTTTATATTAGGCCTAAGCTATATGCTGGGACTAGGAACCAATATAGATAATGAAAAAGCAATAAAACACTTTAAAAAGTTGGATCTTTGCACTCCTGATAGCTATCCTTATTGTTTGTTTAATTCTGCTGTAAAGATATCACGCCAAGAATTTGAAAATCCCCTAGAACATTTAGGTTTCAGCTATAATTACTACAGAGCTGCAAATAGAAAAGAAATGTTTAATTATGTTACCATAAAGAAAACCACCAATAAAATAGCAGTCTCAATTTTTGAAATAATCTCAGAATCAGAATCAAAAAATTCATGGTCACACTCAGATGAAATACGACAATCCGCTTACAATTCAGGGGTAATTTATTCAGCGCTAAATGATTATAAAAAATCATTTTATTTTTTTAAAAAAGCATTAAATCTTGGATTTGAAGAGGCAGAATTCAGACTTGGCTCACAGTACTATTATGGCTTGGGTGTAGAAGAAAACAAAGATAAAGGGCTATCATTAATACAACGTTATATTGATAACAACAGGGGTAAAAAAACGAAAACAGAATTTGCCCAAAATCCTTATAGTAGAGCATTATACATTTTAGCAAACATATACTACTATGATAAGAATGACTTTGAAACTGCTGAAAAACTACTTATTGAATCTGACACAGTATATTCATACAATCTCTTATCAAAGTTAAAGGCAGAAAAAACACCTACTCAAGAAGAAAAAGAAAAACAAAAAAATGCAATTTTAAAAACAGAAAAATCATCTATTCAAGAAGAGCAAAAAAATACAAGTACATCGGGGATAGATTACTTGCATACTATTCTTTTGCTCCTACTATTAATTGTTTTTGTAAAATATAGAAAAAACAAAAAAGAAGAAAAAGAAGAAAAAGAAGAAAAAGAAGAAAAAGAAGAAAAAGAAGAAAAACATGATAATAACAGCTATGACTACTATTGTGAAACATTAGGTCTTAGCCCAGGCTTTTCGAAACAAGACCTTAAAAAAGCTTATCGTAAAATGTCATCTAGGTATCACCCTGATAAATACGAAGAAGAACCAAATATAGTATTGGAAAAAATGAATGACATTCAAAAAAAAGTTAATGAAGCATATAGCTATTTAAATAATAGGGCATAAATTATTTAGGCTGTAGATAAAACTGAGTAACTGTTTTGGATAGTCTTTTTTCAGTCAGGATCAGATTAAAATGAAGGGGTCTGGTTTAACAGTCCCCCTTTTTTACAGACTACTCTCCCGCTGTGTCAGGATAGTTGTCCGATAACCTTTATTGAAAAAAAACAATTCAACAGCGGGCTGAAGGATCGGATATGCCTCGTTATTCTGATGAACGTCGTGAAGCCATACTGAAAAAACTACTGCCGCCTCAGAATCGCTCTGTCCCTGATGTAGCCCGCGAAGAAGGTGTTTCTGAGCAGACCCTGTACAACTGGCGGAAACAATGTCGCTCAGAAGGAGTTCCCGTGCCAGGTCATCGGAGCAAAACAGATTCATGGTCCGCTGAAGCCCGGTTTGCCGTTGTCGTAGAAACCGCTTCTCTGTCCGAAGCCGAGCTCAGCCAGTACTGCCGGGAAAAGGGGCTGTATCCTGAGCAGGTCAGAGAATGGAAAGCGGCCTGTATTGCCGGTGCTGCTACTCACCCCCTGCAGGAACAGAAAGAAAAGCAACAGCGTAAAGCGGACCGCAAACGCATCCGTCAACTCGAACGTGAACTGCACAGAAAGGACAAAGCACTGGCAGAAACCGCCGCTTTGCTGGTCCTGAGAAAAAAGTTACAGGCCCTGTACGACGGGGAGGACGAGGACAACTGACGGTTCCTGATGAACGTAAACGTCTGATCGATCTGTTTACTGAAGCGGTGGTATCAGGAGCCCGCCGGGAGAAAGTCGCGGCAGAAATCGGACTGTCTGCCCGTACTTTCAGGCGCTGGATAGATGAGTCAGGAGAAGTGCAGTATGACCGTCGTCCGGAAGCGATACGCCCGAAGCCTGCGACGGCATTAAGCCCTGAAGAACGTCAGGCGATTATTCAGGTGTGTAATGAAGCGCCTTATGCCAGCCTGCCGCCCTCGCAGATCGTACCGGCTCTGGCAGATCAGGGTATTTATCTGGCTTCAGAGTCCAGCTTTTACCGGGTACTGAAGTCGGAAGGACAGTGCGGGCACAGAGGCCGGACGAAAACACCGGAGAAAAGAGCATTACAGACGCATACGGCCTGTGGTCCGAATCAGGTCTGGTGCTGGGATATCAGTTATCTGCCCTCTCATGTCCGGGGACGGTTCTGTTATCTGTATGCGGTCATTGATATTTACAGCCGTAAGCTGGTGGGCTGGGAAGTCTATGATGCCGAACAGGCGGATTATGCCTGTGAACTGCTGGAACGTACGGTACTGAGAGAAGGCTGCTGGTCGGAGCCTGTGGTGCTGCATTCTGATAACGGCAGTGTGATGAAAGCGAGTACGTTCAGAGTAAAACTGGAAGCCCTGGGCCTGAAGACGTCTTACAGCCGGCCACGGGTCAGTAATGATAATGCCTACTCTGAATCCTTATTCAGAACGCTGAAATACTGCCCTCAATGGCCGACCTCAGGCTTTGAAACGCTGGATTCAGCCAGAGAATGGGTGCAGGAATTTGCGGAGTTTTATAACGAAGAGCACAAGCATAGTCAGATCCGTTTCGTGACGCCGGGTCAGCGTCACAGAGGCGACGATAAAAAGATCCTGTTACAACGTCATGGGGTTTATCAGAAGGCGATGAAAGAGAATCCCGGACGCTGGCCCGGTAAGAAAACGC
>NZ_JACJFM010000277.1 GCF_014164585.1 Oceanospirillum sediminis | reverse complement strand
ATGATTTGGAAAAGTTCACAATATATATTGACTCCTTAGTAAATTATGAAGATAAACTTTTCATAAATAATGTCGATGCGAGTTTTGACATCAATAAGAATTTGCTAGATGCAGAATCTGAATTGCATGATCAGAAAAAAGACAAAGCATTGGTAATTAGAATAGTATTCTTTTTGTTAGGTCTTGTAATAGTCGTAAGCCTTATCTATTTATTTCTATATGGCAAACATAGAAGTAAACTTAAGACAATAAAGAAAAAAGCGACTGATTTATCTTATTTGAAATCAAATAATGAACAGTTGGCAGTAAAAATACATGGTTTAGAGGAGTATAT
>NZ_JACJFM010000276.1 GCF_014164585.1 Oceanospirillum sediminis | reverse complement strand
CCAGGTTTTAACAAAAATAATAGGAAATAAACGCGTACAAATTGATGACAAAAATATCATAAGTTCAGGTTTTCCAAATATTGATATTTCCAATTTTTATTATGAAATCATATCATCAGAAGACACCAACCTCATTTCTATATGTCGAAAATCACATGTGGATGAAATCATTCAAAGATACATCTCAAACAAATTAAATGTCATTGATTTTTCTTTGGGAAATTCAAAAATCTCATCTGCAATTGAATTTATTGAAGAACCTAATTTCTATACGTCAAATGCAATGATAGAATTATCAAACCAAACAATTTCTTCAATTAAAATTATTAATGAT
>NZ_JACJFM010000275.1 GCF_014164585.1 Oceanospirillum sediminis | reverse complement strand
TATTTGGGGTGGCTATACAGGCGAAGGTGCTAAAACCGTTATTGCAAGTAAAGCGTACGCCAAAATATCTATGCGATTGGTACCAAATCAAGATTGGGAACATATTACACAACTATTTAAAACACACTTTGAAAGTATCGCACCAAAAGCCGCAAAGGTAAAAGTTACACCTCACCACGGTGGTCAAGGTTACGTAACGCCTATAGATAATATTGGCTACAAAGCAGCAAGTATGGCGTATCAAGACACTTTTGGAAAAACACCTATTCCGCAACGTAGTGGTGGTAGCATCCCAATAGTTGCACTTTTTGAAAAAGAACTTAAAAGCAAAACCA
>NZ_JACJFM010000274.1 GCF_014164585.1 Oceanospirillum sediminis | reverse complement strand
ATAACTTAAACCTGATAGCTACTAGGTTTGAAGAATTATTTTAGCCGTAAAATAATATTTTTAAATTACGTTTAATAAGTGTAATTTTGCAACTTGTTTAAATTTATGAGATACGTTTTCGGCATAATTGTTTTTATCTGCACTTTAAGTTCATGCAGTGAATATCAAAAGGTTTTAAAATCTGAAGATATTGCTCTGAAGTTTAAAACAGGTGATTCTCTTTTTCAAGAAGGTAAGTATGAGAAGGCCAATAGGATTTTTCAACAAATTGTGCCTAAATATAAGGGTAAGCCTCAAGCACAAAAATTGATGTACTTATACTCAAAATCTTTTTA
>NZ_JACJFM010000273.1 GCF_014164585.1 Oceanospirillum sediminis | reverse complement strand
GAAACGATTGCGTTTGGAAGGCAAAACATCCATTATATTCAGTTTCTGTTTGATGAAAACTGTTCTTTTAAGCAAAATACTTGAATATTTATGTGTATTTGATAAGTTCACGTCAACATAACATTATAGAAACTGATAATTTAACTTGACACCGTACTTATTGGTAATTTTAACGAATTAATAAGGTTGTATTAAATAACTGTTGTCCCCATCGGGAAACTCATTGGCATAAGTTTCTGACCTTCTATCTCATATATATAAGACAATATAACCAAATTAAAACGTTGTTATTCAGCTCTTCGAATGAAACGATTGCGTTTGGAAGGCAAAACATC
>NZ_JACJFM010000272.1 GCF_014164585.1 Oceanospirillum sediminis | reverse complement strand
AATCCTTACACTCAATACGAACGATTGGTGCGCCACGCTCAATGGCACGCAATGCGCCGAGGTAGCGATGTTGACCATCAAGAATGCGGATTCCCTTCTCGTCAGGAATAACTGTTAATGCTGGCAGTGGCTGACCTGATTCCCAGCACTGCGCGAAATATTCCACATGCTGTTCATCGGCTTCGCGGATGTTGTATCCAGGCTCAAGATAGATTTGCTCAACTGGCACGAGATAGGTTTTATTGACAGCGATACCGTTGCGCGTTTCTTTGTCTGAATAGATTTTGCTTAGTGTTTTCATTGTTTATCCTTGAAATCCATGTGAGTAAGCATAGT
>NZ_JACJFM010000271.1 GCF_014164585.1 Oceanospirillum sediminis | reverse complement strand
TGATTTTCAGAACACCAATCTTTTACCAAATTTTGGAGCCAGGGCGAGGCATTTTAATTATATGGAGGTTGAAGATGTTTATTATTACAGGGTACCTACACCGCTAACAGAGCTTTTTTATAAAACGGCATTTGAGCAAGGGCAATTGGCCGATTCTTTTTTTACGGTAAACACTACACCGCGATTCAATTTTTCAGTTGCATATAAGGGTATGCGCTCTTTGGGGCAATACCAACATATTTTAACAAGTACGGGTAATTTTAGGTTTACCACTAATTACAAAACTAAAAACAACCGTTATAATATGAGAGCCCATATTGTAATGCAAGATTTGTTA
>NZ_JACJFM010000270.1 GCF_014164585.1 Oceanospirillum sediminis | reverse complement strand
GATACACAGGTCAGCTCCTGAATATGAATCGTAGTGAAGCGATCCTCCTGTACAACCCGCTCAGATACCAGAATGGAATCCTCGACCCAGTCCGTGATAACGACAGAAAGTGTCCTGATCTGCTTCTAACAAGGCTCTCAGGCCATCAAATCCGGCCAGCAGGTCACGAGCCAGATCAATAGCACTTTTACCGGAAACACCGATACGCAGAAAAATAGCCAGCAGCTCGGCATCACTCAGTGTATGAGCCCCCTGCCGTAATAGTTTTTCCCTGGGCTGATCATGTTCCGGCCAGTGTTTAAGACTCATCACATCCTCCTTAATCATGGTTGCCATC
>NZ_JACJFM010000269.1 GCF_014164585.1 Oceanospirillum sediminis | reverse complement strand
TAGCCGGAGTTTTTATATTTCTTTATTTTAAAAATGAATTTATACTTCTCGCCTTCTTAAGACTACGTAAACAAGATTTTGACGGTGCTAAGAAATGGTTGGATAAAATTAAAAATCCAGAGGCAGCATTAGTAAAAAAGCAACAAGGCTACTACAGTTATCTTCACGGGATAATGACAATGCAGGATAATATGAACGAGTCTGAAAAGCATTTCAAGAAAGCAATTGCTTTAGGTTTATCTATGAAGCACGATTTAGCTATGGCTAAATTGAACCTAGCTGGTATTGCTTTTTCAAAGCGCAGAAAACGTGAGGCTCAACAACTACTTACTGAAGC
>NZ_JACJFM010000268.1 GCF_014164585.1 Oceanospirillum sediminis | reverse complement strand
AGAAGTTAAGGTGGATATTTCATTACACCCAGAACGATATACCGCTTGGTTTAAAGTTATTTTTGATAAATTCTACCAACATATAAATGTAAATTCATGAAAGTAACAGTTAGTAGAAAGGCACATTTTAATGCGGCGCATCGGTTGTATAGAAAAGATTGGAGTTTTGAAAAAAATGACACCATTTTCGGAAAGTGTAACAACCCTAATTTTCATGGGCATAATTATGAATTAATAGCAAGTGTAACAGGAGAAATTGATCCTGAAACAGGTTATGTTATTGATATGAAGGTGCTAAAAGACATTATTAAGAGTGAAGTTGAAGTAGCCTTCGATCA
>NZ_JACJFM010000031.1 GCF_014164585.1 Oceanospirillum sediminis | reverse complement strand
GTTTATCCCTGAATGAGAAAAAAGTCATGGACACTTATGAACAATTAAGCCTTTACGGGGTTATTGCTGCATGAAAGTGTCCACAGTATTGTTAGATGATCTGAATCAAAAAAACACAAAAAACACATCCGATCAGCACCATTGCCTCACATAGACCGGAAAATGATTTGAAGAGCCTTTCCGGCGTTTAAATTCACTGATTTAACACCGGTACATATATGGCTATAGCAGATCTTTTTGTGCTTAACGACCTGTCCCCATCAATGTTATTGATTGGGCAATATGATAATCGGCTGGTTGGGCTGTCTCTGATAATTGCCATTCTCAGCTCCTATATGGCGCTGACACTCTCGGCCATCGCCCAACGTAGTGCTTCCAAAACCGCGCGACAGATTCATCTGACCTCAGGCTCTTTGTCACTGGGCATCGGCATCTGGTCAATGCACTTTATCGGCATGCTGGCGTTTTCCCTCTGCACTGAGGTCGATTACGATCTGTTTACCACAATAGCCTCGCTGCTACCCTCTTTTATCGCATCATTGGCAGCACTCAGCATTCTCTCTCATAGTACGATATCCCTACGTCATATAAGCCTGGGAGGCCTGGCCGTCGGTGCCGGTATCGGGGCTATGCACTATACCGGCATGGCAGCAATGGTTATGGCACCAGAACTGAAATATGATCTGCCGATGTTCTTACTGTCGATTGTGGTGGCGGTAGCTCTGGCTTCTCTGTCCTTATGGGTCAGCTTCGGTTTACGCCAGTATCTGCATTGGCGAGGCTATAAACTCAGAGCGATTGCCAGTCTGGTGATGGGGCTGGCTATTGCCGGAATGCACTACACCGGAATGGCTTCGGCACGGTTTATTGGCACCCCTATGGACGATTTTGATCCGGTGCAGGAAAGCCATTACACACTGGCTATAATCATAGGAGCAGTCACTATTGTGATCAGCCTGATGGTTGTTACCATCAATGCATTAGGGCGCTACCGCTCGATGCTCAGGCAAAGTGAAGATATCAGCTCCGAACTACAAGCGATGTTTGATACCGCAGTGGATGGCATTATCAAGATGTCTGCAACCGGTATTGTGCAATCCTATAATCGCTCTGCGGAACAGATTCTGGGTTACACAGCCGAAGAAGTGATTGGTAATAATATCAATATGCTGATGCCGGAACCCCACCGAAGCGCTCATGATGGCTATCTGGCCCATTATCTGAAAACCGGCGAGCGTAAGATTATCGGTGTTGGCCGGGAGGTCAGTGCCCGTCATAAAGAGGGGCATGAGATTCATATCCGCCTGTCTGTCGCGGAGATGACTCAGAGCGGTAAGACCTATTTTTGTGGCTTTATCACCGATATCAGTCAACAAAAAAAGATCACCCGTGAACTGAAAGAGCGGGAAAATCAGCTACGTACACTGATCCGCAATATTCCCGGCGCATCGTTTCGCTGTCTCTGGGACGAACAATGGAGCATGCTGTTTATCAGTGATCGGGTTAAAGAGATCACCGGTTATTCCGCTAAAGAGTTTTTAGACAATACCATCAATTTTATAGACCTGATCGACCCCGATGATAATCTGACCGTCAGTCAGGAACTGGCTCTGGCAGCTGAAAAGCAGGAAGCTTATGTGGTCGAGTATCGTATTACCCATAAAAATGGTGCCGTACGCTGGGTGGAGGAGTTTGGTACACCAGTACTGGATGATCAGGGTAACGTCAAATGGATCGACGGTATTTTACTGGATATCTCCAGCCGCAAGGTGCTGGAGCTTCAGCTGCTGGCAGCCAAAAATGAAGCCATCGCTTCCGCTAAAGCCAAAGGTGCCTTCCTGGCCAATATGAGCCATGAAATCCGCACCCCGATGAACTCTATTATCGGTTTTACCGATCTGTTGCTGGACACCCCACTGAATGAACGCCAGCAGAAGAAACTGAATATTGTCCGTTCATCCGCCCGGTCCTTACTTTCCCTGCTGAATGGCGTATTGGATACCGCTAAGCTGGAAAGTGGCTCGCTGGAACTGGAAGAGCGTATCTTCTCTTTAAATGCCCTGTGCGAGCAGTTGATCGCCACACTATCGCTGACGGCGGCCAGAAAAAAACTGGATCTGACACTGCACTACTCACCGGAGCTGGATGAGTATTTCTGCGGTGACAGCCTGAGAATACAACAGGTCATCCTCAACCTGCTGAGTAATGCCGTAAAATTCACGGAGCAGGGCGGCGTCACGCTGACATTATCTCCCGGTCAGTCCGGCGAGGTCTGTTTTGAAGTACGTGATACAGGTATCGGTATTGCTGAGGATCGGCTGGCAGGTATCTTTGAACCTTTTGCCCAGGCCGATTCCAGTATGACACGTCGTTTTGGCGGTACAGGTCTGGGCACCACCATATCCAAACAGCTGATAGACCTGATGGGAGGGCGCATTCATGTCACCAGTACTCTGGGAGAAGGCTCCGTCTTTACAGTGACCCTGCCTCTGCAAGCGACAACTCCTGACCAGGCCGCACTGGATGAAGCTCAAAGAAGAATTCCCGTTATTGAACTACCTGCGTTGAAGGTACTGGTAGCTGACGACGTTGAACAAAACATTGAACTAATCACTACCATTCTTGAAAATCACGGCCATAGCGTTATTCCTGCCAGTAACGGTCTGGAGGCCATTGAGTATTATCTCTCTGAACATCCTGATGTTATTTTAATGGATGTGCAGATGCCTGAGCTCAACGGTCACGAAGCCACCCAGCGTATCCGCATCATAGAGAAAGCCGAACGGAAGAAAGTGACGCCAGTGATCGCACTAACCGCCAGTGTGATGGAAGAAGATCGCAGACTGGCGTTAGCGGCCGGAATGAATGGTTTTGCTACCAAACCGCTGGAAGTGGAAAAACTTCTGATGGAGATCGCCCATGTTCTGGGGCTGTGTCAAAACAGCGATACTGATGATCAGCCCATCTCGACAGCTATAGCAGCAGAAACCGAAGTCGTATCACCGACTGAAACCATCAATGAGCACAAGGGGATCACACTATGGGGTTCACAGGTGCAGCACTATAAAGCCATTGCAAAGTTTCTGCGAGATCCAAACAATCAGACCGGTTATCTGTCAGAGCGATTACCACAAAGCCAGACAATCCGTCTGATGGAGCTACACCGTATTAAAGGTGCCGCCGGGAATCTTTGCCTGCCGGATCTGGCACTCTGGGCTGCGCAACAGGAACGTTTTTTGAAAGAAAATGCAGCCTGGGACAAAGATACACAAGAGACTTTATTACAGCAATATCAACGTTTGATCGATCAGATCAGGGATGCGATGCCACTACAAGAGATGGACACAGAAGCCGCAAGCAGTGATAAGGAACCTGTTGACACCGTCGATGTCACTCACCTGCAGGCACTGATCTCGGTACTACAGACCGGAGAAATACCTGAAACACTTTTCCAGCAGATCAGCCACCAGCTGCCCGATTCTCTGGCAGCGGATGTTGAACTCTGCCTGGAAAACTTTGAACCGGATAATGCTGCCCGTCTGCTTAATGATTACCTTCAGGAGATGAAGACTCATGCAACCTCATAATGATCAGGCCACTCTGCTTCTGGTCGATGATGAAGCCAATAACCTGCAGGTTCTGAAAAATATTCTTCAGTCCCACTATCGCCTGATCTACGCCAGAGATGGAGAGCGTGCGCTCTTACTGGCCGAAAAAGAGCACCCGGATCTGATTCTGCTCGATATTATGATGCCTGGATTATCAGGCTATGATGTCTGTCAACGACTGAAAGAAGCTGCTAATACGCGACATATTCCAGTGATCTTTATCTCGGCACTGTCGGAAAGTGATGATGAAGCCAAAGGGCTGGAGCTGGGTGCTGTGGATTATATTTCCAAGCCGGTGAATCCCGCCATTGTCAGAGCACGGGTCAAAAATCACCTGTCTTTGGTTCGGGTGGATGAGCTGGTATCGACCAGACTATCCATTGTGCAGCGTCTGGGCCGTGCGGCAGAATATAAAGACAATGAAACCGGTCTGCATGTGATCCGTATGAGCCATTACGCTCAGGTTCTGGCACGGGCTGCCGGATATTCTGAACATCAGGCAGAAAACCTGCTGCATGCCGCTCCCATGCACGATATCGGTAAGATTGGTATTCCTGATGCGATACTGCAAAAACCGGGCAAACTGGATGCAGATGAATGGAAAATCATGCAGAAACACGCTGAAATCGGCGCATTGATCCTGGGTCAGGAAGATACCTCAGACCTGATGGTGACGGCGCGAGAGATCGCTCTGAGTCACCATGAGAAGTGGGATGGTAGCGGCTACCCCAGAGGTTTAGCCGGTGAAGAAATTCCTGTGTCCGCCCGTATTGTCGCGATTGCCGATGTATTTGATGCACTGACCAGTGTCAGGCCTTATAAAAAAGCCTGGTCTGAAGAAGCGGCGATTGATCTGATCAAAGAGGAAGCAGGCAAACACTTCGACCCAGCGCTGGTCGAACTTTTCCTGACACATCTGGATGCAATTCGTCAGATTAAGGAGCAATTCAGGGAGTAGTACACCGCTGAAAGCCATAGCAAAAAGGGGCGGCCTGACAACCTCCCCTTGTTTGCAAAGCAATGGCTCATGAGATGAAAGAATCTGCTGCAACTTACACTATATTACGCATCTGCCGACTGCTCTTTACATCATATTACGCATCTGCCGACTGCTCTGACCATCCTCTGATTTTTCCTCTTCAATCATTTCAGAGCGCACACCACCAGGCAGGTAAGGGTCACCTTCCGGCGCTTTCAGGTAGGGATCTTCCGGCTGACGTTCAGGGTCACGGGCCAGACGAGAATCCAGCCAGCCTCTGACGCTCTGTACCACGCGACGTCCTCTGGCATCCGTCTGACCATTCACCGAGTTACCAGGTAAACGAGTCTGACGATAGCCCGGATTTCCCGATCGTCTGGCAAAATCTGCACGTTGCTTTGCCATCTTCAGAGCAAAGCGGCTGTCAGCATAATACAGATCCAGTACCGGACGCTGCTGTTCACCCAGTAATCCTGGCAAATCCAGACCAATATCATGGAACGGCAGACGGGCCTGAACCATTATCAGTGGCTGAGTTGGCTCCAGTGGCTGCTCTTTCAGATAACCCAGCAACCAGGCGGCACCGACACCGTGCCCCATCAGCACGACATTGTTGTAGTTCATACTCTGTAACTGAGCCAGAGCAGCATCAATACGGGCCTTTACACGTTCAGCAACAGGGGCTTTCGGTTTTTCCGGCACGGGTGGTGGTGCATCGGCTTCATCTTCTCCGCCCAGCTCGTCGCCTTCTTCATCATTTTTTACCGGGCCATCATCGGCTTCATCTGCCAGTTCCTCTTCAGCACCTTCTTCTGCTGCCGGAGCGTCTTCTTCAGTCTCTTCTTCATCTGGCATCTGACTGAAAACCTCTGTTGCCGCTAACGTTCGCTCAGGCTGAATAGCAGGTCCAGGACTGGGAATAGCAACCGTTATTGTTGCCCAGCCATAATCAGGTAGCAGAGTACGCACCGGATTAACCACTGTTGGCCAGTCAGGATGCGTATCTTCCTCATGCAGTATCAGCACTGCACCACGGGCTTGTGCCTGATTCTCTGGCAGAAACAACGCCAGCACCTCTTCATCCAGAGCAGTCAGCTGCATAATCTCTCTGGGATCAGACTGTCGGGCCAGAAACTCAAAACGGGTTTCGTCAGCATCCGGCGTTACATGAGGCTTAGGCGGCTCTTTTGGCTTAGCTGGCTCTTCTTCGGCCAGCTCTTCATCCTTAATAGCTTCTTCATCATCTGCAGACCATACCTGTGTACTGACACATGCCGATAAGGTCAGGGCCATTGCCAGTCTTAACACTGGATTAGCCAGTCTTCTCCTGTTGATCACTCTTCATCCCCTGTGCCAAATACTGAATGTCGATGTATGAAGTATAAATAACTCAGCGCCGATAAAGAACTATCATCCCAAAGGTATATTCAGGCTTTTTGTTGAGATACCAGACTGTTATGTTAATCACCGGCTCAGTATGACAGTATGAACTTCGCATTATCAGATACAGAAGCAATGCTGATAGCACTGGACTCCCACCGGTCATTGGTTAAAATGGCCGCCTCTTAAACCTGAGACTTCACGCTTGATGCCAGAATCTCAGGTGTGATTAGCCTGAATAACGATGAGAGCTCCTGATGTCAGATTTTAAAATTGCACCTTCGATTTTATCGGCCGACTTTGCCCGTCTGGGTGAAGAGGTTGAAAACGTTCTGAATGCTGGTGCCGATGTTGTGCACTTTGATGTGATGGACAACCACTACGTTCCTAATCTGACTATCGGCCCTATGGTATGTAAGGCACTGAGAGACTATGGCATTCAGGCCCCGATTGATGTGCACCTGATGGTATCACCGGTAGACCGTATGATTAGTGACTTTATTGACGCTGGTGCCAGCTGGATCACATTCCACCCGGAAGCATCAGACCATATTGACCGCTCTCTGCAGATGATCCGGGATGGTGGTTGTAAATCAGGTCTGGTGTTCAATCCGGCAACGCCTCTGCACTACCTGGATTACGTACTGGATAAAGTAGATATGATTCTGCTGATGTCCGTCAATCCGGGATTCGGAGGCCAGAAATTTATTCCGGGCACTCTGGACAAACTGCGTCAGGCACGCAAAATTATTGACGACAGTGGTCTGGATATTCGTCTGGAAATTGATGGTGGTGTTGGTATTCAGAATATCCGTGAAATTGCAGAAGCCGGAGCAGATACTTTTGTTGCCGGTTCAGCCATCTTTAACACCGATGACTATAAAGCCACTATCGATCAGATGCGCGCAGAACTGGCCAAAGCAGGCCAGTAAAGTCAGATTACTGTGTAAACGGATCAGCAGGCTGTCTGAAAGCAGCCTGCCATCTGTTCCTTCTCATAAGCCGATTTACAGGAGTCTCCCTTTGAATGCCCTGCCCCGACACCTTCATCCTCTGATTGCTCAGGCAGAATTGCTGGCGTTTGATCTGGATGGCACCCTGATTGATTCTGTTCCGGATCTGGCAACCGCTGTGGATAGCATGCTGTCGGATATGGGACGCTCCCCGGCTGGCTATGACGCTGTTCGCCAGTGGGTGGGCAATGGTTCAGCCGCTCTGGTTAAACGCGCTCTGTGCCAGGATATTCGAGGGGATCAGCAATTATCTGACGATGATGACGAGTTTCTGAACGCCCATCAGCTCTTTTTACAGCACTATCAGCACTGTAAAGGTGAAAAAACCGTCTGTTATGAAGGTATTTTTACCCTGCTGGATCAGGCCAGAACCAGTAAAATCCCTATGGTGCTGATTACGAATAAACCTTATCGATTTGTCCCGGATATTCTGCAAGAGCTGCAACTGGCATCCTATTTTGCTCTGGTGCTGGGCGGCGATTCTCTGGCAGAAAAAAAACCTTCCGCATTACCATTGCTTCATGCCTGCCAGCAACTGGACATCCCCTCGGAAAAAGGCGTGATGATCGGAGACTCCATCACCGATATCACAGCCGGTAAAAATGCAGGCTTTACCACCATCGCCGTCACATACGGTTATGATCATGGCAAACCCGTACAGGAATGTGGCGCGGACCTGGTGGTTGACTCTTTAGCCGAACTGGTTCGCTGATATCCCGGTATATTCATAGCCTGGAAATAATGCCGGGCTTTCCTGTTTTGCAATCTTATTCATATCGTTAAGACTACCTTAAGCTTTCCGTTCAATACTTATCTCATCAAAAAAGACCTGTCGATCCTCCCGGATCGGCACCTTAAGCAAAATGCCATTAAGGCACAGGAGATAAGCAATGACTCAACGCTCACTGAATCGCACCGGCAAACTGGCCTCGACTCTGGCTGGAACCTTTGTTCTGGCTGCTCTTGCAGGTATGAGTACTCCGGCACTGGCAGGCCCCAGCTGCACAGAAGGGCGCACTGCAGAATGGATCGATGAGAATGTCATGCAACAACGTATTGTTGATATGGGATATAAGATCAAAAAATTTAAGGAAAGCCGTGGGCATTGCTATGAAATCTACGGTTGGAACAGTGCAGGGCAGAAGGTTGAAGTTTACTTCCACCCAGTCAGCGGCAAAATAATGAAAGAAGAGATTGAGGACTGATCTCATGGGTCATCGCAAGCGCGTTAAAGTCTGGGATAGGTTTATCCGCCTTTTTCACTGGTCTCTGGCTGGTATATTTCTGACTAACATGACAATGACAGAAGAAGGCAGCGATTGGCATCAATGGCTGGGCTATATCGCGCTTGCTTTACTACTGCTGCGTTTAATCTGGGGATTTATCGGTTCAGAATCCTCCAGATGGCATACATTCTGGCCCGGTCTGACCCGGCTGCAGCAGTGGTATAAAGGGCAATGGCACCCTCCTGTTATTACCCATACTCCACCCGGTGCACTTATGATGATTACCCTGATGCTACTCATTCTGGGGCTGGGAATAACCGGATATATGATGGAAGAAATTGATTATTTCTGGGGTGAAGACTGGGTTGAAGAGCTTCATGGATTGATCGCTGATAGCATCATGTTATTGATTCCATTACATGTATTAGCAGCGATACGTGAAAGCTGGCAGAAAAAAGATAATCTGATTACAGGCATGATCCACGGCTACCGCCGCCTGGATTAGTAATCTATCTGCGTAAACCCTCAATCAACAGGGCAGAGAGCAGTCACCCGGCAGGAAACCAGAGGATATTGCACTTAATATCTGTTCAGGCTAAATTTCACGGCTCCTAAATGGAATTTTCCTCAATTGATCCTGTAACCGGGTTAAAGTTCATGACATTCGAAAGTGCGCTATCCTTTTTTATTGCCATACTGATTTTTGATATCACTCCCGGCCCTGGTGTATTTGCTATTTTAGCCCGTGCTCTGGTTCAGGGAGCAGGGTCGTGTTTTATGCTGGCTCTGGGTATGACCATCAGCGATATATTCTATCTGGTCGCAGCCTGCTTTGGCCTTGCCGTCATGGCAACGCACTGGAGTGAACTGTTTACAGTTATCCGTATTCTCGGAGCCGCTTATCTGATCTATCTGGGCTGGAAAATGTGGAATGCACCTCTGGCTCTGGAAGCTGCTGATGAAAAGGCCAATAAATCAGGGATGGCGCTGAGTTTTCTGCAGGGTTTTCTGATTTCCGCATCCAACCCTAAAGTCATTCTCTTCTACATCGCGTTTTTACCAACCTTTATGGATATTACCACACTGGAAGGCGGTGATATTCTGCTGGCAGTCGTATTAACACTATTCGGCCTGATGCTGGGTCTGATGGGAATAGCTCTGTTTGCAGCCAGAGCCAGGCGCTGGCTACGCTCAGAGGCTGCAGTAAAAAGGTTAAACAGAAGTGCTGGCTCAATTATGGCCGGAGCCGGTGTTTATCTGGCATCCCGTAGCTAAATAGCAAACTAATTGAAGCCCACTGACTTTCTGATACCCGAAGCATAACTTTTCATTCGCACAAAACTAAAAAAACCAGTACAGGTGATTATCCTGTACTAGCTTTCTGACTGAAATAGATGGGATTCCATCCCCTCTGTCATCCATAACAGTGGCTCCAATCATTCCTTTGTTCATGCTTACGTCAGGGTAAACAGGCAAGGCGATAAAGAACTGCGTGAATAGTTTGCCTTAACTTGCTGACCAGCATATCGCCCTGAGTTGACAGAAACATGACCGGAACACCGAATATTTATGACACCCGGTAATCTCCTCCCCGGATTGTCAATTTATTCCCTGATCATGCACTGGCTTTCATTGCTCTGAAACGCGCAGGAGTCATTGGCAGATGTACCATAGCGGCTAACAGCCCAAGACCCGCGCTGACACTCAGGGCCATGCTGTAATCACCATACCAGTCAAACAGCAATCCACCCCACCAGCTGCCAAAGAAGGCACCAATCTGGTGACTGAACATCACAATACCAAACAGCGACGCCAGGTTTTTTGTGCCGAATAAATGGGCAACACAGCCACTGGTCAGTGGGACGGTCGATAGCCAGAGCATGCCCATAACGGCAGAGAACAGATAGAAGGTTTCATAGGTCTTAGGCAATACCATCAGCATAATGATCAGCACAGTACGAGTGCCATATACCAGTGTCAGCAACCAGGGTTTATGCCAGCGGTCTCCCGCCCAGCCCGACAGAATGCTGCCTGCAACATTAACCAGACCAATCAGAGCGATAGAGTTAGATGCAACCGTTGAAGGTAAACCACAAAAACTCACGAATCCTGCCATATGCACAGAGATAAACGCGATGTGGAACCCACAGACAAAAAAGCCAATATTAAGTAACTGATAATCCCGAACTTTAAATGCATCGCCAATAGCCTGCCAGTCAAATAAGGCCCGCTTTCCTGCAGCAGTATTTTCATCCTGTTGCTTCTGCTCATCAGCCATCAACCAGACAAGACCCGCAGCGACCAGCGTAGTACCGGCGAAAATCATCAGAGTATCAGACCAGCCAGCCACCGGATTAATCTGCCCCAGAGCCCAGGCATAACCAAACTGGCCTAAAGAGCCTCCGGCACTGGCGACACCTAATGCCAGAGTGCGTTTTTGTTCCGGGAAACGTTTCCCGACAGCAGCCAGTACTATCGGGAAAGTACTGGCCCCGACTCCTACTCCCAATAACACAGCATTGCCGATAAAAAAGCCAGTATTGCTGTCTGATAACGCAGAGACAATAAGCCCGCTGCCATAGAGTATCAGCCCTGCCAGCAAGACCCGGACAGTGCCAAAACGCTCGGCCATCAGACCAGCGACGGGAGATACGGCCCCCCATAACAGGTTTTGCATTGCAAAACCAAATGCCAGATCGGTCTGAGATATACCCAGATCCTGGTTAATATCGGGAATCAGCAGGCTGGTCGTCAGCCTGATTCCCATGTTATACGCCAGAATAACTGCGGCAGCAGCTACCACCCACCAGGGATTTATCCGCCTTACGCTCATCACTGTTCTCATTAGTAAAACCCAACAGAAGGCGGCTATCATCGTGAATAACCTTTATCAGGACAAACGATTTTAAAACAGGTTACAGAAGAGTTTTTCTATCCTGTAAAAGAAAGCGATATACTGATCAACCTCGGAAAAACAGATGAAAGATCTCCCATGCAATCGCCTCCTTTGAAAGCCATTCAGTATTTCTGTATCGCAGCTCAGCATATGAGTTTTAAAGAAGCAGCACGCCAGCTTTCAGTCACGCCTGGGGCCGTCAGCCAGCAGGTCAGAATTCTGGAAAGTTGGTTAGGAGGCAGCCTGTTTAACCGGGGTACTCGCATGATCAGCCTGACGCCATTAGGCAGTACCTATTTTAACCGGGTAAACCCCTTATTACAGGAGCTGATTGGTGTCACGCACTCAATGCAGATGCTATCGTTCAGCCGCAGTCTGAAGCTCTCTCTGACCCAGTCATTTTCTGCTCTATGGCTGAACAGCAACCTGAAAGAGTTTATACAGCAACACCCTCTGATTGATCTGCGCATCCATACGTCCAGCTATCTGATTAACTTTGCTGATGATGGCTCTGAACTGGCGATTCGTTATCTGGCAGCTCCCGATCCATCGTTAAGCTGCTATCTGCTCCAGTCACTGCGACTGTTTCCAGTTTGCTCTATGGATTATCTGGAACAGTTTCCCGGTATCCGGCAAGGAGATTTTTCCGATTGCACGCTGATTCACGATATTCTGCACCCGGACTGGCACAGGTTTTACCCTGAAATGCAGCTGGATAACTTTAATCTGCGAGCCCTGCATTTTGATCAGGCTCAGCTGGCACTGAGTTGTGCAGAAAACGGGCTGGGGATCACTCTGGCTGACCAGATTCTGGCCCGTGATGCTCTGGCTAAACAACGACTGGTCAGAGTCGGCACGCATTCATTACCTGCTCACAGGCATCTGTACCTGGCTTACAGCGCCCGGGCACCTTTATCTCCCCAGGCTGAACTGCTTAAAAACTGGCTATTACTTAAGCTGGCTGAGGTATAAAAAAGGGTAAGTCCAATACAGTACTTACCCTTCATGTTGTTTGCGGTTATGACACCTTTCAGGCAGCCCGATTATTCAGAGCGAGCCTGAACTTCATCGCTGATTTCAGACAAATTACCTGATACATCTTTAGCAACAATGGCATAACTGACAGGCCCCTGCGGTGGCCAGGGGTCATGGAACTCCGCCGCCGCAGTCATAGTGTACAGCACACCATTACGGTAAATTTTATACCAGCCAACCTGATGGTTATCTGTCGCTGCCTGCCAGCTCAGGTTAAAACCATATTCACCATCCGATTCTGCAACCAGACCTTCCGGCCGGGATGGCGCTTCTGAATCACCGGCAGTACTGATCACCAGACCGGATTCGTCCAGGATCTGATCCTGATGATCGCGGGCAATCACCCGGAAGCCGTAATGACGATTCAGCTCCAGCCAGTTCAAAGTATATTCATAGCCATTTTTAACATGGCCCACTCTGACCCGATCCAGGTAAATTTCATAGTACGCCACATCGGAAGGACCTCCCTGCCAGCTCAGTACAGCTCCCTGAGTGTCATAAATCGGGGCAACCATAAGAAACAGAGGTTCGTTATCCTGGCCTGAACCAGAATCACCGACAGTATCGTCAGCTCCGGTATCACCGGCAGCCCCGCTGTCATCCGAGCCCTGACTATCTTCTGAACTGTCACTATCCAGAGTATCGTTATTATTGTCTACTCCGGCATCATCAGATGATGGATCACTACCCGAAGTACTGGAGTCATCATTGATTCCATCATCCGGACTGGCTGATCCTTGATTATCATCCTGAGAATGAGTAATACGCTCACAACCATTCCACAGACAAGGTTGCTGCATATACTCCAGCACTGCCGTCATTTTAGGCGTTTCGGATTCAGGCTGTAGCTGATATTCCTTCAGAGGAAATGCACCATAACGGCCATAACGTCCGGTTGATTCAAATAACACATATACGGCCCCACCCGCTTCATGCCAGTCTGTCAGGTGATCCTTAAAAGCCTGTCCCATTCTGGGGTCCCGATTGGCTGCCAGAAAGACATGCTCATTAATCGCTTCTCTGTCCCCCTGTATATTGCCGGCATATGTCAGATGCTGACCGCCTTCATATGCGACCAGCTGCAGGCCATACTCGTCTGCCAGAGCTTTGTTTTCTTCAATATACCCTCTGGCCTGCGCCAGCGCGCCATTTGCCGGAGCCTGCTGCCACTCTTCCAGATTCGGATCTTCTGTCAGCTCTCTGAAAAGGCCACGATAGAGTTCATCAAACAGCGTCTCCAGACCATCCTGCGATTGCTGATTAACCTCTGAGATCTCTGACAGAATATGCAGATAACGATCATCAGCCATATAACCGGCAAAATAAGGTGCAATAGCCAGTGCGGACATATCTACAGCACAGGAACGTCCCTGACTGACAGCGTATAGCGGACAGGATAAGGACTGATTATTCACCCAGCTGTTTGCTCCCATGCCTCCCATCACACACTGAACCCGCTCAGGGCTATCAGAAAACACATCTTTCCAGATTGCACAGATCTGAGCACTGCGCATACCGTAATAGTTCAGCCGGTATTCAAAATCGGACACCCCGGCATCGGGCCAGAGCTGCTTCCCCTGTTCTTCAGCGTACATGCCATCCAGAATATAAGGATAAGCACTGTTCCAGAGTTCATTACCATATTCCAGGTACAGTGTCAGATGATCGTCCAGCGTCTCTTTAACCGTCATCGCCGCCTGACGAGCATAATCATCACTGACACGTACCGGCAGATTAAGCCAGGGCTCAGCCTGCACTTCATTAGCCATCTCTGCAGCAACCTCCACAGGCGCTCCGGCATTCAGTGCCCAACTGGCATGTTCTGGTCTGGCGCTTTCACTCCATTCCTTTACCGGATTATTGATGGTATTCAGAAAACGCATAAAACGCAGCGTTCTGAAAGGCGCAATATCCTGAAGAAAAAGCGGATGAAAAACCGGTGGTTTTTCCATACTGGCAAAAGCAGTAAATTGATCAGGTTCGGTACAATTATTCGCCTGCTGTGCAAAACTCAGAGCAGCCCCACAGAGACCACCGGGAGCAATAATACGGATATTGCGCAGGTAATTGCCGTTATTTTCAGGATCTGTACTGCGAATCTGTAAATGAAAATAACGACCTTCATCCAGACGCACCACATCACGTCCGGCAGAGGAAGAAATCAGCGTCACACCACCATAATTCAGCTCACCTTCCCCGTCATATAAGACGGTGTAATCCCCGACGGGATAATGCGCGTTATCCTGAAAAATGATGGTACTGACATAATGAAAATCACTGCTGCTCCGGTCCGGCAATGATCTGGGCCAGCCATTTTCATCCAGATCCAGTTGTGCCTGATGTCCGGTATTAAATACCCAGGAATCCATATTACTGGTAGCCCAAAGCTGACCACGGCCATTAGACGCTTGTTTCATTACGTCAATGAGTGTCCATTGAGTAGACCAGTAAGATAAACCCGTCAGGTTAAGACCTGCCGATGCAGATGCATTAGGAGTCTGAGCGGAGGCGGACAGAGCCATCAAACCTGCCGCACTGAAACACAATATACCTGCCAGAGCAGAAGTCATTTTATTCATGGTGATATCATCCACATTTCAAACCGGGTCGGACACCCGAATGTCCAGGGTAACTCAAAGCCTGAAACTGGTCTGTGAACCCGTTTGCATTTGCAAAGAGGGAATTTTTCCCACAAATAAATAATACAATAAAAACGAATCAAATGCTGTAGAGAATTATGAAACAGCAGCCACTCCAGCCCCCGAGGCTCCACAAAGTGCAGCTATAATGGCTCTCCGTGCGTTAACTGGAGAAAATATTAATGTTAAGCGCTTAAATCTTTGTGAAATAATGACCATGTACAAGAGCACAAAAAATTATGATATGGGGATCAATCATAATTTTTCAGCTTTTTATTTTCCTTTAACTCTGCCAACTCCCTTTTATGTGTTATAGAAAAAGGACTTAGCCTGCACATTTTCTCTTTAATTTTAATAGCTTTATCAATCTGATTTACTCCAATATTGATACTGTACAACATTTCATAAGCAGGTAACAAAAAAGGATAATAATCAATAAGTTCTTCCAGGATAACCTCTGCATCCTCAAGCTTATTCTCATTAATTTTAAATTGCGCATAATTGAATAAAAACTGTACTTGATTATTATTTATCGACGGCTTATTTTTAAATATAGAGCTTAAATACCTCCCATCAACATTATTTCTTATAACATTTTCAGCAAATATCATTAAAGCTTTAGACAGTACATTAGGATAGTGATCTTTATGTTTCTTTATTTGACTCAAAAAAATCTTGTTTGCTTCTGAATATTTTTTCTGCTCAGTATAAATTAGCGCAAGATATAGCGCCGATTTCAACGTACTATTTGTTTTTAAAAACTTATTTAAATAAAACTCAGAATTAGCATAATCTTTCAGAGAGTAATACTCTTCATAAAGAGTCTGATAGATATTAGCTTTTTCTTTTTCATCAGGATTAGCCTGCAACGCAAGTTTACTTATATCTACAGAGCATTGAGGCCCACGAGCTTGTCCAATGATATTAGCAATTTTTATCAGAACTTTTACTCTATCTGCACTATTATCATGCAAATAATGCTTATAATGCTGAATAGCAGTATTTAATTCACCTGCTTCTGCCATTTTATCTATAGACTCAATATCTATAGGAGGAGAGTCATAACTAGTGATTCCAAGTTTAAATTTCTGGCCATATTGATAGTTAAAATCAGTACCAAACAGGTCTGACAAAAACAAATATAATGTAAACTCTCCCGACTCTCTGACTTTATTAGCAGAATATAAAAAGCTATATTTCTCCCCAGGAGAAATATCATGATCTATAATAAGTTTATTTCTTTTAAACTCTATTATCTTGCCTGAAGACGACAGCCATAAATCAGTTATACATACCTGTTTCGCTGGCCATATTTCCTCACTATTATTGGTCACTGAAATATTAAAAAGCAAATTATTAAAATCATGGGATTTTAACTCTGACTCTATCTCATACCGTTTAGCTGATTCAGGTAATGGAAGAATTTTTTTATTATCTACTGCCTGCTGTATCCGGGCTTCAATACGTTCAGATATTAAAATAGAAGAAGTGTAACTCAACTCTTCCATATGATCACAATCAATTGCATCAACAGTCCACCCTTCAGGATAGTACTTTTCAGCCAGCTCCTCTGTATCAGGGTGCGAAAGATCTGCAGCTAGCGAACGATTATTATAAAAGGGTAAAAAGGCAATTTTCCCTGAATAAGGGTATGGCAAACTCTGATCTACCAGAATTAATAATGGAACAATCCTATTATCAGCCAATATACGCCGGGCTATTTCAAAAGCTAATAACCCGCCTGAACAGTACCCACCTAATATATAAGGCCCGGAAGGGTTCATATCAATTATTGCCCTGGCATAATAATCCGCCAGGACATTGATATTAGACTGATCCAGCTTAATCAGGTTAAAACCAGATAATAACTCATAGTAAGGCCTGTTTTTTATATGACTGGCAAGGTACTTGCTCCCAGACACAAAATACAAAGGAATTCCGGATAGGCCTTCATTATATGGAAATATCAACGGATAGTCAGAGTGCTGCTGCTGGTTTTTACCGTTGGCCAGAGTTAATATTTTGCTACGGTCACTATCCGATAAAGCTAAATAGTTTATATTTTTTTCGGCTAAAGACAGATATGAAAGCGAGCTAATATATATAGCCTGATCTTTTATTGAATACCCTTGCAATAAAACATTATCAGGTAAAAAAACATCCTGTTCTTTTTTAATTAAATTGGACAGTTTAAGAAATAGTAGTGAATGACCTCCTAAATCAAAAAAATTGTCATCTCTACCAACTGATGGAATATTTAATACTTGCTGCCATAATCTGGCTAAAGTGCATTCTATTTTACCCTTAGGAGCTGACGTTACTTCTTGAGACAGTTTTCTAAACTCTTCTGAGTCAGGAAGAGCATCAAGGTCAACTTTAGCATTAGGTGTTAAAGGTAACGCTGGCAGAGCTACAAAAGCAGAAGGCAGCATATAGTCTGGTAGTTTTTGTTTTAAGTATTGGCGAAGGCCATCAATAAATACTTTTTCTTTATTTTTAGTAACAATATAGGAAACTATTTTCTTATCAATATCCGACTGGCCTTTTATTATTGTTGCAGCCTCCTGTATATCTGGGTGTTGTAATAGTATGGCATCTACTTCATCTAATTCGATACGAAACCCTCTTAGCTTTGTTTGTTTATCTATACGCCCAAGAATTTCAATATTGCCATCAGGCAGGTAGCATGCTAAATCACCAGTTTTATATATACGGATAGGATCTTCATCATCAAAAGAATGTACTCTGAATTTTTCAGCTGTTAGCTCAGGTTGATTAATATAGCCATGTGCCAGCCCATCTCCACTGATATATAACTCTCCATGTACGCCAACTGGAACTGGCTGCATATATCTATCCAGTATATGAACTCTGGTATTCATAACAGGATAGCCAACAGGTATAGGGTTACTACCTGATATTTCCTTCAGAAAATAAGCTGTTGACCAGATAGTAGTTTCGGTAGGACCATAAAAATTCCATACATTCCTCGATCTGGACTTTAAATACAGGGCTAAATCAATAGGAAGTGATTCACCGCCAGATAAAATGGTAACTTTATTATTCCCAACCCAGTTGGCAAGCTGTAACAGTCTCCATGTTGCAGGAGTCCCCTGAATCATAGTAACGGAGTTATCATTTAATTTTTTTGCTAAACTCAGACCATCTTTGATTATTTCTTTATTAGCAATAACAACTTTTGCACCACAGATAAGAGGGAGATAAACCTCTAATCCCATAATATCGAAGGATACAGAAGAAATAGAAAGAAGTGAATCTTGTGGAGATATTCCGGTAAGGTTATGCATTGATGTTAAAAGGTTAACAACAGAGCGATGACCAATTTTAACACCTTTAGGCTTACCCGTTGAACCTGATGTATAAATAACATAAGCCAGAGTATCTGAATTGATGTTAACATCTAAATCGTCACAAACATCATTTGAACAATAAGAGTCTATATAAACTCGATCAATATTATTATTAGCAATTAATTGATCTGTTATCTGGCAAAATTTACTCTGTGTCAAAAGTAAAGAAGAGTTTGAGTCATTAAGCATAAAAGCCAGACGCTCTACAGGATAATCCGGGTCAAGTGGCAAATAAGCACCACCAGCCTTCATTACTGCTAATAAACCTATCACCATTTCTAATGAGCGCTCTATAGCAATAGCTATCACTGGATTATTAAGGGAAGCCAGTAAATACCCCCCATCTTCAACTTTAATAGAAAGAAGATAATTAGCAAGCTGATTAGCTTGCTGATTAAGCTGATGATAAGTCAACGAATGCTCTTCAAAAGCTAAAGCAATATCATCAGGTGTTTTTTTTACTTGTTGCTCAAACAAATCAACAATAGTTTTATTTTCAGGATAATCAGCTGTAGTGTTATTCCATTTTTTTAACTGCTGGGTTTCTACATAAGTTAATAGGGGTATCTGACTTATTATCTTATCAGGCGCATCAGTTATAGCGGCAATTAATAAAGCGAAGTGTTCAGCCATGCGCTGTATCGAGGCCTCTTTAAATAAGCCAGTATTATATCTAAAGTAAGCTTTTAAATTGTTGTCATGTTCTGTAACATGAAGACTTAAATCAAAAGCTGACACAGTGCTTTCAATTCTTACCAGGCTGGTATTTAAAGTGCCAAAATGGTCGATACTTGACATTGTATCGTTATAAACAAACATTACCTGAAATAAAGGATTTCGGCTTAAATCACGCTCTGGCTGTAATGCTTCGACTAGCTTTTCGAAAGGCACATCCTGGTGGTTTAAAGCATCTAAGACCATATCACGTACTTTTTGTAACAAGATACGGAATGAAAGGTCTGGTAACAAAGTACTACGAAAAATAAGAGTATTAATAAAACAACCAATCAGCTTTCTGGTTACAGGTTGTTTTCGATTGGTAACAGGAGAACCAACGGCGATGTCACTCTGACCACTATAGCGATATAATAATATTTGAAAGACAGCTAATAATGCCATAAAAATGCTACAGTTTTCATGCTGGCTTAGCACTCTTAAAGATGTAAGTGCTGCAGAAGGTAAGATAATTGATTGCTCTGCCCCCTGAAAACGTTGCTTGCCGGGGCGAGGATAATCAATAGGTAGCTCAAGAGGGGAAAGGTTCGTCAGTTGTTTTTTCCAATAGGTGAGTTGCTTTTTTAATATCTGACTGTATGGCTGTTCTTGTTCCCAGATTGAATAGTCAGCATACTGTACTGGCAGTTCATCTGGTAAAGCTGGATGCTGATGTGAGAGTGTAGTGTACGTCCGCCCTAACTCTTCATAAAAGATGGCTGCTGACCAGGCATCAGTTACAATATGATGAAAAACTAATAACAATACATGTGTATACTGATTAATTTTGAATATTCGTATACGTAATAGCGGTGCTTCACTCAGATCAAATGGACGCTGGGTTTCTAATATTGAGAGTTTTTTCATCTCTGCCCATCGTTTTTCTTCAGACAGGTATTGTAAAGACTCTACATCTAAATCAATATTGAAATTACTTTTAATTATCTGTACCGGCTGTTCATCTTTAATTACAAATTGAGTGCGCAGGATCTCATGGCGTTCAATGATAGTATGAATACTATACTTCAGATTTTCGATATTGAGTGAGCCATCTATGCGACAAGCAGTCCATTCATTATTAACAGTCTGACCTTGTTCTAACTGCTCAAATAACCAGAAGCCTTGCTGAGCAAATGACAAGGGAATGATTTTATTTCGAGACTGGGGTAAAAGTGGCTTTATATTACTATCGTTATTTTTAAGCTTTGCCCTAAGCAAAGCTTTTTGATCAGGCGATAAGCGAGCGATTTTTTCAGCAAGGCTAATAGTTTTTTTAGATTGCATATGCTTCTTTCTCTATTTTCTTGCAATAATTCCAATAAATGGAGGATTATCAATAAGGTTTTGCCAAAACGCAGATCCGTACTCATTAATACCTTGAGGTGAACATGACAAACCATATAGTTCAACTTTATTAAACCCTGCTATTTTAAATGCAGATTGATAAATATCTTTTCCCCAGTAATAACCATTGAAATCAAATTCATTATCACCATCGGATATAGTGTATGTAATCACGGAACCATCTTGCCAGGGTTCAGTAATTTTTTTAGTATAACCATAGCGTTCATAACCTTGAAATTTATCAGGTAACTGTTCGAAATTTTCATTAATTAAAATAAAGCAGCCTCCAGAATTAAGGTTATCAAAAGCTACTTGACACATTTTAACTAATTGAGCTTCTGTTTTTGCATAGTTAAGTAGAAAGGAGGCAACAACCAGATCAAAATCACCAATTTTTCCAAGTGCTAAAATATCCTGGCAAATATACTCTATCGCTGGTGATTCATTTTTCTCTTTTTGTCTGGCCAGGCTGATCATTGCTGAAGAAATATCGACTCCAACAACATGGCGTGCACCTCGCTGCTTTAACTGACGACAAACACTTCCTTCTCCACAGGCTAAATCAAGAATTTTTTTATTATCACCCAGATTGTTAATTAAATTGAAAAAAGTATAATCAACAACATGTCTATTAATCGGTGAATCCTTGATTTGTTGAAATTGCTTAGCAATGCCATCATATTGAGTATAATTCTTTTCATTCAGCCATGTTTTCAGTAATGAGAGGTTCTCATCTCGTAAGCAGTCTTCGACCAATTCAATTGAGCTATCAGTCAGCTCTTTCATTGTATGAACATGAACCGATTCATTACCCAGACCAAATTTGATGGCATCATCACGTCGGGCACCAAAGACAATTTTGTCAATACCAGCCCATTGGCTGGCACTGAAGCACATGGGGCAAGGTTCTAAAGTTATATATAGTACACAACCAGATAAATCAAGAGAGTTAAGTTGTTTACAGGCAGACCTTAAAGCTAATAATTCTGCATGCGCAGTAATATCTGTTTGTTGTGATACCTGGTTATACTCACTCGCTACTATCATACCATCTTTAACTACACAAGCGGCTATAGGGTTTTGCCCATTTTCTATTGCAGCTCTGGCCTGCTCAATTGCCATTCGCATGTAAGTTTCATCCTGACAGGCAAGGTTCCCCAATGTATTAGCTTCTTTCCTTTCAGTTTCAACAGAGGCGTCTGATTCATTCATTGATTCAAACAATAATTGCTGTGCCTCTTCATCAGATAGTTCAGCCAGGCCTTCCAGAATATCATCTAGCTCATCCGTTGATGATTGTCGTTCTGCAATAATAACAGATAGTTCATTAATACTACTATTATCCATCAACTCCCGCATAGATAAAGAAACATTAAATACATCATTAATTTGATAAATAATTTGTGCTGCTAACAGAGAGTTTCCACCCAGTTCGAAAAAACTATCATCTAATGTGATCATTGGCTGGTTTAAAACCTCAGACCATATCACTGCCAATGACTTTTCTACTGCTGTTTGTGGGAGTGCTGCAGATAAGTCAGGTTTATTAGTAGAGCCTCCACTTAATATATTTATTGGCTCAGGTGATGCATTTAACTTCCATAATGCTGCCAGGGCTTCCTCTTCTGCCGTCTGTGCAACATAACCCTTTGCTTTTTCTACCACCCTATCTTCAGCTAAACTCAATGCCTGACGATCAATTTTTCCATTAATTGAGCGAGGCAAACGATCTAACGCAATGAATCTACCCGGAATCATGTAATCAGGTAAGGTAGCTTTCAGGTAATGTTTTAGTTCCTCGGTAGTTAATGGTTCCGCTTTGGGTACAAAGTACGCAACCAGAATGGGAGTACTATTTGAACTTAATTGAGTGACAACAATTGCTTCTCTGATCTTCTGGTGTTGTATTAATAGCTGTTGAATTTCAACAGGCTCAACTCGATAGCCTCGAATCTTAACCTGCTCATCAGCGCGCCCTAAAAATTCAATTTCTCCATTTGGCAGACAACGTGCCCGGTCACCTGTTTTATACATGCGAGCATTATTTTCAGATTGAAATGGATCGGATAAAAAACGTTGCTGCGTCAATTCTGATAAATTCAGATAGCCCTGAGCAACGGCTGTACTACCGATATACATTTCTCCTGTTTCTCCTCGAGGAACAGGCCGTTGGTTACCATCTAACAAATAAATCCGTACATCAGGCAATGGTATACCGATGTTATTACGCTCATTGTCGCTCAATTCTGTTTGTCTTATTCGACGATAAGTAATTTCTCCTGCGGTTTCTGTAATCGCATACATGTTGATTAATTGTGGTTGCTCATCACCTCGCTTTTGTATCCATCTTTTAAGCACTTCCGGATCTGATGACTCACCGCTGAATACAATATAACGTAACACTGAATCGTCGCTGTGCCCTGATGTTGTATCAGATAACTGGAACAGACTGAATGCAGAAGGAGTCTGACTGAGTACGGTGATATTTTCCTTATACACCAGATAATGAAATGAATCAGGATTCTGTCTAACGGAAGGAGGAACAATAACTAATGTGCCACCATGTACCAGTGCCCCCCAGATTTCCCATACAGAAAAACCAAAAGAATAAGAGTGGAATAAAGTCCACACATCATACTCATCAAAGCGAAGGTGGGCCTGAGTAGCGGCAAAAAGCCTCGTTACATTGGCATGGCTAACCATTACACCTTTGGGCTTCCCCATAGAGCCTGAAGTATAAATTATATACATTAAATCAACAGGAGAGACATTTGTATCAAGGTTTTTGTGAGATTGTTTGCTGATAATAACGGCATCAGTATCTAAAAAAACTGGAGTGATGGTTTGTAAATTTAATGCATCCAATAATCCTGTTTGCTCATCTTCCTTTGTAATTAAAATCGAAAGCCGGGTATCCTCTAACATATATATCAGACGTTCCTGAGGATAAGATGGATCTAGTGGGACATATGTTCCCCCCGCTTTCAGAATAGCGATCATTGCAATAATTGTATCTATCGAACAGGATATATGTAGCCCGACCACTACATCCGTAGCGACTCCAATAGCTTTCAGATGGCGGGCCAACTGATTCGCGCGATTATTCAATTCGCTATATTTAATACTGGCTGCATTAAATCTGACAGCGATTGAATCTGGAAACTTTTGAGCCTGGGCTTCAAACATCTGATGAAAAGGCAATCCAGAGGTTATAATTTGCTGAGTGGTACAATGGATTACTGATAAATTCTTTTCTAACATCAGTTTTTACCTGTACTCACTAACTGAGAGATAATCATGCGTTGAATCTGCCCTGTACCTTCAACAATTTGTAATACTTTGGCATCGCGAGCCCACTTTTCTACCGGGTGATCACGCATAACGCCCATTCCTCCTAAAATTTGTACGGCATTATTTGTTGCTTTCACCGCCATATCAGTTGCATAAACTTTTGCCATACTGGCCTGAGCATTGGCAGGCAAATTTTTATCTACCAGTGACGCAGCTCGCCATACTAAAAGACGTGCGGCATCAATTTCGGTTGCCATATCAGCCAGCATAAAACTGATGGCCTGATTACTGATCACAGGTTGGCCAAACTGCACTCGTTTCTGTGCATATTCAAGCGCATATTCATAGGCAGCACGTGCCACACCAACGGCTAAGGCGGCAAGAACAGGACGGTTATACTCAAAAAATCGCATAGCAATATAAAAACCTTGTCCTTCCTCTCCCAGTCGGTTCGAAGCAGGAACGCGCACATTCTTTAATTGAATACTCCCTACCTGAGAAGCTCTCATACCTGTTTTTCTGTATGTCCCACCTATAGAAAGACCAGTGCTGTCAGCTTCAACAATGAATGCAGTGATTCCTGCATGTTCCAGTTGAGCAAAAATAATATACAGATCAGCAATACCCGCTGCAGTAATCATTGTTTTTTCACCATTGATCACATAGTCGTTGCCATCGGGCACAGCGGTAGTACGAATAGCAGAAATATCTGATCCGGCATTTGGCTCCGTTAAAGCAAATGCACCTGTTCTCACCTGTTTTTTATCGCAAAACTGGGGAATATAACGAGACTTTTGCTCAGAATTTCCATTGAGCAGGATCGGTAATACCCCAGTGTCTCCGGCAAGTAGATTATTACCAATGCCAGCACAACCCCAGCCAAACTCTTCTGACACCAGGCATGCTGTCAGAACGCTATCAATTCCTGATCCGCCATACTGCTCCGGATACCGATAGCTCATTAACCCCTGTTGAGCAGCTTGTGCTAAGACAGGCCATGGTGGCGTCTCAGCGTCATCATATTCGAAGGCAACAGGGCGAATCGTATTCCGGGCAAATTTCTGCGCTAACCGCCGCATGTTCAGTTGTTGCTCATCAGGTTCAAAATTAATCATGGAAACAATACCATTGGCTAAAAATCAGATTGAATTGGAAAAGAGAGTATTTGCTGTTGCATTATCTGATTTCAAAAGGATTTCAGTTTCATAGTTTATTTGCTGTTATCGTTGTAGTTTGAATGGATATATATGAATGGCGATAAATATCACGAGCAGGTTCCTGAGGGTTATCCCAGTACAGTACATATACTGATCTTCACACAGCAATAACCCCATAAAGGCCTGGCAGCGATCAGACTTCCTTTCCAGTAAATATCGGGATGACAATCTGGTCCGATTACTGGCACAGCTCTGTCAGGAATCTCCGGCTACAAAATCAGGTTTCAGCGTCTGTTCCTGTACTTCAGCCAACATTTCATGAAAGAAGTTGTTTTATTCTTACTTTCAGGTTTATCGCATATCCTGACATTGACCGATATATCGCAACCTGAAAATAATTAATCTGACCTGATTTATCTGCCTGCAGAAAATTTATCTTTATTATCCTCGAATCCCGCGGCAGACAGCGTCCAATCTTTAGTCTTAACTTCTGGAAATGAGCCCCCGGTAACATATCAGAAAAAGCTGATTGTAAAGAGCGGACTAATCCGAAGCCGACAGGTTTAATTATGCATACCAGAGGAATATACTGTGTAAAGAAACATGATGATTGATGAATATTTATCTGTGTTTACAGCCCCATGTAAACAGGATTCTCTCCAGTGCCATCAGGAGCTATAGCGACATATCATGTCAACCTCCAAAGACTCAGATATCCAGCCACTGAAAAGACGTATCTACCTGCTATCTACAGCTTTTGTCGGGGTAGTACTTAGCTTGTCTGCATTTTTTTACAGTTCAGTGATGGAGCAGAAACAAACCCAGGCCAGAATAGAAAGCCTGGCAGATGAACGCCTTGCCCAACTGAAGACCAGTATCAGTGCGACTGTAGAGATCATCGATTCTGTTGGCAGTTTCTTTGACAGCCATGAAAATGTCAGCCGGGAACAGTTTAAAGTATTCACCCGACCGGTACTGGAGCGACACCCGGAATTATGGGGTATACACTGGATCCCCAGAATCAAGGGTGAAGACAGAGCGGATTTTGAACGCAGGCTTCGCTGGCAAGGTTTTATAGGTCAGATTACAGCGCTAAGGGCTGAAGACAATAGTATGCAGCCAGCAGCGTCAAGAAGTGAGTACTACCCGGTTGAATATTCAGAGCCGATAGCTCGTAATCGCATGATTATCGGGTTCGATGCCAGCTCACGTTCCCAGAACAGGCAGGCAATGCAGAAAATATTGAGTCAGGGTATGAGCTTTGCCTCAACCGCTCCATTTGCCATCGTTCAGGATAAACAGGGGAGTAGCTCCATCATTTTCTTTCGTCCGGTCTTTGGTCCTGAAGAACCATCACAAGATCCGCAGGAAAGACAAAACAATATTCGGGGATTTATCGCGGCCCTGGTAAAACCTCAAATAATACTGGATGCCCTCGCGCTTCATGATCAGCAGACAGCAATGCAAATGCAGGACATTACTGATGCCCCTCTGACAGAAGCGGCTCAAACCAATCTGGAAGATATAAAAGAGGACTGGCTGAGCCATATGCTGACATTCAGCGCTATGGGGCGTCACTGGCAGTTCCGGCTCAGCATCCATCCCGAACGCCTGGATGAGCTGGGTCATCGGGACCCGAATCGATCGTTACTGGTACTGGTATCCGGTCTGGCCTTTACTTTTTTGCTGATAGGCATGATTCGTGATCTGATCAGAACTCATCGTCTGGCAGCTCGGGAAAGAGACAGAGCCCAGAGCTATCTGGATACTGTTGAAACCATGATTATCGCTCTGGATAAAGATGGTTATATCAGCCTGATCAACCGAAAAGCCTGCGAACTGCTGGGCTGTCAGGAGCAGGATGTCATTAGCCAGTACTGGTTCAGTGAACGCTTTCTGTCAGAGCCAGATCAGGAAAAAGAGGAGTTCCAGCAGCTGGTTACCGGGGGAAAACGAATTCATCAGAAACGTTACTCTGAAAGCAAAATCAGAACCAGTCAGGGAGAACTGCTGCTAATAGCCTGGCACAATGCCATTCAGTATGACAGTAATGGCGAATTTACCGGAGTGCTCAGCGCGGGAGAAGACATTACTCAGCAACGACGATTACAGGCACTGGACAAAATCAGAAGCCAGGCGATGCATGCGGCTCTGAAAGGGCAGCCGCTCAGCTATGTGCTGGAACAGGTTCTGAAAGGAATTGAAGAGCAGAAGCCTGATATCAGAGGTTCAATTTTGCTGCTGGATGCAGATGGGCAACATCTGCTGAGTGGTGCTGCGCCCAGTTTACCAGAGGCTTATAACAACGCCATTAATGGTGTCAGGATTGGAGAAGGCGTGGGTTCCTGTGGTACAGCGGCATTCCGTAACGAAAGAGTCATTGTAGAAGATATTCAGAATCATCCCTACTGGTCAGGTTTCAAAGAACTGGCTGCCAGTTTTAATCTGGGCAGCTGCTGGTCAGAACCAGTCCGGGGGAAAAATGGGCGTATTCTCGGTACTTTTGCCCTGTATCATCAATATCCGGCAGCGCCTGCTCCCAGCGATATTGAGTTGATCGAGGGCAGTGCAAACTTTGTCAGTATGCTGATCGAACAATATCAGACTGAAGCCAGACTGATTCAGATGGCCAATACGGATGAACTGACATCATTGCCAAACCGGCGTCAGTTTATGAACAGGCTGGAACAGGAGTTTGCTCGCTCCCGTCGCTACAAACATCCAATGGCATTGTGTATGCTGGATATTGATCATTTCAAAAGAGTCAATGACAAGTACGGACATGCTGTGGGTGATCAGGTACTGAAAGAACTGGCAGTGGTTGTTCAGGACTCACTACGTGAAACAGATCTGCCGGGGCGCCTGGGTGGAGAGGAGTTTGCAATTCTTCTGCCTGATACAGATACAGACAATGCCTCTCTGGTTGCCGAGCGAATCCGTAGTAATCTTGAGCAGATGCGTGTAGAACCTGGCAACAACAAAACACTGCAACTGACCGTATCCATAGGTGTCGCTGTGCTGAATGCAGATACACCATCTGATATTCAGCCTGATGAACTCTTATCCCTGGCAGATCATTGCCTGTACTTTGCCAAACAGAACGGACGTAACCAGGTTAGCTTTATTGCGACTGAATTAGCCTGACCATAAAGTCACGCATAAACTCATTTACTTCATCTGACGGATATTAAACTAAGGTCTTAATAGGTTATGATGACACCCCGAATGGTTCCTGTGATTTTGCCACAGGAACGGCCTTTTTCTGGTTGTCGTCAGGCTTATGCGCGTTATTTCTGGAAACTCTCTGCTAGCACCTATAAAAACACTGAATACGGTATCATCGGCCTGTTGCTCATCAATGGCACACACGACTGATGATCAGGCTGAAACTCAGACACTGATGCCTGACTGGCTATATTCCGCTACTCCACACATTATCTCTCTTATAGCAGTACTATCCCTGCTTTTATCCAGCATTAATGCCTTTGGTGATGAGACACAGAAAACGGTTGTCATTGGCGGAGATTATAACTATCCCCCCTACGAATTTATCAATGATCAGGGTGAACCTGCCGGCTATAACGTTGATCTGACCCGTGCTATTGCCGAGGTCATGGGCATGAAAGTCAGTTTTCGTATGGGTGAGTGGTCTCAGATACGTAAAGCGTTTGAGCAGGGCCAGATTGATGCCCTTCAGGGTATGATACGCTCAGAAGAACGCAGCCGGATTTTTGACTTCAGTCCGGCTCATGCCATTATTCACCAATCTGTTTTTGCCCGTCGTGGTGCACAGAGAATCAGCTTACTGCAGCAGCTGGCAGGCAAAGAAGTGGTCGTGCAGGAAAACGGGATTATGCACGACTATCTGATCAGCAATAAAACCGGAGCCAGGCTGATTACAGTTCCCACCCATGCAGATGCACTGCGCAGACTGGCCTCAGGCAAACATGATTATGCTCTGGTTGCCAATCTTCCCGGACTCTATGTTGGTAAAGAGCTGGGGTTATCCAATATTATTCCTGTCGGCCGTACTTTTCAGGCTCAGCGTTATGGTTATGCAGTACGCAAAGGAAACGATGCTCTTCTGGCTCAGTTCAGTGAAGGACTGGCTATCCTTAAAAATACCGGACGTCAGCAGCAAATCTATAATAAATGGCTAAGCCCGCTACAGGAACACACGTCGGACTGGAAAAACCTGGGCAAAGTTGCAGCGATTGTATCAGCCCTGCTATTAGTGGTACTGGGCGGTACAGTGGTATGGAATCGTATGCTGAAAAAAGAGGTCGACCGGCGTTCTGAAGAACTGAATATCAGACAACAGCAACTGATACAGGCGGATAAGATGACTTCTCTGGGCATTCTGGTTTCAGGTGTCGCCCATGAGATCAACAATCCTGCCGGATTATTACTGCTGAATATTCCTATGGTACGGGATGCCTGGCAGGATTGTGAGGATATTCTGGAACAGCATTATCAGCAGCATGGCGATTTTTTACTGGCTGGGTTGCCTTATTCCAGAATGCGGGATGAAATTCCATTATTACTCTCCGATATGCAGGACAGCTCACGGCGTATCAAACGTATTGTCGAAGATCTGAAAGACTTTGCCCGCCAGCGTCATGATGATGAGCACGCTCCCTTTGATCTTAATGAGGTCACAGAGATGGCGATTCGCCTGGTCGATAACTCTATCCGGAAATCGACCGATCACTTCAGTGTCGAGTATTACCAGCCCATGCCAGCTGTGGCCGGTAACGCCCAACGGATAGAGCAGGTGATCATTAACCTGATTCTGAATGCCTGCCAGGCGCTGGGTCATCGACAACAGGCCGTCAGTATCCGTACGTTTTACGATGCAGGTTCCGGCCAGGTCGGACTGGAAGTGATCGATCAGGGTTGCGGTATTGATAGCGAGAACCTGAAACGCCTGATAGACCCTTTCTTTACCACTAAAAGAGAACAGGGTGGCACCGGGCTGGGACTGTCTGTATCCAGTGGTATTGTTCAGGCCCATAATGGCCAGATGCAGTTTTCCTCTGAACCCGGTGAAGGAACACGGGTCACACTGACTTTTCCTGCCAGCACCACTGCACAAACCACTGATAGCTATTCCATGCACTCGGAATCACAGGTTAATCATTCCTGAATACAGCACAGAATGCTCAGGTATACTAATCTATTTATCCGCACCGTTTGAGCCATCACAAGAACATCATGATAAATCAGACCCTATATCCGGAATTCGGCGTACTTCTGGTCGATGACGAAGCATCTTTCCTGCGTAGTCTGAGTATTACGCTGGAACGCGCTGGTATTAACCACCTGTACCGTTGCGATGATAGCCGTCAGGTCATTTCACTGCTACAGACGCATCATATCGGCCTGGTCTTACTTGATCTGACAATGCCCCACATCGCCGGACAACAGGTACTGCAGATGATTGCCGAGCAACATCCTGAGATTGCCGTTATTATTATCTCCGGCCTGAATCAGGTGGAATCTGCCGTTGAAAGCCTGAAGCTGGGGGCATTTGATTACTTTGTAAAAACAACCGAAGAGGATCGACTGACCGAAGGAATACGACGAGCAATCCGTATGCAGGAACTCCGGCTGGAGAATCAGGCACTGACTCAGCGCATGATGCACAACCATCTGGAGCATCCCGGAGTCTTCGACGACATAGTGACCCGTAGTCCTCAGATGCGAGCCATCTTTCAGTACCTGGAGTCTATTGCTCACAGCAATCAGCCGGTTCTTATCTGTGGAGAAAGCGGCACAGGCAAAGAGCTGATCGCTAAAGCCGCTCATGACCTCAGTGGACGTAACGGACCTCTGGTCACCGTCAATATTGCCGGTCTTGATGATAATGTCTTTGCTGATACTCTGTTTGGCCATCAGAGAGGTGCCTTTACCGGAGCAGATCGCAGCCGTGCGGGCCTGATTGAAGAAGCCGCCGGTGGCACTCTGTTTCTGGATGAAATTGGCGATTTGAGCATGGCCTCTCAGGTAAAACTATTGCGTCTGCTACAGGAAGGTGAATATTACCCGTTAGGCAGTGACCGTCCTAAACGTAGCCAGGCCAGAATTATTGTTGCCACTCACCAGAATCTGCAACAACATCAGCAGGATGGTCGATTCCGGCGAGATCTCTATTATCGCCTCTGCATTCATCAGGTCATGCTGCCTGCATTACGTCAGAGAAAGGAAGATCTGCCATTGCTGCTCGACCACTTTCTCACTCAGGCAGCAAAAGAGATGTCGAAAAATGTGCCATCATATCCGGCTGAGTTGCCATTATTACTGAGCAACTACCATTTTCCGGGTAATATCCGAGAGCTCAGGGCTCTGATATTTGATGCCCTTAGCCGCCATCGATCACATATGCTGTCACTGGAAAGCTTCCGCCACCTGCTGGAACAGGATGCGGAGCTACCGGTATCAGCCTGTGAAGAGGTGCCGGTTCAGTTTAATCCGGAGCAACCTTTACCAACTCTGGCGATGATGGATAGCCTGCTGGTTGAGGAAGCCCTTCGCCGGGCAGACAATAATCAATCAATGGCGGCTCGCCTGCTGGGCATCTCGCAACCCGCGCTCAGCAAACGGCTGAAGAAAAATCGACCGGATCAATAAGCAGGAGAATATCTGGTGCTACTTGAGGGCTTAGAAACCCTGTATGTGCTGGCCCAGGAAGGCACTATGGGTAAAGTGGGCAGTCGGTTGTATATCAGTCAGTCTGCCGTCAGCAAACGTATTGCTAACCTGGAAGCCCGTTTGGGTAAAAAGCTGATAGAACCCAGAGGCCGTAATATCCAGCTCACACCAGAAGCTAAAGAGCTTTTAGCAGAAGCCGGTCCTGAACTGGTGACACTTAAAGGGCTATTGTTTGATCATCAGCAGATGACAGATGACAGCACACTGCACCTGGCGTGCTCAGAAACAGTACTGGCTGCTTATCTGGGGCCTTTCCTTGCACAATATCTTATACAGGATCCGGGGTTGAGCTTTCATACTCACCATACCCCGGTCATTCTGGAAAAAGTCAGAGCAGGCGATGCAGCCCTGGGAATCTGCGCAGGTCAGTTGCCTGCTATGACGGACTTACAGATTACAGAGTTATATCAGGAACGCTATGTGCTGATTTACCCCAGCCCCCCAACTTACTCTGAATCAGCTCACTTACTAACCATTGACCTTCAGAATCCGGCCAATCGCTACCTGGAACCCATACTACTGGCCAATGGCTATAAAGTGATGATGCAGATGGATTCCTACTTTGCGGTAGCCCAGCTCGGGCTTAGTGGCGTTGCCCCTGCTCTGATACCTGTCGGTCTGATCAGAGCCATGCACATTCCGACTCAGGCCATACACCACTTTCCGTTAGAACTGAGTCGCCCTATCAGTCTTTGCTGTCGGGCCAGAAGCTTGCAACGCGAACGTATACACAAGTTACACAATTCTTTACATCAGCATTTTTTTGCTTTGACTGATTCATGACATATCCTGAAGCATATATAGCTCAAATCCTTATGCAATAAGCCTTTCAGACAGTTCATAGCTAAAAAAACAAGCGATACACAAGATAACACTCCACTCTGCTACCGCTCGGAGTAATCGTTGGTAATAACTTCCGGGCTAAAGAATTCTTAAATTGATCCGAAAATAATAAGCAGGCATCTGAGTAAAAGTTTCTATGCGAAACGCTTCAGTTACTGGCTGAAGGATATCGCAATACTTTTGCTCAAATATATAACCTTATCAGTAAAACATGATTTACCCCCTGACAAAGCAAAGGAGATCTGATGGCCTGGTGCTTTGTATAAGGAGAGCAATATGGCAATGGCACAACATCTTTCCGACCTGCACACCCACTGGATCAAAGAAACAAAGAAAACTATTATTTCGATTGTTTTCAATGGTCGTAAATATCGTGTTGAGCAGATTGCTTATGAAGCGGATGATTTTATCGTGTACGAGCTGGTTCATGGTATCGAGCTGGAAGGTAAAGAGGAAAAATATCTGGCGGTGACAGAAGCAGCACAACTATTCAGTATTGATGTTTATGCTGCTCCAAGAGACTTCCTGACCACTCATCACGGCCAGGCATGGATTGAAATCGCCTGATTCGAAGAATAAAAGCGATCAATCCTGACGCCATTGACCTTCAGAGAACCCACTTAACAGTTTTTAACCCGGCCTTCATTTAAGTCAGCGATACACCCCTGGTTATCGAAAAAGTCATTAAGCCCCGGAGTGTTGCTTGCATATACCAGATAAAACAGATTATCCATTGCCATATCTCCTTTCAGAGCAATAATCAGACCTTAAATGCTTTCAGTTTTGCATTCAGAATGCTGGTCTGGTTACGCAGTTCAGTAACAGAATCTGATGTTACTCTGACCTGATCTCTGATCTCGGCAGAAGCATCAGAAATACTGCTGATATTCATATTAATCTCTTCTGAAACAGAAGTCTGTTCAGAAACCGCAGCCGCTATCTGAGCATTTCTATCCGCCACATCTGTCATCATCTGTTGAATCTGGGCCAGACGCTCATTATTTTCTGAACAACTGCTGACACTGGACTCTACCAGCTGATTGGCACTATCCATACTCCTGACCACTGCCACCGTTTCAGCCTGCAGAGAATCTATTTTTCCCCGGATATCATCGGCGGAATCTCTGGAACGCTGTGCCAGCTGTCGGACTTCATCCGCCACAACCGCAAAACCTCTGCCTTGCTCACCGGCTCTGGCAGCTTCAATCGCAGCATTGAGTGCCAGCAGATTGGTCTGTTCAGCAATGTCCTGAATCACATCCAGTACAGAACTGATCGCATCACTTTCAGATTTCAGCTGGGCCATGGATTCAGAGGCACCAGACATACCAGCAGACAAAGCCCGAATATTCTCAACCAGAATATCACCCTGTTCTGAGCTTTTTGCCGTAACCTGATAAGCCTGCTGAGAGGATTCGGAAGTACTTTCAGCATTTTCAGCAACCTCATTGGACGCTGCTGACATTTCACTGACCGCAGACGCCACCAGCTCAGTCTGCGACGTCTGATTATGGACACTGTCACCAATACCATCCATAGCAGAAGCGATACTGTCGGAAGAGTGCCGTACCTGTACGGCAGTCTGGTTTATATCCTGAATCAGCTCAGCAAAAGAGGACAGCATCGTATTCACCGACCGGCTCAGAACTCCGATTTCACCGCTGCAGTTCTCATTCAACCGGATTGTCAGGTCTTTATTCTTACTTATTCGGGTGATCGCATGAGTGATTTTCACAGCAGGCGTACTGATACCTCGTCCGACAACCATTGCCAGTACAATCGCGATGACAGCACCTGCAACCGCTGTCATAGATACAGTAACCATCAACGAATATTTCAGCTCATTGATTGCCAGAAACACTTCATCCTGATCAATCTGGCTGATCATAGCCCACTGCTGCCCCAGTACTCTGACCGGCACAGAAGCGATAAAGGCATCCTGCCCCATATAATTGCTGGCAGCACCAAAATCAGATTGTCCGCTCAGCGCACGTCTGGCCTGCTCCAAAAACGCGGGTTGCAGCTTAATACTGGAACCTTTAGCCCTGAGCTGTTCCAGACTCTGTTGGCTGACATTCATTTCAGACATACGCTGCAGGTAGGCTTCAGGGCGTTCAGTGAGAGCCCTGGATTGACTTCTCAGAGTCATATCAGGCCCAACCAGAAACATTTCACCGGTTTCTCCCAGCCCGGTTGTCTGCCAGCTCTGCTCATTGGTCATGATGCCATTGATCCGGTCAATGGGCATCTGGAAAGCGATGACACCGATATTGCGCCCTTGCTTATAAACCGGCGCTGCAATAAAAGAAGCCTGTGCCATATAGGAGGGATAATAAGGTGCAAAGTCCTCGAAGTAGAACTGCCCCTCAGGCAAATCACGGCTGGCTCTGAATGCCTCACCCAGACCTGACTGTGCATAGGCCCCACTGATCAGGTTACTGGCATAATCCAGCTCTTTAAATACGGAATAAACAATATTACCGGCAGTATCAATCAGAAAAACATCATAGTATTCAAATTTTTCCAGAAACAGACGAATCTGAGGGTGATATACCGCATGAATTTCACTATAAACAGAACCATCATCCGCCTTATCCAACAGATGTTTGTTACCCAGAGGATTGCTGTTTCTGGCGATATAATAGTGTTGCAGACGGCGCCCCGTATCACTCAATCGGGATAAGGGCTGATCAGGGTTACCATCCTGACCATTATTCAGTTCCCGGAACTGCCCGTTAAATGCCTCCCGGTAATAACGGCGCAAAGCATCAGATTGAAAGGAAGAAGACTCGTATTGTTCAAAAGCTTCTGAGAGCTGCGACAGAGAATCTTTAATCGCCGATGATGCCGCCATACTGACAACCTGACTGGACAGTGTATCAAAATAGCGTTCAACATCCTGCTTTTTCATCTCCCGAATAGCAATCAGATTATCCTGGGCCTTTTTTTGTAATGCAGCGGAGCTCAGCCCTGAAGACTCAGACAACAGAATCATCCCTGATAACACCAGACTAACAATAGCAATAGATGCAATTGCAAGAATAATTCGTGTTGCAATTTTCATATAAAGCTCCCGGTTATTTATTGGTAGCTTTATCAGGTTTAGCTCAGAGTGATGCTAACAGCAAAAGAAATATTTATTTTACCACTTATAATAAACGATTATAATGACTCTAACTCTTTAATATAAATAGTATAATCATCATCAGGTGCAACAATCTTTTTTCATGCAAATCAGAATAATAGTGCCTGCCCCGGATGCTTACTGGAATTGTTTGCATACAGTTGTTCAACAACTTACAACGGCTTTTTATTACAATATCGACAGTAACGCTTCAAAACTACCGTTCTGATATTCCTGCCAGAATAATTTAGCCGACACGGTCAGAGTCACGACGACAACCAGTGGCCGGATCAGACGAGTACCTTTTGTGACGACCATACGGGCACCCAGCTGTCCTCCGGCCAGTTGCCCTATCGCCATCAGAAAGCCTGCCAGCCAGATAATATTTCCGCCAATTGCAAAGAAAATCAGTGCGGCAATATTGGAAGTAAAATTCAGAATTTTGGTATGTGCTGTAGCTTTCTTCAGATTAAATCCGGCCATAATCACAAAAGCCAGCGCAAAAAAAGTACCGGTTCCCGGACCGAAAAAACCGTCATAAAATCCGATAGCAGCAGCAAAAGTAAAAGCAAACAGATTTTCACTGATACGGCGTTCGCTATCCTGATCACTAATCGAACGGGAAAACATAAAATACAGAGCCACAACAACCAGCAGTAATGGCATTATTGTTGCCAGCAGACTGGTATCTATCATCTGCACCAGCACAGTTCCGGCTACCGCTCCAACAAAGGTACAGGCGATTAGCAGTTTCATTTCGCTGAGCCGGACCATTTTACGACGTACAAAATATAAAGAAGCCCCGAAAGAACCAAAGCTGCCCTGTAATTTATTCGTCGCCAGCGCTTCAACCGGACTCATTCCCGTCGCCATCAGCACCGGCAATGTAATCATTCCGCCGCCACCAGCAATAGCATCCACCATACCGGCTCCCAATCCAGTCAGAATCAGTAAACCAATCAGAAACAGATCCAGCTCCATTACCCTTGCCCTTTATTCAGAGAAAATGACATACCCAGATCAGACTCCATATTCTGAAAAAGGCGACAGAACGGACTTTATCAGCTCAGAATGAATCGTGAACAGAGAAAAGAGTGCATTTAATCTATTCCTTAAAAGAATAGGTTGAGTTATATGGAATGGATATATTTCCGGGTCTATGTCAAAAGGCGCCACCAGATATCTGAGAAAATGCTTTTTATGCCGCAGAATATCAGTTCTTTCAGGGCGGATACGGCAGAGTTACTCATTCTCCCTTTACATATACCTGAACCTCAAAGATTAGATCAGTAAAACATAGCGCAAACCACTATAACCTCAGGAATAGTTATAACCAGAGTTATCTGGTCAGAAAGAGAACTAAAAGCCAGCTATATCATAGTGCCAGCCGGATTATGTCAGCACGGCTCTGAATAGCGCTATAACTATGGATATACCCCTTCCCTTTTATGGTCTTAAGATAAAAATATAAATAATCTTTTAATTTCAACAAGTTAAACTAAAAACAATAACTGGCACTGACATTGCTCTGTATCCGTGCAGCGGGCCAGTATTAAATGTTTCCGGATTCAGTGAATCACTGTAGTTCTGTCTCTTTCTGTCCCAGCCTCCCGACAACAATGAAAAAAACCAGCAAGAGGTTAACGTATGTCTGTAGCGACAGCGACCACCGGTGGCGGTGGATGGGGCCAGATGGCTCTGTGGAAAAAAATTCTGATCGGTATGATCGCAGGTATTCTGGTCGGTGCCTTCCTGGGCCCTGAAGCAGAACTGCTGAAGCCTATCGGTACCCTGTTCATTAATGCCATCAAGATGCTGATTGTGCCTCTGGTTTTCTGCTCGCTGGTCGTCGGCGTGACCTCTATGCAGGATACTGCCAAGATGGGACGTATCGGTATCAAGTCAATTTTGATCTATCTGGCTACAACGGCTGTGGCAATCAGCATTGGTCTGGGCCTGGGCACTATCTTTGAGCCTGGAGCAGGTCTGAATATGCAGCCGGATGCCGGTGCTGCAGCTGCAGCCAAAGAAGCACCCAGCCTGGTTTCTACTCTGATCGGCCTGATTCCTAAAAACCCGATTGAAGCGCTGGCAGGCGGAAAAATCCTGCAGATTATTGTCTTCGCTCTGGGCCTGGGTATCGCTCTGAACCTGATTGGTGAGAAAGGCGAGCCTGCCGTTAAAATGTTCAACAGCCTGGCTGAAGCCATGTACAAGCTGACTGAACTGGTAATGAAGTTTGCGCCTTACGGCATCTTTGCCCTGATGGCCTGGGTGGCAGGCAAATATGGTCTGGAAGTACTCCTGCCTCTGATTAAAGTGATTGCAGCGGTATATATTGGCTGCATTCTGCATGTACTGGTTGTTTACTCCGGTGCAATCTCGGTTATTGCAGGCCTGAAGCCAGTTCAGTACCTGAAAGGCATTGTGAATGCTCAGATGATGGCGTTCACTTCTACCAGCTCTTCTGGCACCCTGCCAGTCAGTATTCGTTGTGCCCGTGAAAATCTGGGTGTCTCGAAAGGCACTGCCAGTTTTGTCCTGCCATTGGGTGCAACCATTAATATGGATGGCACCGCACTGTACCAGGGGGTTTGCGCACTGTTCATCGCTCAGGCATTCGGTATTGATCTGAGTATGGCGGATTACATGACCATTATCGCCACTGCGACGCTGGCCTCTGTAGGTACAGCTGGTGTACCTGGAGCCGGTCTGATTATGCTCTCTCTGGTACTGACCACTGTTGGCCTGCCAATGGAAGGCCTGGCTATCGTAGCCGGTATTGATCGTATTCTGGATATGGCCCGTACCTGTGTAAACGTATCCGGTGATCTGATGGTATCGGTACTGATTGGTAAGTCTGAGAACGAACTGAACGAAGACATTTATAACGCCAAAGATCCTGTATCTGAACCTGAAATGGTTCAGAGCTGAACACAGCAGCACCCACTCTGAACAACAGAAGCAGCTTTCGGGCTGCTTCTGTTGTTTCAGGCTGCCACCTGTTGTCAGGGAAAGATAAAAAAACAAATCATGGATGTCCGGATAACCTGGTTTCATGTAATCAATGCAACCCGCCTGCAAAGACAATTATTGCTGAATATTCCAGCAGTCCATTAACCAGCCGCCCTATTTAACAGGTTGATCAACCCGATGAAACTGTCACATAAGATTGCTCTGCTCGCATCTGCCATCATTATTATCACCCTGGCAACCTATTCCTGGTTCCAGTATCAGAGCGCCCGACAAACACTGTTTGATAAAACTGAGCGCAATACCCAGGAAGCGATGACGGTATTAAGCCATCAGATTACGCACTGGTTGAATGGCAAACTGCGCCTGATTGATATGATGTCAGCCCGTATTGATCAGGATTTCAGTCGAGCAACCATTCAGTCAACATTTGATAATCCTCTGCTGAAAGAGGAGTTTCTGCTGATTTTCGGTGGTCTGGATAGCGATGGAAAAAAGATTTCCAATAATCCGAACTCAAAATCAGAAGGATATGACGCCAGAAAACGTCCCTGGTACCCTCTGGCTCGCCGCCACAGTCAGGCGGTACTGACCCAGCCCTATATCGGAGCCACATCAGGCAAACTGCTGATTTCAGCAGTGGCCAATTTCTACGATAAAGGGGTATTTAAAGGCGCATTTGGCGGCGACCTGAGTCTGAATGAAGTATCAGAAGCACTGAACACCCTGAGCTTCAATGGCACGGGCTATGCGTTTCTGCTGGGGGCTGACGGTAAAATTATCAGTCACCCGGATAAAGAAATGTACGGTAAATCGGTTGCAGAACTACTGGGAGCCCGTTTCAGTGGTAATCAACCCGCACTGACACATAATTTAACCGAAGCCGTATCCGCCGGAAGTAATGTGTATACCGCATTTCATCCACTGGATAAACTGTATGGTCAGAACTGGTATGTCGGTGTAGTGCTGGAACAGAATAAGGTTATGGCCGATGCCAGTCAGCTGGGCATCAATGCCATGATAGCGACAGTAATCAGTGCTCTGATTTGCTGTGTTCTCCTATATTATGCTGTGACTGCACTGCTAAAACCCATGCATAACCTGCATACCTCTCTGGTAGAAATCAATCGCGGCGAAGGCGATCTGACTCAGCGTCTGAGTATCACATCCAATGATGAATTTGCCCTGCTCTCTCAGGACTTTAATTATTTTGTCGATCACCTGCAAAGCCTGATCACCCGCATTAAACAGATCACCGGTGATGTTCACCGTAACAGCCAGCAAACCTCCCATTCTGCCGCTGTGGCAGCAGACAGCCTGTCTTCCCAGTTAAATGAGCTGGATCAGCTGGCAACCGCCATGCATGAGATGCACCTGACCTCTCAATCGGTTGCCGAACATGCAGAGCAAGCCGCTCTGGCAGCACATTCTGCCGATCAGTCTGCGGACCAGGGGCTGAATGTCGTTGAGCACACCCAGAAAACCATTACCGATCTGACCGGAGATATGGAGCAAGTCGTCCATACCATTAAGGAACTATCCCGTTACAGCGATAATATTGAATCCATCCTGACCGTTATTACCGGTATCGCAGAGCAGACTAATCTGCTGGCACTGAATGCCGCGATTGAAGCCGCCAGGGCAGGAGAAAGCGGACGTGGGTTTGCGGTTGTTGCCGATGAAGTCAGAGCTCTGGCAGCTCGGACTCAGCAATCAACTGAAGAGATTCATGACATGATTATGCAGCTACAGAACGGCGTGAAAAAAGCGGAACATATTATTATGGCCAGTCGGGATAAGGCAGAAGATGCCCGAACGGTTGCGGATAAGGCTAATGGTGTGCTGGATGATGCCCGTAACCATATCCGCCAGATTCATGAAATAACCACTCACATCGCCACGGCAGCAGAACAGCAAAGTCGCACAACGGACGAAATTAATCAGAACACCCTGCGCATACGTGATATCAGTCAGCACGTTTCAGAGCAAGCACTTACCCAGAAATCCCAGTGCCAGATCATGGCTGAGCTGGCAGCTCAGCAGGATAAAGAGCTGCATAAATTCCGGGTCTGATATTTTTCTGGCGGCAATCCGGGGAAACTCTCGCACTCTGGTTGCCGTCGTTTTAAAGCCAATGCAGACTAAAGATCGTATCCTTCAGGCATCCAGCTGTCTTCAGACATAGTATTGCGTTCAGCAATCCCTTTCAGATTCTCTGCCAGATATTTCATAAATACCCTGTGTCTCTGTGGTAAATGGCGTGTCGCCAGATGCAGAATCCAGACCGCACCCTGATAGTTTGTAATAAACTCCCAATCTGGAAAAACCTGCACAATATTACCCGCCTCCAGATCAGGCTGCGCAGTGAAAAAAGGCAGGGTTCCTATGCCTATACCTTTTTTAACGGCATCCAGCCGGACACGGGTATGGTTGGCAGCATAACGTCCCTTCAGATTAACCGTCACCAGTTCTTTATTGTTTCTCAGACGCCAGCGGGCATCCAGAGGGTTATTACCCAGATAGATACAGCTGTGTTCTGATAGTTCAGAAGGATGCTCAGGCGTTCCATGACAGGTCAGATAGTCCGGTGATGCACAGAGCAGATGATCCAGCTGAAATAACTCCCGCCCCATCAATCCGGGAGGAGGCTGGTCAGTAATACGTATCGCCAGATCCAGCTGGTTATCAATCAGATCCAGAGGCCGGTCATCCAGGGTCATATGAATATTCACTTTCGGATAGCTTTGCAAAAACTCTGGAATCAAGGGATGTATCAGCGTGCTGCCAACCGCTTTTGGCACACATAAACTGATATCCCCTTCAATTTCCTGCTTAAGGCTCTCACTGACCTCCAGCACCAGCCCTGATGCCTCCAGCATCTGTTCACAACGACTGAAAACATCTTCCCCTCCGTGGCTCAGTCTCAGCTTACGTGTGGTTCGCTGCAATAAAGCCGTCCCCAGGGCATTTTCCAGCCGGGTAACACTGCGGCTGACAGAAGAGGTAGAACACCCCAGAACCTGAGCTGCCCGTGTGAAACTGCCCTGACGGACCACCTCAACAAAGACAGCCATTTCATATAACAAAGAAAAATGCTGATTCTTGCGCACAGTGCAATAATCCTTTCCTTAAAAGCGGTCTAATCAGTTTATTGTTTATTATATATGCTTAACCAGGCTCAGAAAGCCCGATGATCAGGTTATTCTGACGCCATACTTTAATAACGAAACAGCTTTTTACCGTATTCGGGAGGATCATGATGGATCTTATTCAGGGTTTACTTATTATCAGCTCTATTCATCTGCTGGCTGCGGCATCTCCCGGACCGGACTTTGTACTGGTTTCTCAACAGACATTAAGCCACGGTAGAAAAACAGGTTTTCTGTGCAGTCTGGGGATAGCACTGGGATTATCCATTCACATCCTGTATTCCAGCTTTGGTCTGGCAGCCGTAATTGCCAGCTCGACAACAGCCCTATGGGCCATCAAGATTCTGGGTGGCAGCTATCTGATCTGGCTGGGTATCAAGGGACTGAAAGCAAGAGCCATGAATGATAATAGACTTGATCATCAGGTGAATGCTTCTGAAAACGGCGCTCAGAATAATGTCAGAAAATCAGCTCTGAAAACCGTAGCAATGGGCTTTTTATGTAATGCCCTGAATCCTAAAGCCCCCATCTACTTTGTTTCTCTGTTTACCCTGGTATTGTCTCCGGATATGCCACTGTACCAACTGGCCGTGTATGGCATCTGGATGATGATGATTCAGATGGGCTGGTTTTCAACCGTGGTCATGATACTGTCCAACCCGACAATTAATCAGAAATTCCAGCGCATCAGCCACTGGATTGACAGAGTTCTGGGAGGCGCTATGGTGGCCATGGGTATCAAAGTCGTTGCCTCGTCTAACTGATACTCTGTTTAGCTGATTAACAGATAGTGAGACCTCTGAGAAATGACTTATCGGAGGTCTTTTTAAACCAGCACTGTGAATAAATAAATCCACTGACACTTCTGCGAAAATCCATTAATGTCTCTTTTTCTTTCAGAATATGGAGATAATCCCTCTATGAAAATTGCTGTTTACTGTGGTTCAGCATCAGGCCTTACGCCTGACTTTATGGATGCAACCCGTCAGCTCGGCCACTGGCTGGCTGAAGCCGGTATTGACGTTGTATACGGCGGTGGCAAAGTAGGGCTAATGGGCTGTATTGCAGATTCCGTTCTGGAAAAAAACGGACGGGTTTATGGTGTTATGCCGGAATACCTGGTGAACAAAGAGATTGCTCATACCGGATTGACTGAATTAACCGTGGTTTCAGATATGCATGAGCGCAAAGCAAGAATGGCTGACATGGCGGATGCTTTTGTAGCTTTGCCTGGCGGCGCCGGAACACTGGAAGAAATATTTGAAGTATGGACCTGGGCACAGCTGGGCCATCATCAGAAACCCTGCGCTTTTTATAATACAAAAGGTTTTTACAACCCATTAATGGAGATGATCAGAAGCATGGTATCAGCGGGATTTCTGAAACAGGAATATATGGATATGCTGATTACGGTTGATACACCTGAATCCCTTTTATCTGCTATTAATCAATACCATCCGCCTGCGCAGAAATGGGGTAAATAGAGGCTTTATAAGCGTGTCTCTCATGAAGAGAGGCACTCATTCAAATATCCTCAACGCTTACCAGCGTTCAAATAAAGTCTTTCGCCATTGCAGGATATAAACCCACTGGAAAACCGGCCAGCTTTTCCAGATCAGGGATATCAGGTACTGACGATTGAATCCGATGGAGTCAGATTTGAATCAAACCATTTCCCGCCTGTCTGTGCGTTCATACAGCCTGAAAACCCGAATGCATGATCATCATTATTGTCAGGTTGTAATGCCATTGCATGGTGTCATTGAAATCGGATTATCTCCCCCAAAAATTCCTCTGCATAAATCTGCCTCTGCAGCGAGGAAGAGCACAGACAAAGAAACAGAAGCACAGATTCAAACCAGGAAAGAAAATCAGGCTTACAGCCACGAGATCAAAGCTCGCATAGGTCCAGGGCAAGGCGTGCTGATTCGCTCATATCAGCCTCATCGCTTCTGTGCAGATGAAAAAGCCCGCTTTCTGGTTGCCGATTTACCGGAATTGCCTTCATCCTTGCTGCAACTGAGTGAACCCTTTATATCCGTTTCCGATAGCCTGCTCAGCTTCTGCCAGTTTGCAGAAATTCAGCTAAACACAGAGCATGCACCTGATCTGGAAAGTGAGATGTTCACACTGTTTATGCAGCTTCTGGAGAAACAACAAAGCATTAACCTGTATGATGCCCGCATTCAGAAGGTGACTGAATTTCTGGCCAGGGATCTTAGTCTGACCCCACCTCTGTCAGAGCTGGCAGCGATTGCCTGTCTGAGCCTGAGTCAGTACAAGCACCTGTTCCGGCAGGTGACAGGCCTGTCTACAGGGCAGTATCTGACAAAACTGCGGATGGAAAAAGCCAGAGCGTTATTAGTACACAGTGACTATCCTGTCAGTCTGATCGCTCACCAGACGGGTTATCAGGACGCATCTGCATTCAGTCGTCGTTTCAGGGAATATTTTGGCGAAGCCCCACGGGCTTTTCGCTAGCGAGGGAGAAGACAAGCATCCGAGTCGATAAGTACGCAGATATTCAAATGCATCCGGATACACCGCTCAGGCGTATACAGCTATCAGTGATATGTTCATCAGGATAAACAGAAGCAAGCATTCTGCAAGTTCCTATCATTCTGACAAGGTTACCGATCGCAGGGGCATCCCCGATGTACAAAGTAAACCGACACTTGTTTACCTTCAGAAAATGGCCTGTTCAGTTACTGATGCCATTTGCTCTGGCTTCATTAATATTCAGCCATTCTGTTCTGGCTTCTGAACGCTTTGACCACACCCCCTGGCAATCATTATTACAGCATCATGTCTATGAACTCAGAGGAGGTCAGGCTACAGAAGTCGACTATGCAGGTTTTAATCAGCATAGGGATAATCTGAAGGCTTATCTGAATCAGCTGGCGGAAGTATCTCAGAAGCAATTTGATCAATGGGAGAAAACAGAACAGCTTGCGTTTCTGATTAATGCTTATAATGCCTGGACTGTTGAGCTGATACTGACCCGTTACCCGGAGCTGGATTCAATTAAAGATCTGGGCTCACTGTTCAGTTCGCCCTGGAAAAAGGAGTTTATCCCGCTACTGGGAGAGGTGCGCTCTCTGGATGATATTGAACACGGGCTGATTCGGGGCTCTGGTCGATATAACGAACCCAGAATTCATTTTGCCGTTAACTGCGCCAGTATCGGCTGTCCGGCACTGGCCAGAACAGCGTACACCGGCGATCAGCTGGAACAACAGCTGGAACAGGCGACACAAGGGTTTCTTATGGATCGTACCCGCAACCGCTTAAATGATGATGAACTGGAGGTCTCCAGTATTTTTAAATGGTACCGGGAAGATTTTGAACAGGGCTGGCGTAATACTGACTCTCTGGCAACCTTCCTTGCTCTTTACAGTGATGCGCTGGGCCTGACACAGGAACAAAGCCTTCGTCTGCAACAGAATAAAACAGATATCGATTTTTTATCCTATGACTGGAAACTGAATAAACGCCATTAAGATAATCCTGAAGCAGATACACAGCCCTGGCTACAGGCAATATCGTTAAGGAAAGCATTCCAGCGCGTTTAATGAGCTTTACGATAAGCCGCCGGAGAAACCCGGTAAAAATCCTTAAAGCGTTTACTGAAGTGGCTCTGACTGGAAAAACCGGACTGTAGTGCAATCTCTGCCAGAGAAAACGTTTTTTCAGTCAGCAGCCGTGCTGCCAGATTCAGTCGACGCTCTGTTACATACTGGTGTGGCGACATACCAAAAGACACTTTGAACATGCGGGCAAAGTGATATTCACTTAACTCTGCAATGGACGCCAGCTGCTGCAGGCTCAATGGCTGATCAAGACTGATCTCAATAAACTCCAGTACACGACGCTGAACCCAGGGCGACAAGCCACCCTTCACATCCTGCCGGATACGATAATCACTGCAATAATGCTTTAACAGATGCACCATCAGCATATCACTGGCACTGCTCAGCGCCAGCCGGTCAGCATTATCCTGCCAGTTCATAGGCATAATCACCTGCTGACATAAGCTACGAATCCAGCTGTCATCAATAAAGGTCAGATCCTGCAGCTGAAGATTATCACTGCCTTTATCCTGAATACGACCAGCCAGTGATTTCAGATGCTGCTCTGAAAAGTACAGATGCATAAAACGAATTCTGCCATACACATCCCAGCTGGATTCATGGTCACATGGCATCAGACAGATACGTCCGGGGCCTCTGCCACTCAGGGAACGGCGCTGATCAACCCTTCGAATGTCATGACCTCCATCCAGATAACAGCTTAGCGTGTGGTGCCCCGGATGTTGATAATGGGTCAGATCAATATCATCCCTGTCCCATATTGCCGCACTGGTGCCATTGGTCAGTTCCGTTTGCACTTCCAGTCGAGCATTAGTCTGAGACAGGCAATGATACACGGGTTCAGATACACAGGCTGGCCCGGCTTTCAGGGTATGATCAGACATTCAAGGTACCTTACTTTAGTCAATTATCACCGGCATAACCCGATTTATCATCTTATGCCTGCAGACCTGTATGCTACTGCTGCTGTTAGCCTGCCTCAAGGTCATAACAGGACATAAAACGGCAGATACGGACAAAAAAGCGCAAGAATATGTAAAAAGCGCAGAATGATGCAAGTTATCCGTAGCTATAACCGGCATGATAGTTCTTTGTTCACAGGAGATTGGTTCGCTATCTATCTCCTGTTAGCTGATACTCGGAGAAGACATCATGTTCAATGCAGGTTTATATCTGGCTACAGTGCTGATCTGGGGTACTACCTGGATCGCAATTAAATTACAACTTGGTGATGTGGCAGTACAGGCCTCTATTATCTATCGCTTTATTCTGGCCGGATGTGCCATGTTTTTAATTCTGCTGATCAGTCGGCGTTTGCAAAAACTGGATATCCAGGATCATCTGTTCTGCGTACTTCAGGGAGCTTGTCTGTTCAGCTTTAACTTTTACTGTTTCTACACTGCAACAGGTTATATCAGTAGTGGACTGGCCTCAGTCATTTTCTCTATGGCAACGGTCATGAATGTTATTAATAACCGCATCTGGTTTGGTACTCGCCCGACTCAGCGTACTCTGATTGGCTCTGTTACAGGCCTGACCGGCATTACGTTATTGTTCTGGCCTGAAATAACAGCAGGGGGCTTTAACCAGGACGTACTGTTTGGTGCATCATTAGGTGCATTAGGGGTATGGTTATTTTCAAGTGGCAACATGGTGTCTGTTCGCCACCAGAAAAAAGGCCTGCGACCACCGTCAACTAACGCCTGGAGTATTTTCTACGGTGTGATGATTCTGGGCATTACCGCCATAATTCAGGGTGTTGAATTCAGCTTCAGTTCAGAACCTCAATATCTCTGGTCTCTGCTTTACCTGGCTATTCCGGGCACTGTCATTGCATTTACCACGTATCTGATGCTGGTTGGACGTATCGGGGCAGATAAAGCGGCGTATAGTACAGTCATGTTTCCAGCGGTGGCCCTGACAGTATCAACCTTCTATGAGGGATATCAGTGGACATCTCTGGCAGCAGCTGGCTTTGCTCTGGTTATGCTGGGCAATGTGATGATTTTTGCCCGACTGCCACAGTGGCTACAAAAAGATAGAGTCGCCAGCCCCTGTTAAGAGCAGACTGGAAGCAAAAAAACAGGCCTGACAGCAATTGTACTGTCAGGCCTTAATTCAGATTTAATGATGAGTACTGATATCTGATCGTCTGGCACCTGCCAGCTTACTGGCCAGCGTAAACCAGAAAATATCGATCAGGCATGCCGTCATCATAGCCAGCAGAACAATCAGAAACTTCAGTCCATAACCAAATAAAACAACAGCGCCCTGGTTATCCAGCAAACACAAAGAGATCACACAGAACAAAGAAAGGACCGATAACTTATAAGCAAACTTTATTCTGGTGACTACAAATTCATAGTCGTTGGCCTCTCTGCCGGAAGTATAAAAAGAAAGAAGAGTAACCAGAGAAAATACCATCGCGGTATTATTATTTACTATATCAGAAAGCTGGCTAAAACCACTATGCAGGCAAAGCCACAAATAACAACATAGAATCAAAGCAAATATCAAAAGAGATTTTATTTTACTGTACTGATTTCTTTCTTTAAAAATAAATCGCTCTTTCATCAGTCTGCCATCCTGATTGATTTATGATTTTATTTATCATTAATCATATTCATAACTTCGGGAGTATGAACGATAATGCGGGCAAGCTCTTCTGGTGAATTGAAACCATATTCATTATCAGCGCCTTCTATTCTGGCCCAGTAATCAAAATGACTATTTTCCCCAGGCTTTCTGTCATAAGGGTTACAGGCTGACAAAGGGGTTACCCTTCGCTCATTCAGAGCACTCTGGTCACTCTGAGTTCTGAACGCACTAATATCAATTTTCAGTGTTTTTTCCATCACCCGTACCTGTCCTTTGCCCCACTGAGCATGCGCACAAGATTGCTATTATGAAACGCGGCTCTGCCATGTATCTTTTCAGAATGTATTATACCCGGTTACATCTTTCAATACTTTTTAACACAATTAACATATAAATAAGCACTTCCCAATAAAACAAATTCTTACACTATCAATCTGACAGGTGAAAAATCAGTTTTTATCAGTATCAATACTGAAACCCTGCATATAAAAAAGCTTTCCCTGATATAAATCAATGTATATCTCAGTACCTTTTCAAAACAGCTTTATAGCCAGATATACATTCATAAATAAAATTGCTCCGATATTTTCTATGTAAAGCCTCAGGGTATACGGCATCAGTTAAGCGCCTGAACAAAAATTGTCGAGATTTTCTTCTGTTTGCTCCAACTATAGGAGCAAACAGGGTATGAGCACCGGGAACTTACCCGGAACGTTGTTATTTCATGACTGATCAAACGAAATAGAAAACTGGACTTATCTGGTTTCTTTCAGGCACAGTGACTGCTTTTGAAAATCCGGCCAGACAATAAAAGGAACTCCACCATGCTGACACTGATCCTGTACATCGTCACAGTCGGGATTTGGGGCTCTGTCTGGATCGCTATTAAACTACAACAGGGCGATATTGCCGCCGAAGTTTCAATCATTTATCGTTTTCTGCTGGCCGGTAGTGTGTTATTCCCTCTGCTCGTGCTCAGTCGACGTTTACAGGCTCTCTCATTTCAGGATCATCTGCTTTGTATGATTCAGGGTGTATGCCTTTTCGGGCTGAACTTTTATTGCTTTTACCTTTCAACAACCTATATCAGCAGTGGACTGGCTTCTGTTGTTTTTTCAATCGCCACTGTGATGAATATGCTTAATAACCGCTTGTGGTTCGGTATATTGCCAACCCGGCAAATGCTGACAGGAGCCATTATCGGACTATGCGGCATATCTATGTTGTTCTGGCCTGAATTACAATATGACGCCCAGCAAGACACTATCTCAGGCATACTCCTATGCCTGGCAGGAACCTGGTTGTTCTCATCCGGCAATATGATTTCAGTCCATCATCAGAAAAAAGGCCTGCGTCCTCCGACAACCAATGCCTGGAGTATTCTGTATGGCACTCTTATTCTGACACTTCTGGCTCTGATACAAGACAGTCAGTTTAATATGAGTACAGATCCTGTTTATCTATGGTCACTCATTTATCTGGCTATTCCAGGCACTCTGATTGGATTTACGGCTTATCTGATGCTTGTAGGCCGTACAGGAGCAGATAAAGCGGCTTACAGTACCGTTATGTTCCCGGCTATTGCTCTGGGAATATCGACTATTTTTGAAAACTATGAATGGAATGAAATCAACATAACCGGCTTTTGCCTGGTCATCATGGGCAACCTTGTCATTTTTTATAAAAGAACCTCAGTAAGCATAAAGTAGAAGATTATCCCGTACCCTCTGACAACAAAGATATGCTTTCTTCAGCTGCCCGATGAAGACAATGTTGAGACAAAATAAGCTGATAAGGCAGAATTTATCTTTCTGATCGCACTATTCCAGGGCAGAATACAACAAAATACGACATAAAAACCATATTACTTATATCTTTATATATTTTATGCGATATCTGCGATTGACCCTGCTGGCCGGAATAACTGGTCTGATTATTTTACTGAGTATCATTTTTTACCTGATCACCGGAGCTCAGCATATCCAGCAGCAAAAACTGGCTGACTACCATGCTGATAAACTGAGTCAGTACATTAATAATGAACTGAACCGCTTTCAGGCTATTCCAGAGTTATTAGCCAGTAACTACATGATTATAAAAAGCTTATCAGATAATCGGGTTAATCCGGATCTGAATCATCTTCTGCTGGAGATTGCCCATAGCAGCGGCAGTGACCATGCAATCTATCTGATGGATATAAGCGGTACGGTAATCGCATCCAGTAACTATATGACAGGACAAAGTTTTATTGGCAGTAACTTTTCATTCCGTCCTTACTTTCGTAAAGCCGCCTCGGGACAAAGTGCATCCTACTATGCGCTAGGGCTTAAGTCCGGTGAACGTGGTGTTTTCTTTTCTGCTCCGATCTACCTGAATCAGAAAGTAGCTGGTGTCGTTACCTTTAAAATGGAGATTAATCGGTTCGAACAGAATTCAGGCCTGTTAGCCGATATACACGACAACCCCATTCGTTTTATCGCCTGGGGTGAAGATCAGGTTGTTTTTATCTCTAACTTCATTCCCTGGCAGCTCAAACAAATTCAAGAAAGCGGGCAGCACAGCTGGACTGAGATTGATCAGTCCCGGCGCTATCCTGACCTGAATCAGCAAATCCTGCCGGGATTGAAAAAAGAATCAGTCATACATAACACGCCGCTCTGGCAACTGAGTGACAACCTTTCTCCTTCTCACTCCAGACGTTATATCTACAGTGAGTCAGAGTTACCTTTGCTCAGAATGAAACTGGCAGTATTAATCGCCGAAGATTCTGCTGATGATTCGCTTTATACCTGGCTTATTCTGGGGACTGCCGGATACCTGTTACTGTTTCTGGCAGGTAACTATCTCTGGCGACGTCTTGCCGGATACAGACAATTGCTATTTACACGGGCCAGTCTTGAACAGGAAGTATCTGCCCGTACAGCTGAGCTGGAAGCCACTCGTGATGCACTGGTTCAGACCGCCAGACTGGCCACCGTTGGCCAGTTATCAGCCAGCATTAACCACGAAATCAATCAGCCTCTCAGTGCTATTAGTACTTATCTTATGACATCGCGCAGGATGCTGGACAAGGGTATGCCAGACAAAGCACGGGATAACCTGGACATTATTGAAAGTCTGCTCCGGCGTGTGCATAGCATTGTTGCCCAACTTAAACAGTTCAGTCGTCAGGATGAAGCTCGTTTAGGCCGTGTGTCGGTCATCACCAGCCTGAAACACGCTCTGACGATTATCGGCCCACAATTAAAGCAGCATGATATTTGCCTGCAGCAATCTGCCGGTGATTATCAGGTACAGGCTGACAGTATTCGTCTGGAACAGGTGCTGGTTAATCTATTGTCTAATGCCTGCGATGCGATGTCTCAGATTCCGGAAAATCACGATCGAATACTGGATATCCGGATTTATCCGGAAACTGATCAGCACTCACAGGATAATCACGAAAAATGGGTTATCATAAAGATCACGGATACCGGTCCCGGACTGAATAAAGAGCTCAGGGATGCCATTTTTGAACCCTTTTTTACAACTAAATCTGAAAAGGGGCTGGGACTGGGATTATCCATTTCCCGGAATATTATCCGTTCATTTGATGGTGAGCTTGGTGCCGAAGCATCAGAGCAGGGCGCCAGCTTTACGATCCGACTGAAACAGGAACCTTTTCATGGCTGATCTCCCTTTCAGCAACAAAGCAGAGTTAACCGATATTATTATTGTTGATGATGAACAAATCATCCGGGATTCTCTGCGTCAGTTGTTCGAGCTGGAAGGTTATCAGGTTCACACCTATACCAGTGCTTTAACAGCCCTGGATCGTATTAACAGGCAGTTTCCCGGTATTGTTATTACCGATATCAATATGCCCCATATGGACGGCCTGTCACTGCTGGAGCAAATTACCGCCCTGGACAGCGAGTTACCCGTAATACTGCTGACCGGGTATGCCGATGTGCCTATGGCTGTTCAGGCCATGCATAAGGGTGCTTATGATTTTGTCGAAAAACCGGTTAATGAAACGCTGCCCGATACCGTAAGCCGGGCTCTGGAAAAGCGTCGTCTGGTACTGGAAAACAGACAGCTGAAAGACCAGCTGCGTCAGAACAAAGAACCCGGCGTCAGAATTCTGGGCGATACCCCTGTCATGCAGGAGATGATGAGTCTGCTCAATGCGGTGGTTGATACTCCGGCGGATGTACTGATTCACGGTGAAACCGGTACCGGGAAAGAACTGGTTGCCCGCTTTCTGCATGAACACAGCCACAGAGCACAGGCCAATTTTGTCGCCCTTAACTGCGCCGCTATTCCAGAAAACCTGATCGAAAGCGAGCTGTTCGGCGTCAGAAAAGGTGCCTATACCGGAGCAGAAGAGCATCGTGCCGGTAAGTTTGAGTTTGCCCACCAGGGCACACTGTTTCTGGACGAGATCGAAGCCACTCCACTATCATTACAGATCAAACTGCTGCGAGTACTGGAAGAACGCAAAGTCACCCCGGTTGGCAGCAATGAAGCGATCGATCTGGACATTCGTATCATTGCAGCGACCAAAACCGATCTTCTGCAGCAAGCTGACCTGGGAGATTTCCGCCACGATCTCTACTATCGGCTGAATCTGGTCAAAGTCGATATTCCGCCATTACGGGCCAGAAAAGCCGATATTCCCCTGTTGTTTAAACATTTCAGCTCTATTGCAGCCAATCGTTTTCATAAGTCACTATTGCCACTGGACAGCAATCAGCTACAACAGCTGATCAGTTATGACTGGCCAGGCAATGTCAGAGAGCTCAGAAACACGGCTGAACGTCATGTGCTTCTGGGTACTGATATTCAGCTGTCATCCAGTGCAACATCACCGGCCTTCAGTGAGGACTTAAGCCTGTCTGAAAAAGTGGCTTTTTATGAACAATCACTGCTGGAGGATGCCTTACAACAAACCTCTGGCTCAGTAAAGCAGGCCCTGGAGATACTCCGCCTGCCTCGCAAAACCTTCTATGACAAAATGGCGAAATATGGACTGGAACGTAGCCGTTATACCAGAGGCAACAACTGAGTTTTTCAGCATCCACCTTAGGATATCTGTTTATAATTCACCGATATAACGCCTGATTTTTCCCTTCTGTACAGCGCCTGACTTCATTAGCCACATCTAATTTCACATCATAGAGTATCTGTTCTGACTTTATCTCTGTTGATGTGCGGAAATAGTGACAAAAATAGAATTTTTTCTGTGTGGAAATCCTCCCAATCATCAATAACTGCTACCTCTGAATAAAAGTAACTATCTGATTTTAATAAACTAAAATCTTTGAAACAGGCTCTGGCATCCAGATTGCTCATAAGACGTCAGCACAAAAAAAATAATCCTTAACGAGGAAAAGAACGTGACCGACCAAACCAGAAAGATCCCCTGGCTGATGCTCTTGCTTGGCCCGGTGGTCATGCTGATCACATTAATGACCGAACCACCTGCCGAAGGCCTTTCCGTTGAAGCCTGGCGAACCGCAGGCCTGGCCTTCTGGATGGCCAGCTGGTGGGTTTCAGAAGCCGTACCCATCCCAGCGGCATCGTTATTACCTATCCTGATTGCCCCTCTGGCAGGCATTGCCAGTATTAAAGCGGTGTCTGCCCCTTATGCTCACCCGCTGATCTACCTGTTTTTAGGCGGTTTCCTGATCTCTATCGCCATGGAGAGATGGCACCTGCATAAACGTATTGCCCTTAAAACCATGCTGCTGGCCGGAACCCGCCCCAGCATACAGATTCTGGGTATGATGCTGGTGACCGCTTTTTTATCAATGTGGATGTCCAATACTGCCACCGCAGTCATGATGCTACCCATCGCTCTGTCAGTGATTCAGATCGTTAAAGACAGGGACCCGGAGAATGATGCTTTTGGCAAAGCGCTGCTATTGAGCATTGCCTACGGTGCCAGTATTGGCGGTATTGGCACTCTGATCGGCACACCGCCCAATGCACTCATGGCCGCCTATCTGTCAGACAGCTATAACATCAGTATCGGTTTCTCAGACTGGATGAAACTCGGTGTGCCGGTATCAGTCACCATGCTGGCAATCTGCTGGTTCTGGCTGACTCGCGTCAGCTATAAAGTAGATAAAGCAGGCAGTATCAGCGCCAGGGCAGTCTTTGAACAGCAATTAAGTGCTCTGGGTGACATGAGTGCCGGAGAGAAAAAAGTACTGATTATCTTTTTGTTTGCCGCTCTTGGCTGGATATTCCGCCCTTACCTGGCTCAGGTGACAGGACTGGCATTCTCCGATACTGGTATCGCCATTGCTGCGGCTATTCTGCTATTTACCCTGCCGGTACGCTCCGGCAGTAATGAGCGAGTGCTGGACTGGGAAAGCGCAAAAAAGGTCCCCTGGGGAATTCTGATTCTGTTTGGTGGTGGCCTGACACTGGCGGCCCAGATTAAAGGCTCAGGACTTGCAGAGTTCATTGCTCATCAGATTGAAGGAGCCAGCGCCGTTTCACTGATTTTCAGCGTACTGATTATTACCACGGCGATTACCTTCCTGACAGAGATCACCAGTAATACAGCAACAGCAGCCGGATTTCTGCCCCTGCTCGGCCCGGTTGCCGAGTCGGTGACAGGCACACCTCTGGTCTGGGTAATTCCGGCAGCCATTGCCTGCAGCTGCGCCTTTATGATGCCTGTAGCCACCCCACCGAACGCCATTGTATTCGGATCAGGCCTGATTCGGATGAAAGATATGATACGCGCCGGGTTCCTGCTGAATATCATCGCTATTGCGGTGATTACTCTGGCAACGATCTATCTGGCACCTGCTGTTTTTGGCTACTAATCTATCATTCTGGAATAGAGAGCCGATAAAAATCAGGTACTTTCCCCACAAGGAAAGTACCTGATTGTCTTTATTTGGATGTATGGGTAAAGACGCCATCCCAGTCAGCCCCCGGAGGATTTTCCCGGTACAGATGGATACGTTCCAGATACACCTCATACAGCAAGTGATTGTCTTCCTGTTTCAGTTCATCCAGTACCCGTTCCGCATATCCCCATTCCTGATTGCGGAAATGCTCCAGCGCATTATGATATCGCTCCAGTCTGGAAACCGTCTTTTCATCCAGCATCCCTTTCAGACCAAGGGGTTCAAAAATCGCTACCGGTTCATGCTTACCTTTTACCCGCACCAGATCCAGTTGTCGGTATTCGTACTCAGATGCCGCCTCAGCGGTTGTTTCGCTCACCATAAGGTCAACACCATATTGCTTGGTTAAACCCTCCAGACGGGAGCCCAGGTTCACAGCATCACCCAATACGGTATAAGCCATACGGAATTCAGATCCCATGTTGCCCACATTCATCATTCCGGTATTCAGTCCGACACCAATCCGTAGTTCAGGCCAGCCCCGTTTTTTAAATTCCGGACCCAGCTCTTCCATTACTTTAATCATCTCAAGTCCGGCTTTTACACCATGACTGGCATGCTCAGGGTCATTCAGCGGGGCTCCCCAGAAGGCCATCACCGCATCGCCCATATATTTATCAATGGTGCCCCTGTGATCATGGATCACGCCCGTGATAGGCGTCAGAAAAGCGTTCATCAGTCGCGTCAGCTCCTCAGGCGTCAGACCTTCAGAAATGGTAGTAAATCCCCTGACATCGGAAAACAGTACGGTCATATCCCGGCTTTCACCCTCAAGAGAGATACTGGATGGATCCTGATCCATCTCATCTACCAGTTCAGGAGGCACATACTGGCCAAATAACCGGGTCAGCTGACGCTTTCCTCTGGACTCTACCAGATAGCCATAAGATAGCTGATAAGCAATTAAAGCAGCTGCCAGTAACATAGAAGCCGCTAATGGAAACACCCAGTTATACTCTTCCCATAACCAGAGATTCAGTGACCACAGGCTGATAAACAGAACAGAAGACCCCGCAAGAATCAAAAGAGGTGGCATTCTGGGCAGAGCGAAGGTCAGTACCAGTCCAATCAGCAGCATCAGCAAAACCTCTCCACCCAGGGTATAGGCAGGCTGATGCCTGAATGATTGCTGCAGAATACCCGCGATCAGGTTAGCGTGTACTTCTACTCCCGGATACACACTTTCGATAGGCGTGGTTCGCAGATCCAGCAGGCCCGGCGCACTGGCACCGACCAGTACAATAGTTCCCTGCAAGCGCTCTTTTGGCACTTCTTCACGGAAAATATCCACAATTGAAATATATTCAAAGGTACCTCGTCCGCCATAGTAAGGCACCAGAGCACCACTCTGATTATCAACCGGAATCCGAAAACCACCAACATCCAGTGCTTCCAGAATAGGATTCTCTTCATCCCCGGAAACAATCAGCTCCACGGGAGGCATATCCAGCAGGCTTCTCATCATCGCCAGAGCAAGAGACTGATAATACTGGCCTCTATATTTCTGCAACATAGGTACACGACGGAAAATACCATCCGAACCCACTAGAGGATTATCAAAAAAACCAGCGGATAACGCACTATTCTGCAGAATGGGCTGGTTACCGCTAAAACGAAACGCTTCCGGTATCGGTAAAAGATCCGGAGACACCGGACTGATAATTTCCAGAGGTTCAGGCAGATCACCCACGGAAGGGGTACTATCTTCACTTTCACGATCCATGTAAAACCCGAGTACAGCTGGCACCTGAGCTAGGATGTCACCAAACTGCTGGTCGCCGTTCATTTCTGCCATCAAAGGCAATAATATCTCTTCCAGTTCTGGTTTTTCTTCCAGCATCCGGCCCAGCACTTCACTGGCTCCCCTTCGATCCGGTTCAGCAAACACGATGTCGAACCCGACAGTGCTGACTTCATATTCCGCAAACAAACGATATATCAGCTCGGCCAGATACTCCCTGGGCCAGGGAAACTGTCCCAGCTCTCTCATGCTGTCTTCATCAATATCGACGATCACAATCTGAGGATCACCCTCCCCTGGCAAGGTCATATTGATGCGGATATCGTAGGCTATCCGTTCCAGACGCTCAAAGAACTCAATACGCCAGGTGCCGGTACTGTGCATCAGAAACACAAACAGAATCAGCAGACAGCCCAGAGGGCGTATCATACGGGTTAACAGCTTTTTTGATTTATCCATGCCATTTCCGTCTTTTGCAGAGTTCAGTGTTATTTTCAGCATATCACAGCTTGTGAATAAAACAGGCAGGGCAGAGCATGTGGATAAAAGAAGAAGGGAAGACGCATAAACTATCCACACCCTGAGCACGATAAAGAGACTCATCAGCTTATTATGGATAAAAAGAAAAGGCAGAAAATAAAAAAGCCGCGTAACTATTCAGCCCGCTCTCAACTATTTGCTACCTTGACGAATAGTTGAGATCTGTCAGTTTATGCATAGCAACAGACATTGAAGAGCA
>NZ_JACJFM010000267.1 GCF_014164585.1 Oceanospirillum sediminis | reverse complement strand
AACTCGATGGCACCTTAAAACTTGAAGGTGATGCTCAACTAGTTCAAACTGAACATAGCTCTCTTGATATAACAAGTGCGGGCATTTTAGAAAAAGATATAATAGGTACCGCCGATAAATACACCTACAATTACTGGGCATCCCCAGTAAGTAAACCTAATAACACTACAAATAATAATAATAATAATAATTATACCGTTAGTGATGTTTTTTTAGACGTAGATTTTTTAACCACTGGTTACGACGGAACAGAAATACCTTTGGGAATTGCAGATTACTGGATATGGAAATTTAGTAATAAACTAAGTGACGATTATGCGTCGTGGCAACACATTCGAA
>NZ_JACJFM010000266.1 GCF_014164585.1 Oceanospirillum sediminis | reverse complement strand
AATGTAATTTCAGTACCTACATCACTAATGGCCACGATACTAAAAAAATAGGATGCTGAAGACCAATCAGACTCAACGGTTAATGGCTTAGGTTGAGCTTTTGAAGGGTGAACCTTTATAACGTTATTTTTAAACGAGGTTTCTATACCTATTTCATTTAATAGACTTAAGGTCATTTTAATATAAGGTACTGAGGTAATCTCACCAACTAAAGTAAGCTCAATACCATTTTCTAATTTTGAAGCTATTAATAACAATGCTGATATGTATTGACTGCTTACATTGGCATGTAACGACACTTTGTTTTTAGAAAGCCGTTTACCGTGTATTGTTATAGGC
>NZ_JACJFM010000265.1 GCF_014164585.1 Oceanospirillum sediminis | reverse complement strand
CACGAGCCTACTTTACCTCCGCCACCATGATCATCGCTATCCCTACAGGTGTTAAGGTATTTAGCTGACTTGCAACACTTCACGGGGGAACCATCCAATGAGAGACCCCCCTTCTATGGGCCCTAGGCTTCATCTTTCTTTTTACAGTGGGAGGCCTTACGGGTATTGTCCTAGCCAACTCTTCCTTAGACATCGTTCTACATGACACTTACTACGTAGTCGCCCACTTCCACTACGTCTTATCCATGGGAGCTGTATTTGCCATTGTCGCCGCCTTTGTACACTGATTCCCCCTATTTTCAGGATATACTCTCCACAGCACCTGAACAAAAATCCACG
>NZ_JACJFM010000264.1 GCF_014164585.1 Oceanospirillum sediminis | reverse complement strand
TTCTCTACACCAGAGAAGATCAGGTACAAGTGCCACCTTAAATTTAGCTGGTCTGTACCAAGGACTGATATTGTAGTAAAAAAGGCTGGTGTAACATCTGGATTCTCCCACAACACAGCCTTATCTCAAGTGTCTAAAGCAGCATGTGAGGGTAAAGTTTTTCCAAGCATTGACATCCCAGGAAGTGACATCGAGAATTTTCCTGCTGCCTCTCCTGAACACTGTCAGGCCCTGTGCTCTGCTCATCATTCCTGCACCTTCTTCACTTATTCCAGTAATGGCAACAAGTGTTACCTGAAGGACAACAAAAATGAAATGGTGATGGTAGCCAAACAAGGAG
>NZ_JACJFM010000263.1 GCF_014164585.1 Oceanospirillum sediminis | reverse complement strand
CATTAAATTTCCCAATGCAATGTATGCTTGGTTTGTAGACCATTTTTGACGTTCTTCGATTGACATTTTGGCTATCATATCGATCAACCCCTCGCGATAAGGTTTTAATATAGTTTCGGGGGTTTCCCTGATATCTTTTATGTTATCGTAATACTGATTAACATCAATGTTTAAAATATTTTCCTGTATGCAAATGACCAAAAGATGCGATGCATCCAGTACTTGTTTTTGGTTGTATGAGTGCTCTACAAGCTTAGACCTTAAAACTCTATCCTTAATAACCAGCATTTTTATAGTTTGCAAACCGTAAGAGGTTGCCGTTAGATTAAATGCTTGTTTAA
>NZ_JACJFM010000262.1 GCF_014164585.1 Oceanospirillum sediminis | reverse complement strand
TATACGTATTTGTAAACAAAATATACAGAAAGTATAGCGCCTAAAGTATATAAACTATAAGCAAATGCTAGACCCATTGAGCCAAGTAACATAGGGAAAGTTAAAGTAACAGCAAAATTGGCGACCCATTGTGATAATCCTGCAACAGCTAAACCTAAACCTCTTATCTGATTTGGAAACATTTCCCCAAGCATCACCCACATTACTGGTCCCCATGAAAAGTTGAATAGCATAACATAAGCGTTAGCAGCAATTAATGCTAACATTCCCATGCTGTCACTTAAATCTAAAGTTTCTTGTCCTGTAGCCGCATTAAGTTCCATAGTTCCTGTTGAAAACGC
>NZ_JACJFM010000261.1 GCF_014164585.1 Oceanospirillum sediminis | reverse complement strand
GGCGACGATAAAAAGATCCTGTTACAACGTCATGGGGTTTATCAGAAGGCGATGAAAGAGAATCCCGGACGCTGGCCCGGTAAGAAAACGCGCAACTGGGAAGCCGTGGGAGATGTCACACTGAACCCGGTCAAAGACAAAGAGATGAATCAGCCTGTTAACCAGACTGAATGAAACCAATTTATTGGACAACTACCTTGAAAACTACCGTCTGGTAAGTAGTCATACAAAATTAATCCGATATTTATCCCCATAGCTCCTCAGAATCTCATGAACAGACTTACATAAGGCATCAAAGCTTAGATATGCAGTTAGCGGCAACCACTCATGTTTCACCTTCT
>NZ_JACJFM010000260.1 GCF_014164585.1 Oceanospirillum sediminis | reverse complement strand
TGTTACAACCTTTAGTGTATCCGATTTTTCTAGAACACTAACTTCTAATGGCAACGGAACCGACCATGCCTGGGGTGGTAACGCTTTTATGATGGGTGGTGCTGTAAACGGAAAAGAAATTTATGGAGACTACCCTACTCTAGCCCTAGATAGTGATTTAGATTTAAGAAATGGTGTACTCGTCCCCACCACAGCTGCTGATTTATATATGGCAGAATTAGCTCTTTGGTTTGGTGTTTCGCCATCAGATTTAAATATGGTACTCCCAAATTTGTCAAATTTTTATGATACAAATAGTGGTACACCACCCATTGGATTTATGAATTTAACATGATGAAGCAA
>NZ_JACJFM010000259.1 GCF_014164585.1 Oceanospirillum sediminis | reverse complement strand
CGCTTCGGGGTACGTAAAATGTTCGTGCTCCATTAAAAAAGCTACAACATTACCCCCTTTTCCTGTACTGAAATCTTTCCAAATTTGCTTTACTGGAGATACCATGAAACTTGGAGTGCGCTCGTCACTAAAAGGACTTAAACCTTTATAGTTACTCCCTGCTTTTTTTAATTGCACAAAAGCTCCGATAACCTCTTCTACACGAGCGGTTTCAAATACTTGATCTATGGAATGTGCTGCAATCAATACGTTAAATTAATTAGAAACGTAAATGTACTAATTTTTGAAAATTGACTTGATATGAAAAAGACTTATCTATAAAACGGAATAGTTCTTTTATTT
>NZ_JACJFM010000030.1 GCF_014164585.1 Oceanospirillum sediminis | reverse complement strand
ACAGCTTACCGCTCCTGGTCGAAATGATCCATGCCTGAATAGCTAATTTGTTTTAAAAACAGTCTATTAAGGGCTTTTCAGGGCTGACTATTTATTCAGTCATGTACACTGGCAGATACAAGTCAATGTTCTGCCAGTACAGGGTTATAAAGCGGGTTACAGACAGCGATGCAGTACTTTTGCACTGATTTCCGGTGTCACATCCTGGTGTTCTCCCAGTGCAATCATATTATGCTTCTCCAATGCCTCTATCAGTGCTGGAATATGCTGTTGCTTTATACCGTAGCTGCTTAGACGAGTTGAAACGCCTAACGATTCAAAAAATGCTCTGGTTGCTTCAATCGCCTGATCAATTCGGCCTTCTTCATCACCATCATTAATTTTCCAGACTTCAGAGGCATACTGCAGTAACTTTTCTCTTTTCTGCTCCCGTTTCTCTGCCATCATGGCTGGCAGAATAACTGCCAGAGTCTGACCGTGATCCATGTTGTGCAGAGCGGTCAGTTCGTGACCAATAAAATGTGTTGACCAGTCATGGGGGACACCTGAGCCAATCAGTCCATTCAATGCCATAGTGGCAGACCACATCACATTGGCCCGAACCCGATAGTTTTCAGGATCACTAAGTGCTGCCGGACCATTGTCTGCCAGTGTTCTCAGAATACCCTCTGCGAATCTGTCCTGGAGGTCAGCTCCAACCGGAAAGGTCAGATACTGTTCTACTGTATGAACATAAGCATCTATGATGCCATTGGCTACCTGCCGGGGAGGCAGGGAGTAGGTTGCTGTTGGGTCGAGAATCGCAAACTGAGGAAACAGTCTGCGACCATAGAATGCCAGTTTTTCGTGGGTGTCATAATTAGTCATCACACCATTCGGGTTACTTTCTGAGCCTGTCGCAGGTAAGGTCAGTACAACACCTAATGGCAATGCTGCGCGAATACGGGCACCTTTTGACAGAATATGCAAGGGATCACCGTCAAAGCAGGCTGATGCAGCAATAAATTTTGTGGCGTCGGCTACGGAACCTCCACCAACGGCCAGCAGGAAATCAAAGCCTTCTGCTTTGATCTTCTCAACAGCTTTCATTGCGGTATGAAACCCCGGATTAGGCTCAATACCGCCGAACTCGCCCCATTCATGTTCAGATAACGCCGAGGAGACCTGATCATAGACGCCGTTTTTTCTGATGCTGCCGCCACCATAGATCACCAGCACTTTTTTGTCTTTTGGGATTTCCGAAGCCAGTCTGGCCATTTGTCCTTCCCCGAAAATCAGTCGGGTAGGGTTCTGAAAACTGAAGTTATACATAAAGCAGCCCTTTATCTGTGTACTCTGTATGGCTTTATGGAATAATAATAGCCATCGACAAGCTAATTTTTTTACCGAATTGACAGGCAGACCATGACTGATAAGCGGTTCTGGCTGGTCAGTTTCAGCTGTAAGTGGTAGCTCTTATTTTATCACTCCTCGGCAGAAGGCATAGTTACAGGGATAAAAAGACACAAAAAAACCTTTTGAATCATTGTATTGGGAATCGCTTTGTTGTTGCTTGTTGTTTCTTACCTGACTCAGGTCAGACAACATCCGGGGATGTCTGGTTCGGATAGTTCTGATACTCAGTTATGCACAGATTTGGTCTGCACGGAAAATCGCATTCTGTCAGGCGTATAACTCTTGTCGATCAAAGACAGCACAATGTCAGACGTTAATGGTAAAAATCCAGAAAAGCTTTATTTTTCAAATTTCTAGATAGAGATATATTTATCCACACAATCAGTGAACAATTCTGTGCATAATTCCTTAATAGCCAATATCAGTACTGTAATATCGGGCTTTTCAGGGCTGTGGAGCCAGATTGGTTAATATTTCATCACCTGACATCCGTCCATCAATCCGTCATGCCACTGCCTCATTTTGTTCCGAAAAGTGACATAGGAATGATGTGTTTTTGTCAAAAAATGGATTTAAGGTATATATTAGTTTTTCGCGTTTGCAGCAAATTTTTTAAACTCACCTCTCTGACTCAGAATGAGTCTGACTATGCTGGTAAAAAAGGATGAGGAGCCGAAATGTCCTGGTTGAAGCTGAAAGTTGCCATACCTTTGTTAAGCATTGTGCTTTATATACAGCCGTTATCAGCCGCAAGCCTGAGCGGAAGCCATTTGCTGAATCAATGTCAGTCGTTACTGGAAGGAAGTCAGTCCTTGATGAGTGCTTTTAAATCAGGACAATGCAGCAGTTATATTCTGGGTATTTACGATCTGGTATCTGAACAATGCCCCAGACTGGCTATCAATCGTCAGGAGGTTGTACTTAAGACCCTGAAATATTTGCAAAATGCAGAAGAAAAGGAGCGCCCAGCGGTACTGTTAATTGATCGTTTTTTGTCACGGCAGGCACAATGTCTTCCAGTTGCCAGTCTGAACTGAAGTGTCCGCCACTTATATCGGGTCAGAAAAGAGACTAACCCACTTTAAGCCGTGGTCGTTTTCAGAAGAGTGATTTAATAAACAGGGTTCAGTCTGTCAGACGAACAGACTGATCTGTCTCTTTCTCTTTCTCTTTGACCGGATTCAGAGTAACGTCACCTGCTTTACGACGTTCTTTAATCTGCAAATGAAGGATAGCGGTTAGTCGGCAAATGTTACATTTTTCGTGTAATAAATTCAGATATAGTGTCTTTCGTATGCTGTGAGTACAAAGCCCTGGTTCATGCTAATTTGATACAGCGGGTCGCCGTGTTGTGATCAATATCCCGGCAAGCACAATGAACATATACAATATGGAAACTACCGTTTGAGCTTCTCCTAAAAATATCCAGGCCATCATGCTGGCAAATACAGGTGTCGACATACCAATTGTATTATGAATACTGGGACTGATGGTTTCGGAAGCTTTGTTATTCAGTATGTTCGGGATCAGAGTTGACACAATGGCTAATCCAGCCAGTCCTGCCACGCTGTAAAAGTTCAGATCGTATGTCGATGGCTGGGCAGAAACCAGGGGAGCAAACAGCACAATCCCAATAAAAAAGGTGTGAAGATTAATCTTTTCTAAGCCTGTCACCGACTCTTGCTGGCTCATATGCCATATCATCCAGGAGTACACAGCGCGAACCAGTGCGGCCAGCAACGCCATACTACCTCCAATCAGGATCGAATGCAGTGTATAACCCTGCGCTTCACCTGATTCGCTAAGAAACATCGCCAAACCGATGAATGCCACAATAAAACCTGCGATTTCATTCTTATGAATTTGGTCTTTCGTTATTCCCCGAATCATCAGGGTAAACAACGGAGAAATCGCAATGAGTAAGGCCGCAACGGCTATCGGTGAAAAATAGAAAGAATAAGATGCGGCAATGTAGTACACCGTCATCAGCAAAGGTAATGGGAGGTTAGATAGTTTAAATCGGCCAGATCTGATCGACTGTATCAAAAACAAGCTACCTGATGCCGCCAGGGTAAACCGCCAGAAAATAATCTGATTAATAGAAAGTGTCCCGATCAGTTTAATAAAAACACCGGTTGATGCCCATAATGCAGCGCAGATGAAACTATAGATCATTTTGTCCCCGTCCTTCTGGTAACTGCTTCCTTGCGGTGAGATCGTTCGGACTGTCAATGGGTAGATGTCCGCCCCCTGCAGTGGCCGGACAAGCTCCTATTATTAATAGCCTTACTGGCCTCTGCCTTTATGCGAATCAGGCATCTGGCTTGCAGGTCATTTTATTTTCATTTTTCCCCAAGATTACTTTTAATAGCATCCAGTCTGTCTTTTAACTCTTCACTGCTCTGCATTTCATCCAGTTCCAGCTGATTGTTGCCAGGCATAGATTGAGCTTTATCCAGCGCCTCTTCAAGGCTGGCTATACTCGTTCTGATTTTCTGGTCAGTAATATGATCTATTTTTTCAGCTTTGCCTAAAGCCTCAGCGGCTTGCATGATGATTGCAGGAAGTGTTTCCAGTATAGTGTGTTCGACTGGTTTTTGTTCTAAATCAGCCTGAAGCTCTGCACGATCATTAAGCCATAATTCAAGTTCTTTTATTTCTTCGGAAGAAAGTCCTGCAGCAACATGGGGAGCAACGCGGTCAACCTGAGCATCGAATGACGCAATAACAGTACGCGCCTCTTCTCCAGAGGTCTGATCAGTATAAACGCGCACACAGTTGATTGTTTCACCTTCTATAATAAATTCCATTTTTACCTCATTCGACAATAAGCCATAATCTAAGTGCTGCGTTCATTATAACACCGGAAGTAGCAATCAGTTTCAATATGTGTGCAAGTCAGCTTTTCGTAACCTTTCAGATAAATCTCCTCATAGAGGCATTTAATAGAAATATTACCCAACAGGGTTCTTCTTCAGCCAGGCACACCAGATACTGAACCCTTATGTCAAAAGTAAGCTGCGTCATTGTATCTTACGCGCCAGCCTGGCTCTCAGTTATCAGCAGGGAAAATGCCGTATAGGGCTTTTCAAAACGAAAGTAAACAGAAATACTATTGGTCCATCTGTTTAACTCACTGTGAAAAAGGCTTTTCTATGCGGATTGATCTATCAGCGCTCAGCACCACGAAGATTTACCACCTGATGACTCAGAGTATTATCCCTCGCCCTGTGGCGTGGGTGCTGACGGCGAATGAGGGAACAGGGTTTAATCTGGCGCCTTTTTCCTATTTCAACGCTCTGTGCAGCAACCCGCCGCTGGTTATGCTATCCATCGGTAAAAAACCGGATGGTGACCTGAAAGATACGCGCAATAATATTCTGAACCATCGACAGCTTGTGATCCATATTCCGAATACTGCGCAGGCAGCAGAAGTGACTGAAAGTGCCCGTACGCTGGACTATGGCGAATCTGAACTGGATAACATTCCACACGCTCTTGTGCAGGAAGACGGCTGGCCATTGCCACGTCTTAAGAATGCGCCTATTGCTATGCTGGCAGAGTTTTATGATCTGCATGAACTGGGTCCTGGTAAACAAGCGGTTATTTACTGCGAGATTAAAGAGATTTTTATTCAGGATGAATGCGTGACTACCGGTGAAAACGACCGCATTATCATTGATGCTACAGCCGTTGATGCACTGGCCCGGTTAGGGGGTGGTGAATACGCCGGACTGGGTAAAGTATTCAGAATTGATCGACCGGAATAAAAGTATCAGCCCTTTTGCACAGATCAGCACAAAGGGCCGGTATCAGAATAGCTGACGGTTCTTAGCAGCCTGTGGGGTGCGATTTATAATGGATATGCTCTGCGTTTTATTGCAGATGTTTGATAATACGTTGGGCAAACACTTCCAGTTCAGCTGGATCAGCCATTTCTACCGCATGACTTTTCAGCCCTTTTGCACTGAAAATAGATCCGGGCAGAATATGGAAGTGGAAATGAGGGACGGTCTGGCCAACCACTTTGCCATTATGCTGGAATATAGTGGTGCCCTCTATTTCCATTGCCTTCTCTACAGCTTTGCCTACTTTCTGAACCGTTTTCATGCAGGCCAGCGCTGCGCTTTCTGACAGGTCATAAATCGTGGTGGCGGCTTCCTTAGGGATAACCAGCACATGGCCGTCCATTTGCGGCATGATATCCATAAATGCCAGTGTGTATTCATCTTCGTAAACTCTTATACAGGGAGCATCGCCCCGCAGGATGCTGGCAAAGATATTTCCGTGATCGTAGCTCATAACAGATCCTTAAGTACTTAAAAGTGATTGATCAGTAACCATAGTGGCAAGTAAGTTTTCAAAAAAGTGTGGGCTGGTTAGCCCTTAATGATTAAAGTGAACGTTCCGAATGGGAAGGGTTTTTGGGGCTGGGATTAATTATTTTCTTTTTTTCTATCAGAATACCTGAAATAAATAGTCATTAGTTTTATTTCACAACAAAGTAAAAAGCCCTATTTCAGGCCATTTTTCCGCAACTGCGCGACAGCAGTGTCCCAAAAAATGCCACTACCTGTCTTTTCCCTTTATTTATTAGGTCTTTAACCGATCATAGCAGAACAGGGTCGTGTTAAAAACTGGCATCATGGTTGCAATACTTATAGTAAGTTGTCCGAACTTAAACGGTGCCACCCTGCACGATATACGTAATCGGTGCCGTTTGCTGCCATGTCTCGGGCAACTTGTTTGGGGTTGTTCTGCGCCGTTCACGGGGAGATATGGTTTCCTGTTGGCATCGCACCTGAGGGTGACGGCGCTTTTTTTCTTCGCCTCAAAGCCCTGAATCGCTTGATTGTTAAGCAGAGTATTTCAGCAATAACACCTGTGTGGCAATTCTATTGCCTGATAGATAGCAAACCCTGATTGCTGGAACTGTAAACCCAGACCTTTCTCTGGTGCCCGCAGATGAGATTCATCTGCGGGTTATTTTTTGTCTGCGCCTTTTACCCGATAAAAACAGATGAACACCATAGTTTATTGCGTATGATTCTGTTGCGGTTCAGGACAGAGTCAGCCTGTTTTGCCGATCATCAGAATACTAAGGCTTCACAGACCAGATATATTACGCCGGTCACTCGGTTTTTATTGCCCTTATTTCCCTTCTTTTTCCTTATATGGCTGGCTCACTCCTTGCGATGTACATAAAAAACCGCTATTCCTCAATGGAAACCGCAAGTAAGGATAATGGTATGAGTCAGCATCTGACAGACCCGAAACACCCCCAGGATCAGGCAGAGATCTTATCGGAACAGATCAAAACTTCAGACTGCTGGACCCTGGGTATTGAAATCAGCCCAATTGAGATTCAATCTGGCCGCTGGATGACAATCGAGTGGAAAATCATTCAGCTCTGGCCTGACAGGAGCAGTGCTGAAAAGGATCTTCAGACTAATCCCGATAATCGCTTTATTACCTTTCTTGATTTGCAACTTTATCGGGATGAGCGTACGGCTTATCGTTTTAATCTGAATTCTGTTGTGCCTCATTTGTTTGTGCAATGTGATGAGGATGAAACCGATAATAGTGTTATCCCCAATGAAATTACAGCTGCTCAGGATACTGCCGGAGCCTGGCTGGACGGAGAGCATATCGTGCTGGAATACCCTATGCCTGATGCCATTCAGTGCTGGCTTGAGGCTTATATGGCAGAGCATGGTGAGTTGATTGAACATAAAAAGAAGCGTCGTTATGCCGATCTGGATAAAGAAAAAGACACGGGTCGTGCAAAGCGATAACCCACTGGCATTCAGGCATTGCCATCAGAGGCAGGAGATCTTATGAGTGAAGCATCCTTCTTTTCGCGCTGGTCACAGCGTAAACAGGAGCAAAGCCAGAAATCCGTCCCGGAACAGCCGGTTAGTGAGCGTTCTGTAAATTCTGGCACAGAACCACAAGCCTGTCAGCAGGTAGGTCAACAGGAATCGAATCCTGAAAAATCAGCGGTAATCGCAACACCTGATCTGAATCAGCCAGATCTTCCGACTACAACTGACGTATCAGGGACTGATAAAAGTCTGTCTGATGAGGATATGCCAGACGTTGATAGCCTGGATGGCAATAGTGATGTCAGTGGATTCTTTTCTGATGATGTCAGCGAAGTCCTTAGAAAAAAAGCACTGAAAGCGATGTTTATGACTCCTGAGTTTAATATCAGAGATGGTCTGGAGGACTACGACGACGACTTCAGTGTAATGAAACCACTGACCGAGAAAGTCGCTGCAGGTCTTCGTACCTGGATCGATGAGCAAGAGCCGGAAGAGATGCTGGAAGAGGCATTGAGTAAGCAGCCTGCGCCGGAATCACAGGCAGAGCTGTTACCGGCCGATTCTTCCGATCAGGATGACATTGTGTCAGAAAGAAGCGGTGCAGAAGACGAGGCGGATGAGGCTTCAGGGTCCGACGAAAGTCGGATAAAACACCAGAAAAACAATGCATTGCAGCATGAATTCATATCAGAAAGTACTGATGCTAAGGAAGAAAACACCGGGCTGACCGGGTCTTCGGTCGAGACAAATTGATCCATATTTCAGCGGGTCATTATGCTATAGGACAAAATGACCCTCTTTTGTAAAAGGCTTTAGCCAGCCACAGAACCAGACGGTGTGCCGGTTGTTTTGTTTTCACAAGCATCGGTCTGGCATTTGCTTTTACCTGTACGGCTTTTCTGAAAACCTGAACCTGAAAGCCAGATAATACAGAAGTATAACGAGCGCGATAACGCGCCATCGACCATAAGTCGTAATACAAAGCCGTGCCACCGTTTTTGACAGATCAGTATCTGAAAAGATCAGAACGGATGAGGAAACCCCATGACAGCTCAGTTCAGTGAACAGCAGCTCAAGAATCAATACGCGCGACGTGCAGCGCTGACGACCTGGTCACGCCCGGAAAACCTGGCAGCCCCCGGCATCAGTTATCAGTCAGGTGGTCACCTGCTGATTATTGGTGCGGACGATCTCGCCCGGCTGGCAGCCTCACAGCTCCTGAATCTGTTACAGAACCAGGATGCATCCGGGGTTGCCAGCCTTTCTTTGTTAATCACAGACCCGGTTCAGGATATCAATAACCCGGCACTGGAGCAGGCTTTAACAGCCACGACCGATCTGCCGGTTGCCTATGGCAGTATCAATCATATTAAAGGCTATCTCGGGCAGTTCGAAGTGCTGATTAAAGCGCAGACTCTGACAGATAGTGATGCAGATCAGAACCAGCCATCAGACAGCGATGAGCTGGATAACATTGATCTGACTAATGTCGATCTGGCCGGTGCTCTGATTCATCGTAGTCATTTTGATCTGGTGCTGGATCTTGGCCGTGAAGCCGCCTTGCCGCAGGAACTGTCGCCGCCGGGGTACTTCCATGTTGCCCCGGATCAGGATTCATTGCGGGATGTATTAGCTGATTTGCCCAACTATAACGGTGAGTTCGAAAAACCACTGTATTTCAGAATTAATTCCGATATCTGCGCTCATGCCAGCCGTGGGCAGACGGGGTGTACCCGTTGCCTGGATGTTTGTCCGGCTGATGCTATCAGCAGTATCAACCAGCAGGTCGAAATTGACAGCTATCTGTGTCATGGTGCTGGTAGCTGCTCAACAGCCTGTCCGACAGGCGCTATCAGCTACGCGTTGCCTAAGAGTAGCATGATGGCCGATTATCTGAGCCGCCTGCTACAGAGCTACCGCGAAGCCGGTGGCTCTGATCCGGTGATGGTATTGCACGGTGCAGATACTCAGGTGTCGTTGAATGATGATCAGCAGAATGGTTCCGGCATGGACGCTGGCCTTGCCAGTCAGTTAATACCAGTAGAGCTGGAAGAAGTAGCCAGTATCGGTATGGAGCTATGGCTGCATATGCTGGCCCAGGGTGCCCGCCAGATTGTTCTGCTGACCGATGATAATACACCAGATAGCCTGATTCAGTTATTAGTCAGGGAAAGCCAGCTGGGCAATCAGCTGTTACAGGCTCTGGGCTTCTCTGATAACACCATCTCCCTGATTAAGGGGGCACAACAGCTGACAGAGTCTGTGTTTACAGCGGATGCCGGTGTTCAGGTTCCTGCTGATATTCATACTCCATTCAGCCATAGCTTTGATGAACCGGGTAAACGAGATCGCCTGTTTGCAGCGATCAATCACCTGCATCAGTTTGCGCCGGAAAAACCGGATTATCTGCCTCTGCCTGCCGGTGCGCCTTTTGGTCAGGTCGCCATCGACAGCCAGAACTGCACCATGTGCCTGTCCTGTGCAGCGGTATGCCCTACCGGCAGTATCAGCAGTGATCAGGATTCCCCTGTACTGAATTTCCTTGAAGCGGACTGCGTACAGTGCGGCCTGTGTGAATCTGCCTGTCCGGAAAAAGTGATTACCCGTGAACAGCGTTTTGTATTTACCCCGGCTCTGCGTGACGAGAAGCGTGTTCTGAATAAAGATGAACCGTTCCATTGCATTGATTGCGGCAAGCCTTTCGCCCCGACCAGTACGGTCAACATGATGAAAGAAAAACTGAAAAACCATGCCATGTTCGCAGGCGATGCCATCAAACGCCTGGAGCGTTGTGAGGACTGTCGGGTTAAAGATATCTACCGGGGACTGGCTGCAGATCCTCAGGCTCAGCTGAATCTGTAAGGGGATACATGACTATGACTGCTGAATTCTACCCAGCCCTGACCGAACAGGATCAACTGCGAGCCGATATTTACAGCCTGCTGGCGGCTCTGCTCAGAGCCGTACCCGGCGAAGAGATGATGCAATGGCTGAAAGAACTGGATACCGATGATCAGGATGGTTCTGACATGGGTAAAGCCTGGTTAACGCTGCAGCTAGCAGCCACTCATGCAAGCCAGGAGCAACTGGCAGATGAGTACCAGGATCTCTTTATCGGATTGGGTCGTGGAGAACTGGTGCCTTATGGTTCCTGGTATCTCACTGGCTCACTGATGGAAACCCCACTGGCGATTCTCCGGCAGGATCTGAACCAACTGGGGTTTGAGCGGGCTGAGGATGTGCATGAACCTGAAGACCATGCCGCCGCCCTGTTTGAAGTGATGGCCTATCTGATTGCCAGTGGCAGTAGTGGGGCTACACAGAAAACATTTTATGAACGTCATTTAGGTGGCTGGATTGGTCGCTTTTTCCGTGATCTGCAGATCGCTGATGCCGCTGTGTTCTATAGCAGTGTTGGCACCCTGGGCCGGGCGTTCACTGACTTTGAAACAGACATGCTTGCTGCTGTGCAGGAGCAGGCTCTGTCCGTTTCCTGATAAGAACAGTGATCTCTGAGAAGAGAACACAGCGCGTTACCCCATAATGGGGCAGGTTCGCTTCTGGCCGAGAGAAGTGAGCCTTAGCGGAAATGAGGAGAACATTTGTGACTGACAACAATAAAAAAGACCTGAAGCAGGCGGGGCGCCGTCAGTTTCTGAAAGCGATTACCGCAGGTGGTGCAGTAGCCGGTCTGGCAGCCGTAACAGCCAGCAAAGCTGTTGCTGCAACAGACACTCAGGAATCTGTTCGTCCGGAAACCAATAAGCAGGATGGTTACCGCGAAACAGATCATGTGCGTTCTTACTACGATACTCTGCGTTAATCACCCCGGAGAAAACTGATGAAACTGACGAAAAAGACCAGCTCCGGCGAAAGCGTCGTAGCAGAAAAAGGCAGCAAGGGTCTTGGCCTGAGCCGCCGTGCCTTTCTGAAAAACACTGGTATCACCACAGGTGGTATCGCAGCAGCAGGCTTTATGGGTAATGGCATGATCCGCAAAGCGGAGGCCAAAACCTCGTATAGTAATGCACCAAAAGAAGTTAAACGTACCATCTGCTCCCACTGTTCCGTGGGTTGTGGTGTTTACGCCGAAGTACAAAATGGTGTCTGGACTCACCAGGAACCCGCTTTTGACCACCCGATCAACCGTGGTGCACACTGTGCCAAGGGTGCGGCTCTGCGTGAGCACGGTCATGGCGAACGTCGTCTGAAATACCCAATGAAGCTGGTTAACGGCAAATGGCAGAAACTGAGCTGGGATCAGGCGATCAATGAGATCGGTGATCAGACTCAGCAGATCCGCCAGGAGTCGGGGCCTGACTCTGTTTACTTCCTGGGTTCCGCGAAGCACAGCAACGAGCAGGCCTACCTGTTCCGTAAGTTTGCCGCCCTGTGGGGTACCAACAACGTTGACCACCAGGCTCGTATCTGTCACTCCACTACGGTAGCCGGTGTGGCTAACACCTGGGGTTATGGTGCGATGACCAACTCGTTCAACGACATGCACTTTGCCAAGTCGGTGATTCTGATTGGTTCTAACCCGGCTGAAGCCCACCCGGTTTCCATGCAGCACATTCTGATCGCTAAAGAGCAGAATAAAGCCAAGCTGATCGTGGTTGATCCTCGTTTCACCCGTACGGCGGCAAAAGCCAACGAATATGTACGTATCCGTCCAGGTACTGACGTCGCTTACGTTTGGGGTCTGCTGTGGCACATCTTTGAAAACGGTTGGGAAGATGAGCAGTTTATCAATCAGCGCGTTTATGGCATGGATGAAGTACGTGAAGAAGTGAAGCGCTGGAATCCTGCTGAAGTTGAGAATGTCACGGGTGTTGGCGAAGAGCAGATGCGTAAAGTGGCGAAGATGCTGGCCACTAACCGTCCGGGTTCTATCGTGTGGTGTATGGGTGGGACTCAGCACACTACAGGTAACAACAATACCCGTGCCTACTGCATCCTGATGCTGGCTCTGGGTAACATGGGAACCAGCGGTGGCGGTGCTAACATCTTCCGTGGTCACGATAACGTACAGGGCGCGACCGATCTGGGCGTACTGTCTCACACTCTGCCGGGCTACTACGGTCTGTCTGACGGTGCGTGGAAGCACTGGTGTGGTGTTTGGGGGCTGGACTTTGACTGGGTGAACGCTCGTTTCGATCAGAACAAATACAACGGTAAAGCCCCCCGTAACAACTCCGGTATTCCCGTTTCCCGCTGGGTTGACGGTGTTCTGGAAAATAAGAGCAAGATTGAGCAGAAAGATAATATCCGTGCCATGTTCTATTGGGGGCATGCGGTGAACTCTCAGACCCGTGGTCCTGAGATGAAAACAGCGATGGAAAAAATGGATCTGATGGTCATTGTTGACCCCTATCCAACCCACGCGGCGGTGATGCATGATCGCAAAGATGGTGTTTACCTGCTACCGGCCTGTACCCAGTTTGAAACCTATGGGTCTGTGACCAACTCCAGCCGCTCAATGCAATGGCGTGACAAAGTGGTTGATCCTCTGTTTGAATCGAAAACAGACCACGAAATCATGTACCTGTTTGCGAAGAAATGGGGCATCGCTGATCAGCTGTTCAAAAATATCAAGGTGGAAGGCAACATTCCTTACATCGAAGATATCACCCGTGAATTTAACCGGGGTATGTGGACTATCGGTTACACCGGTCAGAGTCCTGAGCGTCTGAAGCAACACCAACAAAACTGGCACACTTTCGATTTCGATACCCTGAAAGCGGAAGGCGGTCCTGCCGATGGTGATTACTACGGTATGCCCTGGCCATGTTGGGGTGATGCTGAAATGGGGCATCCGGGAACGCCGATTCTGTACGATACCAGCAAGCCTGTGGCTGAAGGTGGTCTGAACTTCCGTGCCCGTTTCGGTGTGGAACGTGATGGCGTTAACCTGCTGGCAGAAGGCTCAGCTCCAGTAGGTAGTGAGATTGGTGATGGTCATCCTGAATTTTCCTCCAAACTGCTGAAACAGCTGGGCTGGTGGAAGGATCTGACCCCAGAAGAGCAGAAAGCGGCTGAAGGAAAAAACTGGAAAACGGACCTGTCCGGCGGTATTCAGCGTGTAGCCATCAAGCACGGTTGTGCACCATTTGGTAATGCTAAGGCCCGTGCTGTGGTCTGGACCTTCCCGGATAAAGTGCCCCTGCACCGTGAGCCGCTGTACACCAATCGTCGTGACCTGTTGAAAGATTACGCGACCTGGAAAGACTCCGAGTCTATGTACCGTCTGCCGACCCTGTATGAATCTATCCAGAAGAAAGATGTGTCAAAAGAATACCCGATTATTCTGACCTCTGGTCGTCTGGTGGAATACGAAGGGGGGGGGGAAGAAACCCGTTCTAATCCATGGCTGGCTGAACTGCAGCAGGAAATGTTTGCTGAGATCAATCCTTATGACGCCAACAACCTGAATGTTCGTGATGGTGCGGATATCTGGCTGGAGGGTGCTGAAGGTGGCCGCATTAAAGTGAAAGCAATGGTAACCCGTCGTGTTGACCGTGGTGTGGTATTTATACCGTTCCACTTCGGTGGCAAGTTCCAGGGTAAAGATCTGACCAGTAAATACCCGCAAGGCAGTGCGCCTTACGTGGTGGGTGAAGCGGCGAATACTGCCACCACTTATGGTTATGACCCTGTGACTCAGATGCAGGAAACCAAAGTAACCCTGTGTAAGGTTACACCGGCTTAAACATTGATGTAGTGCGTCAGGTCTGTCTGATCTGACGTGAATCACCTTTGAGGATTGAACAATGGCTAAAATGAAATTCCTGTGTGACTCAGAGCGCTGCATTGAATGTAACGGCTGTGTCACCGCCTGTAAGAATGCCAATGAGACAGAGTGGGGCATTCAGCGTCGTCGAGTGGTTACTATTGACGATGGTGAACCGAATGAGACCTCCATTTCAGTTGCCTGTATGCACTGTACCGATGCGCCATGTATGGCCGTTTGTCCAACGGACTGTTTCTATCAGACAGATGATGGGATCGTATTGCACGATAAAGATCTGTGTATCGGTTGTGGCTACTGCCTGTTTGCCTGTCCGTTTGGTGCACCTCAGTTCCCTAAACAAGGGGCTTTTGGTGAACGAGGCAAGATGGATAAATGTACTTTCTGCGCTGGTGGTCCAGAAGAAGATCCGGCTAAACAGAAAGCCAAATACGGTGCTAATCGTATCGCGGAGGGCAAACTGCCACTGTGTGCTGAAATGTGTTCCACTAAGGCTCTGTTGGCCGGTGATGCTCAGACTGTATCTGATATCTTCCGCGAGCGTGTGGTTTACCGTGGTCACAAAGACGGTGCCTGGTCTTCTCTGGACAGTGAAAAAGCTGTTCCGGGAGAGATGAGCCAGCAGCAAATGGCTGCTCTGGCAGACGAACTGGCTGTTGATGCAGGAAATATTATTGCTAAGGCATAATTTTTGCTTTGCATGACGACCTCTGGGTCATTTTAACCAGGAAAGCCGGACTGCACCGGCTTTCCTGATATTCAACAGTTCGTTTTCAGGTTTCAATCATGATGATAAAAACAATTCAGCATAACAGCCGTCTGACGGCTGGAGGATGCTTTACTGTTCTACTGCTGGCACTGACCGCCTTTATGTTCGCTTTTTCTGGTGATGTCAGTGCTGCAGATCAGGCCACAGAAAAAGTTCAGGGCAACTTTGCCGGTGCTGATTACTGGCGTTCAGTGTCTGATGGAACTGAAGGATATACCACATCCCAGGGGGCCGAACACGGTCAGCTGATTAATGTGGATGGCGAACGCTGGCGTCATTGGAGAAACAAATGGATCAGTCCGGGTGGCCTGATTGCCATTGGTGGTAGTCTGGGTTTGCTGGTTCTGGTCTATCTGACTCTGGGATGTATGAAGCTGGACAAACCTCGCACCGGACGTCTGGTTCTGCGCTGGGGGCTGTTTGATCGTGCCATGCATTGGTTTGTTGCGATCACCTTCCTGACTCTGGCTTTTTCCGGCTTAAATATTCTGTATGGTAAGCATTTTATCCCAGAGTATTTTGGTTACGATATCTGGAAAAATCTGATCGCGTTATCGAAATTCCTGCACAACTATATCGGCCCGGTATTCTCTGTCGGTCTGTTAGTGATGATTGTGCGCTGGTTCGGACACAACTTCTTTAATATGACTGATCTGAAGTGGTTTATTCAGGGCGGTGGCCTGATTGGGAATAAACACCCCAGTGCAGGTTTTCTGAATGGCGGTGAAAAAGGCTGGTTCTGGGCACTGACCATTCTGGGGCTGGTTGTGGTAGGTAGTGGCCTGGTTCTGGACTTCCCTCTGTTTGGTCAGACCCGTAATGATATGCAGACCGCTAATCTGATTCACGGTGGCGTTTCTCTGTTACTGGTAGCAGTATCTCTGGGACATATCTATATCGGTACCATAGGTTCTGAAGGCGCACTGGAAGGTATGAAGACCGGTTACGTTGATGAAACCTGGGCTAAACAGCATCATGACCTCTGGTATGAAGAGGTTAAAGATCAGATTAAAGAGCCGGCTGGTGAAGAAAAAAGTGCTACAGAGAAAGGCAATACAGGCCGAGCCTGATTCTGAAAGATACAAGTTATACCCCTGAGGGAAAGGAGATCTCTTAAGCGCTGAAAGGACACCGTTAGTCAGGAAAACCTGTCAGATCCTCAAAGCAATCTATCCGGGCGATGCTGAATCACCTGAATAGATAAATCAGAGGAACCTTCCACTGTCAGGTTCTCCGTCATACTGCCATTTGCCCGAATAACAGAGAAGCCTGCGCAGCTTCTCTTATTCGGGCTGTTTTCTTATCTGTAGCTTTTGTTAGCTAATATCCTGAAGACTTGTCTCTGATCATAACGGATAAAAATTATTCTAATGGCAACTGTTTACAACAGGTAATTTTCCTCTCCAGGGGCAAATTTCTTCCAACTGATGTGCCAGCATCAAGAGCTTACCATCGTTCCCTATATCAGCCATAAAGTGCGCACCATGAGGAAGCCCATCATGATCCCAATGTAAAGGAACAGACATAGCAGGCTGACCAGTTATATTGGCGATAGGGGTAAATGGTGTGACATAGAGAGATTTATCGATAGCCATATCCAATGATTTATCATTGACTATTCTTTGGCCAAGGCCTGAAGCTATAATCCCTTTCATTATAAGTTTTTCTATGATGCCAGGGTCAAGCGCATTGCTTTCCAATGGTGGAGTAGCGACCGTTGGAGTAAGAATCACATCAAATTGTTGATGCAAAGCAGACAGGCTTTCACAGGCTCTTTTCCATATATTGAACGACTGTTCTAGTTTTTCCGGTTTGATACCACTGCCTGCAACAGCCATAAATCTTGTGTTTAACTCAATATCAAGCTGATCTTTATCTACTTCAAGTAATTTAGCAATATTTACCACATCCTGATGTGTGTAATGCATTACAATCGCAATAAAAGCCCTCATCAATTCACGACCATCAAAATTCCACTTCGCAGGTAATACTCTATGCCCCAGTTTTTCACAAAGCTGGCCCGCTAATTCGGCCGCTTTAATACATTCAGGGTGAACATGGGTTCCGACAGGTGATTCTGTAATCAATCCTATAGTTAATTGTTGACTACTACACAATGTATGATGCAAATAGCTTCCGCTGACAGGTTTATTTATCTGGTAATGGTTCAGGCAATTTCCTGTTATGCAGTCAAGGTAAGCTGCGCTGTCTCTGACAGAAATCGTTGATACATGACTGACAACAGCCCCACCCCAGGCTTCTGACATATCTTCATATGGATTAATACCTCGCGATGGTTTCAGACCAAAGATACCGCAATATGAAGCGGGTAAACGAATTGATCCACCTCCGTCACTAGAATAAGCCATTGGTACAACACGGCTTGCAACGGCTACTGAGCTGCCCCCGCTGGATCCCCCTGAGTTCTTCTTTTTATTCCAGGGATTCAGAGTATTCCCGAATGCCATGCTTTTGGTTAAAGGTAAAGTACCTAATTCTGACGTTGTCGTTTTCCCAAACGTAATAAGCCCACACTCATTTAACCTGTTGGCCATAGCGCTATTTTCATCAGATACAAACGCTCGCATCGCTTTTGTACCATTAGATAAAGGCATCCCTTTAAACGGAAGCATCAAGTCTTTTACAAGAAAAGGGACACCGCAAAAAATACTATCTTTCGATTGTGTCCCAACAGATGGTATTGATAAATCGTCTGGAAGATATGTTGCGATATTGAGTTGCGTGTGAATCTTATTCAGTCTTGCTCTTGCTTCGGACAATAGCTCTTCAGGAGAAATATCGCCATTACGCACTAATTGCGCCAAACCTAAAGCATCATAATTATCATATTCTAAAAATTTACTCATGTGTCACATCCCTTTTTCACAATTATTTTCTGACATTTTGCTGATGAGTATAAAACGATAACCGTATCAGCCAGCCTGCTTCTCCGATAACCAATAATTCATTCTGCTCTGGTGTTTCTCTTGTTAGCTTTAATTGTAACTGGCTGGTACTGCTCGCAAGACGATTACCATTAAGATACCAGTGTCTGCCCTGATAACCTTCCTCTAATTTCACCGGAACATTAATTGACTCATTTTTAATCAGAAACACCTGCCCTTGTTTAATTCCCTGTAACCGGACATCTCGCTTATCACTGAGATAAGGCAAGCACCGGTCTGACCATGATGGTAGCTGAGTTGCTGTTTTTTTATCTGCAGACAGCCAGGGCGCTAAAAAATCTGGCCATAGCGAAATCTCTGTTTTTTCAATATTTCCCTTAAAACAAGCCCTGTTTACCCGAAGCCCTGTCTTCTGATCCGTTAAAACGGTGCCATCCGGATCATAGAACAGTTGATTCGGATTCAGATCCAGAGTTCTGGGCGTCGTACCCTCGATCGTCTGTGCAATATGAGACTGATCACACTGACGGACAAGGTTCTCTGAACGACCATCAGGCCAGCAAATGATTTGTTGCTGAACACCTTCCGGTTTGTCGATGGCTTTTACTCTGGGGCTGATATCACGAAACAGATTAAATAGTATGGGACCGGCCGTGTTATAACCGGTTCGGCCTTTAGCCATCGGTTGCCCATCCGGACGCCCTGCCCATATGCCTATGGTATAGTCACGGGACACACCCACTGCCCAGGCATCCCTGTGTCCCCAGCTGGTTCCGGTTTTCCAGCCCACTTTACCGGAGAGCCGTCTTGCCGTATCCAGCCCTGTAGATGAAGGCATGCGCACTTCACGCAGGGTATCCCAGGTGATCCAGGCGGCTTGCGGGCTGAGCAGATGCCGCTTATTTAACAGAGCATCGGCCTGATCCAAACTATTCTCACCTTCTTCTGTATTCTGATCTGAATCCTGTTTTAGATCCCCGGGTGATTGATCCTCCATTACAGCGTTCACGTCGGTATCTGACAGAGTAAACTGCAACTCAGAGACTTTACCCTGATTCGCTAAACTGGCGTATAAGCGCACCAGATGCTCCAGTTGAATACCGACACCACCCAGAATCATAGCCGGATTGCCCTCATCCCCTGGTACGCTCAGATCCACGCCGCTGCTGAGTAAACGGTTCATAAAATTGCGGGGGCCATAGGCTTCTATCAGTTGAACAAAAGGCAGGTTCAGGGATAGTTGCAGGGCACGGCTGGCACTGACCGGGCCAGAAAAGTGACGGTTAAAGTTCTCGGGCTGATAGTGCTGACTGACAAATGGTACATCCGCCAGCAGGGAGTGGCTGTGAATCAGAGATTTATCCAGTGACAAGCCATATAAAAAAGGCTTAAGGGCTGATCCCGGTGAGCGGATAGCCTGCACCATATCCACCTGTCCCTGACGTTGTTTCGCCAGAAAATCTGCCGAGCCTGCATAGGCCAGTACCTGATGATTGCGGTTATCAACCACCAGAGCAGCGGCTGATACGGCATTCCCCATCACTGCTACGGCGTGGGCTAAACGGCGCTCAACCTGCTGTTGCAGCTGTTTATCCAGTGTTGAACGATGCACACTGACTTGTGGTGCAAGTTTGTAGAGTCGATAAGCCAGATGAGGGGCAATCAGGGGTGTTTCGACAGGCCGGATGTCGACCGGCTCCTGTTTTGCCCGGCGCACCTTTTGCGCTGACCAGATGCCCTGCTGCTGCAACCGATCCAGTACTTTATTTCTAGCGGTCTCAGCTCGTTGCGGATGCCGATCCGGCCGATAACGGGAGGGTGCCTGGGGTAGTACCGCCAGCAAAGCGGCTTCTGCGGGACGCAGACGATCTGCCGGTTTTCCCAGATAATGAAAACTGGCAGCCTGAACACCTTCCAGTGTGCCACCAAACGGCGCATAGTTCAGATACAGTTCCAGAATCTGTGGTTTACTTAATTGCTGCTCCAGCTGAATCGCCCGAAACATCTGCCGGAGTTTACCGGTCAGCGTACGGGAGTGAGGATCAAGAATGCGTGCAACCTGCATGGTCAGTGTCGAGCCACCTGAGATAATCTGGCCAAACTGGATATATTGTCCCATAGCCCGCAACAGGCTGAATGGGTTGATACCCGGATGCTGGTAGAAAAATTGATCTTCATAAGCCAGCAGAGCCTGGAGATAATCATCGGACACCTGATTAATGGACACCTGATGACGCCAGATACCCTGCTGATCAGCAAAGTAGCGCAGCGGCTGACCGTCACGATCCAGTACCACAGAGGCAGGTTGCCGGTTATTGTCAGGCAGAGGTAACGGCCAGATCTGATCGGCAATGGTAAACAGTAACACTGACAGCAGTGAAACAAATGCCACTCCTGCCAGTGTTTTTTTTACAGCACTCAAAATATCAGGTTTGCTCAGGGCTGAACGGTGATCACCGGCACAGCGATACCCTGACCACGAATCTCAGGCTGATACATGGATTCAGCCAGAACCGGAGGCACCTGATACTGCCCTGGTGTGACCACCCTGGACAGATAATACAGATCCGCTTCTACCCCTTTATAAAGTTCCAGTGCCGCGGCATAGCGATCATCCAGGTACGCTTCATATTCCAGAGCAGCCTGAGTCTGTATCACCTGACCATCAAGCGTGATGCCTTCCAGTTTGATTGCATGTTTCAGCTGCTGATTTTCCAGCTCCAGCCCCGCAGGAAGCAGTGCAGACAGGAGCACATCAGCCAGATCTTTCTGACTGCGCAGATTCACGTGAGTCAGTACCAGATCACCTGGCCGAAGCACATCCTTATCCGTGAGAGGCAATGCTTCATTGTTTTCCACTTTGAAGTAATTAGCCCGCACTGAGATGCCCAGGTCAAAGTCTTCTGGCTGTCCGGCTGGCAACGCGGTCCAGTCATAGGTGGCATATAGTACACCCGTTTCACTTTTGCCTTTACCCGTTTCACTTTTACCTTTGTCACCATAGATAAAGCGGGTATCGGCTAATAATGTTCTGTCCAGAGCGACAATCAGTTTCTTCTTTGCTTCCAGCAGCGTTTCTTCTCCTGATTGTGCCAGAGTACCCTGCCAGGCCTTGGCTGAGCGTTGATCCAGCTGAACCGCCAGGCGGAGTAAAGCGCTATGCTCCTGAGTACTCAGATAATGGGATTGCTGCACCTGTATCACCAACTGCTGGAGTTTCTTCTCCAGTGCTGCCCGATCATCATGGCTGATATGACGTATGGCCCCCTCTTCCAGAATCAACGCCATCATCAGAGCATCGTCTCTGATTACAGAGCCATAATCACCGGAGTAATGTTCTCGTTTTTGCGGCATTGCCCGAGCAATCAGCTCAATGCCCTCAGCTTGCTGCCCGGTATAAATCAGTGCATAACCACTTAACACTCCGGCCAGAGCACCATTACCGTAGCGCAAATGATCTTTGATCAGACCACGAACTTTACCCAGTGAAATACGCCCTTCTTTAGCCAGCACATAGGCGGCGTAGAGTCGATAAGCCGCTTCATAGTAGGCATTGCGACGGGCAGAGTGATAATCGTAGGCATAGCTTTCAACCCGACTCAGGGCCATTTCCAGCAGACCATCAGGCAACAGGTAGCCTTCCTGTTTTAGCCGTAGCATCAGATCGGTGACATGCACGGTCAGCCAGCGCTCCTCCGGAGACTGGTTATACCAGAGACCAAAACCACCATTTTCATGCTGAAGCTCTGCCAGGCGAGTCATTGCAGCTTTAAAGCCGGTATAGTCATCCTGATACAAAAGCGCACTGGCTTTACTGGTTGTTTGCTCCAGACAGGCATAAGGATAATCCTGTAAGAAATCGAGATGACGCTTTTTGTCCAGTCCGAGGACGTTGCTGACCCTGAGTTGAGCCTGCACGCTTTCCGGTTGGAAGCCTGCTAACTGATCAGGAGGAAAGGCCAGACTCTGGCCTTTTTCCAGAGCCTGTGTCACCGAGTGATAAACCGCAGGTACAGCGCTGCGCACGCTGACTGACCAGCTGCGTTGTAACTGCTTTTTAGTTAACTCAGGATCTGAAGATGCAGGATCAACCAGGGTAATATCCGCATGAATAGTTCCTTGTCCGAGGCTATCCGCAGTGACTGGCACAGGCATAATGTGGCGTTTGCCCGGCATCAGATGAATACTCAGTATCTCTTCTTTTGCAGTCAGTGTCGCTTCTGAAGTGGCTTCTGGATTACTCCTCTCTGAAATACCATCTTCTGACAGACCGCTTTCTGAAATGCCTTGTTCTGAAATAGCCCCGGAAATACTCAGTGCAACGTCGATCTGCAGTGCCTTCTCACTGGTATTGGTCAGTTCAAAGGTCAGTTGACTCTGATCCCCCTTAGACAGAAAACGAGGTCGGGCCAGATCAGCGACGACTGGTGATACCACTTTTACGGCCTGTTGCTCTGAACCAAATGAACTACCGGCAAAGGCTGTAGCCATCAGAGTCACTTCGCCGTCAAACACTGGCAGGTCAAAGTTCAGGTTTGCAATGCCATTTACCACCTTCACCGGTTTATGAAACAGACTCAATAGTTTGATATCCACGTCCGGACGCTGACCGCCCCGAGCTAGCAGGCCATCACCACCCCAGCGTACTCCAGCCGCTTTATAAAGGGTTTGCTCTGCGACATCCGCATACATATCACGCCAGTTAGCACCATAGCCCCGTGCGGAATAGAAGAACTCAAACGGATCTGGCATGGTGTAACCGGTTACACTCAGAATCCCTGAATCGACAATCGCCAGACTCACCCAGGCTTCACCAGTAAATGCCTGACCTGCTGCATCGGTGACTTCCACCTGCACTGTATTTTCGCTTTCCGGCAGTAAACGTTCTGGCAGGTCCATTACGATCTGTAACTGTCTGGCGGAACGATCCAGTGGCAGATGGGCAAAACCCGCACTACGCTTTCTGAATTTGTCGTTATCGTCTGTCGGAGCGATGACAAAGGCACTGATATAAGCATCATGGCGATTCAGACTATCCGGTACCCGGAAGGAGAAAGTAGCTTTCTTATCTATCAGTAAAACCTCTTCGGAGAACAGAATCCGGTCGGTTTCCAGCAGAATCAGTGCTCTGCCTTCTGTTGGTGCATTTAAGCGAACAGTCACTTCATCGCCAGGCTGATACGCTGCTTTATCCAGCGCTAGGCTGACCCGGTCAGGTCTAGCCAGCTGATCACTGGCCATCCACTCATTAAACCAGGATTCACCTGCCTGGAAGGGATAAATTGTGCGTGTACCGGATGTCAGATCGACCAGTTCCAGACGATATTTACCCCACTCAACAGGCAACAAGACTCTTAGTGGGCCATCACTGGTCAATACTGCTCGCTGTTCTGCTATCGGATATTCCTTACGCTCCACTTCATGGAACCAGCCCCGTTCACGGGTATAGCTCCAGAAATAGTTTTCTTCGATACGATGCAGCTCCAGCTGTACTTCACCGCTGTTCAGAGGTTCTCCCTGAGCATTGGCACGAATCAGATCAAAAAAGACTTCGCTGTTTTTACCTGAGATATGATTTTCAAAACCGGGCTTAACCCCTACAAAGCTGGCAGCAGGCCAGTACAGTGCTGACGTTTCCCGATTAATAGCTCGTCCACCCTGCTCAAACAGGCTCAGGCTGTAAGTCAGTTTTAATGGTGTACTGGCTTTCGACCAGGGGTATTGTCGATTGGTCAGAGTGAGTTCGGTTTGTCCGTCGTCATTCAGATGAACAGAGTCAGGATAAATCGTATCAGACACCGCATTATCCGGCTGACCAAAAAAGTAACCAGGCTGGTTTGCCAGCGGCTGATGCCAGGCCGAGATCTGAACAGTGGCATTCAGCTTATTGCCTGCTGCCGGGGCGCCGTACAGATATTCACCTGTCACCTTCAGTGCCGGTAGCTGCTGTCGGGTAAATAGTGCAGTATTGTCCAGCCCACCTTCGACTTCCAGACGTAGCTTTTCAGGCAGAAAATCTTCTACCAGAAAATCGAACCACTGGGTTTCTTTCTCAGACTCCGGACTGAACACTGCCAGCTGCCAGGTGCCGCTGGGGGCGTTATCGGCCAGTTGATACTGCAGAGGGTAATACCCGGCAATGGCTGCATCAGACAGCGTCTGCTCTGTCACAATATCGCCATTTGGCTGATAGATTCGCAGCTTGACATCCCCGCCCGCTAGACGACCATCATGGGCGCGTTTCAATACCCCGGCGCTCAGTAACTCACCGGGGCGATAGATATTACGTGGCGTCAGTATCAGGTGTTCTACAGACTGATACGGTGTTTTATCCAGCTCAAAGGCCGACAGATCAACCCAGCCGTTATGGTATTGCAGCGCAGTGACCTGACCGTTATTCATTGCCAGAATCAATTGTGGCTGTTTATCCTCAGGCCATTGCTTATGACGACTCCAGAGACCTGATGCATCGGTCATACCTGAGTCGATCAGTTCACCGTTATAGCCCAGTAAACGAATTTCAGTATTTGGCAGTGCTTTGCCTGTGGCGATATCCTGGCTGATAAAGTACAGCTGCTGGCTGAACTCTCGTATCTGTAAGCCAATAGATGACAGAGTAAACCAGGTGGAGTCCTGGAACTTCATCCGCCCGGCCTGCCGGATCATTGCCAGATAGATCCCTTGCTGTTTCAGAGCCGGAATATTCTGCAGCGGTATATTGGTTTTGTAACGCTGATTCCGGTTTTCTCCCAGCTGCAGCTTCATGCTATAAACATGTTCCAGATGCTGCTCCAGGTTTTCTGCCGCATACCAGCTCTGTTTCAGATAATCATATTCACTGAAAAAATGAGGCATGGATTCAGGCTTCACCCGATACAACTCCAGATCGGCTTCTGGCACATTGACAGACATTACCGGCAAAGCATCCACTTTTCCGGGCACCATCACCGCACCATCTACTTCAAAACTCAGGGCCGCATTCATAGCTCGGGTTTTGATTGTTTTTTCTGTCGATTCCGGTAGCCACTGTCCCTGAATCCCCAGAATCTGATGTTCTACCCGAACCTGGTAACTTTGTTCTGGTTCAATCCCGGTCAGATAGAGCGTCCGACCATCGTTGCTCAGAACAGGATCAGGTAACAACGGCTGGGTATGAACCAGAGTAGAAAATGCCTGATCAGATTTCAGAGGCTGGCTGAATTTCAGAGCAATAGCATTGATGTCACCAAACATCTGCTCTGAAATATCCTGCAGTTTAAAAGGCAGCTTGCTTTCATAAGCAGAAGTAGCGGGAACAGAGTCGTCATTTTCTGTCTCCGTCGTGGTAATACCCGAAGCTTCAGTTTCAATTTTCTTAACTGCCTGAGGTTCTTCCGAACAGGCTGATAGCATAATCAATGCTATTAAGCTGATCAGGTAATACGTAAAACGTCTGAACATACCTACTTCCTTCAATCCAGGATCATTTTAAGACCACGGAATCTGCATGAATCACTTTACATGAAACGGTGGCATACAGATGATAAATGATGCGGCTACTGATATGGGACTACTTTCTCTGATTCTTATCAAATCATAACTAAAGAAACAAACGGAGGACAAAAAGCGTCTAAACTCATGTATCAGAAGCATGGAAAATATATGTGCCAACCGTTCTTAAGCTTTCAGGTGATACCTATTGTGCGTTAAGGGGAGTCAAAATGAAAAGGACAGATCAAACGTTGCTGGAGCAGATGAGAATCAGTGAGGTTGAAATCCGAAGCAGAATGGAACTTCTGGGGCTGGATCAGAGTGAGCTCAATGTGTTGCCTGTATTTAGAGATGTTATTGAGCAGAATATAGATAATATTGTTGATCAGTTCTACAGAATACAAACAGAGATAGATGCTATTTCACTCTTAATTGGAGATGCAGACACACTCATGCGTTTACGGACTGCGCAGAGAAACTATGTGATTGATCTGTTCTCCGGGCAGTACAACAGTGAGTATGTGAATAATCGTCTGAGAATTGGTCTGGTTCATAAAAGAATTGGTGTTGAACCGAAATTGTATTTATCCGCAGTCCGAGCATTGAAACAGATCATTATTGAGGTAATGACCGATTGCTGTCCGGATAATGCTGATTCAGATAAGGCGATAGACGTACTGGATAAGCTGTTTTATTTTGATATTACTCTGGTTTTTGACACCTATATAGGCAGCCTGGTTGGAGAAATAGAAACGGCTAAGCGACATACAGAAAACTATGCTAAAAACCTGGAAGATCAGGTGGCTATACGAACCCGACAGCTGGAGGAACAAGCCAGAAAAGATTCCCTGACCAATGTTTATAATCGGCGGGCGATGAAAGATGTTCTCTGGCGGGAACTGTCAATGGCTAAACGCCGCAAAACGACATTGTCACTGGCATATTTTGATATCAACGATTTCAAAAAAATTAATGATAGCTATGGTCATATGCGGGGAGATGAAGTTTTACGTATCCTGGGGCAGATTCTGACAGATTGCAGTCGATCTACTGATTTAGCTTTTCGCTACGGGGGAGATGAGTTCTGTCTGGTACTTCCTGAGTGTAACTGTAATCAGGCAAAACTTGTCACTGATAAAGTTCAGGAGCTCTTCTTAGCCCACTTTCCAGACTTCTCTTTTAGCCTCGGACTGGCTCAGTTTAATCCTGATGATGATATAGATGGCGATGAGTTAATACAGTTAGCCGATGAGAAAATGTATCAGGCTAAGAAGAAGAGTAAAAAAGAAGCAAATGGTGATCAATCACCTTCGTCTTAGCTGTATTCGCTCAGGGTTATTATGTCTCTGTATGGATGGCTACAGTGTCCATAGCTACACCCGCTCCTATGCTATTGCGTAATCCGGTCGTATATTTCACAACGCTCTGTCCCGGCTAACGATATAAAAATACCTTACAACCTGAGGCGATAAAGCAAAAAGCAGTGTATATAATGCAGCAGAAAATTTATCCTGGAATATTCATCATTACTAAGATCATTTTATGCTGACTGCACTGGCTATTGAGAACTATCGCTCAATCAGATCATTAAAATTACCACTGGACAAACTCACTGTGATTACCGGAGCCAATGGCAGCGGTAAATCTAATCTTTACCGGGCACTCAGGTTACTGGCGAATACTGCGCAAGGCGGGGTTGTATCGGCTCTGGCCAGTGAAGGTGGCCTTGCTTCAACCATGTGGGCCGGACCCGATAATATCAGCCGCCGGATGCGGTCTGGTGAGGTGGCTGTTGAAGGTAGCCATCGCAAAAGCCACAACCGGTTAATGCTGGGATTTGCTTCTGATGAGTACAGCTATGCTATTGCCATGGGAATGCCTGAGCCAGTACCAGGCAGCGTATTTAATGGTGATCCGGAAGTAAAGCAGGAAGCGATCTGGGCAGGTGAAAAATGGCGGCCTGCGGCTCAGCTGGTATCCCGTCAGGGGCCTGTTGTCAAAAGTCGGCAAGGCCGTAATTACAAAGTCATCAGTCAGCATCTGCCAGCTTATGACAGTATGTTCGACCAGGTCGCAGATTACTCGGCAACACCTGAGTTATTTATGCTGCGCGAGCAGATACGCCAGTGGCGATTTTACGATCATTTCCGCACAGACCGGGATGCTCCTGCCAGGCAATCCAGCATAGGGACTCGTACTCCGGTACTGCATCATGATGGTCGGGATCTGGCTGCAGCCATTCAGACGATTCGGGAGGTGGGTGATGACGCCGCCCTGGAGGAAGCGCTGGATAATGCTTTTCCGGGTTCGACACTGGATATCGGTATTAGTGATGATAATCGATTCACTCTGAGTCTTCAGCAACCCGGTATGCTTCGCCCGCTGAGTGCGGCAGAGCTATCAGATGGTACTTTGCGTTATCTGCTGCTGACCGCTGCTTTACTGACACCGAGGCCACCTGAACTGATGGTATTGAATGAGCCGGAAACCAGTCTGCATCCGGACCTTCTGCCTGCATTGGGTAAGCTGATCATAAAGGCGTCTGAAGACAGTCAGATCTGGGTTATTTCCCACGCCCCACAGTTGATCAGAACACTGGAAAGCTATGATGAGTGCCACTCTGTCCATCTGCATAAACCTATGGGGGCTACAGAAATTCCAGGGCAAGGTATACTGGATGAACCCGGCTGGCAATGGCCATCAGGTTTCTGAACGCCAGAAGATACGCCCTTAAAAGACAGAGCAGCAAAGTGCTATCGAAGTAAGACTATAAACTCAGAAAATAGCTGAAATATTCCGTTTCTTGCTTATAACCCAAAGATTCATACAGTTTCTGAGCATTCAGGTTATCCCGACTCGTTTCCAGAGCAATCCCTTTCGCGCCGGTGCTAACGGCAAAATCACGGGCTTTATTTAACAGTGCTTTACCCACGCCCTGACCACGTAATTCACTACTGACATACAGATCGTTCAGAATCCAGCTGCGCTGTGCAGATACAGAGGAAAAGCAGGGATATAATTGCGTAAATCCGATACCTTGTCCATCATTATCCAGAGCCAGAAAAATAACGGACTCATCACTCTGCACCCGTTGCTCGATAAAGGAATGAGCCAGTTCCGGGTCACTTTGCTGACCGTAAAACACACGATACTGATCGAAAAGAGGTGCGACCAGGATAATATTTGCAGAGGAAACTTTGATGATCTTCATGGTACTTTTATCCGGAATATCAGCTTAAGCAGCTGAACAAAAGTTTCTCTATAAAGTGGAGAATATCGAAAGACTTTTGTTCAGGTATGTAATGCTATCAATAGTATATTGGTAGCCTGAACCAGATAAGACTCTGGAAACATGCATTGGTTTCACCGGGCAAAGGACGATTTCTGGATATAAGAAGAGGCAGAACAGGATCACTCTGACAAAGTGACCCAGGATATAACCGGTCGAATTATGCTGGTAATACCAGCAGGTCTGAGCATAGCTGAATATGGCCCAGACCTTGATATGGCGATAGCACTAAACCTGATGATGTAGTTGAACGCTATTAATTATTTCAGGTTTGCTTTTGCCGCTCTGGCTGCGTGCAGCTTTTTATAACTTTCGATCAGGCGCAGATGTTTATCCAGGCCTTCAAGCTGAGTGTTAGTCGGCGTCAGTCCATAGAAACGAACGCTGCCTTCTACAGAACCCAGGATGGCATCCATACGCTCGTTTCCGTACATACGACGGAAATTACCGATGTAGTGTTCCAGCTCCATCGCCTCGTCCAGAACCACTTCCAGCACAACGTTCATCGCCTGATAGAACAGGCCCCGGTCTACCGTATTGTCATTATATTGCAGAAAATCTTCAGTCAGTTCTTTAGCTTCTTCCAGGCGCCCCAGAGCCAGACAAATCAGTAGCTTCAGCTCCAGCAGAGTTAACTGGCCCCAGATGGTATTTTCATCAAATTCGATCCCTATCAGAGTGATGATATCGGTGTAATCATCCAGCTCACTTTCCAGAATACGCTCCAGCAGATCTTCCAGTTGCTGATCATTCAGGGAGTGAATATTCAGAATATCTTCACGGAAGTACAATGCCTTATTGGTGTTATCCCACACCAGGTCTTCTACCGGATAGATTTCGGAATAATCCGGCACCAGAATACGACAGGAAGGTACACCCAGGTCTTCGTATACGGCCATATAGACCTCTTTACCCAGTGTTTCCAGAATAGAAAACAGTGTTGCGGCTTCTTTTACATTGGTATCTTCACCTTCTGAGGTAAAGTCCCAATCGCAGAACTCATAATCGGCTTTATCACTAAAGAAACGCCAGGAGACAACACCGGTTGAGTCGATAAAGTGCTCAACAAAGTTATTCGGTTCAGTCACTGCATTGCTTTCAAAGGTAGCCTGAGGCATATCATTCAGGCCTTCAAAACTGCGTCCTTGCATCAGTTCCGTCAGACAGCGCTCTAAGGCTATTTCCAGACTGGGGTGCGCACCAAAAGAGGTGAAAACACCACCGGTGCGAGGGTTCATCAGCGCAATACACATTACCGGGAACTGGCCACCCAGCGAGGCATCTTTTACCAGAATCGGGAAACCTTGCTCTTCCAGTCCCTTAATACCTTCAACAATGTTCGGGAAACGCGTCAGTACTTGCTCAGGCACATCAGGCAGAGCTAATTCCTGCTCCAGAATTTCGCGTTTCACTGCGCGTTCAAAAATCTCGGATAGACACTGAACCTGAGCTTCTGCCAGAGTATTACCGGCACTCATACCGTTACTCAGATAGAGGTTTTCCACGATATTGGATGGGAAATAAACGGTTTCACCATCGGATTGGCGAATATAAGGCAGTGAGCAGATCCCGCGCTCGACATTACCGGAGTTGGTGTCATACAGATGAGAACCACATAGTTCACCTTCCGGGTTATAGATAGCACGGGTGTACTCATCCAGAATCTCTTCCGGAAGCTCATCGTCCGGCCCGGGCTGGAACCATTTTTCGTCAGGATAGTGAACAAAATGGCTATTGGCGATCTCTTCGCCAAAGAACTGATCATTATAAAAGAAGTTGCAGTTCAGACGTTCAAGGAACTCACCCAGAGCAGAAGCCAGCGCAGCCTCTTTAGTGGCCCCTTTACCATTGGTGAAACACATCTGAGAGGCCGCATCACGAATATTCAGTGACCAGGCATTAGGTACGATATTACGCCAGGAGGTAATTTCAATTTTCATGCCCATATCGGCCAGCAGCCGGGTCATTCTGGCGATGGTTTCTTCCAACGGACGATCTTTGCCTGAGATATAGGTGCTGGCCCCTTCAGCAGGCTCTGTCATCAACAGCGCCTGCGCATCTTCATCCAGGTTTTCGACCACTTCGATCTGAAACTCAGGTCCGGTTTGCACCACTTTCTTAACGGTACAACGATCAATAGACCGGATAATACCTTCACGATCCTTTTCTGAAATATCTTCCGGCAGCTCAACCTGAATTTTGAAAACCTGGTTATAACGATTTTTCGGATCAACAATATTATTCTGAGACAATCGGATATTTTCTGTCGGAATATTACGTGCCAGACAATACACCTTAACGAAGTAGGCCGCGCACATCGCTGAAGAGGCCAGAAAATAGTCAAACGGGCTGGGTGCAGAACCATCGCCTTTATAACGAATTGGTTGATCCGTGACTACTGTAAAGTCATCGAACTTGGCTTCAAGACGCAGATTGTCGAGGAAATTGACGTTGATTTGCATGAAAAAGGTTACTCAGAATGAAAAAATGGAGCGCAACAGTGCTTATGGCCGCTATTATCCATTTTTTTCGTCCTGAGTCCCGATATTATCCTTGAATGATTAGCTTACTAAAAGATGAAAACAGCTTGCCATAGGCTCTGCCATGCTGGAAATACTCCGTTAATCAGATCCCGACTGGATGGACAGCTTCAGGCCTGTTATTACTCATAATAATTTTATCTACGGAACAGATTCTGTCCTGTTCTAAGGCAAAGTTGATTGCATTAAATACATTTCTTGCACCCATAGCTCCGCATTCAACCTGCCGTACTTTATTCCAGTCTTTATCAGATAAAGGCGAAGGGTTGTCGAAGTCAGGAGGGTAAACCGTGATGAAACGAATGTCTGTATCACTCAATCTATGGCGCAACTGGTCTGCCAGAGTAGATTGCGCTGCTTTTGCTGCACTGAAGGCTTCATTGCAGCGGTTATGCCGGTTATCTGGCAAACTGGCGGTACTGTTAATAAAGACCACATCCGCTTCATCGGATTGTTTCAATAGCGGCAACAGGTGTTTTGTAACGAGCGTACTGCCTATAGCTGTAGAATTAAAGGCCTCCAGTATTTGTTCATCACTTGCGTCTGATAGCTGGCCATCCAGCCAGTATGCTGCATTGTTTATCAGAATATCGACTCTGTCAGTTACCCGTCGCACGTCAGAGGCAAATTCAATGATGTCTTCCGGGCGGGAAACATTCATCTGAAAACAGGTCACCTTTGCAAGAGGAACGGCCTGCTTGACCAGAGCGGCTGTCGTCCAGACTTTATCCAGAGTGCGGGCAGACAGAATCAGTTCTGCTCCCATCTGAGCAAATAAAATGGCCAGTGTCTGACCAAAGTCCGGGCTGGCTCCTGTAATAACAACCTTTTTCTTTTCAAAACTCATATTCGATGTCCTGATGGTGGTATTTGTGAAGGTCGTTATCATAAAACCTCATCTTAAGATGAGGTAAAGAGGAGAATTGAAAGACTGGTAACCCCGGACAAAAGCCTTTCTGCAAAAGATAGTTATGCTCCCAATCTTATATCTCAGGCAAAGGCTAAAGTTACAGCTTTTCTGTCTCTGCTGCATGACTATGCTGATACATAATGCCGCATCGTTCTTTGATATGCGTTACCAGACTCATAACACGGATCATGAAAGTTACGAATAAAGCTTTTTAAGAAAAGTGAGCTATTGATTAAAGCTGTCAGTAGAGAGAGAATTTTAAAAAGCATTGTAAATACAAGGTAATACAGTATGCGTACCTTTTTCCTGGCAAGCCTTCTGTTTTTCAGTTCTGTTAGTCTGGCACAGCAGATCATTACTGTAGGGGTTGTTCCCCAGTTTCCGGTCAAAAAACTGCACTCCATCTGGAAACCGGTTCTGAGTCAGCTGGAAGAAGAAACGGGCCTGATTTTTGAACTAAAAGGGTCACCGGATATTCCGTCATTTGAAAAAGAGTTTATGGCGGGAGAATTCGATCTGGCTTATATGAACCCCTACCACTATATTATTGCCAGTGATATTTATACCCCTATGGTACGAGATATTGGCCGCCAATTGTATGGCATCATTGTTGTTGCCAAAGATAGCCCGATTAAAACTGTCGCGGATCTGGATGGAGAAACAATAGCCTTACCTGCTCCGAATGCTCTGGGGGCTTCATTGATGACCCGTGCCGCAATGACGAATGAGTATCATATCCGCTATGAGCCTTTGTATGTCAAAACCCATTCTTCTGTTTATCTTAATGTTGCCCTTGGGAAAACGGCAGCCGGAGGAGGGGTACAGAAAACGCTATCTCAACAACCAGAGAAAATTAAAAATCGCCTCAGGGTTCTTTACCAGACCCAGAAAGTAGCGCCTCATCCTCTGGTTGCTAACAAATCCTTGTCTGAATCAACAGTCAAGCTGATTCAGCAAGCGTTGCTCAGAATGTCTCAGACCAAAGAAGGACGGGCTTTGTTGAGTAAGGTACCGTTTAAAATGCTGGGAGTAGCGGACGCTCAGGACTATGCTCCTCTCAGAGCATTGAATCTGGCCCCGTTCTTCCAGAATCATCAGTAATCTCTTCGGTAAGAAGTGTAATTAATCTGGAAAAGTTGTTTTAGTGAACCCATGAAACTACAGCGAAAAATCCTGTTACCTTCTTTACTGGCCTTTGCAACGCTGATTGCAATACTGCGCTTACTTGTATTGCCTGTGCAAACGGAGCAACGAACAGAGCAGGCTATCCAGCAGGAAAGAGAAAGGCTGACAGTGATTGCCCCCATTGTGGCTGAGGAGATGCTGTCAGGTGATATCGCGCGAATTCACGAAATTCTGGAAAATGAAGAATCTGGTCGAAGCCGTCAGTGGTCAGCTGTCAGTCTGATTGATGCCAGCGACTTCATGATCTATCCCTTTGAATCTACCGTTGTGCCTGAAGGTATAGACTACATCCGTCTGGATCACAAAATAGTCTGGTCAGATGAGTTCCTGGGGACTCTGATCATAGAAATGGATATTTCTCCGACCAAGCAGGAGATTCAGGAGCAGATCCGGCAATTTGAAACTCTGGCGCTGAGTACAGTATTGGTGCTCAGTTTATTATCGGCACTTTGGAACCGAAAAATTGTTATTAAACCTGTCACTTCACTGGCGAAAGCTGCCAGAGCACTCAGAAAAGGTAACTTTGATGCGCCGCTGCCGGATGCATCCAATGATGAAATCGGTGAGCTGAGGAGTGCTTTTGATGAGATGCGCCGTTCTCTGGCCGAAGCTCAGAAACAATCCCAGCGGGATAACCAGAAGCTCCAGCAGGCAAATGAGGCTGTTCGGGAGAAAAATATTGCACTGGAAGCGGCTCTGGAACAGGCAGAGTCGGCTGCAAAAGCCAAGAGCCAGTTTCTGGCGATGATGAGCCATGAGATCAGAACCCCAATGAATGGTGTACTGGGCATGGCTGATATTCTGCAAAGTACTTCGCTGAATAAAGAGCAGCAACAGTATCTCGGCATTATTCAGTCATCCGGTGAGTCATTGCTGAATATTCTTAATGACATTCTGGATTTCTCAAAAATCGAGGCCGGGCAGCTGACCTTAGCTCCGGTGGAGTGCGATCTGGAAGAGCTGGTTGAGCATGTCTGCCAGCTATTTGCAAATAATGCCCATAACAAAGGACTGGAGCTTGTTGCTCTTCCTGTAGAAGGGCTGGATCACTTTATTGTTGCAGACACCGGAAGGCTTGAGCAGATTCTGTCAAATCTGATCAGTAATGCCATTAAGTTTACAGAGTCCGGTCGTGTCGATATCCGTATCAGTATTCAGGCTGAAGATGTTCATTGTTATAAACTTCGTGTGGAAATTAAAGATACCGGTATTGGTATTTCTGAAGCTGTGCAGAAGAAACTATTCGGCAAATTTGTTCAGGCTGACCACTCTACAACGCGTCAGTTCGGCGGGACCGGATTAGGTCTGGCGATCTGTAAACAGTTAATTGAACTGATGGATGGCCAGATAGGCATTCATAGCGAGGAACATCTGGGGACCACAGTATGGTTTGAACTGTCTTTGGATAAATCCAGAAAAATCCCGGATAAGAGTTATCAGGTACAGTTGAAAGATGATCTTCACGTTCTGATTACTGATGATATACCGACCAATATTGAGCTGGTCAGTTACCTGCTTAAAGAGCAGCCTGTCTGCATATCGACTGCCACTTCTGCGATGCAGGCGCTGGATATTCTGCATAAAGCAATAGAAGAGCATAACCCGGTCGACCTGCTGATAACTGACCACATGATGCCAGAACATGATGGTTTTTTCCTGATTAGCAGCATAAAGGAACATATCAGCGTTCGACCTAAAATTCTGATGTTGTCGTCTGCTGGTGCTGATGTCACCAGGCAAATTCCAGTTGAGCAAAAAGCAGACTGCTTTTTATCTAAACCGGTCAGAAAACAACTTCTGCTACAGCAGGTATTTGCTCTGCTATCAGAAAAATCAGAACTGATTACAGCGACCAATCAATCTGATTCAGAAGTCAGGGTTCAGGATGCGCAGGATATGATCGCTGAAACCGGAAGCCCTCAAACTGCGTCAGACATATCGATCCTTTTAGCTGAGGATGTTGAAGTAAATCAGCTGGTGGTTCAGGGGATGCTGAGCCAGATAGGATTGACAGCCGATTGGGCCAGAAATGGTGCAGAAGCTCTGGATAAAGTCCGCAATAACTATTATGACCTGATTCTGATGGATATTCAGATGCCGGTGATGGACGGCTACGAAGCGTCTCAACAAATCCGTCAGTTTCAACAGGAACACACTTTGCCCTTGACTCCAATCATCGCCCTGACCGCACATGCCATGAAGGGGGATATGGAAAAGTGCTATGACGCGGGAATGAACGATTACCTGACAAAACCCATTACTGCCAGCCGTCTTTGCGAGTCTATTCAGCACTGGATTAACAGAGAGCTGGTTGATAGTGAAGCATTGCAGGCTTCTGATCCGATGACTGACTCACCTTCTGGTTCCCCTGACCTGATTAACCAACAGGTCATTCAGCGTCTGATTAAAGAGCTGGGAGGCGATATCTATCCTATTTATAAACAGTTCATTCAGACGCTTCTGACGTATCTGGCGCAACTGGATCAGGCTATGGCAGAAAACAACACTGAAGACCTGAAAAGTATCAGCCATAAAATCAAAGGCAGCAGCCGTAATCTGGGGCTGGATCTGTTGGGAGAGAATGCGCTTCAGATTGAGAAAGCGATCGACAATAACCCGCAAAATATACCGGATTTATTAGCCGGGTTAAAAAGCACACACATAAAAACTAAAACCGCTGTCACTGAATTTTTTACACAAGAGTCGCACGAATGACAGAAATACAACCTGTTCCCAGAATACTTATTGCTGAGGACGATATTACGACTCAGATGATCCTGAGTCGTTTCATCGAACAACAGGGCTACCAGGCCATTTGTGCTCAGGATGGTGAAGAAGCACTTACTCTGTCCCGGCTTCATAGCATCGACCTTGCACTGGTCGATGCGAATATGCCTGGAATGGATGGTTTTCAGTGCTGTCATGCACTGACAGAGCAATATAGTGCTCAGTTACCGGTATTAATCGTGACAGCCCTGGAAGATGAAGCGTCTATCGACCGTGCCTTTGAGTCCGGAGCGATAGACTTTATCAGTAAACCCATCCAGTGGGCCGTACTAAGAAACAGAATGAAGTATCTGCTGGCAAATAACAAAGCACGGCAAGAACTTCAGAGCAGTGAAGCCCGTAAAGCATCTCTGATCAACAATGCAATTGATGCCATTATCAGCATTAACAACAGAGGTCGAATACTTGATTTTAATCCTGCAGCAACTGCGTTGTTTGGTTTTGAAAAAAATGAAATTGCAGATTCAGTACGTATAGAGCATCTGCTACCGGATTTTCATCAGCTAATCCATAAAAAGCTGGTACAGACACATATCGATAAAGATCACAGCCCTAAGCGCTATGAGGCTCTGGCTATCAATAAATCAGGCGATAACTTTACTGTTGAAGTTGCCCTGTTCCAGCATGAAGTGCATGGAGAGATGGTTACAACCATTATGCTACATGATATTACTGAGCGTAAACGCTTTCAGGATGAGCTTCAGCTGGCCTCTACTGTGTTTAACTTCTGTAACGAAGGCATCATCATCACAGATAAAGATAACATTGTCGAAGCGGTCAATCCTTCTTTCTCAGAAATTACAGGATTTGCACCAGCCGAAGTCATTGGCCAAAATCCTTCTATGCTGCAGTCCGGAGAACAGGATGGCCAGTTTTATCAGCAAATGTGGCAGGATATTGAGCATAATGGCAGCTGGCAGGGAGAGATCGTCAACAAGAGGCAGGATGGTAGTCTTTATCATGAATGGCTGTCTGTAAGAACAGTCTTTGATCATACGGGGACCCAGGCCAGAAACTACGTTGCCATTTTCAGTGACATTTCGGAAAGGAAAAAGGCTGAACAGGAGATCTGGTGGCGGGCGCATCATGACAGCCTGACCGGATTACCTAACCGGTCTATGTTTATGCAATCCTTGAAAAGAAAACTGGATACAGCCGATGAGCTGCATCTGTTTTTTGTTGATCTGGATGGCTTTAAAGCGGTCAACGATACTCTGGGTCACCATAGCGGAGATCTGGTCTTAAAAGAGGCCGCGTCCAGATTGAAACAGGCACTGCCTGAAGAAGCCATGATAGCCCGTCTTGGGGGAGATGAATTTACTGTAATAGTGGAAAAAAACTTATCTGCAGACCAGTTATTGCGATTGGGTAACAGAATTATTGAGTTACTCAGTCAGGGGTATTTATGCGATGACAGATATGCCCGCTTATCAGCCAGCATTGGTATTGCCAGTTCTCCCCGGCACGCTACAAATGCTGATGCTCTGATCAGCGTTGCAGACCAACTGATGTACGACGTAAAACATAATGGCAAGAGTGGTGTGCTTTACGCCGATTAGTCTTTTCGTTACCCTCTGACTCCCTCTTTATGTTGCTCTGGAAAACATACATTTCGGAGCAGCAATATCATTCAATACTGGAATATATAATGACGCTGAACGAATTTATTGAGCAGATTGGCCAGAATAGCAGCCTGGATTTTGAAGATACGATGTCGGTTATCAGCCAGTACTACGACTATACGCCTTCAGGTTTTCAGAATGGGGAGCTGTTTAACGAAGCCGGTCAGAATGAAGGCAGTTGCAAGATTTTTGCGTTTGCTGCTCTGAATAAACTATCTGAAACTCAGACTCTGGCTTGCTTTGGTCGTTTTTATCAGGACGTTCTGAACACTCCAGAAGGATCTGATCACGGCAATATCAGAAACTTTATGTCTACGGGCTGGCAGGGAATTAAATTTGATTGTACTGTCTTAGCCACAAAAGCCTGATTCTCTTGCTTCTGACTGATCTGTCAGAATGCACACCATATCAGAAGCGCTTCAAAGGAAACAGTTCCTTCCAGATCTGTTTCCAACTGTATCCCGTTTGCTTTACCTCCTGTTATCAAACCATTTTTTGCTTATGCAATATTTCCTGATTTGACAGTTCATTGAGTAGAATAAATAATAAGAACAATTATCATGAACTGAGTAACCCTTTATGCTGAAAGAAGTTTTTTTGGGAATAGATAACTTCACACTATATGATTTAATACAGAACCAACGTTTTGGTGTCGAATATCAGCCTATTGTAGAGTTAAGTACAGGCGAAATAGCAGCATGGGAAGGCCTGGCTCGCTTTTATGACTCAGATGATAATCCTCTCAGGCCAGATCTGGTGTTTGAAGCGCTTCATGCTGATGAACTCAGTCTGTTTAATATTGAATATCAGATGAAATGGCTACAGCTCACATCAGCCCCTGAGGGCGATACTCTTTTTCTGAACATTGATCCCCACGCTTTTGCTTTATTTGGCAGTGACGAAAGAAATCCGTTGCTGGAATTACTGAAAGGTAAACCCAATCTGGTTGTTGAAATTATAGAAAATACTGATGCCAGTGATGCCATCTATAGCAGTGGCATGGGCAAGGCATATCGTGAACATGGTTTAAAAATTGCCCTGGATGATATTGGCGCTCCGGACAGTATGCTTTCATTCGATATTCTGCTGAGCGTTGACTTCCTGAAACTGGATCGTTCCTGGATTAAAAATCAGAACAAAGAAAACTATGAACATTTACTGAATGCGCTATGTCAGTTTGCTAAGGCCAGCAATAAAAAGCTGATTCTGGAAGGTGTTGAGCGTGAAGAAGATCTGCTGTTTGCCCGGCAGCTTGGTGTTGATTATATCCAGGGCTTTTTGTATCGGGAGCAGTTTATCTCTTATAAAAGCTGATATTCAGTTCATCTTCCAGCCTGGCAGTATTGATATCATCTGATATCAATACTGCATGTGCAGATCATTTTTTCAGGTGCTTATTTATCAAGTGATATTTCAGTATCTCATCTCAGGAAAATACTGCAGCCTTTTGCTTTTCCATTGTCTCCAGTTCAGTAATCAGGACTTCTTTACTATCAATTCCATCTTTATAGCGGCTTACCAATTCTCTGAATCTTTGCATGCTTTCTGATAAAGCGGCTTCCTCTCCATGATGATCAGAGTTCAACATTTGCTCAATCATCGCATAAACAGCCTGCTTCGAAGTCACACTTTCCAGCCTTTGGTGAGCTTCCTTAGAGATTTTAGCGGTATCTGAAGATCTGTCATAAGTGGTTTCTGCACTGTCTGCCAATACCTCGAAGTGTTCAAGCAGCACATTCAGTTTACTGCTGACACGACTGTTTAGCTGCTGGCTGATTTCTGCTGCCCTGGATATTTCCTCAATTCTGCGGTCTAACACATCAACCACGTCGCTGACTTCAATTGCTGTTGATTTTGTTTTTTCTGCCAGATTTTTCACCTCATCTGCAACAACAGAAAAACCTCTCCCGGCATCTCCGGCACGGGCCGCTTCTACTGAAGCGTTTAATGCCAGAAGGTTTGTCTGGTCCGCAATGGCTGTAATGAGATTCATCGCCTGATTGACTTCCTGAGCTGCGGCATTGAGGCTTGTCACTCTATTTTGCAGTTCTGCTGTTTCAGTCTCCGATTTTTCCAGCTGCTCAGCCATACTCTGCACTTCTGCCTGACTATGGCGTGATAGTGCCAGATTTTTTTCAGCCATCTGGCTGAACGCACTGATATCTCTTTCAATATCAGATAAGTTCTTAACCGATTGGAAAAGATCTCGCCGGATAGACGACAGGTTAAGCTGATGCATCATATGAGCCAGTTCATTCTGGCGGGTAAAGCCAACATTCTCCCGAATAGCATGAATCGCATCATTAATAGAGTTGAGGGATTCTGAAAAGTCTCCGGGTAATCCGGTTCCTCTGGCGATTCGACTGAAATCATTATTATTCACCCGATCAAAACATAACCGTACTTCCTTAAAGTACGTCTCAGAAAAGTCCAGAAACTCATTCACAGCCCAGGCCAGTTGTGCGGCCTGTTTAAGCTCATTTGTTCTGACAACCCGGTGGTGTAACTCACCCTTTCTGGCCAGTGTCAGAACTTTATGTACCTCATTCAGGGTCAGATCCAGCGGTAATATACTCCGGTACATCTGAAAGAGACTGCAAAGAAAAACAGCAGACAAAGCCGCTAATTCAGAGGTCAGCTGCTCCCGAATAAATGCGACCAACAGTATCATAGCGAGAAAAAACAGGGCCAGACCAATAAGGGACTTAACCGGGGATATTGTATTATTCATCCGTTTTACCTGCCTGGAGACTTATTACCAGCTCCTCATAGGTCATTTCCCTGTTATTCAGCAGCTGATCAAGATAGTCCAGAGAATGTCTGGCTGCATTAGCTCCTGTATATCTGGCTTCGATCTCTCTCATTGTCTGATATACAGGCTCAATATGTTTGATTGCCAGTTTTCCCGGACAACGCCGGACAGAGAAGTACCCTTGTGTATTGCCATATACATCCTTATCAGGTGTAATATTGGCGAAAACCCAGTAATACTGGCCATCTCTGGTTAGGTTTTTCACAAAGCCAAAAAACTCCTTTCCAGCTTTCAATTCCTGCCATAGAAATTTAAAAACGCCCTTTGGCATATCCGGATGTCTGATCAGATTATGAGGCTGGCTCAGCAGCTCTTCCTCAGAAAAGCCTGCAATAGACATAAACGTCCGGTTAGCGTAGGTAATTCTGCCTTTAAGGTCTGTTTTTGAGATAATCAGGTCATCACGACCCAGGTGTACTTCTTCGGAATGGGGGAAATCACAGGCCAGCATTATAATTCTTCCTATTTGAGCAGGCTGAAGATTTCAATAATGCTACGAAAGGATGAATTTTGAATGATTCAGGTCAAGCTAATACCTGAAAAGTCTGTATGGATAAAAAGTCAAGGATGGCATTTAACATGGGAGATGACTTCTGAGCCTGTCTGATACAGGCTCAGTAACGCCACATACGCACCGTCAGAGTCAGTCTGTCTTAGGTGGCTGGGCATCAAACTTCAGGCCATTATCGCCCTTGCTATCTGGCCCCATAAGGTAGAGATAAGTTGGCATAATCTCTTCGGGAGTGCGCAGAGTCGCGGGATTTTCTCCAGGATAAGCCAGCTGTCGCATCCCCGTTCTTGTTGCTCCCGGATTGATACTGTTTACCCTGACACTGGACAGATTTTCCTGTTCATCTGCCAGAATTTCCACCAGGCCTTCTGTGGCAAACTTAGAAATACTATAAGCTCCCCAGAATGCACGCCCTTTTCTCCCTACGCTGGAAGAGGTAAATAGCAAACGGGCATCCCGTGATTCTTGTAATAAGGACAGCAGCGCCTGAGTCATCAGCAATGCAGAATTAAAATTAACCTGCATAACCTGTTCCCATTGTTGCGGATTGTATGCATCAACGGGTGTCAGCGATCCCAGAATACCTGCGTTGTGCAGCAGTCCATCCAGACGACCGAACTCTTTTACCAGCAGCTCGGCCATTTCGCCATAGTCTTTATAGGTCGCTGTCTCGAAGTTAATCGGGAAGATAGCGGGTTGTGCACCGCCAGCTTCCTCAATCTCATCGTAAACTTCTTCCAGTTTCTTTATTGTTCTGCCAACCAGAATAACTGTTGCTCCATGCGCAGCGTAAGCTTTTGCAGCAGCCCGGCCTATACCGTCACTGGCACCGGTTACCATAATAATACGGTCTTTCAGCAGATCTTTCGGTGCCTGATAATCAATTTTACACAGCATTCTAATCCCCTTTCCCTCTGAATAATCCGATTATTTAGTATCAGCTCTGGTATCGGGTCGGGTCATCTGTCCCCGCGTCCTCAAAACCTTTTGCACGCAGTCGACAGCTATCACAGCGACCACATGCCTGCCCGTGATTATCAGCCTGATAACAGGAAACTGTCAGGCTGTAATCAACTCCGACGGTCAGTCCAGCCTGAATAATCTCTGCTTTAGTCAAAGATATCAATGGAGTCTGAATACTCAAGGTATGGCCCTCAATACCAGCTTTAGTCGCCAGATTTGCCATTTTTTCATAGGCATCAATAAATTCAGGCCGACAGTCCGGATAACCCGAGTAATCAACCGCATTCACACCAATAAAAATTTCTGAGGCTCCGAGAACTTCAGCCCAGCCTAATGCCAAAGATAAAAACACGGTATTTCTGGCCGGAACATAAGTGACGGGAATGCCTTCAGTTTCTTCTTCTGGTACGTCGATATTATTATCTGTTAACGCAGAACCACCAAAATCATTGAGGCTCAGTCTGACGACTTTATGTTCAATAGCACCATGAGCTTTAGCGACAGCTCTTGCTGCATTGAGTTCAGAAATCTGTCTCTGCCCATAGTCAAAACTCAGGGCATAGCATTCATATCCCTGAGCATTTGCCATCGCTAACACCGTTGCAGAATCCAGCCCCCCGGAAACAAGCACAACCGCTTTTTTCTTATCAGTCATTATTTATTATAACCTGTAATACTATCTGTCAGACCGGAAAATCTTAATGCCCTGGTTCATCATCCCAGAGCAGTTTATGCAGTTGCTGCTGAAAACGAACCTGTAATTTATCTTCCAGAATCCAGTTCGCCAGTTCAACGGGTTTCAGTTGTTTATGGCTCGGAGAAAAAAGAATCTCATTCACTTTATGAGCTAAGCCAAGTTCTTCCATTTTAAAACGGGCCCATTCATAATCATTTCTGTCGCAAATAACAAACTTAATCTGGTCATCTGGCTTTAGGTAGTCAATATTCTGCCAGCGGTTTTTTCCCAGTTCTCCGGACGCTGGCGTCTTGATATCCAGCACAACACTGACCCGGCTATCTGCCGGAGAGATATCCATTGCACCGCCTGTTTCAACAGAAACCTGATAACCTTCATCGCACAAACGAGTCAGCAGTTCATAACAGTTTTTCTGTGCCAGAGGTTCCCCTCCGCTCACAGTGACATATTGCGCACCGTATTCTGCCGTTTTTGCGAGAATATCATCTATACCAACGGTTTCTCCACCGGAGAAAGCATAGCTGGTATCGCAATAAACACAGCGCATCGGACATCCTGTCAAACGAATAAAAACTGTTGGTAATCCGACAGTTCTTGTCTCTCCTTGTAGCGAGCAGAATATTTCAGTGATTCGAAGAGTAGATTCAGACATTCCGGCCATTCTGTAAAAAATAAACGGCGCATTGTAACTGAAAGCGCCGCTTATCCATAGTTTTTTACCTGGCGATAGCCGGAAAGATTATAAGAAAGTCATTGTTCCAGATAGTTTGCAGCTAACTTAGCGGCTGTAGTATCAGGGTAAGTTTTTATCACCAGGCCCATCTGGGTTTTAGCTTTATCTTCCTGACCTGTTCTTGCGTAAATCAGACCCAGTTTATAGCTGGCATCCGGTACTTTTCGACTCAGAGGGAAGCTGTTGACGACGGTACTGAACACCTGCTCTGCTTGCTGTAGCTGCTTCTTCACCAGATACAACTCGCCCAGCCAGTAATATGCATTCGGCACCAGCGTCGAATCCTGATAAGTCGTGATAAAGCCTCGATAAGATTCAATGGCTTTATCAAACTGCTTGGTTTTCACCAGAGCATAAGCGCTCTGATAAGCTTCTTTTGCTGATACCTGTGATGATGAGGACTGAGCTGATGCAGGTGCTTCAGCCGCTACTGTCTGATCCTGAGTATCATTGCTGGCTGTAGTGGTAACCTGAGCCACTGAAACCGGAGTCTGAGCAGGCCCATTCACCGCCGGAGGAAGATTAACAGCGGCAGGTGCAACAGGTCGTTTCCTGAGAACCGTTATTTCACGACTGATATCCGATAATCTTCGATCAGCATCAAGATAGCGATCCCGACTATCACGCTGTAACTGATTAATCAGTTGGGCTTGTTGTTCAACATGATCTCTCAGCATTTGCACTTCGCGCTGCAACTGTTGCACCTGGAAAAGCAACTGAGAGCTGACATCTGGAGTTGATCTGGCCGAACCGGAATCAGCGCCCAATGGCGCAATATTCTGTCCTGCCAGATCTGCTGCATTCACAGATAATGATACTGCCAGAACAGGCAGCATCAGTATCTGTTTACGGAAAGGGATATACATCCTGCCCTCATCCGAACTTAGTATTTAACAACAACGCGACGATTTTCAGACCATGCCTCACGGTTATGGCCAATTACCGCCGGACTCTCTTCACCAAAGCTAACCACTTCCAGGCGGGAAGCGCTGATACCCTTCAGCTGCAGGTAGCTCATTACTGAGTTACCACGACGCTCACCCAGCGCCTGGTTGTATTCACGAGTACCGCGCTCATCTGCATGACCTTCCAGAATTACTGTAACAGAAGGGTTAGCCAGCAGATATTCGGCATGCTGATCCAGAATATCGCGTGAATCGGCACGGATATCTGACTTGTCAAAATCAAAGTATAAAGTATTTACAGCAGGCATAGCAGCGGCATCTGAACCACTACCCATTTGATCCTGTCCAAGTCCCTGACCATTAACAGAGCTGTCACCGCCGGCACCATCACTGGTTACAACCGGAGTAACATCACTACCACCAGTCATACCACCATTCTGATCAGTAGTAGCGGCATTACCACCACAACCCGCCAGAACGGCCAGTGTTGCACCAAAGAATAGAGTCTTGCTGTATTTTTTTAATTCCATATCAGGCTCCTGAAGCGATGGGGACTCAATTTTTTATTTAATGTATTAGCTATCTAATTCAAAAAGGGTGACCAGGCCGGCTCGCGCACATCACCCAGCTGCGAAGGAAGGCGATAACGCACCTGACCATCAATAGATACGGCTCCGAGATAGCCACTCCTACCCTCTTGCGTAGCATAAATTAACATACTTCCATTGGGAGAAACACTAGGAGACTCATCTAATGGCGTTTGTGTCAGAATTCGCATACGATTCGTGCTAAGTTCCTGTGCAGCAATGTGAAAAATCCCATCTTTCTGATGCACAAAATAGATCTCTTTGCCATCCGGAGAGTATCTTGCGCGGGCATTGTAATTGCCATCGAAGGTAAGACGCTTTTCTTCACCTGTTTCCAGATTCATTTCATAAATCTGTGGCCCACCTGCACGGCTTGATGTAAAGAGCATACGTTTACCATCTGATGACCACTCAGCTTCTGTCTCGATACTGTAATGGCGGGTCAGGCGTCTGACTTTGTTGGTTTGCAGGTTGATTTCGTATAGCTCGGGATTGCCGTCCTTTGATAAGGTAACCACCAGTTTATTGCCATCCGGGGACCAGCTTGGAGCGCCATTCAAGCCTTTAAAGGCTGTCAGCTGGCGTCTCTTGCCGGTATATACATTCTGCAGATAAATACCTGGTCGCCCTTTTTCAAAGGAGACATAAGCCAGATATTTAGCATCCGGAGACCAGGATGGAGACAACAGAGGTTGTTGAGATGTCAGAATCGTTTTCTCACGGCGACCATCGGCATCAGATACTTTCAGCTGATATCTGGTTTTACCATTGCTTTGTCTATCCGCTGTAATATAAGCAATCTTAGTAGAGAAAGCGCCTCGTAAACCGGTCAGCTCCTCAAAAATCTTATCGCTGATATAGTGTGCCCTTGAGCGCAGCTCATCTTGCGTTCCTTTGATAATCTCGCCCAGTACCCGAGCCTGGCGCACGACATCATAAAGCTCATAACGGATACTCAGAACTGTCGGATCAGACGTTGGTTTTACCTGACCAATCAACAGATATTCCTGTTTCAGCAGGGACCAGTCACGGAAAAAAATCTCTTTTCGTTCGCTGGGCAGACTCAGCATTTCAGTTCTTGCCAGAGGCTTGATCAGCCCACTTCTTTCAAGGTCATCTGAAACAATCCGGGCAATATCTTCCTGTAACGCAGCGTTACCCTGCCAGGAAAAAGGAACAATCGCGACCGGAGTTGCTTTGTCGTTTCCCTGGGTGATCTCAATTGTCAGTTCAGCGATCGCTTGCTGCACTGAGAGCAGCATCACCACTACTGCCATAATCCATTGACGGACTATCATTGTTAAATATCCTCTGGTTTAAACAACAGGTTAAACTCTTTGAATGCGTCCCTTTGATGAGGCTTCAGATCAATCAGTTCTCTGAATGGTCCTGCTTTATGAACTGCCTGTACAGCAGAACGATCAAATGCTGTATTACCGCTACCTCTGACAACCTGAACATCTTCGACTTCACCTGTGGGCAATAGTCTTATTCGCAAAAGAGCCTGCATCCCCGGTCTTGTTGTTGGTGGGCGAGACCAGCTTTGCTCTACATAGGTCTTAATCAAGGCTTGCATTGATCCCTGACGTTCCTGGTCTTCTAACTCCTGTAAGAAGGCTTCTTCTTTAGCCAGAGCATCCTCAAATGCCCGGCGTTCAGCAGCCTCTCTGGCCTGTTTTGCAGCCAGTTCTGCTGCTTGCTTACGTGCTGCTTCCGCTTTGCGGGCGGCTTCTCTCTTACGAGCTTCTTCTGCCTTACGAGTAGCTTCTTTCTTACGGGCTTCTTCCGCCTTTCGAGCGGCCTCAGCTTTTTCGGCTGCCTCTTTCTTTTTGGCTTCTTCTGCTTTCAGGAGTTCCTGTTTCTTTAGCTGAGCCAGACGTTCTGCTTCTGCTTTTTTCTTGCGTGCTTCTTCAGCTTTGCGAGCTTCTTCGGCTTTTTTGCGCGCTTGTTCTTTCTTGCGTGCTTCTTCAGCTTTCCGGATTTCTTCTTGCTTTATTCGCTCTTCTTCCTGACGTTTTTTAATCAGTGCCTGTTTGCGGGCTTCTTCTTTCTTACGTGCAGCCTCAAGCTGCTTTTTCTTTGCCTGTTCGGCCTGTTTTCTGGCCTCTTCCTGTTGTTTCTTTAGTGCAGCAATAGGGTCATGGTTGACCGCTGTCGCATTAATAACCTCACTGGGTTTTATTCTCGCCACTCGTTTTTCTGAAACTGTCTGTGACTGCTGCCATCCGAAGAACAGCAGGAATGCCAGTAAAGCATGGCAAACAAGTGCAATCAGAAACGGAAGCAGAAGCCCGCTTTTCTGGTTAGACATAATCCAATTATTCTTCCGGCGGTTCCGATAGCAGCCCGATATTTTTCGCGCCAGCCTGTTGTAAAACACTCATCAGAGAGACAACTGCCCCATAACTGACGTTTTTATCTCCGCGCACCAGAATCTGAATTTGCGGATTCTGCCCGGTAATTTTTGTTACCTGACTCTGTAATGTATCCAGAGCAACAGGCTCCTCTTTATCAGGCCCCAGCTCAATAAAGTATTCCCCGGTTTTCTTGATCGAAACGATCAGAGGCAGATCATCTTCTTTAACGTCAATAGGAGCAGAAACGGCCTCAGGCAGGTCGACTTTTACCCCCTGCGTCAGAATAGGTGCGGTCACCATAAAAATAACCAGTAGCACCAGCATAACATCGATGTAAGGAACAACATTGATCTCTGCAACCAGGTTGCGAGGCTTTCGATAGCGATACCCGGCCATAAATCAGCTCACATTCTGGCTATGCACATTGCGGTGCAAAATACTGGAAAACTCATCTGCGAAAGTTTCATAACGAACCATTAACAGTTCTGTCTTCGCGGAATAACGGTTGTAGGCAATAACGGCCGGGATAGCAGCAAACAGCCCCATAGCGGTTGCAATCAGAGCTTCTGATATTGAAGGTGCCACAACAGCCAGTGTGGCTTGCTGAACATGGGCCAGATCCCGAAAAGAGTTCATAATCCCCCATACTGTGCCAAATAAGCCGATGTACGGGCTGGTGGAACCAATTGTAGCCAGTAATGGCAAATGCTCTGTCAGGCGTTCTTCTTCTCGGGCAAGTGCAACACGCATCGCTCTTTGCACACCTTCCATGACGGCATCAGATTCCATGTTGCCTTTCTGTCTCAGACGAGAAAACTCTTTAAAACCGGCCCGGAAAATGTTTTCAGCACCTCCACCCTGGCCATCTTCTGACACCTCCTGATATAAACGCGTCAGATCCATGCCAGACCAGAATTTATCTTCAAACTGCTCCAGATTACGCCGGGCTCTGCCTGTTACGGATGCTCTCTGCATAATAAACATCCAGGATACAATAGAGGCCAGCACTAACGATGCCATAACCAGCTGAACAACGACGCTGGCATGAACAATCAGGCCCAGTAACGATAGTTTGTCTTCCACGGAAGTTCCTCAAATCTCTTTAATTTTCATCTGAAGCAGAAAGCTATTGTTATAAAAAAAAATTTCACTCTGATGCAAGCATTATGACCTTAATCATGAAAAAAGTTCACTTAAAAAATCATCACACTGTCAGAGATGTCAGTTTTTCCTGCATCTGAGCCGGAATCTGACAAGGTTTCATCGTATCTGCATTGACACAGGCCACTTTGACCTCTGCCGTACTCAGTAGCAGATCATCACAGGTGATTTGCTGCTGAAAGATAAGATAACTACGGGCCATCTTTATGATGTTCAGGCTAACGATCAGCTTATCATCCAGACGAGCAGGACGACGATAACTGACATTGATATTACTCACAACAAAGATGGTATTTTCTTCGTTTCTGAGTGTTTCCTGACTGAAGCCTGCCGCACGTAAAGCTTCAGTACGTGCCCGTTCATAGAATTTCAGGTAATTCGCGTAATACACTACTCCGCCAGCATCGGTATCCTCATAGTAAACACGAACTGGCCAGTTGAATGAAAACTCTTTACACATATTTTTCATTTCCAGGGCAGGTAGTCACTGCAATCCGTTATCCATAGTAAACATAAATTTCAGGCCGATTCAGGATAGTCAGACTTCATCCGGCATCGCCATGTTAAAGTGCAGATAAGCCTGCTGAGTCACCACACGGCCACGAGGAGTGCGCATGACAAAGCCCTGCTGAATCAGATAAGGTTCCAGCACATCTTCAATGGTATCCCTTTCTTCGCCAATAGCGGCAGAAAGGTTGTCAACGCCTACAGGCCCACCACCGAATTTCTCAATCATAGCCAGTAGCAGACGTCGATCATTATGATCAAAGCCATGAGTATCCACATTCAGCATATTCAGAGCCTGATCAGCAATCTCTCCAGTGATTACCCCATCCCCTTTTACCTGAGCATAATCTCTGACCCGGCGTAATAAACGATTGGCAATTCGAGGCGTACCTCTGGAGCGACGAGCAATTTCCATAGCGCCGTGCGGTTCAATATCTATATTCAGTAAACCAGCTGAACGGGATACGATGTAACTGAGATCATCGGTATTGTAAAACTCCAGTCGCTGCACAATACCAAAACGATCACGCAGAGGTGAGGTCAGTAATCCGGCACGTGTTGTGGCTCCCACCAGGGTAAAAGGAGGCAGATCTATCTTAATAGAACGCGCCGCCGGACCTTCGCCAATCATGATATCCAGTTGATAATCTTCCATAGCCGGATACAGGACTTCTTCGACAGCCGCGCTCATCCGATGGATTTCATCAATAAAAAGCACATCACCTTCTTCCAGGTTGGTCAGTAACGCAGCGACATCCCCTGCCTTCTCAAGTACAGGTCCGGAAGTGCTCTTGATTGCCACCCCCATCTCTGACGCGATAATATTAGCCAGAGTGGTCTTCCCCAGTCCCGGAGGACCAAATACCAGGGTATGATCCAGAGCATCACCACGATTCCTGGCCGCAGAGATAAAGATCTCCATCTGTTTTCTGACTTCGGGCTGACCGATATAATCGGCCAGGTACTCGGGTCTCATTGCCCTGTCGTGGTTATCTTCCCGCTCTTTACTGACTGCGGAAACCAGTCGATCTGCTTCTATCATGTTTTATGTCTCAGTACACCGGCATCAGAATACTGTATATTAAACCATGCCTTTCAGGGCAAGACGAATCAGTTCTTCTGTCGCCAGCTCCGCACTGAATACACTATTGATGGCTTTGCTTGCCTGCTGAGGCTTGTAACCCAGAGCGATCAGCGCCTGTTCCGCTTCCACTCGATTATCCGCAGTACTCGCTTCTGGAGTAGTCGCGTCAGAATCGCTCATGGTCAGCACAAAATCTTCCGGAGCATTATTCCAGTCTTTTAATCGATCCTTCATTTCGATCAGCAGACGTTCAGCGGTTTTTTTACCAACACCAGGCAGTTTTACCAGGGCATTGGTATCACCATCATGGACACAACGAACAAACTGAGATGCCTCTATCCCGGATAGAATAGTCAATGCCAGCTTAGGACCAACACCGTTGACTTTAATCAGGTCACGAAACAGCCGACGCTCATTACGATCAGCAAATCCGTATAGCAATTGCGCATCTTCACGTACAACAAAATGAGTAAACAGAGTCGCTTCTTCGCCGATACCAGGTAGCTTGTAGAAGGTGTTCATGGGGGCTTCCAGTTCATAACCCACACCATTCACATCCAGTAATAGTTGCGGAGGTATTTTTTCCAGCACTACACCACGTAAACGACCAATCATAGTAACTCTCTGATTATTCAGGATAATTAAAGGCATATCCTGACACGAAATTCATCGAGTTTGAACCGGAAACGCTCTCTGATTCGTAATTTCTGGTTATTTCCTGTCAATAGTATGTTCTGCTTGAGGATCTGTTAAGTGATCGCTGCAACATATTCATAAAATCCAGCAGACGAGCGGCGGAATTCAGTCTTTTGTACGTTCGGGTGCAATACTTACCGAATCAACCATCCGGTTGATTACCATCATGCCTCCAATGAGTTGCAATATTTCCCGTAATCTTCCACAGAACATTCGGGATAACGCTATGCTGCCTGAGATTCATACCATCATTTATGCTTCAGACCTTGGCGAAGGCAGTCGCCCCGCTTTCCGGACTGCCGTTCAACAGGCTATTAAACATCATGCCCGAATTATCTACCTCCATGTGGTGGAGCATTCAACAGAGATTATTGAAGAAGTGATGGATGAGTATCTGCCTCAGCAGGTTAATAAAAAGCATGCTGAGCAGATTATGCAAACCCGGAAAAAGCGTATTGAACAGAGGATTCACGATTTCCTTGCTGTTGAACTGGGTGAACAGATTCATCAGCTTCCTTTTTCTCCCGAAGTCCGGGTCATTGAAGGTCAGCCTGATCGTGTCGTCCTGAAAACTGCTGAACTCTGCCAGGCCGACCTGATTGTGATGGGGGATCGAGAAAGCTCGGGGTTGTCGAGAATATTCCTGGGTTCAACGGTTCAGAAAGTAGTTCATCACAGCGATATCCCGGTATTGATCGTACCTTTACGCAAAAAGTCCGGTTAACCACGGCTGACACTGTCTGCATAGCGGTGCATTTTTATCCGGGGTAATGCGCCGTTTCTATGATCAGGAGAGGCTCTGCCCGGCCACTCTCCCACCCCGAACAACAATAACAACCAGAGATATTAATCCACGGAGGATTAAAACCCATGAAAAAACCTGCATTTCAGCGTCTTTCTATGACACTTCTGGCAGCAGCAATATCGGCAGTATCCGCTCAGTCCAGCGCTTATAATCTGGTCGATGAAGATGGCAGCAAACTGGATCTGAATATCGAAGCGATTGCCGGTACCTTCAACAGTCAGGAAGGTTATGCCACGGCTCCCAGTGGAGAGCAGAATAAGAAATATAACTGGCAGGAAGGCTATATTAAGGCAGGCCTGACCGGTGAGAAGAGTTTACAGGATAGTACTCTATACGGCGGTATCAGTGTTGTGGGATCGGGTACCTGGGGTGACGGTGATGCCGGTGGTTTTACCACTGGCGATGAGCGTGAACTGGATATAGAAGATCTTTATATTGGTCTGCGCAAAGGTGCTTTTGATCTGTCTGTTGGCCGACAGAATTTTGTGCTGGGTGATGGTTTCCTTATTAACGGTGATGCTCTGAGCTTTGGTAAAGGCTTTAACGATGTCATACCAGAAATCCCTGATTTTAACCGGGGTGGAGCCTACTGGTTAGCACCCAGAAAGTCATTTAAGAATACCGCTGTTCTGCGTATTGAAGGTGACAATGGGTTACGTTCAGATCTATTCTGGCTGCAATCCGGTAATCCAGCTCAGGCCAGTGTAGAGCTGGCTGGTATTAATATTGAACGTGCCAGCGACGTGGGCACTTTTGGCATCAGTTATATTCAGGGCACCGATGTTGATAAAGCTGAAGCAGAGTTTCTGGCTTACACCCATCGTGATGGACAGAAAAATCTCAGCCTGCGTTATCAGGGTAATGCCGGGGTAGAAGACCTGTTCTTATCTGCTGAATTTGTGGCTCAGGAACAGGGTGATGATACCCGTAAAGATGGCAATGGATATTATGCTGAGGCGGGATGGACTTTTAGTCAGGCTAACTGGTCACCTGCAGTCACTTACCGTTTCAGCCGCTTCGAAGAAGGTTTTGATCCTCTGCTGTTTGGTTTCAACAGAGGCTACGGTACCTGGTTCCAGGGTGAAGTAGCGGCTAACTACGCCGGTCCATTCAGCTCTCATAATGATGTCCATCATCTGGCTCTTAAAGCTGCGCCGATGGAAACTCTGAGCCTGGGAGCGCTTTATTTTGATTTCCAGGACACCAATGGTGACGGCAGCAATGATGGTAAAGAGCTGGATCTGTATGCTGAATGGGTGGTTAACGACAATCTGATAATCAGTCCGCTCCTGGGTATGTATACCCCTGACTCCAGCACCAGTCTGCAAGGTAATACTGATACCAACACTTACTTCCAGATGATGGCTATCGTGCTGTACTGATCAGCCACTATTCATCCGACAGACCAACAAAAAAACAGATCAGGCCTGCAAACGGACTGCGGGCCACGGAGAGAAAGATGCACACTGAATTTTCACTGATGATCAACGGCGAAAAAGTTGCCGGACAAGCAGGCAGTTTTTCTGTTATTAACCCGGCAACAGAGGACAGCATATACCAGTGCCCTTTGTCGTCTGTTGAGCAGGTTGATCAGGCTGTCGCCGCTGCGTCTGAAGCATTTAAAAGCTGGCAGCACACCCCGGATGAAGTACGTAAAGCATCACTGCATCGTATTGCAGATCGCATTGAGGCTAATGCTCAGGAGCTGGCAGAGATTATCGTAACAGAACAGGGGAAACCGATGTTTCTGGCTCTGGCTGAAGTCGGTGGTGCTGTTGCATGGACCCGTTATACCGCCGATCTGGATATTCCGGTTGAGACCATCGAAGACAGCGAAGAAAAGCGGATTGAACAACACCATAAACCACTGGGGGTTATTGGCTCAATTACACCATGGAACTGGCCACTGATGATCGCCATCTGGCACATAATGCCAGCGCTTCGGGCCGGTAATACGGTGGTTTGCAAACCTTCTGGGTTTACGCCATTAAATACACTGCGTCTGGTTGAGCTTATGAATGAAGAGCTACCAGCGGGTGTAATCAACGTTGTTACCGGTGAAGGCGAAATCGGTCAGGCGATCAGCGGTCACCCGGACATCCGTAAAGTGGTCTTTACCGGTTCGACGCCAACGGGGCAAAAGATTATGCAGAATGCATCTGGCAATCTGAAGCGTCTGACGCTGGAGCTGGGAGGAAACGATGCTGCCATCGTACTGCCAGATGCCAACCCGGAACAAATTGCAGAAGCGATTTTCCAGACTGCATTTCTGAACATGGGGCAAACCTGTGCAGCTCTGAAGCGCCTTTACGTACACGATGACATTTACGATGCCCTTAGTGAAGCTCTGGCTGAAAAAGCACGTAGCCAGGTAGTGGGCAACGGCATGGAAGAGAGTACAACATTTGGTCCGATTCAGAATCAGAACCAGTTCAATCTGGTTTGCGATCTGGTTGATGATGCCCGCAACCAGGGAGCGACTATTCTGACAGGCGGTGAGCCATGCTCAGACAAAGGCTATTTTTATCCGCCAACTATTGTGACAAATATCAGCGATGGCGCTCGTCTGGTTGATGAGGAACAGTTCGGTCCCGTACTACCTGTCATTCGCTATAGCGATATTGAAGATGCTATTCAAAGAGCTAATAACTGCCCTGTTGGGCTTGGAGGCTCGGTATGGTCATCCGATCCGAATACCGCCAGTAAGATTGCCCAACGCCTGGAATGTGGTACCGCCTGGGTAAACAATCACGCAGAAGTTCTGCCTCATGCACCATTCGGTGGCTGTAAGATGTCCGGTTTTGGTGTGGAGTTTGGTCTGGCCGGGTTGCTGGAATACACACAGCCCCAGACTCTGAATATTGCAAAGTAATCCTGTTAAAACGTCCGAAAACACCTGTATTGTAAGGAGGTGAACCGCTTCTCAACCTGCCATTCATTGTTTATGAGTTTCTGTTCTTCATGGTAAGAACTTCGGGTCTGTCGCTTGCAGGCCCTTTTTTAAATCTCTCTGCAATGCGGGCGCCCTTGTCGAAAGATAATAATACTTTTACTATCCCCCTCCTTTTCTGATTCTGCTGAGTTTATCATCCTATGGAATATGATTTTATCCGTGAAAAAACAGGCCAGTACTCTATTGAGCTATCCATGGGACACGAAGCTCTGGCGAACTGGATTAATACCGAAATTACCGATAATCAGGCACAGGTTGAGCAAATTCTGACCACTATTCATGATCTGAAAAGCAAGCTTATCAGAGAAAAAAGCATTATCGGAAAAGAGTATTCACTTTATCTGACAATGGAAGATGCTGAGGTTATGGCTAATAGCCTGCATTTTCAGACTGAGGAGCTGGGGGAGCAATATACAGAAGAAAACCTGTCTGAAGATGAAGATATGAGCCGGTCAATTTGTGGCACAGACGATTTACAATATTTACTGGAAGAGTGGCTGGATTTTATTCGGCATCATTAAACTAAAGGCACATAAGATTATTGCCTTCGGGATGGTAAATGCGATCCCGGTGATTGCTATTTACCATCCCCTATAAGAGGTTAAGTGCTCCGTTCACTCCGTTTTTAAACCGGGTTTCAGGAAGTTGCTATAGACGGAAGCGGGACAGTTTCTGCTCTATTTCATCTGCAACGTGTTTCAGGTCTTCACTAGCGGCGACACTGGTGTCACTTTGTATACGGGTGTGATCTGATAGTCTCTTGATATTATGCAAACTCTGGGTGACGGTCTCAGCAACCGCTGCCTGTTGCTCGGCTGCAGCAGCAATGTTGTTACCCATATCTGAAATATGGGCCATGTAGTCACTGATTTCAGTAAGAGAATCTCTGGCCTGAATCGTACGTTCCCGGCTTTCCTGAGAAGCATCGTTACTGGTTTCTATGGCTGATACAGCCTGAGTGATTTTGTTCTGTAACCGTTCAACCAGTTGAGATATCTCTGATGTTGCATTCTGAGTCCTGCCTGCCAGAGTGCGTACTTCATCGGCAACCACCGCAAAACCACGCCCGGATTCACCTGCCCTGGCCGCTTCAATTGCAGCATTCAATGCCAGCAGATTGGTTTGTTCGGCTACCTCGCTGATGGTCACTATAAATTCACTGATATTATTACTTTCCTGAGACACTTCTTTAATCAGGTCAGAGGCTTTCTGCATCTCTGCTGCCAGAAAATCAATGGTCATGTGAATAGCTTCAGATGCTTGCTGTCCACTGGTTGCTTTATCCTGCCCCTGCAAAGTGGTATTGGCCGATTCCCGAGCGTTATCAGCTACATCTGCCGTTGTCGCAGCCATCTCCTCCATAGCACAGACAACCTGCTGGGTTTCCAGTGATTGCTGGTCAACGGCTTCTTCTGTATTACTGCTGGCTTGTTGTACCTGGCTGACATTTTGTTTCAGGGAATAAGATGCCTGACTCAGCTGGCTGACCAGATCTGTTAGCCCCTGATGCATGCTGATTGTGCCCTGGCGAAGTAACAGAATCTCATTACTGCAATCCCGAGAAACATCGACGGGCGGTAAGTTAATATTGAGTTGTCCCTGGCCAATTGTCACCAGGTCCTGAGTCACTTTATTCAGTGGTGCCAAACGACGATACAGCATAACAGCACAGACTGCGATAATGATCAGGGTGCTGACAGCCATCAGAATGATCATCATATTTCTGAGCAGAATACTGGTTTCGGCAAACTCATCACTGAAGCTGCCCAGCAGGACAATCCAGTTCCAGCCCTCAACGTGATGGAAAGCGGCAATTTTTTCTCTGGCAACATTATTTTTATCTTGCCAGCTGTAGTGAATCAAACCGTCTTTTTGCTCCAGCACAATACGAAAAGGCAAAGTACCATCAGCTGCTTTGACATCCTGAAGTTTTGCACCTTCAATTTTCGGATGCATTAACACAGTGCCTTCCTGTTTATGACCTTTGCCTGCAAGTACAGTGGCGTAACCGGTTTCACCTACTGTCATTCTGGCCAGGGTCTGTTTCAGCTCTGTCAGTCCCTGAGTCAGATCAAAACCAATATAAAGCACTGCGATGGTCGTTCCGTCTTTCTGGACCGGACGATAGATGGTCATATAGTCACGGCCAAACAGGTGAGCGACGCCATGATACGTTTGACCAGCGATCAGTTTTTTATAACCGGGGTGACCTGTACCCAGTAGGGTACCAAAGGCCCTGTCCCCATTTTCTTTTTTCAGCGATGTGCTGATACGAAGAAAGTCATCTCCATGACGGGCAAAGACAGTAGCCGTTCCTCCGGTCATTCGGGTAAATTCGTCAGGCTTTGAAAAGTCGCCATTAATAATACCTTTTTCGTCAGTCAGTGCTCTGGTTTGATAGTTAGCGACGGATACAGTCTTATTTGAAGGTGAGACTCCCTGAGGAAACATGTTGAAGAAAATATCAGATAATCTTTTGGCATTATTAAAGCTGTCCTGGTAATAGAAGCCCAGCAGATCAGATACCAGCTGGCTCTGTTGTTTTAATCCGGCTTCAGCTTCTGTTTCCAGATTGTTTTTTGCTTCTCTGGTCAGAAAGAGGGTCATAGCAGTGCTGGCCAGGATCATCAGTATAGAGATGACAATCGTTAGCTGTGCAGCAAGAGACTTATTCTGGAATGAGTTAACCATAGGCACTGTACCCGTTGTTATTAATATTCAGGAATTACTCTTTATTGAGTATAGGAATAAGCGTATAGAGAATAAACGAGTCTATTTGCATGTATTTATTGAAGTTTTGATCTTAATCAAATGAATACAATACGTAAAATAATAGCAAAAATAAGGCCGGATTTTTTTTGGGAGAATAATGACCAATAAGGAGGAATAATAACAGTTAAGGAGTGATTTTAACTTTTTTGAGACAAAATAGGTCAAAGTTGAATCTTGTATTCTTGATAGTGTGACTTTTTTGCAATTTCAGTATGGTTTAAGTTCGTTTGTATTTATGATGAGTCAACTATTTTTTATAGTATAGAAGGCGTTGAATGGCGGTGCCGCAGACTTGATGGTGTCAGTCTGATCTCCAGGTTGGTAAAAAGCCATTTTGACAATGGCTTTTACCAGAGTTCCCGGAGATCAGTCTTTTAGTTCTTCAGTCCTTGCTGTTTTTTAAAACCGGATGTCGGTGAAGGTTGATATCCAGTTGTTGATAAGCAATCTTGATCTGGTGTTCTTTAAATGCCCGTTCGACAGCCTGGTTTATCTCATGGGTGACGGTAAGCCGATCATCCATGCTGCTGACAAATAGGCGTAACTCCAGATTCAGCGTGCTGGGACCAAAATTCATAAAGAAGGCATTAGGCTCAGGATCTTCAAGCACCTTAGGATTTTCTTTTGCCACATTCAATAGCAGGTTTTTAGCCAGTTCTGTATCTGAACCATGAGCAATGCCGACAGAAATAATGACACGGGTAATCGGGTCTGTCAGGGACCAGTTGATCAGCTGATCGGTGACAAAATTTTTGTTTGGAATAATGATCTCTTTTCTATCCCAGTCTGCAATCGTTGTGGCTCTGATCTGAATGCGGGTGACAGTACCTGAATATTGGCCAATGGTGACGGTGTCGCCGATACGGATTGGTTTTTCAAACAGAATAATCAGACCTGATACGAAGTTGGCGACAATTTCCTGTAAACCAAAACCGAGGCCCACACCCAGGGCCGCAACCAGCCACTGTAACTTTGACCAGTCAAGCCCCAGTTGCCCTGTACCTGCAATAATACTGGTCACAATCAATATATAACGGGTAATGGTGGTAATCGCGTAGGAGGTGCCCGGAGATAAAGTCAGGTGGCGCAATAGCATAAGCTCCAGCAGGCCTGGAAGGTTATAGGCCGCCAGAATACATAATCCAATAAGCACTACGCTCATCAGAATGCTTTTCAGTGTGATAGCTTCCGGAATAATACCTTCTGAAGTCGCTACATCATTATTCCAGAGTACAATATTATCCAGTACGTCAAATGCGGGCAGAGCGTTTTTCAGAAAAGCCCATAGCAGCAGAATAAAGATGATTCCGGTGGTGGCTCTTAACAGCACCCGTGCCTGATCCGAGATGGTCTGCAGATCAAGATAGTTTTCATCCAGAGGCGGAACTTCCTCATTTTTTTCTCTGGCTTCCAGTATTTCACTTCGTCTGGCTTTGGCTCTTTCAAAAGCCAGGCGACGCTCTTCAATTAATAGCCAGCGATTACCGAAACGGTAAAAGATGAATGTCAGTATACTGATACCGGACAGTATCATCAGCATCAGCAAAAATGCCTGTCCGGTAAAGGTGTATCCCAGAATTGCCGCGATAATAATTAACAGATAGCTTGCGGCGTAAAAAGCCAGCCATGGACGCAGTTGTAACCACAATGGTGTGCTGGCGGTGCTTTCTGCTGGCAAAGAACGGTAGAGTGATATACAAAATCCACTGATCATCGCTGCTACTGTAATCAGTGCTGCCCGGCCTGCACCTGAGCGCATCATGAGGTTGTCAGATTGTTCCGAGCTGATAATGAGCAGTAGCAGGCTGCCACCGAGCCAGAATACCGGATGTAAAAACTGGCGCAGGCGTCTGCATAAATCAGCAGGCACAGATAAATGTTTATGAAACAAACCATCCGGAACTTTCAGCCAGTAAATTAATGCCAGGTAAATCGCACTGAGTATCGCTGCCGCAGGAGCCAGTTCTGGCAGATTAATCAGCCATAATTCACCGTTCAGTGCACTGTTAAGCAACAGGTATATACCGGCTGGAACAGGCAGAATGACCAGCAATGGCAGCCAGAACATACGGAATGTATGGGAAAAACGATCGTTCACCACGTTGCCAATCTGATTAGCCCATAGCACTTCATCTTTTCTGAGTCCGGGAAACAGCAAAATGGAAATAATGACCAGTAATACCCAGAAAGTGAATTGTTCAGCCCAGTGATCTGAAGAGATAAGATATCCCTGACGGTTATCTGAACGTTCCGCCACAGGAGTTAATGATGCGATAGCCAATGGCAGGCTTTCTGTGACTTCCGCAATCCATTGTGCTGAGATAGCGGGTACGCTGGGAACCCAGAGCAGATGTTGTGAGATAAGATCTTTGCCTTTGCTGACCTGTTCTCTGAACTGTTCTTTCACCGATAACAATTCAGATAGCTCGTTAATTGCCTGACTGATTGCTTCACGGGTTTTGGTTGCGATCGTTTTATAATCTTCTTTTAATGCGTTGAAGCGTATAATTTGCTGTTCATCAAACTGTCGTCCATCTGTTTGCAGGTCTGTGCTGTCGATGGTGAGTTCAGCGCGGGAGATATCCAGTGCCAGCAAACGCAGTTTATTGATCTGCTTCTGAGTAGACAGGGTATCTATACCGGCTTCCAGATGACGTACAAATCGATTCAGCTCCTGGCCCAGTGGCTCCCGGCTTAATTCCGTCTGTAACTGTAATGTGGCATAACTCTGTTGAAACAGATCCAGCTTACGCTCCAGTAATCTGCGTTGTGCCAGCGCCTCTTCACCCTGAGATACTACGGATTGCAGATTCTGACTCAGCTTCTGATTCAGAGTGATTTGTTCGGTAATAGCGGCTGGATTTTCGATGTTTTCAGATTCAGAGCTGGTTTGCTCCAGAGTTTTTTCTGCTTCGGACCGGCGTTTATTCTGTAAAATATCCTGCAGGCTCTGGGTCAGCTGTTGTTGATGCTCCAGTTGGCGGGTCAGCAGCTTGATCTTAATTTGATTCAGTTCGTTCTGACCCGGTAATGTTAGCAGTTCAAACTCCAGTGCCTGAATACGTGCTGTGCGAGCTGCAAATTCCGCCTCATTCAGTGCGCTGTCTCCGCTGCTCTCTGTGCTCTCCTGTTGTTTCAGAGAAGCCAGCTCAGTTCGCAGAGAGATCAGCTTATCGTTACTTTGTTTAACCTGTTGCCGTGCCTGTTTTTCACTTTGTTCAAGCTCCAGTAAACGGGCTTTTTCCAGAGTCAGTTTTTGTTCAAGTTCAGACAGACTGCCTGTGCCTAGTTTTTTCAGATTGATGGAGGCCGCTGGCGCTGATAAACCGCGTTGCAGTTTCTTTATTTCTGCGGGTAAGCGTTCAAGCAGGTTGCGACTTTGTAATGCTTGCTGTTCAAATCGGATTGCATCCTGCCAGGCCTGAATAATTTTCTGATAAAGCTCTTTTTGCCCTTTATCTTCGGGGTTTTCACTGGAAGTATCGAGTTGTTCCAGACGTTGTTTATAGAGGTCTATATTTTCCTGAGGGCTTGCAGATGAAAAAGAAGAAAACAGCAGAAAGGTCAGAAGAAGCAGACTTCTGAAAAGGGTACACATATAAAGAACCTGAATCCTGATATCAGTGGTGGTGTCTCAGACATTTGAACAATTATTTTAAAGCATATGTCTGATATGGCAATGTGCTACTGGTTACAATCGTGTAACTCCTGATATCAGATATGTAGTCTTTGCCTGAAATTTTGTATATCCACTCCCTTTATAATAGCTGGCTGGTTTTATCGGTATTGCAGAGGTGGCGGCCTTAGACCGAATTCACTGAAGATCCGGTTCATCTCCGGTCCACGTAATTGCAGCAATAACGCATTCAGCTCATCAAGAGATACGGGAGAGGATGGCAATACGATAAGCTGTCGCTCATAAGTGTGATCCGGCTCGGGGTTAATATTCAGCAATCGGAATCGCTCGGGGGATGTTTTAGATAACCAGTCCAGCAGGGATTGACTAATAATACCAGTATCTGTTCTGCCATGTTCAACCAGTCTTAACACAGCCAGTTCATCTTTTGTCAGGCGAACATTCTCCATCTGCTCCAGATTACTGGCTTTAAACCCGGCAAATGCGTAATGAAATCCCCTAACCGCAGCGATAGTTACTGTGTTTGCTGCGGAGGATGATTCTTGTAGAGCAGAAGTGGGTTTCTGCTGTTTATGACGCACAAAAAGGTCACTGCCATAAGTCAGCGGGAGACTGCCTTCCCCGCCACGCTTTTTCCAGCCCCAATCAACATCATTGAAAGCAATAATATTGATTTCTGGCCCTTTTTCAGTTTTAAGGAGGCGTTTAACAGGCACCATACGGGGATTGAAAATAAACTTTTTCTGCTTCCTGTTAAGAAAGTCGGTAAAAGCATAAGCCAGGCCCAGCTGTTTTTCTGAATTGATGACAAAGGGAGGCTGAATGGAAGTCAGGCCCACTGTAACGGGAATAGGTTGTTCGTCAGCAAAGACAGCCTGAAAGCCCGGATGCTGTAGCATAAATACAGCGCTAATCAGAAGCAGAAGTTTAGCTTTCATGCAAAACGATACCAAATCATGTCATACAGATATTTTATTTTATCTTGTGTGGCTATGGAATGGGCTCTATATGTGCGTTAATTTGATTTACGTGATATGTATTCAGCTAATTGCAAAAAATGATGCTTTTTATTCAACTGAAATCAGGAATTATACTGATAATCTGCTATTGCCCTGGCAGACCATCAGTATGAAAGACAGCGAGGCTATCTGTTTCTTACGCTATTTTATCTGAGTCATAGGTTTATGCGGGTGCACCAGATTAAAGTCGGCCAGCACAGCATAAGCACAGGGAATCACCAGGAGTACCAGAAGCGTTGAGGTCATCAGACCAAAAACAATGGAGACCACCAGAGGCTGAACCACCTGAGCCTGCAGGCTGGTTTCCAGCAGAAGAGGTAACAATCCGGCGGCCGTTGTGATGGAAGTCAGAAAGACTGCACGGAAACGCTCTTTACTCGCGCTAACGACGGCCTGATGTACGTTGTCTCCCTGATCCACATGAAAGCGGATATACTGCACCAGCAGAATTGAGTCGTTAACGACAATACCGGCCAGAGAGATAAATCCCATCATGGAAGGCATTGACAGATTGTAGCCCAGTAGCAGATGGCCAAAGATCACACCGATTAACGCCATAGGAATGGCAAGCATCACGACAAAAGGCTCCAGATAACTTCTGAACTGGAAGCTGAGAATCGCAAATAAGCCAAACAAACCGACGATAAAGCCTTTTGCAAAGGACTGCCCGGTTTTACTGGTTTCTTCAGCAGAACCTTGCAGACTGACTTTCAGGCCAGGATACCGGCGTTCCAGCTCAGGCTTCATATGCTGAGTAAAGGCATTCAGAATCTCTGTACTATTGGCTTTGTTGTTATCAACATTTCCCATAATGGTAAGGCTGCGCACGCCATCAATACGTTCGATACGAACAAAGGAGCGCTGATAATCGACATGAGCAATGGCTGATAATGGAATCTGAGCCCCATCGGGACGGATAATCGGGAAGTTCATCAGTGCATTCAGATCCCCGGCGGAGGCCTTATTCAAGCGCACTTCTATTTCAATATTCTCAGGGCCCACCTGAATTTCATCGGCAGTCTGTCCCAGAAACGCCCCTCTGAGCTGACTGGCGATCATCAGGCCATCAACGCCATAGCTCTCTGCTCCAGCGGACGGACGGATCAGGACCTCCTGTTTACCCGGGCGCATATCATCCAGCAGGCCTTCTGTGCCACTAAACCCGGCCAGGTAGCTCTGAACCTCAACAGACGCAGCTTTCATCAGTTGTAAGTCCTGATGCTGCAATCTTATTTCAATATCCCGTCCGGCGGGCCCCAGTGAAGGCTGAGTAAATACCATAGATAATGGATGTGCCTGCTCGCCCACCGCCTGACGCCATTGCTGGATAAAGTCATTGATTGAGGTACGGCGTATCTCAGCGGATAACAGATCCAGCCGCACGGTTGCCAGATGAGTACCTTTTTCTCCGGCATCTGTATTGGTGTTAAACAGGGTTGTGACCGACTGCAGTAACGCATCCGGTTCCTGATAATCACGGGAAAACCGACGGGCAACCTGTTCTGCCTGTTGTGTAATGTGATTCACCAGAGCCCGTGTTTCCGACAGTGGCGTGCCAGGTGGAAGGATAATGCGTGCCTCTGCAATATCACCGTCCAGTTCCGGGAAGGGGGCAAACTTTAATGTTCCACCAGCCAGCATTGATATAGCTATCAGTAACAGGCCGATGGTTCCTCCCAGAGTGGCGTAACGCCATTGCACCAGTGCAGAAACGATACGTACCAGATGTTGGGTGCGGAAATGATCAAAGTGTTTCAGAAAGGCCTGCTTCAGGCCACTGTCCGGTTTTTCATCGGCATGGGCACTTAATGAGTGGTGCAGATGATTGGGCAGAATCAGAAATGCTTCCAGCAGGCTGACCGTCAGTACCAGAATCAGCACCATAGGTACGACAGCCAGTACGGCACCCATCTGGCCGTCCAGCCAGAGCAAAGCGCCAAAGATGCTGACGGTTGTCAGAAAGGATGAAATGACACCTGGCAGTACCTTTTTGACACCCAGCACAACGGCCTCATCCACATCATGCCCCCGATCCCGGAATGCTGCTATGGATTCAGCAATCACAATAGCATCGTCCATCATAATACCGATAGCCATCAGCAGAGCGACCAGACTCATCATATTGATAGATAAACCCATCAGGCTCATCAGGAACAGACCGCCCATAAAGGCCACGGGCAACCCGGCAGAAACCCAGAATGAATAACGCAGAGAAAAGAACAGCCACATGCTGAGAAATACCAGAATAATGCCCTGCCAGCCATTTTTTAGCATCATTCCCAGGCGGTCATCCACCAGTGAGGACATATCATTGGTCAGAGTCAGAGTGACTCCATCCGGTGCGGTTAACTGCGCCTGACTGACAAAGTGTTCAATCTGCTCTCTGATTCTGAGGATATCATCTGCTTTGTTTTTCTGAATTTTCAGAACCGCTGCCGGATAGCCATTAAACAGAATAATATCTTCATCGTTTTCAAAGCGGTCTGTAATGGTTGCAATGTCTTTCAGACGTATTACGCCGCCACTTTCACTGGCACTGACAATCAGTTCCGCCAGTTGATCGGCTGTCATTTTCTGTTCATCAAAGCGAACCAGAAGATTCTTATCTTTCAGCTCCAGAGTACCTGCTGGCATTTGCACATTCTGACGGGCGATTTTATCGGCCACATCGGCAATGGTCAGTCCGAAGCGTCTGACATCATCCGGGTTCAGCTCAATGCGAATCTGATGATCCGAAAAGCCCTGAATAGTGACCAGCTTGATGCCTGCCTCGGTTTTAAGTCGCTGCTTTAGCTGCTCGGCATAGGCTTTCAGGTGTGTAAGGTCTGTATCTGCGGTAATAGCAATATCGACAACTGGATCTGCCCAGTTCTGTTCCTGAACAACAGGGGCTTCTGTCTGATCCGGAAAATCCTGAATGGCATTAATTTTAGTCTGAGTGTCCAGCAGCATGCGTTCTATGCTTGCATCACTGGTCAGCTCCATGGTCAGCGTGGCCAGGCTTTCTCTGGCTTCACAGCGCACTTCTTCAATATTACTCAGCCCATCTACTGCATCTTCCATACGTTGACACAGGCTTTGCTCAACGTCTTCCGGCGATGCTCCGGGCCAGACAACAGAGGCAGTGATAACAGGCAGCTGGAACTCGGGAAAGGTTTCGCGCTTAATAGACCCGATGCTGGTAATACCCAACAACAGCAAGGCCATCATCAGCAGGTTTGCAACGGTGGGATGGCGAGCAAAATAAGCGATCATTGTTCTGACTCCTGTGCCTTGCTTTTCTGCTCGCTGGCATCAGAAATGGTTCTGTTTACAGGACGTAGTTTCATGCCCTCAATGGCTGGAATCAGATCATTGACGATCAAACTGCTGCCATCAGGTATTGATGCCCGAATAGCAACACCCTGACTGTTTCTGAACAAAATCCGAACAGGGAGAATAGTTAGTGTTTGATCCGCCGTCATCAGATACAGAGTTTTGCCATGCATAGCTTTCTCCGGAACCAGATAATGGGACTGCTCAGGCCCCTGAATAACAGCAGAGACAAACAGGCCTTTGGTCAGAGGCGGTTGTTCTGGCAGGTTCAGTTGACGATAGTCCTGGTTCACCTCCAGATACAGACCAATTGTTGCGGTATCTGGCGCAATTGTATCGGCAATACGAGTCACACGAGCTGGCCAGCTAAAGCGTTTATCGGCAGAAGAAAAGTGTACTTCTGCGGTGAGTGGTAAGCGGTCAATCGCTGGGAGCTGGCCTTGAGTACCGGTAAAGCCTGAAGCCATTATCAGGCTGCGCATGTTTTCAATCGCCAGCTCTGCCCTGATCTCAACCTGCCCGAGCTTATATGCTTCTATCATGGTTTCATTCAGTGCAACGACCTGATCCTGTTCAATACTAATGGCAGAAATACGGCCATCAAATGGTAGAATGATTCGGGTTTTAGCCAGATTACGACGGGTATCTTCCAGCTGTAACTGATCAACTTTTAACTGTGCCTGAGTGACCCGACGATCATCCGGTAGCAGCTTTAAAGAGTTTTCAATATCCTGAACACGTTTCAGTTGATTAAAATAATTCTGCTCCTGCTGTTCCAGATCGGAATCTGAGATCAGTTTTTTACGGTGCAGATCCCGCATTCTCTTCAGTTCCTGCTTCGTTAACAGCATTTTTTGCTGTTCCAATTTCAGACTGGTGTTCAGATTCTGTTCTTCCTGGTTCATGCGCGCCAGTTTTACCTGAGTCGCATTCAGGCTTGCCTGGGCCTGGGCTTCCTGTAACCGATACTCTGTCGGATCAATCTCTATCAGCAATGTGCCCGCTGTCAGAAAACGGCCATTTTCCAGTTCTGGATTACGATATATCACCCGACCTTTTACTTCTGCTACGGCCCGCCAGTCATGTTTCGGCATAACCCGACCGTAAGCCGTGACTTCGGGAGCGACGGATTGTCGGGTTAAGGGCTGTGTTTCTACCAGAACAGAACGATCTGCCTTCTGTCTGAGTTCAGGTGTTTCACGGGAAGAAACGGCAATAGCCAGCGCCACAACGCCCAATGCTACGCCGACAAAAAAGAGTAAGGATTTTGATTTAATCATTCTGGTGGACCTTATGAGCGGATGCCGTAGCTGGTGTGTCATTGGCAGAAGCAGTAGCGGATGATATATCCATCAAACCAAAACGCAGTAATTGACCGTTTTGTTCTGCCAGAGTATCCAGAAACTCAGGGGTCAGCTGAATATTCAGCTTTTGTTTTAAACGCAGTGGCGCAATAAATGGGAAAATCATCAGGCTGAAAAAGCTCAGGCGGGCGCAGTCGGTATTGACATCATCCCGCAGCAGGCCCTGTTTTTTCATCATTTCAAAAAATAACAACTCTTGTGGGCGAAAAAGATCATCAAAAAAGGCCTGCAAATCCGGGGTGATTTGATCGTCCGGCATATTGCTCAGACTGTACATAAGCCTGGGCCAGTTAGGATAGCGAGCCATCAGCTGGTAGTGAGTCCGTAAAAATCTTTCAGGTGTTGTCAGATCTGTCGAATCCTTAAGGTACAGAATTTTTTCCCTTACAGGACGCAGAGTTTCATTTAACACCGCGATAAATAGCTGCTCTTTGCAACCAAAATAATAGCGAATTAATCCGGGATCTACGGATGCAGACCGGGCAATTCCTCTAATCGATACGTTCTGGTAACCATGACAGGCAAATAGCTCACGAGCAGTATCAATAATCACTTGCCGATTATCAGATTGTGTTACTTTGGTTCTGGTTGTGCTCAGATTCGACTGAACGAAATTATTTGACGCAATGTCTTTTTTTACTGATGTGCTCATGACAAATCCTGAAACAATATTCTGTACAGTGCAGAGAATTTCCCCATCTGAGGAAATTTTAGCCAGAGCTTATAACTGGACAGTGCGAAGTTCTCGATAGTGGAAGCATAAGCTTGACGCCTCTCAAGCTTATGATCTTTTCTTAAACTCACCACAAGTAAAGT
>NZ_JACJFM010000003.1:38396-265265 GCF_014164585.1 Oceanospirillum sediminis | reverse complement strand
CTCCACCCTGATTCAGCTGGATATTCATCACCTCCAGAAGCCCCCGATCAGCTGTCAATGGAACTGGTTTATATTTAACCGGACAGCAGTGATGCAGAGTTATCATTTGTTGATGCGTTCGAGGATGTTTCGCCATTACATCCGGTTAATGTAGCAATAATGGCCAGGGACAAAAGGGATTTAGAAAACTGCATTCTTACTACTTCCTTTTTTAGTACTAATAGAATGCATCAGGGAAGATATTTATTCAGGTAAATAGTATCCATACCTTTAATCAGACCTTCCATTATCTGATGCGACATTATTTATCTGCCATTATAGGTAAAAGTTCCACCACCACTGTAAAATAGTGTTCCAAAAAGATAATAAAAAGTTTATTTATATAAATAAATCGTGCATATATTGACTCAAATAAAAAATATTTAGCAACAATTAAAAAACCATCAAACAGTCTTTTAATTATTTAAAAAATAACCATTCATAACCCCGAATATAAATACAACTCATACAAGCCAATAATATGAGCAACATCCCCTTTTCAAGACTATCGATTATTCTTTGTAAGCGCTTAGTTCAGGCATCACAATTCTGCTGACACTCCTTGTCAGCAGGGGCATTTCATAATCTTCCTCCTGTTCAATCAGGAGATCAGAAATGATGAAAATGAACTATTTCGTTGTGGGCACGAACAACTTTGAAGCTTCGGTTAAATTCTACGATGCGCTGTTCGAGCAAACCGAGCTGAGCCAGACATTCTCAACCGACAGAATGGCCTTCTGGCAGGGTAAAGATAAAGATTCGGCCTTTGCGGTTGCGATCCCTTTTGATCAGGAGCCTGCAACGAGTGGTAATGGAACCATGGTAGGTTTCAGCGTGGATTCTGCAGAAGAAGTGACAAGGCTGTACAAGAAGGCGATTGAGTCAGGAGGTACTTGTGAAGGAGAGCCCAATCAGCGCGGACCACGCTTTTCTGCCTATGTACGTGATTTAGACAGAAATAAAATCGTTTTTTCTAATTGATATATCGGATCAATCTCCTTTAAGAGCTGAGACTTTGAAGCACAGCTTTTCAGAGACCAAGAACCACTACATTTAATTAGCAATTAACTGAAACAAATACCGGTTGATCGCAACCGGTATTTGTTCGCTTTGCTTTCGCTGTTTTTCTGCGTTTATTTTACGATTTAGGCTTCAGGTTTTCCGGATCGTACAGACCGTAACAGCCAATCGCTTCGACCACGACCTTATAAGACTCGTCGAAGTATTCGATCTGCAGTTCACGACCTACATCACAGTAGTCTGCTGGCAGGTAGCCCAGGGCGATATTTTTACCCACACTCGGCCCATAACAGATACTGGTGGTGTAAGAGCGACGGCCCTGAGAGTCGATCAGAGTTTCACCGGTGGCAGGGTCGATAATCGGGCAGATGCCTACCGGATAACGGGCAACACCTTTGGCGTCAGTATTTTCCACCATAGTCAACGTACACAGATAAGCCGGTTGCTGTTCACGCTCACGCATGGCGACATAAGGCTCTTTACCGTGGAAATCAGCCGCTTTGACCACACGACGCTCCAGACCGGATTCAACCAGATTATACTCGGTTAACAGGTCAGCATTTTGCAAACGCAGACTCTTCTCCAGACGACGGCTATTAGCATAGGTTTCGATACCAATCGGCGTAACACCGGCAGCATACAGCGCATCCCAGACCGCCAGGCCTTCATCCAGTTTAAAGTGCAGCTCCCAGCCCTGTTCGCCCACGTAAGAAATACGGAAGGCGGAGATGGTCACACCCGCAACGGTAATATCTTTTACTGCTGCAAATGGGAAGTTTTCATTGCTGATGCCATCAGGATCATCCACCAGTTTCGCCAATGTGGTACGGGCGTTTGGCCCCCACAGGCCAATACAGCCAAAGTCGGTACGACGGTCTTCAATGGTGACATTATTGAAGCCTTTGTCTTCCGCCATGCGCTTCATCCAGACAAAGTCACGGTTACCGGCATCACCACCATCAATCACACGGAAATGATCTTCGGCCAGACGCAGTACCGTCAAATCGGCGCGGACGTTACCCTGATTATCCAGGAAGTGAGTGTAGACCCCTTTGCCGTTCGGCGTATCACCAGCTACTTTAGCGACACACAGATACTCCATCAGACCTGCCGCATCAGCACCGGTCACATCGTAGATAGCGAAGTGGCACAGGTTAACCATGCCAACATCTTCTGACATTTTCAGGTGCTCGGCATTGGATACGCGCCAGAAGTGGCGGTTGTCCCATTCGTTTTCCCGCACCGGAATCTTATCACCGTATTCTTCTAACAGATGCTCGTTGCTGGCATAGCCGTGAGCACGCTCCCAGCCTGCGGCTTCCATAAAGTAACCGCCCAGTTCTTTTTCACGCTCCCAGAACGGGCTACGGTGCAGGTCACGGCCTTTAGAGAAGGGCTCGCGGTTATGAACCGGTGGATTGTAGATCTTAAAGGCGGACTCGTAGCAGCGGTCATGGATAAACTGCTTTTCCAGCTGGAACGGGTAGAAACGGGATACATCGATGCTGGAGTGATCAAACTCAGTGACGCCATCGGTCATCCAGTCCGCAACGATTTTACCGATACCCGGACCATCTTTTACCCAGATCGCTTCAGCGTACCATAGGCCACGGACTTTAGCGGACTCACCGACAGAAGGACCGCCATCGGTGGTTACCTGCAACAGGCCGTTAAAGGAGTACTTCTCATCGTAACCCAGCTCGCCCAGAATAGGGGTTAACTCAATAGCGCGCTCCAGAGGGTCCATCACCTCTTCCAGCTCCAGATCACGCTGGGATGGTGACAGACGGGCTTCTTCTTTTTCCAGAATATCCTTTGGATGACACAGGCGAGGTTCACGCTCTTCGTAATAGCCCCATTCCAGCTGACCGCCTTCTGAGGTTTTTGGATCACCGGTGTCGCGCATATAGGCTGAGTTGCCCTGATCACGCAGCAGCGGGTAACCGATCTCTTTTTTAGTATTGGCAAATTCATCAAATGGTTTGAAGAAAGTCAGCGGGTGATCCACTGGCATAATCGGCAGGTCTTCTCCTGCCATCTCAGCGATTAAACGTCCCCACAGACCAGCACAGACGACAACATATTCCGCTTCAATCAGACCACGCGGTGTTTCCACTCCCTTGATACGACCGTCTTCAATTTTCAGTCCGGTACAAGGGGTATTCGCAAAAGTTTGCAGCTTACCGGTCGCGACAGCCATATCCACCAGTTCACCGGATACCGCCTGAGAGCGGGGCACCACAAGACCGGCATCCGGGTCCCAGAGCGCGCCCTGAATCACGTCTTCTTCTAGCAGAGGGAATTTTTCTTTGGCTTCAGCGGTACTGATCATCTCCACCCGGTTACCGAACGCTTTACCGGACGATACGCGACGCTTCAGCTCTTCCATACGCTCATCATCACCCTTACGGGCCACCTCAATACCGCCAATACGCTCGTAACGGCCCATCTTCTCAAAGAAGTCGATACTGTATTTGGTGGTGAAGATGGTCATCTGATCGTGCATGGTGTTAAAGCAGAAATCAGATGCGTGGGCGGTAGAGCCGATATCCGTCGGAATCGCCGATTTATCAATACCGACAATATCATCCCAGCCTCGCTCAATCAGGTGATGGACCACTGACGCACCAACAATACCGCCCTGGCCAACGATGACCACTTTCGCTTTTTGTGGAAACTCTGCCATTACTTTTCTCTCCTGAAAACATTCGGGGGTAACAGCCCTATCCCTGTAAAAAAGATATAAACAAAACAACCACTTTTGCGTTCGGGAAAAGGACTTGCTGTCTTTATTTCTTCACTATGAAACAGACTATTACGTTTCATAGCTGGCCGTGTCCAGATATGGTGCACAGAAAAGGATCAAAAACGACTAAAGGGGATAGAAAAATGTCGCAAACAGCAATATAAGACGGAATAAATATAATGCCATGTAAAATGCAGACAGCCACTATTCAGAAGAAAAAGCATTTCAATCTGTCAGATAATATATACAGAGCTGCCTGCCGAAATGTGCCTGACAATAGCATCAGAAGGCTGAAAGGCTTTTTTTATTATGACGAAAAGGGTCAGTCAGGCTGGGTTCATACCAATAAATGGCCCGTGACAGATCAGTATGGTGATGTGATTGGCTTATTTGGCATCAGTCGGGATGTCACAGAACAATATGAAACCGAGAGACAGAAAAAGATTGCCTCCAGAGTATTTAATAACGTTATGGAGGGCATTATTGTCACAGACTTATCCGGGCGAGTGATAGAAGTTAGTGCCTTCTTTCGTTAGTTCATTCCAGTCGAATAATCTGAGACAGATGCCCGAAAACAGCAGAAACACGGCGCAGGTGTCTGGATTCAGGGTGTGCTAATAGCCAGAGTTCTGTCTGGCATTCGTCCAGTACATCGGTGAGCTGCACCAGATCAGGATAATCTTCAGCAAGAAATAACGGAATAATACCGATACCGAATCCCAGACGAATAAACTCTGTAACGGTCAGGATGCTATCCACCCGATACGCCACATTAGCCTTAGGATAATATCGTTTACGCCAGTGCACAGATGGATGATCCGGCAAGGCTTCATCCGGTGCAATCCAGCAAATCTTATTGTCTATCCGGTCTCCGGCAGCAAGCCCGGATATCTGACTGGCAAATAAAGCCACCCGGATAGGCCCAAGATGCTTGCCAATCAGGTGCTCTGGTGGTGTCCGTGTCGCCCGAAGTGCAATATCCGAATCTCTGCGTGACAGGTTCGCCAGGCGATTGGCTGTTTCCAGTTCAAACTGCAATAAAGGATGAGTCCGGTTCAGCAACGATAACTGCGGAGCCAGCAGGCCATGCAGAATTGTATCGGTTGTTGTGATATGCACACTTCCGGCAATATCTTCCGGTGCCATCTGGGCGGCCGAGCGGGCCGATTCCAGTTCCACTTCTATCGCTTCAGCTTTTTCGGCCAGCTGTAACCCTAATTCCGTCGGACGATATCCCGAACGGGATCTGGAAAACAGGGATTGTCCGATCCCCCGCTCCATCTTCTGAACACAGCGGAAAATAGTAGAAGAATCCACGCCGATTCTCTCAGCCGCCGCTGCCAACGTGCCTCCCCGGTATACGGCCAGTAAAACTTCCAGATCTGAAGCTGTAAGCTTGTATTGCATTTTTGCATTCATAGTTTGCAATTCTACTTATTTTAAATGCAATTTCGCAATACTAGACTGGCCCTGTCAATCATTCCAGTCAGATGGAGCCACATATGCATACTCAACCAGATACTCACTCAGCAAGCACTCAACAAACCATTACTCTGATCTCACACAAATTATGCCCTTACGTTCAACGTGCTGCTATTGTGCTGGCAGAGAAAGGCATTGAATTTGAAAGAGTTTATATTGATCTGGCCAATAAACCGGACTGGTTTCTTAACATATCCCCGTTAGGCAAAACGCCGGTACTGCTCACAGGCCAGCAGGCGATATTCGAATCATCTGCTATCTGTGAATATCTGGATGATGTGTTTAAGCCCGGACTGCATCCGGAAGATCCTGTTACCCGTGCCCGCCACAGAGGCTGGATGGAGTTTGGTAGCTCTGTCCTGAATGCGATCGGAGGTTACTATAATGCGAAAGATGGCGATCGACTGAACCATCAGGCCGGATTAATTCAGCAAAAGTTTGAGCAGCTGGAAGCCGAGATCAGTGATGGCCCTTTTTTTAACGGGCAGCACTTCAGTATGGTGGATGCCGTGTTTGCGCCGGTATTTCGCTATTTTGATCTGTTTGATCAAATCAGTGAGACAGACTTTTTTGCCTCAGCACCTCGCGTCAGACAATGGCGGAATCATCTGAGCCGTTGTGAATCCGTCCAGCATGCCGTAGCAGAAAATTATACTCAAATGCTGGCTGATTTTGTGTTGCAAAGACAGTCCGAATTAAGCAAAAAAATAACGAATGAACTGCTGCCCTCATAGAGTAGTGGTACGCACAGAACAGTGCTGCTACTTAAGCCTGTAGCCGCATCAGAGTACAGGCTTTTGTCAGGTTGCAACGGATATTGGCATCCGGTTTTAACCGGCTTTCTGCATACATTGATTGTCTGTTTTTGAGGGGGGATTACCTGTTGTTGAAGGATTCCCCGTCATTGAGGATGGGGTATCCACATCCTGTCCCGGAAAATGGCTGCTACGGCCAACCGGTAAACCATAAGGCCAGGTTTTATCTCCCTGCTGACGCATCATCAGCTCAACCTGAATCCCGAACACCTGCTGCATCATCTCCGGGGTAATCGCATTAACCGGGGAGTCGTCTGCAATAATGCGCCCTTGCTGCATAGCCAGTATTCTGTCGGAATACTGACTGGCCTGGTTAATATCATGCAGCACCATCACAATAGTCCGCTGATGCTCCCGATTCAGCTGAGCGAGAAGCTCCAGCACTTCCAGCTGATGACCAATATCAAGATAGGTGGTCGGTTCATCCAGCAACAGAATATCGGCCTGTTGTGCCAGTGCCAGCGCAATCCAGCCACGCTGACGTTCACCACCTGACAGGGTATTAAAGCTACGATGGCGCAGCTGATCCATCCCGGTCAGATGTAAAGCCTGTTCAACGGCGTCCAGATCCTGCTGAGTCATTCTTCCGAATAACCCCTGCCAGGCAAAACGACCATGACTGACCAGCTGGTACACACTCAGGTCATCCGGTGCGACCGGGTTTTGCGGTAGCAAGGTCATACGACGGGCCATTGCTTTGCGAGACCAGTGGGGCAGTGGTCTGTTATCCAGAAACACCTGACCGGATGCCGGAGGCAATAAGCCAGCCAGGGCTTTCAGTAGCGTGGATTTACCACAACCATTTGGCCCGATCAGGCAGGTAATTTCCCCTTCTTGCAGAGTCAGCGAAACCTCTGACACCACAGGCGATGCCTCAGACGTTGTACTGGATGCGCTCTGTCCGGATGAATAGCTCAACACCAGGTTTTCTGCAGACAGTGTCATAAAATATTCCTGTTATCGGGGCGCCCCCATTACGGTCGACGCCCACTTTGTTTTTGTAAGAGGTAAAGTAAAACAGGTATGCCAATCACAGTGGTCAGTGCGCCTGCCGGTAATTCCAGCGGACTGAGCAGAGTGCGACTGATTATGTCTGCCCCGGATGAGAGGCAGCCACCGGCCAGCAAGCACACTGAAACCAGATGTTTAATATCACCGCCGACCAGCAGTCGGGATAAGTGAGGAACCACCAGGCCGATAAAGCCCACAGGTCCTGCAACAGCAATAGCACTGGCGGCCAGTATCACCGCCAGAGCAATTGAGAACACACGCCAGCGGGCAACATTAACGCCCATGGAGAGTGCCTGAGATTCATCAAAACGAAGTAGCGATAACGGATGTCTGATCAAATAAAGTGCTGCCAGACCGAGTATGGTCCAGGGGAGTAAGATAAACAGATGGGTAAAGTCCCGTCCGTACAGGCTGCCCGCCAGCCATAAAATTGTGGTTTCTGTTCGACCGCCACCCCAGACGACGACGATCCACATCACGATAGCATTAAGAATGCCACCAATGGCAACACCGTTCAGGGCCAGACGAGCCGGGCTGATACCGGTTTTCATACCCTGATGTTTTTGCGATGACAGATACAGCACCAGGGCCGAAATAACGATACCGCCAACCATAGCAGCCATCGGTAGCCAGGAGAGAGATAACTCAACTGGTGAGTCTTTCAGCAGAGTGGCATTGATCATATCGGAGAGCAGCAACAGGCCGACAATGGCCAGACTGGCTCCGCTGGAGACACCAATCACTCCGGGGTCTGCCAGAGGGTTACGAATCACAGACTGCAGAATCAGGCCCGATAACGCAAAGTGAACACCGACTAACGCCGCCAGTAGCGTTCGGGGGAGTCTCAGGTTCCAGATCACGTCATAAGTAGTGCCTGTTGTGATATTGCCCATCAGAACCGACACAATATCGCTGGCCGCAAGGTTGACTGACCCCAGCAATAGAGACAACACCATCAGTAAAGTCAGTAACAGCAATAACGCCAGTTTTACCAGACGATAATAGCCCGGCGTCCGGTCATGGCCATCTTTTAACCGGCCATTGCTATCCTTTAAAGAGCCAGATGCTGTTGACGCGGGATTACTTTGAGGATGCACGGTATTAGTGGTCATAACCGCCCTGCTTTCTGATCAGGTAAACAAATAAAGGGCCGCCAGTCAGAATGCAGAGAATGCCGACAGGCACTTCCTGTATTCTGGCCACCAGATCAGCCACGCATACCAGGGTCGCACCGACAATAGCAGACAAAGGTAGTAAAATTCTGTGATCCATCTGCAGGGGCTGCGCCGATTCAGCCGCATCTGATAATGAGCTCCGGGATAAGGATTGTTTTAACAACAACTTGACGACATGAGGTGCCACCAGCCCCACAAAGGAGATTGGGCCTGCTACCGCCACCGTAGCGGCAGTCAGTACCACACTGGTCAGGCCCAGAATCAGGCGCCAGCGTTGTACCGGAAAGCCCAGCGCCCGGCTGGTCATATCATCCAGCATCAGCAGATTTAAAGGCCGGGAGAAGATCACTCCCATTCCCAGTCCCAGAAAAACAAATAACCAGAGCTGATCCACATGCTGCCAGGTTCGGTTCAGCAGACTCCCCGCCAGCCAGTAGTAGAGGCCGTTGACATCACTGTCTGCCGACACCAGCAGAAGAGTCAGGCCAGCGGTAAAAAACAGCGCGATACTCATACCCGACAAAGTCAGATGAATCGGATTCAGATGAGTTTTCCAGGCGATTGCAAAGGTCAGAAATCCGGCGGCAAAACCACCTGCCGTACCCATCACCAGCATCGCAGATGGCGGCAGACTCAATACAACAAAGCCCAGTACAATCGCAAAGGATGCCCCGGCACTGACACCCATCAGATCCGGAGTCCCCAGGGGGTTACGGGTGATCGACTGTACAATACATCCCGCCATGCCCAGAGCCGCTCCAGCCAGTAACCCCGTCAACAACCGGGGCATACGCAGTTCCATGATAATGAAACGGGTCATGCTGTCTTCTGATGATGTCAGCGACTGGAACACCGCAGACCAGGAAAACAGTGTGTCTCCCAGTGCTAAAGATGCCAGCCCTGCCAGCATGATAATAAACAGGCATACGACTGGCAGAAGCAGAGAGATTCTCTGGCGTTTTCCCACAGAATGACCGGCACTGACAGTGAAGGTTTTATCCGGGCTTGATAGCTGCGACATAGGATTTATCTTTCTGAAAAGGTCAGCGGTTTAGCCCGTGCCGCATCCGGAATATTATCCGGTGCCGGGAACTGATCGGGATAAAACAGGTGAGCCATTTCTCTCAGTACCATCTCTCTGGCAACCGGGCCATGAGGCATAACGTACTGATCATTAATACGATAGACACGTTTATTCTGAACTGCTTTTAGTCGCTGCCAGACCGGATGATAACTGATAGGAGCCTCATCGCCGGTAAAGGACAAAATCACATCCGGGTTCAATCGCAGCAACCGCTCCATAGACAGTACACTGGAATCCGGTTTTTTCAGAGCAGGTGTCGGTGAGCGTCCCATCGCGTTTTCAACCTTCAGACTCTGCATAATATCGGTGCTCAGATAGTGGTTATAAAATGCGTACAGAGTGTCAGCCCAGTGCCAGATCAGAATGGCGCTGACTTCTCCCGGAGCTTTTTGCTTAAATTCTTCTTTCAGAGCCTGAAAATTCTGATTCAGCGCTTGTCCCTGCTGAGCCTGATCTAACGCTCGGGTAACCGTCATAATGGCCTGTTCAGAATCTTCCTGAGTGACCAGATCAAATGCCAGAAACTGTCCGATCTCTTCAAACTTACTGGCAAAAGGTTCCGTGTACTGGCGCAAGCCAATAATCAGATCCGGATTCAGCTCTGTCAGACGCTCCATATCGGTTTCATGCACTTCGCCCAGGTCTTTCATCCGACTGACCTGATCACCAAGATACGCTGACTGCCGGTGATTCAGTGTGGATAAACCGGTCGCCTGTTGATCCAGTGCCCACATCAGGTCAGCACCAAACACCGAGATAGACGCTACGGATTGCGGCTGTTTCTCGAACGTAATGCTTTTACTCCGATCATCTTGCACGGTCACCGGATAATCTGCCATAGCACTGGATAAGGTGATCAATGACGCCAGAAAAGTAGTCATCAGCATCACTGGCCAGTAAAAGGCGCTGTGGTTATCAGTCATAGCCTGCGAGCTGACCTGAGTAAACGGAGTATGACGCCGGGAGTCGTTTTGCTGTGAATAAGGAATAGGGGCTGACACTTTCATGAACCTCTGAACAGCGGATGAATGAAGTCGGATGTGCAGAAAGCAATTGTGTCTGATGGCAGTAAAACCAGCTACCCGAATCGGGAATATAAGCCCCGCATTTGCGAGTGATGTAAAGACATAAGAGATAATAATAAGGGCAGGGAGAATAAAAAAATGCCCGTCACATGCTCAGTGTCCTGAGTGTGTGACGGGCGTTCTTTTACAGGGCAATGTCCCATAAACAGGTTCAGATCAAGGCAAAGCCCCCCATGCCGGATACTGTACCGCTCCCGAATCTTTTAATAAACGCAGTAATACCGGAATCATCTCCTTGTACTGCTGGCTCAGGTAAAAATGATCACCGGGCCAGGAATGCAACTGAAAATCCCCCTGACTGACATCAGCCCAGGCTTCTGCATCGGCGTAGGTCAACTCGGTATCCTGCTGACCGGTCATGGCAGTAATCGGCATTTCAACCTGCGCCATTGAAGGTACCTGCCCCCCGTAAGTTTCGATCAGACGGTAATCTGTTTTCAGCATCGGCATGATCATATCCGTCAGTTCTGGTACTTCAGCCAGGTAAGTCAGCTGATCATTCAGACGGATAATTTCCTGCAGCAGATCTTTATCCGATCCCTGATGAAAAGCAGAAGGTTGTATCCTGCCAGGGCCTTCGCTGGCCGAGACCACAAGATGACAGGGCAAACGGCGCTGATTCTGTTGCAAGCGCAGACAAAGCTCATAAGCCACTGCCGCCCCCATACTATGACCAAAAATCAGATAGGGCTTCTGAAGTAAATGGGGCTGCATAGACAGACTCTGTTCGATGCCGCTGACCAGATCCTGCATATTATCGATACAGGCTTCTTCCAGTCGTTCTTCCCGTCCGGGATACTGGATCGCAATCAGCTCTGTACCTTGTGGCAGGGCATCTGCCCAGTTGCGAAAGAAACTGGCAGTGCCACCGGCATGAGGCAGACAGAAAATACGCTGATGAACGCTGGCGCTGGTTTTCAGAGTACGGAACCAGGCCCGGTATCGACCGGGCTGGTACTGGCTCTGAGCACCCGCAATACTGGCTGGGGCTTCAGTAAGCATAGTGTCTCCTTATGCAGGGCTGACCTGACTGATAGAGGTGTTAGTTGAGGTGTTATCTGTTACGTCATCCGGCTTTTGTTGATCGCCATCATCCGAAGCGGTACGTTCTGAGATACCCGCACGCTTAAGGGCTTCCTCACCAAAGAAGTGACGTACCATAGGGATAAAGTAGTTACGGTCAATCTCATACGGTTGATGACCGTACTCCGCCAGTGCCGCCTCGGTATTATCAATGCGATACTGGTGATGGCCGCCCTGATCCATACCATGTTTGAAGTAACGGTTGATAAAACCACGACCGAAGCTGTCAGCCAGTTGCTGATCCCAGGCCGCAAAGTCCATCGCTTTAAACTGACAGCCCAGTTCATTCAGCCAGCGATAGATCTGTTCGCCGGTATGACTGTAGCGGGATACCACATGGAAGTTTTTACCGGTCTGATCAATAGCCTTGTGGCTGATCATAGCGATAGAGCGAGCCACCACATTGACCGGCGTGGTACTGATCAGAATGCGTGATTCCGGATATGCCGCTACGCTCATACAGGTGCGGAAGAACTTCACAAAAGCATCATCGTTAATATACGGCGTTTGCTGAGTATCATCCCAGGTGATAGCACCAGAGCGATAGATATTCACCGGCAGGTTTTTATCCCTGGCCATATAGAACAGCTGCTCAGCCATATATTTGGTGTGCTCATAAGTCAGTTCAGGCTTATGCCACGGGGCCATAGGAGAGGTAGACTCAGGCACAGGTGGCTCACTTTCATCATAAGGCAGACGATAGTGCACACCTATGGTAGACATATAATGCACAGGTTTAACGTGATGGGTCGTGGCCAGTTCAATCGCATTAGCCGAGCCCTTCACATTGATCGGATACAGGCCGGACAGCGGTGCGATCAGGCTGATCAGAGCAGCGATATGCATCACTTTATCGATATTTTCTGCCAGCCACTGATACTGAGTATCATCCAGACCATAGCGATCGTTGATCAGATCGCCCGGAATAATATGCACACGCTCACGATCAATCTCCAGCGTCATGCCTCTTTCTTCTGCCATCTGCTGCAGACGGAAGTAACCGTTCTCTTCATCATTACAGCGGATCAGACAGTAGATAGTATCCTGAGTCTGTTCCAGCAGGGATTTAAGAATATAACAGCCCAGATAGCCAGTGGCTCCGGTCAGAAAGATATTCTGCGGCCCCTTGTCCTGTTCAGGCTGATACGGCAGGGCCTGATCCAGATTACGCAGAGAATGATCGGCTAAGTCTTCCAGTCTGATGGACTGACGGAAAGCTTCCTCTTCATCCTCAGCCAGCTGCAGAGCGTTGACCATATCTCTGAATACAGGGTTGTTGAAAATCAGATCGATATTCAGCACAAAGCCTTCTTCTGATAAACGGTTCAGCAAACCGACTGCGGTCAGGCTGGAGCCACCGATCATAAAGAAGTCATCCCCTCGGGACACCTGCTCAACCTGAATCAGTTCCTGCCAGATCGCGGCCAGTTTCTGTTCAATCTCATCATCCAGTGGCGCTTCGTAGCTATCCTGATGGACAGGCTGATCTTTAAATACCTGCTTAAGGGTGGTGCGATCAACCTTGCCATTTTTGCTGAGTGGAATCTCTGCCAGAGTTCTGACAGCAACTGGCATCATATAACCGGGCAGAACATTTTCCAGATCCATCTGAATACGTGTGGTCAGGTGCTCGTCATTGCTGGAGCCGGAAGTCTGATAACCCAGATTCAGTACAATAGCAGCCACCAGATCCACCGGATCAGGGCGTACCAGCGCTACGGCCTGCGCAATATATTCCAGCTCATTCAGCGACGCTTCGACTTCACCCAGTTCAATACGATGGCCCCGGATTTTGATCTGATTATCCTGACGCCCCAGAATCTCAATCACACCATCGGCACGATAACGACAGATATCACCGGTTCGGTACAGCCGCTCTCCGGTTTCCGGATGAGTGATAAAGCGTTCTTTGGTGCGCTCCGGATCATTAACAAAGCCCAGCGCCACACCCGGACCACCGACCAGCATTTCACCAGGAGTCCAGTCCGGACATTCCTCAAAGCGCTCATTCTGGATATAGAGCTTGTGATTACTGAACGGCGTACCGTACGGAATGCTGGTAGCGTGTTCCGGCACCTCTCCAATGGGGTTGTAGATACAGGTGACAGAGATCTCAGTAGGTCCGCCCAGACTGTTCAGATTCAGTGCAGGCAGTTTCTGACGGATCTTAGGTGGCAGTGTGACCGGAATCCAGTCACCAGAGATAAACGCCAGTCTCAGGCTGGAAATATCGGTATCAGATTCCCGGTCATGCCAGGTCATCAGCATCTGCATATGTGCCGGTACTGAATTCCATACCGTCACCTTATGCTGTTGAATAGTGCGAGCCCAGCAACCCGGATCACTGCGCCACTGACCTTCCGGCAGTACCAGCGCGGCTCCGGCTGTAAAGGTACAGAAAATATCCAGTACTGACAGGTCAAAGCTGTAATTGACCAGCGCCAGGGTTCTGTCATCCGAATTAAAACCAAACTGACGATTGAAGCCAACAATGGTATTTCTGACGCCCTGATGACTCAGCATCACGCCTTTAGGTTTACCTGTTGTACCCGAGGTATACAGAATATAAGCCAGCTGGTTAACGGTATCGGCCTGCAGGCCCTGAGCCACAATCTGCCTGATCTGTGTGGTTATGGTATCCGTATTAGCGCTTTCTGTCAGATCGGCCGGGGTCACCAGTGTATCAACCAGGATGCACCGGCTATTCTCTGGCCAGTTCAGTTCCCGATGCGCCGGATCGGTAACGATCAGTGTGGTATCAGAATCCTGAATAATGCTGTTACGGCGCTTCTCCGGCTGAATAATATCAATCGGTACATAGGCACCGCCCGCCAGCAGAATGCCCATAATAGCGGCGATCTGAGCCGGGCTCTTATCCAGAAATACCGCAACGGGCTGACCGGGTTGACAACCAGCACTTTTCAGCTGGTCGGCAACAGACAGAGACCAGACTGCCAGTTGACGGTAACTCCATTGATGCTGACCACAGATCAGCGCGACAGAATCAGGCTGGTTCAGCGCATGATCACAGAACCCCTGATGCAGATAACCTTTCGGCAGAGGCGCATTCTTAGCATTATTCTGTTGGTGTCTCAGCGATGTTGTACTGTCCGGTAAACGTACAGGACGTGTACTGAGCCAATGCTGACTATCATTAGCCAGAATTGTCAGCAATTGTCTGAAAGCAGCAAATGCCTGTTCAATAACACCCGGCTGGAATACGTCGGTGCGGATATCCCAGTCGATATGCAGCGCTTCCCGGCGTTCCGTTGCCTGGCAATCCAGCCAGACCTGTGGTGTCTGAGTAATACCGTAATTCAGACGGGCATTGTGCATAAAATCATTACGGGGCAGGTCATTCCCTGTCACACCCACCGTACTGGTAAACACGACCGGAATCAGCGTATTGCTTTGATTCAATCGGGTCATTTCTCGCAGTACTTCAATACCGGTAAAGTCGCTGTGAGCCATATCCTGCCAGAGCTGTTGCTGCAGGGCCCTGGTTCTGTCGATAAAGGTGTTGCCACGCTGATCGTTAACTTCCAGTACATTAACCGCAATAAAATCACCGACCACACGACGAACATCCGGATGATTATCGGGGCGGTTCAGTAGTGTCAGGTTGATGCAGAAATCACCCTGACGTGACCAGCGGCGCAGCACTTCTGTAAAAGCGTTCATGACCACAGCAGACGGCGTGATTTTATGTTCATTAGCAAGGTGGCAGAGCTGCTGCCACTGAGTTTTATCCAGCTCCAGACTTAACCGGCGGAAGCTGTCGCTGCTGCTATCTTTCTCCGGAAGCCCGGCAGAGGAAGGCTGGGCTAATGGCAGTTCTGGCGCACCAGGCAGCGTGGCAACACGCTGCATCCAGTAATCTTTATGCTGCTGATAACGGGCCTGAGTATCCGGACGATTTCTGGCCTGCTGGCTATCCAGCAGAATATCCCGGAAAGTCAGAGCCAGCGGAGGGAACTCCTGATCGGGGTGATCATACAGATCTCCCAGTTCTGCCAACAGAATCTGAATACTGGCAAAGTCAGCAATCAGCAGATCTGTAGAGTGGTGCAGAATAGATTTGTCATCGTGGGACGACAGACGCAATTCATAGAGCGGCCAGCGTTCAGAGTCATAACAGCGAAATGCCATCTTCTCACGTACAGCCTGCACAGCCTGATCAAAGTCCTCAGCACACTGACCCATCAGATCCTGGCTGATCACTGGTGGCAGGGTGACATTTTTCAGCACCTGCTGCTGACCATCTGTGCCGATCACCGCACGCAGCATATCGTGGCGCAGAATCAGTTTGTGCCAGGCCTGCTGCAGACGTTCGTGGTCCAATCGGGGCAGTTCCAGCTCAATATAACTGTGGCAACCCACGCCACCCAGTTCATAATTATTTCGGCGTCCGACAATATAAGCCACCTGCAGATCGGTCAGAGGAAATGGCTCATAACGGTTTTCCGGGTCAATCTGAATACCAGTGTCTTTATTATCCGAAGACAGGTGATCAATAAATTCCTGTTTTCTCTGTTTGATAATCTGACGATATTCTTCTGTCAGGGCCCCGACGGGGGCCTTGAATCTGAGTTGCTGGTCTTCGGTCCACAGATGGACGCCCATGGCCTTGAGTTCGTCAATAATCTGGCTGACAGCTCTGGTCATGTTGCTCATAGTAAGCCTTCCTCAAAAATATCCTGTGTATCCGTGGTTTGCGACAGAGCTTGCCACTGTTGTTGAATCTGCTCACTTAAGGCAGCGATGGTCGGTGACGTAAACAGAGTAATCAGTGAAACGGCTTCCGGACTGACCCTTTGCTGATGCAGTTGCTGCACAATCTGAGTAGCGCTCAGACTGTCGCCACCAATCAGGAAGAAGTCATCGGTTCTGGAAATACGTTCTCTTTTCAGTACCTGGCACCAGATCCGCGCAACATCGGCTTCCAGCTCATTTTCCGGAGCCTGATACGCCTGTTGTCCCTGGAGCTGATCCGCCATCAGAGTCGTGATCTGTTTGCGATCGACCTTACCGTTGGCGCTGAGTGGAATTTCAGATACCGCAACCAGCGTGGCGGGCACCATATATTCTGGTAGCAACTGCTGCAGAGCAGTTTTGATCGCATTAGTGTCCAGCGCCTGTTCGGTGCCTGATTCTGCTCCCTCTGTCATGACAGCGGCAGCCAATGATGGCGGCTGCCCCTCTGGTTTCACGGTTACCGCAACAGCCCGACTGATCTCTGGCAGTGTCAGCAGTGCTGTTTCGATTTCGCCCAGCTCAATACGATGGCCCCGGACTTTCACCTGATAATCCAGACGGCCCAGGAACTCCAGGTGGCCATCTGGCCAGTAGCGCCCCTGATCTCCGGTTCTGTACCAGCGGCTGGTATTTGTTGCACCGTTCTGAACGGATTCAGCGTTTTCTGCTGAAGCAAAGGCTGCGGGTTGCTGAACCGTAGCGGTTTCAGCCAGCACAAAACGTGATGCGGTCAGGTCGGTATCACCCCGATACCCCTCAGCCACACCGATACCACCAATCCAGAGTTCACCGGCAACCCAGTCCGGGCAATCCCGCCCCTGAGTATCCACCACGCGATAGTGCTGGTTTTCCAGCGGCTTACCGTATGGCACGGATGTCCAATGTGGTGGCAGAGGCTGACCAGGTTCAAAGGCATCAAATGAATTGGACCAGATAGCCGCTTCTGTTGCGCCACCCATCGCAATCAGACGGGTCTGATGAGAAGCCTGGGCAAACAGGCGGGATGGCAGGTCCAGACCAATCCAGTCACCCGATAGCATCACTTGTTCAAAGGACAAGCGAGGTTGAAAGGGCAGCAGGGTGGCAGATGCCTGGTTTTCAGCCACGACCAGCAGCATATCCAGCAGTACAGGAACAGAGTTCCAGACGGTGATCTGATGTTGTTGCACCAGATCCAGCCAGATCGCCGCATCCCGGCGTTGCTCCTCTTCCAGCAGTACCAGAGCACCACCGGTACTGAGCAGGCCAAAGATGTCATAAACCGACAGGTCAAAGTCCAGTGCAGATACCGCCAGTGCCCGGCTTTCCTGATGAACGCCATAACGCTGGTTGATATTATCGATGGTGTTAGCAGTGGCTCTATGTGCCATCTCCACACCTTTAGGTTCACCCGTCGAACCTGAGGTAAAGATGATATAAGCCGATGCTTCTGGCGCGACATCAACAGGTGCTGACAGAGGCGTCAGGCTTTCAGCCTGAGCCATATCCAGGTAACGCACCACTCTATCTTCTGCTTCATCTGATGCTGGATTTTCCGGTAAGAACTGAGCGGAAGTCAGCACCAGCTTAATACCAGCGGTCTGATGAATCCGGGCCTGTCGGCTGTCAGGCTGATGCACACCAATAGGCACATAGCAGCCACCGGCAGCCAGTACACCAAATACCGCAGCGATCTGATCAGTGCCTCTGGGCAGAGTGATGGCAACCGGATCACCGCTTTGCAATCCCTGTTGCTTAAGCAACTGAGCGATGCGCAGGGCCTGATCGGCCAGTTGACCGTAACTGATGCTCTGATCCGATGCGATCAGTGCCGTTCGTTCCGGTGTCTGTTGCGCAGTAGCGAACATCGCCTGATGCAACAGATGAGGCTGATACGGCGTATGAGTCTGATTGACCTGCTGACGGATCATACACTGGTCTTCTGGCAGAGCAGTTTTCAGAGGTTGATCCCATTGTCCAGCCAGGGTGTTCAGCAGCTGGATAAACTGGCCGAACATGCTGTCGATCAGACCATCCGGGAAGAGTGCATCAACACTATCCCAGGAGATCATCAGTTCACCCTGATGCTCATACATCTGGTGATCCAGCCAAACCTGTGGCGTTTCAGACAGCCCGCCTCCAGCCAGATCCGGGAAGCCTGCTACCGATTTCTCCTCCAACAGACCATCGGCCATTCCCAGAGTACTGGTAAAAACAATCGGCAAAGCCGCAGCAACCAGATCCATCTCCCGGGCACGTTCACGCTGTACCCAGATAGATGAGATTTCACGGTGCTCCAGCGCGCTGGCGATTTCATCCTGCACCTGCTGGCTTAATTGCAGCAGATTTTTCTGGTTATCCGGGTGATAGGCCACAGGTGCCAGAGAGGTAAAGTCACCGACAATCCTGTTGATATCCGGGTGAACCGGCTGACGGTCAAATAATGTCAGGTTGATCGTATGGGCTTTACCACCGTTCCACTGGCTGAGAATCTCACCATATGCAGTCAGAATCAGTACCGATGGTGTAATGCCCTGATCACGGGCTGACTGACGCAGCTGAGCCCAGTTATCCCGATTGATTCTGGCTTCACGGCGAGAAAAACGTGTGTCCTGCAAGGTTCGTGGATCTCTTGCCAGTGGCAGAGCAGCGGCCATAGGCAAGTTTTCCAGCTTGTTGTACCAGTAATCTTCTGCCTGAGCTAAAGCCTGAGGATCAGGTTTAACCTGATTAACATAATCCCGGAAGGACAGATCAAAAGCAGGCAACTCCACATCCGGATTCTGATAAAGCTCAGCCAGTTCATCCAGCAACAGCTTGATACTGAAGCCATCCAGAGTCATATAGTTAAACAACAGCCCCAGACGACAGCGATTCTGACCGTAATGCACCGCTTTTATGGCAAACAGAGTGGTCTGTTCATTATCATTCTGCTGCGTAATCCGGTTGTTTTCAGACCAGTACTGCCACCAGCTGTCGAGTTGTGCACGGGCATTATCCTGATCAGCATAAACAGTATGATCGCTATCAACCTGAATGCTTTCGACAGCGTCTGCAGGCAGAATTTGCTGTTCACCCTGAGGGGTAATTTTCACCCGCAGCATCTCATGGCGCTGAATCAGGGTGTTACAGGCCTGTTCCAGTTTCTGCAGGTCAACCGCTTCACCATCCAGCTCAACCAGATAATGGGTGCCACAGTTCAATGGCAGTCCCGGAGACTGGCCCATCCAGTAAGCGCGCTGCACTTCGGTCAATGGGAATGGCTCAAAGCGCTGTTCCGGCTGTGCTATAACGTCCTGTTGCATAGCTGCCTGACTAGTCTGATTCAGTTCTGCAGCAAAGGTCTGCAGTTCCGGATTAGCAAACAGTAAGCGCAGTGGCTGTTCAGCACTCAGTCCCTGCTGACGCAAGCGAGCGATAACTTGTGTCGCCAGCAAGCTGTCACCACCCAGGGCAAAGAAATTACTTTCACGACCGATCTGGTCAGTATCCAGCAGCTCCTGCCAGAGTGCAGCAACCACACGTTCATTATCGGTTGCGGGTGAGGTCAATTGCTGGGGTTGTGCACTGACCTGTTCTGCCAGCAGTGCTGTCACCTGCTTGCGATCCACTTTGCCATTAGCGCTGAGTGGAATCTCAGATATGCTGACCAGAGTGGTCGGAACCATATAATCGGGTAGTAGCTGCTGCAGAGCGCTTCTGATCCCATCAGTATCCAGAATCTGAGCGTTTTCCTCTGTTGTGACAGCGGCAGCCAGCGATGGCTGTTGACCATCCGGTTTAACCGTTACAGCAACAGCCCGGCTGATCTCTGGCAATGTCAGCAACGCCGTTTCGATTTCACCCAGCTCAATACGATGACCCCGGACTTTCACCTGATGATCCAGACGGCCCAGGAATTCCAGATGACCATCGGGCCAGTAGCGGCCCTGATCTCCGGTTCTGTACCAGCGGCTGGTATTTGTTGCACCGTTCTGAACGGATTCAGCGTTTTCTGCTGAAGCAAAGGTAACCGGTTGCGGGATAGTATCTGTCTCTGCCAACACAAAGCGAGCAGCGGTCTGCTGGCTATCGCCCCGATACCCCTCAGCCACACCGATACCACCAATCCAGAGTTCACCGGCAACCCAGTCCGGACAATCCCGACCCTGAGCATCCACCACGCGATAGTGCTGGTTTTCCAGCGGCTTACCGTATGGCACAGACGTCCAGTGTGGTGGCAGAGGCTGACCGGGTTCAAAGGCATCAAATGAATTGGACCAGATAGCCGCTTCTGTTGCGCCACCCATCGCAATCAAACGGGTCTGATGAGAAGTCTGCGCAAACAGGCGGGATGGCAGATCCAGACCAATCCAGTCACCCGATAGCATCACTTGTTCAAAGGACAAGCGAGGTTCAAAGGGCAGCAGGGTGGCAGATGCCTGGTTTTCAGCCACAACCAGCAGCATATCCAGCAGTACAGGAACAGAGTTCCAGACAGTGATCTGATGTTGTTGCACCAGATCCAGCCAGATCGCCGCATCCCGGCGTTGTTCCTCTTCCAGCACCACCAGAGCACCACCGGTACTGAGCAGGCCAAAGATGTCATAAACCGACAGGTCAAAGTCCAGTGCAGATACCGCCAGCGCCCGACTGTCCTGATGAACACCATAACGCTGGTTGATATTATCGATGGTGTTAGCAGTGGCCCTGTGTGCCATCTCCACACCTTTAGGTTCACCCGTCGAACCTGAGGTAAAGATGATATAAGCCGATGCTTCCGGTGCAACATCAACAGGTGCTGACAGAGGCGTCAGACTTTCAGCCTGAGCCATATCCAGATAACGCGTGCTGCCATTATCCGAAGCCTCATCCCGCACTGAATTTTCCGGTAAGAACTGAACGGAAGTCAGCACCAGCTTAATACCAGCGGTCTGATGAATCCGGGCCTGTCGGCTGACAGGCTGATGCACACCGATAGGCACATAGCAGCCACCGGCAGCCAACACACCAAATACCGCAGCGATCTGATCCGTACCACGAGGCAGAGTGATGGCGACCGGATCACCGGTTTGCAGTCCCTGCTGTTTAAGCAGCTGAGCAATACGCAGCGCCTGATCAGCCAGCTGACCGTAACTGACGCTATGATCCGATGCGATCAGTGCCGTACGCTCTGGCGCCTGCTGCGCGGTAGTAAACATCGCCTGATGCAGCAGGTGTGGCTGATACGGCGTATGAGTCTGGTTAACTTGCTGACGAACACGCAACTGTTGTTCCGGCAATGTCAGTTTGAAATCTTCAGACCAGTCCTGCTGTACCAGAGCCTGTAACAGATCCAGATAAGCCTCGAACATCTGATCCAGCATCTGCTCCGGGAACAGAGCATCAACAGAATCCCAGGACAGAGCCAGTTCGCCTTTATATTCGTACAGCTGATGATCCAGCCAGACCTGTGGCGTTTCAGATAGCCCGCCTGCGACCAGATCCGGGAATCCTGCTGGCGGATTTTCAAATAACCCGTTACCCAGCCCCAGAGTACTGGTAAAGACCACCGGCAGAGCGGCAGATGTCAGGCTCATTTCGTGGGAACGTTCACGCTGTACCCAGATTGATGAAATGGATTTGTGCTCCAGTGCCTGAGCAATTTCCTGCTGAGTAGCACGTGCCTGAGCCAGCAGATTATTGCCGTGTTCAGCGTAAAAACCAACCGGTGCCAGAGAGGTAAAATCGCCCAGTACACGGTTGATATCAGCATGGACATCCTGACGGTCAAATAGTGTCAGGTTCAGGGTGTGATCATTACCACCACTCCACTGACGAATAATCTGGCTGTAAGCTACCAGTAGCAGTACTGACGGTGTGATCTGATGCTGACGGGCTTTTTCTTTCAGGGCTGTCCACTGATCAGCGCTTAATCTGGCTTCACGACGGTTAAATTCAGGGGCTGTCAGCGTGTCGGGCTCTGTAGCCAGCGGCAGTTCCGGAGCCAGTGGCAGAGTAGTAATTTTGTCCTGCCAGAAACGAACCGCTTGCTCTTTTTCTGATTCAGAGTGATCGACCTGATTCACATAATCCCGGAACGACAGGCCCGGTGTGTGAACAGAGGAGTCCGGATCATGATACAGATCGGCCAGCTGTTCGAGCAGCAGTTTGATACTGAAACCGTCCAGAGTAAGGTAATCAAAGGTGATACCGATACGACAACGGCTTTCTCCCTGAGTCCCCGTGTAATGTACCGCATTGATCTGGCATGGAGTCCAGCCTTCAGATACTGGTGCATCGCTATTCTGTTGTTGACGAGACAGTTCATGCCAGCAGTGATGCAACCATTGCTGAGCCCCCTGAGCACTGTTTTCAAGGACTATCATCTGCTTTAAGGAATCCGTTCTGCTGGTATCTGTCGCAGCGGTTGTCCCTTCTGCATTGTCAGGATGCGCGGGATCTGCTACATCGATCTGGAGAGACAGATCCTGAATATAGTACTGCTGAATGGTGGTATCAGGCACTTCGGCCAGAATTTGCTGCTGGCCTTCTGCATTCACAAAAGCCCGCATCATTTCATGGTTATGAACCAGTTTATTCCAGGCCTGCTCCAGACGTGTCAGGTCAACATCGGCACCATCCAGTTCTGTCAGATAGTGTGTACCACAGCTTAATGGCAGACCCGGAGATTGCCCCATCCAGTAAGCGCGCTGTACTTCGGTGAGCAGGAACGGCTCGAAGCGCTGTTCTGGTTCAGCAACCACCTGCTGCTGAACGGTTTGTTCAGTCTGATACAGTTCAGCTGCAAAAGCCTGTAATTCCGGTTTGGCGAATAGCAGACGCAAAGGCTGCTCTGCACTCAGCCCTTGCTGACGTAAACGGGCGATCACCTGGGTAGCCAGAAGGCTATCACCACCCAGACTGAAGAAATTACTTTCACGACCAATCTGATCAGTATCCAGTAATGCCTGCCAGAGGGTTGCGACGGCTTTTTCGTTGTCTGTTTCAGGGGCTGTCAGCTGAATGGGTTGCGTGTTGATCTGATCGGCCAGCAGAGCAGTGACCTGTTTGCGGTCAACTTTACCATTAGCACTCAGTGGAATGTCAGATACGGCAACCAGAGTGGATGGCACCATATAATCCGGCAGCAGCTGGTGCAGTGCTGCTGTGATCTCATGGCTATCCAGAGTCGCGCTTTTATCGAGAGATGTACTGTGATCCAGGGCTGCATTGCTATTCTGTGACGGCTCCGTTGCTGAGCCTTCGTCAATCACAGCAGCATCGACAATCACAGCCGCAGCCAGTGAAGGAGGCTGGCCCTCAGAAGTAATAGTGACAGCAACAGCCCGGCTGATCTCAGGCAGAGATAATAACGCTGTTTCAATTTCACCCAGTTCGATACGATGACCGCGTACTTTAACCTGATGATCCAGACGCCCCAGGAATTCCAGATGACCATCCGGCCAGTAACGCCCCTGATCACCGGTTCTGTACCAGCGACTGGTTTGAGTACTTGCTGATGCCTGTGCTTCAGATGTTCGGGACGGTACTGTGGTATCAAAGATATCACCACGGAAAACAGCCGGGTTCAGGACAGTATTTGTTTCGGCCATAACAAAGCGCGATACGGTCATATCGGTATCGCCCCGATAACCCTCAGCCACACCGATACCACCAATCCAGAGTTCACCCGCAACCCAGTCTGGGCAATCCCGCCCCTGCGCATCGACAACACGATAGTGCTGATTGGCCAGTGGTTTACCATAAGGGATGGATGTCCAGTGGGCAGGCAGGGGCTGATCCGGTTCAAAAGCATCAAATGCGTTAGACCAGATCGCCGCTTCTGTCGCGCCACCCATAGCGATCAGGCGGGTATGCTCTGATGTCCGGGCGAACAAACGCGATGGCAGGTCCAGTCCTATCCAGTCACCGGATAACATCACTTGCTCAAAAGATAATTGTGGTTCAAAAGGCAGGCTGGGCTCAAAAGATAATTGTGGTTCAAAAGACAGGCCAGATTCAGAAGACAAGCCGGGGGTAAAAGACAAGCCAGTATCAGAAGACAAGCCAGCCTCAGAGGACGCCGGATGAGCGGTAGTCTGATTTTCAGCCACGATCAGCAGCATATCCAGCAATACAGGAACAGAGTTCCAGACGGTAACCTTGTGTTGCTGTACCAGATCCAGCCAGACCGCCGCATCACGACGTTGATCATCCCTCAGTAATACCAGAGCGCCACCGGTGCTGAGCAGGCCAAAAATGTCATAAACCGACAGATCAAAATCCAGCGCAGAGACCGCCAGAGCCCGACTGTTCTGATGCACATTGTAGCGACGGTTAATATTGTCGATGGTGTTCGCAGTGGCTCTGTGTGCCATCTCAACCCCTTTAGGTTCACCGGTGGAACCCGAGGTAAAGATAATATAAGCCGATGATTCAGCAGCGACCGGAACCGGACTAGTTAATGGTGTCAGGGATTCAGCTTGTGAGATATCCAGATAACGTACATCATCCTGACCGGCTTCAGGCAGGTACTGCGATGAGGTCAGGACCAGATTAATGCCTGCGGTCTGATGAATTCGGGCTTGTCGACTGGCGGGTTGATGTACGCCAATCGGCACATAGCAGCCTCCGGCAGCCAGAACACCAAAGACAGCGGCGATCTGATCAACGCCCCGAGGCAAAGTAATGGCAACCGGATCATTCGTTTTCAGGCCTTGCTGCTGAAGCAGGCGCGCGATGCGAAGAGCCTGATCAGCCAGCTGACCATAGCTGATAATCTGATCCGCTACGATTAATGCCGCACGCTCAGGAGTTTGCAGGGCAGTGTCAAACATCGCCTGATGCAGCAGATGCGGATGATAAGAGGTCAGGGTATTGTTCGCCTGCTGGCGGCTGATGTTCTGATATTCCGGCATCAGGTCCGGGCTGTGTTGCAGCCAGTGACCTTTATCTTCTGCCAGCCACTCCAGCAGCTGTGTGTAAGCTGCGAACATATCGCTGATCAGATTATGCGGGAAGAGTTCATCGACAGCATCCCAGGCCAGTAACAAGCCATCTTCCATTTCATAAAGCTGATGATCCAGCCAGACCTGAGGGGTCTGAGAGATCATATAATTCAGCTCACCCAGGGTATTACGACAGGTATCTGTCAGCAGCGGTGTACCCAGATTACAGGCAAAAACAACCGGAGCTGAGACTCCGTCCGTTAATCCCTGACGCGCCAGATCCCGCTGAATACTGACAGCAGAATAACTGGCATGGGCGATATCTTTATACAGCTGTTTCTGTATCTGGCGCGTCCGGTTCAGAAATGGCAACGCATCCCGACAATTGCACTGCAATAGCAGTAAATTGGTAAAATCAGCGACGACATCTTCAATACCCGGATGATCGGTCTGACGGTCAAACAGTGGAATATTGAGCAGGAACTCCGGCGAAGCACTCCAGCGCGCCAGCACTTCTGCGTAGGCGCTGGCCAGTACCATGGCCGGTGTCACCTTATAGCTGGCGGCTATACTTTTCAGCGATTGCCATTTTTCTGTACTCAGCAGATGAGTCCGGCGGATAAACTCAGGTTTGCCGATAGAATGAGGATCTTTTGCCAGAGGTAACTGAGGACCAGAAGGCAGATCACTCAGACGCTGTTGCCAGTAAGTTTTATCTGCTTCGCTCTGGTTCTTTTTACGCTCTGATTCAATCGCCAGATAATGAGCAAAACGCCAGTCAGGATCAGCGGATAAAGTTGCAGCAGATTCTGGCTGATCGTTAAGGGTGTTATAAGCCTCGGCCAGATCTCTGAGCAGAATATGCAGGCTCTGCACATCAGCCACCAACAGATCCACATCGAAATGAATCCGGGTTTTACCGCCAGGCAGCAAAGAAAGCTCCAGCCCCATCACCTGACCGCTCTCAATCGCCAGTTTTCGATGGGATAACCGGCTTCGGATCAGTTGAGCCTGCTGTTCTGCCTGCTCTGCAGATAATTCGCTGAAATCATGACAGATCAGTTCCGGTAACCCGTAGTCATCCGGAATAAACTGCTGCCCTTCATCGGTGAATCTGGCTCTGAGCATACTGTGCTGTCGGATCAACTGATGCCAGGCCATTTCCAGCCGTGAACCGAGTACCTGATCACCATCAATCTCCAGATAAGCATGGCAACCATTACCGCCCAGCTCCTGGTTATCCTGGCGGCCCATCCAGTAGGCATACTGAACATCTGTCAGGTTAAAAGGCTGGTCTGAATAGCATCGATCCTGCAAATTCTGATCATCACGTGTTTTCTGCAGAAGCGCCTGAAAATCGTCTGCGCTTTCCTGCTGTGCAGCATCCTGGTTATCGGTCACCAGCAGAGATAACCAGTGACTGAGAATCGGGCGTTCAATAAGCTGGGCAAAGGTGACTCTGGCACCGGCTTTTCGCCATTGATTGACCAGTCGCATAATATGCAGAGAGTCCAGGCCCAGCTGAATCAGGTTGGCGTCTTCCTGACCATCCAGAGACACAGGTATCAGAACCTGTAACTGCCCGATAATATGCTGAGGATTCAGACGATTACTCTGATCTGAAGACGGGATCGCAGAAGACATTATGCTATTTCCTCCTCTGCACAGGCTTCATTCTGAGCCATAGCACCTTCAACCTGTACAGGAGATGTAGCAGAACGGGTGGCCAGGAACTGCATAATGCAGCTGAGTTTTTCGATGGTTTCTTCCAGTTCTCGTTCAGGACGGGACTGATCGACGATACCGGCACCGGCCTGTAACCAGCTGTTGTTATCTTCGCGATAGATGGAGCGCAATACCAGAGCAGCATCCATTGCCCCTGTGCTGTCAACAATCATGACACAACCGCTGTACCAGCCACGGGGCTGCTGTTCATAACGATAAATAGCTTCAATAGCAGGCTTTTTAGGGATACCGGATGCAGTAACAGCTGGGAACAGCGCTTCAAAAGCGTCCCAGGCATTTTTATCCTCTTTCAACTGACCTTTTACGCGGGAAGCCAGATGCTGCACACTGCCACGGCGACGAACCGCCATAAATTCACTGACCGCGATACTTTCACGGGTACAGATGCCTTCCAGCTCTTCCTGAGCCAGCTTAACCGATGCGGCATGTTCGGCGATCTCTTTGGTATCAGCCAGCAGCTCCGCCTTCAGACGGGCTTCTTCATCGGCACTATTGCCCAGAGCACGGGTTCCGGCCAGAGGCTGGGTGCTGATCCAGCCATCTGCAGAGACTTCAACCACGGTTTCCGGGCTGAAGCCGGCCAGTTGATTGTCGCCACGATTAACAAAGAACGAACGTGCCGGGGTATTCTGCGAACGTCCCGTACGATAACTGGCTAACAGATCCACCTCTTCTGGCAGAGGGATGCGGCGGGACAGAATGACTTTCTGATAACGCCTGGCCTGAATATCATCAACGGCCTGCTGCACATTGTTTTTGTATTCTGTCTGCTGATAATCCTGCAGGCTGAGATTCAGCTGATGAGCATCCAGCACCTTATTTTCACTCTGACACAGATCTTCTGCCTGATGGAACAGGCTGATCAACTGGTCCAGTTTTTCTTCGCTGATAGCCCGTAACAGCACATCATCCTGACGGATACGAATTTCATATTCAGGCACAAACAGATCCAGCAAGGTGCCATCTGCCGGCATATGCTCCAGATCATAGAAAATATGAGACAGTTCAAAGCGGGCAGAACCGTATAAGCGCCAGTTCTCTGCCGGGATAGCCTGAGTGGCTCTGGCAATCGCCTGGCACAAGCGGGGCTGGCGATAGGTTTCTGACAGAGGACCACAGCTCAGAGTTGCTGCATCTTTACTGGCCTGAAGTTGTGCGTATTGTCCGATACCAATAGACCACTCTCCGGGTTGTTCATAGATGGCGTAATGCTCTGATAGCTGGTTTCTGGCGACAGCCATAGCGATATCGATGGCGGGATAACTGGTTTTCAGATGGTGTTCGCTGTATTGAGTCATATTTTTTTCTGTATCAGATAATTGTGGGGCTGAGGTTGACGCTGAAGAAACGGCAGATGTCTGTGCTGCAGACTTTTGATTCGGTTGTACATTTTTGTCTGAAACAGGATGCGCTGTTTGTTGAGCATCAGATTGCAGGGCTTGCCTGATCAGACGCTGCTTGTCGATTTTGCCCACTGTCGTCAGGGGCCAGTGACTGACCTGCTCCAGCTGATCCGGTTGTTTATAACGAGGCAGGCCTTTATCACTCAGGTAATATTGCAGATGATGCAGATAGAATTCGGCACCGGAGGTGATAATAAAGGCACAACTGCGTTCGCCCAGACGCTCATCAGGTACAGGCACCAGTACGCAGCTTTCGATATCCGGATGCTCATTTAACAGCTGCTCAACTTCGGCCACTGCAATCTTTTCTCCGGCCCGGTTGATCTGTTCTTTAATCCGGCCTTCAACAACGATATTGCCTTCCGGTGTCATGCGTACCAGATCACCGGACTGGTAAAAGCCATCAGCAGTGAAAGTAGTGGCATTATGTGAGTCGGCTTTGTAATAGCCATGAATGGTATAGGGGCCTTTGGTTTGCAGTTCGCCGGTTTCTCCGGCCTGCACGGGGTGTCCGGCACTGTTAACAACACGAACCTGATCATGAGATGACAGCGGACGCCCCTGAGTATTGATTACAACCTCCTCCGGATCATCCAGACGGGTATAACAGAGCAGGCCTTCTGCCATGCCGAAAACCTGTTGTAATTTACAACCCAGGACAGGAGTAATCTGACGAGCAACTTCCGGATCAAGCCGAGAGCCGCCAATCTGAAGCAATTTCAGGCTGGAAAGATCAGAATCATCCCACTCACGGGCTGATAACCAGAGTTGCGCCAGAGGCGGCACCAGAGCAGTCACAGTAACCTTCTCTGATTCAATTAGCGGGAAGGTTTCATCACTGCCCGGCGTTCTGGCCATGACGACATTTCCGCCAGCACTCAGGGTGCCCAGAATGCCGGGACAAGCCAGAGGGAAATTATGCCCTACAGGCAATGCGGCCAGATAAACACTCTGCTCTGACAGGCCGCACAGTTCTGCCGAAGCAATGGCGTTATAGGCATAATCGGCATGGGTACGGGGAATCAGTTTAGGTGTCCCTGTGGTGCCACCGGATAGCAACAGCAGAGCTACATCAGTATATTGCGGCTGAGACAACGTTTCTGCTGGTAAAGGTTCATGATCAAAATCACTCAGTGACAGCCAGGTATCAGTCTCACCATCAACAATGATATGTTTCAGGCTTGAGCAGCTGGCACGGGCCTGATCGGCAAGGGAGTGATAGTCATACCCCAGAAAACGATCAGGCAGTACATAAGCCACAGGCTCGGCCTGCTGACACAAGGCAACAATATCTTTTTCTCTGTGAGCGGGCATCGCCATGATGGGCCAGGCGCCAATGCGAAACAGTGCAAATGTCAGAATGACGAAACTGGCACAGTTCGGCAATTGCACCAGCACCTTATCTCCTTGCCGGATACCGGCCTGATATAAACCGGCAGCAAGACGACTGGCCTGATGATCCAGTTGCTGGTAGCTGAGACGGTGCTGTTGATCTGTCAGAGCCGTGTTACTCCCATATTGACTGGCCCAGTGGCTGAGCCATTGCCCCAGATTTCTCTCTTGCCAGTAACCGGCTTGTTTATACCTGGAGCAATCCTGTTCCGGCGCAGGAATAAACCCTTCCGGATAACGTTGATCTGACATAAAGCACCTCCTTCAGAATGATGTGTGCACATCAGGTCTTTGACGGTCATTCGATTCAGCGCTCAGAGAAGAGCGATTGAGTTTGCAGACTATTATTGGCTTTTTATTGATAACGATTATCAATATTGCATTTTGGAAAGTAGGATAAGTAGTGCCAAAAGGCGCAGCCACTCCAATCGGGATGGATCTGCCCCTATCCGATTTTTGTGTCTGATTTAAAAACCACTACGGAACGGGGTAACAAAAATCTTTTCCGGGTAGTCGCCAGCAAGTCATGGACGCACACTTGGGGGTAATAATGAAAACGATTCCCAATCGCGATGATTTTTAAGGAGCAATGGAGCCATGCGGGCCGCTACCCTCAACACCACTTCAGAACATTCGCAGACAGAGCCTTCGGCTGCTTTCTACAAAAAAACACCAGTGCAATCTTTTACACTGAGCCCTATGACTCGCCTGATTCAGCACACGTTATTCAGAAAAACACTACTAAGCCCGACTCTGTTACTGGCAGGTATCAGCAGTGTGGCATTAATAGCTCCCACGGTCGCTCAGGCAGAATCTAATACTCTGGATGCCATTACAGTAACGGCTGAAAAACGTGATGCTGACGTGATGGATGTCAGCTCCAGTGTTTCGGCTAAAACCGAAATTGAGCTGCAGGATGCAGAGATTGCTTCTATTGTTGAGCTGAGTCAGCACACACCTAACCTGCATATTTTTACCTGGGGTGGTAGCCGGGAAAACAATATCTTTATCCGTGGTATTGGTCCGGGCCTGTTCACCGATCCTACCGTTGGCTTTTATGTGGATGGAGTGAACTATACCAGTAACGGTATGTTTGACCTGGATCTGGCGGATATTGAGCGCGTTGAGGTACTGCGAGGTCCACAGGGTACGCTGTACGGTGGTAACTCTCTGGCCGGTATTATCAATGTCATCACGAAAAAGCCTGGCAATTACACAGAAGGCAAACTGACGTTCTCAGCAGATAGTCTGGATCAGCGTAAGCTGGGTATCAGTGCCAGTACCCCTCTGATTGAAGATGAGCTGTTTGTTGGTGTGAGTTTATCTAAGATAGATAATAGTGGTTATCTGGATAACATTTACAACGGTCAGGACTATGGCGGTCGTGAAGATACCAATGCCCGTCTGAAATTCCTGTGGCAACCAACGGACACCCTGGAAACCAATCTGATTCTGGATTACCAGAAGCTGCGAGGTGATTCTTACGCTCTGGGTAACGCCGACTTTATTAAGAAAAATCCGAAGAAAGTCGACCATAATTTTGATGGTGAAGACAACCGGGATTCAAAAGGTCTGGCACTGTCGGTTACGAAATCCTTTGATGGTATCGACTTTACCTCCGTCACCGGCTGGCGTGACTGGGATAGCCTGAACTCTGCCGACCAGGACGCCGGTAGTATGGATGGCTATATGCATCACTCTGAATCAGATGAAGAGCAATCTCAGATTTCTCAGGAGTTTCGCTGGGCATCCACTGACAATCAGCCTCTGCAATGGCTGGCGGGTTTATATGCTTATAAAAGCGAATATAAAGTCGATGGTCTGAATACACTGGACTATACCGCTTTTGGTATGGGCGGCCCTTACGCAGACCGTACGCTGGTGGATAAAGACAACAGCGGATATGCCGCTTTTGGTCAGCTGGATTATGATATCAATGACCGCCTGACTCTGACAGCGGGTCTGCGTCTGGATAAAGAAAAGCGCAAAGCCGATATCGAAACCAGAATGCAAAGTGCGGCCAGCGTTGATATTAAAGGTGAGAAGAACTTCACCGAATGGCTGCCAAAACTGGGGGCGTCTTATACTCTTGAAAACGATGCCCTACTGTATACCACCGTCAGTAAGGGCTATCGTGCCGGTGGCTTTGATCACCTGTATCCCAGCGAAAATGATCCAACCTACGAATCAGAAACCAGCACTAACTATGAACTGGGCTATAAGTCCTCTTTTATGGATGGCTCACTGGAACTGAGTGCAGCCCTGTTCTATATCGATATTAAAGACCAGCAGGTACAACAGCTGGTGCCAACTACAGGTAACATCCTGACCGATAATGCCGGTAAAGGCCGTAGTCAGGGACTAGAGTTTGAGTCCCGCTATACTCCCGCAGAAGGCTGGCTGATCAGCCTTGGCGGCAGCTACACTAAAGCAGAGTACAAAAGCTATTCGGGTTGTGACTTTACCGGCATGGTCAGCAACTGCGATGGCAATAAAATGGTGAATACCCCTGAACTGACAGCCAATTTTGCCATTCAGAACCGCCACCCCCTGACGGAAAGTCTGGATCTGTTTTCCCGTATTGATGTTCAGCATATCGGAGATTATTACTTCGATAGCCTGAACAAGTTCAAACAGGGCAGCTACCAGCTGGTGAATCTAAAAATGGGTGTTGAAGCCGAAAACTGGGAAGCTTATGCCTGGGTTAAAAACGCTACGGATGAATATTATTCCAGCGTTGAGTTTGACTTTGGTGCCGGGCATACCGTTGAGGCCGGAGACCCTCGCAGCTACGGTGTGACGTTAAGCACCCGATTCTGATGAGAAAGAGGCAGTAGGTCAGATATCCCTGCTGCCTGTCATCCTGAGCGTACCAAAGCTGAATGCCCTCTTCCGAAGCTGCACCCCGTGTCTATTCAGACCTTTCTGATGCCTCGCAGTCGGCATTTCCCCATTGATATCCGAATCACTTTATCCACTGCAGACCAGGAATTGAGGCTATGACTCATCCCATCCAGAATGCCCGCGTGCTGCTGTTAGGTGGCTTTGGTCGGGTCGGCATTGAAGCCGCACAGTACCTTCTGAAAACCACAGATGCCCGACTGACACTGGCCAGCCGCACCGGAAAGACTATCCCCAGCGAAATAGATCCCCAGTATCACGACAGAATCAGTACACTGACGCTGGACGCGACCCAGCCAGCTGCACTGGAGGAGGCCTGTCAGCAGACTGACTTACTGATTTCCTGTATAGGTCCATCCGGTATTGTTGGCGACAGTGTTGCCCGTGCCTGTAAAAAGACCATGACACCTCTGGTGGATGCCGGAGGCTATGACCCGGTCATTCAAAGCCTGGATCAGGCTGAAAAAGATGATCCGACCCGGGTGCCACTGGTCATCAATGTTGGCTTGCTGCCAGGTTTGTCGGGCTTATTCCCGGAGCATATCCTGCGCACCATAGGTGCAGGTACAGATATCCGTCAGCTTGATATTCACTATGTTGGACGGGACGCCTGGACCTATAACTCAGCCTGGGACATCATCAATAGTCTGGGCGGTTTTGGCCATGACCGTGGTTTCTGCTATCTGGATAATGGCAGGATAGTTTCCGTGCCTATGGGGAAAGCCGGAGCCAAACCCGCATTCCCTCATCCTATCGGCAAAACCAGTACCATGCTGATCTATGCAGAAGAAATTGTTCGTCTGGCTAATCAGCATAATATTCCAGTCGCCCGCGTTTTCGGAGCCAATATCGGCCCCAGAGCAACCATGATCTGCATACTGGCCAGGCTGATGCGCTTCTATAACTCAGACAAAGGTCTGGATCGCGGTGCACGCTGGCTGGCCAGAGCCTCTGAAAAAGATATGCGCAAAATGGAACCGGCCTACGGCATTCAGGTTGATCTGCATGATGCCACCGGCCTGGCCGCTACGGCTCAGCTGATGCTGACAGACACCTATCAGGCCACTGGCACTGTCATTGGTATCACAGCACGCTGCATTCTGCAGGGCCAGCATAATGGTACGGGTGTCTTTATGCTGCATGAGGCTATTCCCCATGATCTGTTTATGTCGCTTTTCGAGCAGGAAGATCTGATTCGCTTTATCGATATTCGCACGCTTAATGACCAGCATACCGCCGAGGCTTCCGTATGAGTTCCGTACCTGTTTATCAGAAAAAAATTATTGTTATTGGCGGCAGTGGTGAAACCGGTCGCCGGGTTGTCCATCATCTGAGTCATACCTGGCCTGATGCCAGAATCACCAGTGCTGCCCGTCGCGTGCAACCATCGTTATTATCAGCAGATAATATCGACACGGTTCGCCTGGATGTTAATGATCGCCAGAAAGCCATCGATATTCTGCAGGACTATGATCTGGCTATTATTACTCTGGGTCCAATGGAGCATCTGGGTAGTCAGGTTCACACGTTGTGTCTGCAAGCGGGTATAGATTGCATCGATATTAATGACAGCCTGAGCGCGACCGATCAGATTCTGGCTCTTCATGAGCAAGCCAGCCAGCAGAAACAGTCTATTTTTACCGGTATGGGCTTTACACCTGGCCTGTCTACTCTGCTATTGATGCAACTGGCCTGGAAAAATACTTCTCCCAGTGGTCATTACCATGTCAGAGCCTGTATGGGAGCAGCCTACGGAGGAGGTGAAACCAGTCCTTACGCCATTTTATCCAGCTTCAGCAACACACTGACCTGCTTCGAAAAAGGGCAGCGTATAGAGAAAGCCACGCCCTGGCAGGATCAGAACAAGGATTTCCATTTCCCGGGACAGGATAAGCCATCTGAACTGGTGCCGTTCTCCGCTCTGGAAAGCGCAGGACTCGCTGCAGCACATTGTCCGACAGAAGATCGCATTAAAACCCTGGATTGCCGCTATGCCATTCAGTTTATGAGCCAGGGCATGGCCCGGTTTATGGCTAATCGGAATTTTGGTGAAAAAATACAGAATTTCCTGGCGAAAAAGTTCTATACCAGTGGTCAGTCCATGAAACAGAAGAAGAATGCTGACCCGGATACAACCCTGTGGGTTTATCCGGATGGCGCGCCTGAACAGGGCTTACTGATTCATGGTGTGATCTCTTCCTACGACTTTACCGCTCTGATGGCCTGCTCCATCGCAGACTGCTGGCTGCAGGGCAAACTCAGCCAGTATGAAGGCGTCTATGGTATCGAACATCTGCAGCCCGATGCGCATCAGCATATCCGGCAGGCTCTGGAAAAACGTGGTATTAGCAGCAGAACACCGGATATTCAGGCGTTGCATGATGATGGTATTTACTTCGGCTGGGTTGAGCCGGTTTGCGGTGATGTGGCACAACTGCGTAATTACGGTCGCAACTGGTACACCATTGATAAAGCTCACCCAAAGATGGTACCACTGCAAAAAACATTTCTGCTGGAATCGGATATCTGGCAAGCTCTGAAATCCGCAACAAATACCCTGAGTTTTGCTGGCTTTGTCGCTAAAGTGATGCTGCGCTGGCGAGCCCATAATAAGCAACTGGAATCCTATCGGGAGGCTCACAAGAACAGCGCTCCAGAACTGGCGGCTATCTGGAAAAGAGCGACACAGGATATCAGTATGTTTACCTCAGGATATTCATCTGCCAGGGATCTTCTGGGACAGGAAACAGCGTTTAAGCTCTACCGGAAAATGTTTCTTGAAACAGGTTGCATGGAAACCCGTTGCCTGTGGCCTGAGCCAGAAATATTCCAGGCATTCGATAATCCGGCAGAAGCCGTTAAGGATTACTGGCTGAGCTTTGTTAAAGGTTATGCCGATATTGAGGTGCTGACACTCACCATTGACGATACCCCGGCAACATCATCAGAAGAGCATGTATTTCTGAGTTGCGAGATTAAAGACTGCGCCTACGCCAGCATGTTTATTAAGCTGGGCTGCCCTGAACTGGGTAATCTGGTGCGGGAGATGGAACAGGAAGCACTGGAGCATATGGCTCGGGGTACAGGCCTTCAGGTCGACTGGACTCAGTATGATAAAGGTGAAGCCACAGTCCGTTTACTGGCATCAGCTCCGGTAACACAGCACATCGGATCAGAAGAGAACACGGAGGCTCAGCCAGAAATCGCCTGAGCTGATACGTCAGGTATTACAGGCACGCTTATATATAACCCATAAACACGCCTATCTTCTCCGGTCTGCAGCCGGGGAAGATAAAAGTATAAATGCCAGGAGACTATTGTGCAGGAGCTTATCTGAGGAAAAATCATTTCATATTCTCCAGCCAATGACTGGAGAATATGGCAGTCTGTAACAGAGAAACGTTTATCCGGATGCTTACGACTGTATGCAAAGAAACACTTCAACAGTGAATGGACCGAACATCTCGTAATGAAATAAAGCGGGTTCTTTTATCGCCCGGCTTTGAATCAAGGGTATTTATCAACAATGGCCATCATCTTTAACTGCTCCAATCAGGAGCAGGGTATAAACACAATCACCCCGGAACATATACCGAATATGAATCAGACTACCTTCAGGCCATAGCTCAGATAATGTCTGATTCAGTTTAATAGTCAGCGTATCCTGCTTTATATCTGTCACGGTAGCGGCTTCAAAACCAAAGATATAACCCACATCCTTATAGATTGCTTTAAATAATGTTTCTTTAGCAGAAAAAACCAGGGTAAAAAAAGCTTCTGTTGTCAGCTTTTCACCCGTTACTCTGGCTGACAATGCAATATCCCCCGGTGTCAGAACTTCCTGATACAGATTTCTGTACAATTCCGAACTGACCACAGGCTCAATATCCAGACCAGCACTACGAATATGATCGGACCTGGTAACGCAGGCTGCTGCTCGTGTTGTGGTATGGGTAAAAGATCCGGTAAAGCCATCGGGCCAGACAGGGCTACGGTCTGTATTATTTCTGATGTCGGTATTCTGTGTACAGCCAATCTCTTCCAGAGCCTGACGGGCACATAGTCTGGATACCAGATACTCACATCGTCGCTTAGCAACCATGTTTTCAAAACGTTCAGGTAAGCTGATACCGTGTTCGGCAAAGGTATCTGCACTGATTTCCGACACGATAAAATCGGCCTCATAAAGAGCAATGACGGAGCTGTTCGCTGAAAATGTTGATGGGTATAACCGGTAATAGAAGGCAGAACTTGTAAGCATATTTAACTTGTCGACTGAAGCGATTAACACCAGATCACAGAGATTATCGAATCTTCGGATCTGGCCTGCATGATGCCTTTCAGAGAATCTCAATACCCGAAAAATCCGGAGCAATCTCCTTACGGGCATCGCCAGGCAGAATATTAAACTGCTTACGAAACGCGGTACTGAAATGACTGACATTACTGTAACCCAGAAGCATCGCTGTTTCAGTCACATTATGGTTTTTAAGCAACGTCATTGCCTCTTCCATTCGGGCTTTCTGGTAGTAAGCATAAATACTGTTACCAAACAACGTCTTAAAGCCTTTTTTAAGCTTACACTGATTTAAACCAACCGTAGTTGCCACATCGGCAATGGTCGGCGCCTGACTCAGGTCTTTTAACAGGTAATCTCTGGCCATATCCAACTGGCGGCGCTCACGGGATGAAATGCTGGAAATCTGACTATGCTGATTTTTAAAAGCGCTCAGATGCCAGTAAATAAAATCCAGAACCGCAGAATGCAGCAACAGTTTATGCTGAGATTTACTGTTCATCAGACTAGCAATCTGTTTCGCTGAATAACTGGCCTTCTGATTCTTTCCGGCATTACGTACAAAAAAATGCACGCCTTTTTCCGGGTTAATCTCAGATAGTTCCTCTCCAGCCATGTCACAGAGCAGCTCAGGAGTAATCATCACAGCCAGATTGCTGAACGATGGCGAGTTGTTCAGATAGAACATTTCACCATCAGAATACCCCATGGTGATCTCTCCTGCCGTATAGTGCATAGGCACATCTTTTACTCTGGCCTCAAAACATCCTTTCAGCAGACAGTTCAGATGAATATATTCCTGATCTCCGGGAAACGAAGCTGTCACACCTTCTGAATGAGAATGAGAGATACAAACTGATAACCCTGGCTGGATCTCAAAGAAACAGTCCTGATCTGTCGCGGGAGGATTACGCATCTCTGGTAGCAGGGAATCAGATGGATAAATAGATTCTACCGAGCACATAGTCACCTCACTTCTCCTTATATAACGTGCCAGAGTCAGCACTTCCTGAATCTATTCCATGAAAAAGCAGAGGTTTTGCTGCAGGCATTTTCAGTGGCTTCGGAAAATGACAGGAAGTGTTATTGCCTGCTTATCTTAACAAGTCAAATCTTTTTCGCAAATGATATTTATTCTCATTTTGTAACTAAAGAGATACTATGCAGATCAGAGTATCGGAAGCTAATACCTATTGATGGAACAGGCTCTGGCCAGGAGTAACCAGAGCACTGATATGAACTCAGCCACACATGACGGATGACTGAACCAGGCAGAGCAGAGTTTACGAGGCTGCAGAGCTCTGGTGCTGGCCTTCCTGGGCCTGCCATAATGTTCGGTACATCCCCTCACAGGCCAGAAGTTCATCATGCCTGCCTTTCTGCACGATTTTCCCCTGATCCAGCACAATGATCTGACTGGCATGGCGAATGGTACTCAGACGGTGGGCAATCATAATGACAGTCCTCCCCTGTGCCAGACGGCTCAGGGCCCGCTGAATATGGTACTGGGTTTCGGTATCAACAGAAGCAGTCGCTTCATCCAGCAACAATACCGGCGCATCTTTCAATAAGGCCCTGGCAATCGATAAACGCTGTCTTTCTCCCCCTGACAGACAGGAACCTCCTTCTCCAATTCGGGTGTTATAGCCCTCAGGCAGTTTGCTGATAAAGTCATCACACCAGGCCGCTTTACAGGCTTCCCTGATCTGTTGTTCAGATGCATCTGGTCGCCCAATTCTGATATTGTCTGCGATAGTGCCATCGAATAACTGAACCTGCTGAAATACCATACTGACTTTCTGATATAACTGCTCACTGCCTAATGCTTTTAAATCACTCCCGCCTAAACTGACAGATCCCTGCTGAGGGTCATAAAAACGAGCCAGCAGACCCATCAATGTACTTTTGCCTGAACCGGAAGGCCCGACAATTGCCGTCATGCTGTTCTCTGGTACTCTGAAATTCAGCTGATCCAGTATCAGGGATTCATTGTCGTAACCAAAAGACAGATCCTGCACAATAAGATCATTATTACGGGGTATTTCTGCAGAGCCGGGCTCAGACAGAGGTTTACGCTGGTAAAGTTGCTGTAATTTCTGCTCACTCTGCACGGTAAAGCGCAACACTGCCAGGTGCTCCGCCATTTCCAGTAACGGCCCTAACATGCGATAAGCCAGTAGTATAAATAGCAATAAAGACAGTAATTCGGTCTGATCCTGTGCCGGAGTCATCCCCGCTATCTGCATAGCGGCCAGTGTCAGAAATGCCACCAGACCAAGCTCTGTCAGTAATCGATACAACACCACAGGCCCTGCCCCCCAGATCTCAACGCCGATACTGGTTCGGGTGATATGGTCGAACTGCAGATAAAGCCGCTTCAGCCAGACACCCGCTTTGTTGAACAGACGAAAAGTACGCAGGCCGGTTACATATTCAACGACCATGCCTGAGGTATACCGCAACGCATCCTGCTTAGCCTGACTAACACGAATAAACAGATTGCGACTGAGCTGAAGAAATAACAATGCCAGAGGAAAACCAGCCATCAATCCTATAGCCAGATGCCAGTCAACCCATAACAAAGCAATAAATAACAGCAGTGGCACGAGCAGAGAGGTCAGTAACTCAACGACCTGATGAGTAAAAATATTCTCAATGCGCTGGATATCATCCGTCATCATATCCGCCAGCTGTCCGGTACGATATTCTGCCAGTACGCCCAGAGGTAACTGGTGCACACGATCCAGTAGCTGTTCACGGTAGCCCGCCATAATACGATAACCACCCAGAAAGCTGTTCCTTTGTCCTTTCCAGGCCGCCACTAACTGAATCAGAAAAATCAATAACAATGTACCAGCCAGCCATAGAATTGAGGCTTCCGCTTCGTCATTGTCTCCCTTTGATAACAGGATATTCTGCAACCAGAAAAAAACAGCCAGCAAAGGTAACAGGTCCAGTATACGTTCCAGTATTCGCCAGCTCAGGCCAGATAAAAACAAACCGGGAGAACGCCCACTGCTGTGTATGACCCGAACAATAATACGGAATATACTACTATCCATTGATGACTTCAGATCTGCAGGCATGTTGTTTCTCCTTCTGTTACATCACTCCTTTTTCTGCTCTCACAGGCCTGATCGTCTTGCAGGGTCCAGTGGTGACTATCACGCTGTAACTGCCATATTTTCTGGTAGTAAGCATTTCGCTGTATCAGCTCAGTATGACTGCCTGCATCCTGTATATGGCCTTTGTGAAGAACAATAATCTGATCGGCAAACTCCATACCTGCCAGGCGATGCGCAATGATCAGTACGGTTTTATCCGGATAGTGTTCCTGCAGATCACGGTAGAATGCCTGCTGAGTCAGGTTATCTGCAAAGGCTGTCGCTTCATCCAGAACCAGTACCGGAGTATCTGCCAGCAGCGCTCTGGCCAGCGCCAGCCGCTGACGCTCACCACCGGATAAACGTGTCCCCTGCTCATTAACCCTGGTGTCATAACCGTCAGGCAATTGCTGAATCAGGTGCTCAGCCTGAGCCACCTTAATCGCCAGTTCCATGTCATGCTCCTGCACTGTATCTCTGGCCAGCATCAGGTTGTCTCTGATCGTTCCTTTGAACAGAAAGGCATCCTGAGTTGCCACTGCAACCAGGCTTGCTCTTTGCTCGTTACTCAGGTCCGTGACAGCTCTGCCATTGATGGTAACCTGACCTTGTTCCGGCATTAATAAACCAGCGATCAGCTGGGCCAGGGTCGACTTACCACTACCCGATGCGCCGGTCATCACTGTTGTGCTGCCTGCTGGCAGAGTCAGATCCATTTCAGGAATGATCAGGGTCTTGTCGTAGCTGAAACGAACCCTGCTCAGCTCAACATCAATGCCTTCTTCTCTGCTGGATACAGGATCAGCACCTTCGGCCTGTTGAGCATGTTCAGCACTATTGTCAGCATTCAGTACAGGATTAAGGCGGCGTACACTCGCCAGCACTTCCCGGCTATCGGTAAAGAAATGACTGATTTTCAGCAGAGGGCGTAACATACCGCCGCAGAGCAAAATCGCCAGAATCAGATCCGTCAGAGCGATCTCATTATGCAGCAACAGAAAACCACCAGCAGGCAGTACCAGTAACATATTAGCCCCCAGCAAACTGGTAAATAATGCCCACCTGGGAACGGTTAACCGAGTCAGCGCTTCGACCAGGCTGTAATAATGCTGAGAGTGCTGCACCATGGCAGAAAAACGTCTGGCATCCTGACGAAACAGCTTCATTACCGGAATATTGCGCAGGTACTCGACAGTCGTTTTATTCAGGCTAACGGCAACCTGATGATACTGATCCTGCATGGAATCCATATCACGCATAAATAACATGGAACAGATAATCGCCAGAGGTGCGACCAGTAAAGCTGCCACAGCCAGACGCCAGTCAATCCAGAACAGATAAAAAGTGATTAGCAGAGGAGTCAACAGAGAAACCGAAACTTCTACCGTATGGTGTGCAATCAGATTTTCAATTTTATCGACATCCTGCAACACCATCTGTTTTAACTGACCCGAGTGATAACTCTGAATCCAGTGTAAAGGTGCCCAGGCCAGACGAGTAACCAGTATTCTTCGGGTATGAGCCAGAGTAAAAAAAGCAGCCTGGTGGCTAAGAAAATAGGCTATGCCATAAATCAGCGTCTTTAATACCAGCGCTGCTGCCATCCAGAGTGCCAGCTGATAAAAAGTTTCAGCCATCTCTGTTGTCGTGCTTTGCTGATCAATAAAACCCAGTACGGCCTGTGCCCCCTGGGCCAGAAGCCAGAACGGCACCAGTTCCATCGTCGCAGCCACCAGGGTAAATGCAAACGCCAGAGCCAGACGTGTTCGCTGTCTGTCAATCAAAAACCAGAGCGTACGCCAGCCCGCCTTATCCTCAAATTCAGCCATGCCCGAAACTTCCTTCTGCAATGGGGGCAAAACGATAAGTGTCGCCATGACAGGCCTGCACTTATACGGGTTAAAACAGCCCGCCAAATTAATGAAGCTTTCAGGGTCGTACTACTCACATCCGGCAGACAGCCCCCCTATCCGATTGATTTATTCGGATGATAGAAAAGTCATGCCTTAAGATCAGATGCTTTATCAATTATGAGCGTCACACCGGAACGCAATCTGTTCAACACGATAATGCCTGCAAGGGAGGTTTATCTCCCTTGCATTCAGGTATTACGCTTCAGCTCAGAGCCCAGAATGCGATTCAGATCACGCAGAGAGTTACAGGTTTCAATATGGGAACAGTAAGGTGCATATTGATTCATAATGGAATCACCGGTATCCCAGCTCAGCGAGCCCTCCGGGTTTAGCCAGAGCACACGCTGGCTTTGCCGGTAGACTTTCTGCCAGACAGGAATGTTGCCATCTTCATTATTATTACGGGCATCTCCCAGCATAATCACAGTGGTTTTATTATCGATATCGGTCAGAGCCATCTGCTCAAAGTCTGCCAGCGCTTTACCATAATGGGTGGGGGCATTCCCCCAGCGTTTCAGCACGTCGGCCAGGGCTTCATCCATATCTTTACTGGCGAACAATTCAGTGACTTCAGCCATTTCAGAGGAGAAGACAAATGAACGGACCCGGGGTAACACATCCTGTAAACAGTATAAAAACAGTAATAAAAAGCGCGCGACCTGACTGACAGAACCACTGACATCACAAATCACTATCACTTCAGGTCTTTCAATCCGGGTTGATTTCCATTTAGTGTGAAATAAGAAACCATCGTAAGCGGCATTGGCTGCAATAGTGCGCCGGACATCCAGCAAACCTCGACGGGTCATGCGCCGTCTTCGGCTATGCATACTGGCCAGCCGCTTCGCCGCCTTACGTACCAGCTCTCCCATCAGTTTATAATTGCTGAGGTCAATATTGGTCAGCCGGATCTTTTGCAGCTTGTCCTCCCGCAGCCTGAGGGCTTCATTCTGGTTAAATAACAGATACTGTTGTTCCACATAGTCCCGTATCTGCTGCTGTAATTGCGTCCTTCGTTGCCGTAACAGCTGCACCAGTGCACTGTTCTCGTCATCTTTGGCCATGGCAGCCAGATCCTGCTGCAGCTCACTGCCCCCCAGTGCCTGCATTACCCGGTACGTCACCACAGGAATCTGAGTATTAAACGTAATCTGCTGAGCTCCGGCACCGGTCCCGGCACTGGCAATCATCACTTGCATCGCGGACATATCTCCGCCCATCAGCTGCTGAGCTAATGGAGAAAGTTGCCGGGCTAACGGTGAGTTTATTGCTCCGGCAGCATCAGCAGCGGCTCTGTTATCAACCGTTGCCGGTGCGGCCTCAGGTCTGCCTGCAGGCTGAGGCTTATCTGATGCCGAAAGATTCGGGTCATCTGACTGCTCCAGATGCTCATAGGCATTAAAATACTGATCAAACATCTGATCATGAATCAGACGGTGCTCCAACCGCTTACTCAGCGTCATGCCCAGTGCCTGTCTGAGCAGCGGACCATTCTCAATGCCTGTTAACTGAGCCGCTTTTAAAGCATCCAGCGTTTCAGCAGATGAGATGGGTAACCCCGCCTGCCGCAGGGCATGGATAAAATCACCTAATACTTTCTGCATGTTCTGACGCCTGTTGCTGAATTCATCCTTTGCACCGGAGTGTTAAACACAAAATGCCAGAGGATTAAACCTGCTTAGCCACGGCTTTAAGCAGATTGTTGATTTCAGGTTCAACCGCTTCGATATCATCCTGAAATTTCAGCAGCAGATTCAATGTGTTTTTGATCCAGTCGTGATCCAGGTTATCCACATTCAGCAGCAATAAAGCGCGCGCCCAGTCGATGGTTTCACTGACCGCCGGGACTTTTTTCAGTGCCATATCTCTGAGTTCACCGATAAAGGCGACCAATTGCTGCTTCAGCTGTTCATTCAGTTCCGGCACCTGAGCGGTGATAATTTTTTGCTCAATCTCTTTGCACGGGAACGGAATATACAGATGCAGGCAGCGTCGTTTCAGGGCATCACTCAGTTCACGGGTATTATTACTGGTCAGAAAGACAATAGGACTGGACTTCGCTTTGATGGTACCCAGCTCCGGAATAGAGATCTGATAATCCGATAGCAGCTCCAGCAGAAAAGCTTCAAACTCCTGATCCGCTTTATCAATTTCGTCAATTAGCAGAATCGCGCCATCTTCAGCTCTGAGCGCTTCCAGTAATGGGCGGGGCTCAAGAAACTCATCAGAATAAAAAATATCCCCGAACTGATGCAAACGGGTAACAGATTCATCCAGACCTTTAGCACCTCGCATCACATCGCCAAGCTGGTCTTTTAACAGTTGTGTATACAGCAGCTGCTTGCCGTATTTCCACTCATACAGAGCCTTAGCCTCATCCAGGCCTTCATAACACTGCATACGGATCAAAGGGGCTGACAACAGCTCTGATGCCTTTTTAGCTAACTCTGTTTTACCCACGCCCGGAGGGCCTTCAACCAGGATCGGCTTTTGAAGATGACATGCCAGATATACCGAGGTAGCAATGGCATCACTGCAGATATAGCCCAACCCTTCAAAGTGCTGCTTGATAGTGTCGGGAGAATGGATTTTGTCCTTATTACGGATAATCACCGGAGGCCTCTGTTTTTCCTGTTTTCACGATTGTATAGCGGGCCAGGATATGAAGGGAAGGGATTAAGATAGTTTAATTAGACACTTAAAATATAATAAAAAATCAGACTGGGTAGTCATCTGCGAATGTGGATATTTTACCTGCTATCAGCCGTCAGGAGACCGCAACAGATAAAATACCCACATCAGGCTATCCAGCCTGAAAAATCACAGCGCCAGACCTGGAATAGCACAGTGCCAGGTCTGTAAGATCGCAACGTGAGGCCTGTAAGATCACAGCGTGAGGCTAGAAAGATCAAAGAGTCAGACAGTAAAAGTGGCTGCCAGACCTTCCAGCTCTTCAGCCTTAGTGACAATCGCCCGGGTGTTTTCTCTGATCCGGTTACTGGCCTGGTGATTACTGTTAATCTCACTGGCGATTCGATCCATATCCTGCGCCATACGGGCTGTGGTTTGCGCTACTTCGCTGATTGCCTGATAAATGGCGCTGGCCTGCTCAGCCGCTTCAGAGGTCTGTTGTTCAATACGCTGAATCGCCTGTTCAGCCTGTTGGCTGAAACTCTGTCCCTGCTCAACCTGCTTCTGATTCAGCGCCATGGCTGATACCACGCTTCGGGTTTCCTGCTGAATCTGTTCAATGCGCTCTGTGATATTACTGGTCGCAATCACTGTCTGCTCAGCCAGGGTACGTACTTCATCTGCTACGACAGCAAACCCCCGTCCGGCCTCACCAGCCCGCGCAGCTTCAATGGCCGCATTCAGCGCCAGCAGGTTGGTTTGCTCTGCCACGCCTTCAATCAGCTCAATCACGGTGTCAATCTCTTTGGACTGCTGCCCGAGACGCGCGACGGAATCACTGGTCTGATCCACATTACGGGCCACTTCACGCAGAGAATCCAGAGCCTGTGAAATAATTCCTGCTCCGGATTGCGAAGCCTGCCAGGCTTCACGGGTGGCTTCACTGACCTGACTGGTACTCTGAGCCACTTCTTCTGCTGAAACACTGATCTGCTCAGTCGCAGCCACCATCGCATTACTTTTATCACTGATGGTTTCACTGCCCTGCTGAATCTGTTGTTGCGACAGATTCATCTCTTCTGACATCTGCTTCAGTGTCGAGGTACTGCGCTGAATATGGCGAATCAGTTCACCCATTTTACCCGTCATGGTATTCGTGGCCTGAGCCAGCTGGTTAAACTCATCTTCCGGATTAGTGGATGCCATAAACTCCCGAGTCAGATTACCGGCAGCCACATCATTCAGTACAGACAATGCCTGCTTCATATTGCGGGCAATAGACACAGCGACAGATGCGACAATACCACTGACCAGTATCGCTAACAGTGCACTGCCCAGCAGGATTGACTGATAGGCCCGCTCCTGACTCTGCTCCGTTGCCTGCCGCGCAGATACCACCAGAGTATTCATCAGGTAATCTGTAACGGATTCTACTGCCGGAATGATACGGTTCCGGGCAGCCTGAATCTGTTTATTCAGTACAGCCTGTTGCTGGCTCAGCTGAACCACCGGCTCCAGTGCCGCCTGGTAGCGACTGACATCTTCAGCAAACACATCGTCGAAATTGAATACTGTGATCTGATTATTCAGGGCATTCAGTTTCTGTATCAAAGTTTGATGGTTATGTTCAGAGGCATTCAGCAGAAAGGCTTTTTCAGCGGTTCTGACCTCCTTAAACATGGAAGCAAAACGATCCATGATTGATAAACGCTCGGCCAGATGTTCCGTTTGCTGATTCAGTCCAGCCAGAGCGCCTGTGCTCTGACCATTACCCAGATCATGCTGCAGCTGCAGACTTTTTTCCAGCATCTGCAGATAGCCCGGCAATTGTCGCTGCACTGGCTGCAGCATCTGTGACGCTTTGGGATTCTGCACTCGCTGAGCAATGCTATCCAGCTGATATGCAGAGCTCTGATTCAGTTGATTCAGCAGATCCCGGGCTTTTTTCTGCTCTTCCACCAGAGCACTATCCCGGAGTTTATCCAGCAACAGTAATCGGGCCTGCAGTCGACTGGCTTCACTGGCTGCCTGGTTTATATCGGATTGATAGCGGGCAGACTGTCCTTGCCCGGTGAGGGTGGATGCACTGTAAAGGCCCATCAGCGCAAATCCGGTGATTGTTACCAGAACAATCAGGATCAGCTTGTGCCTGAGTGACAAGTTGATGTTCATGAATCTTCAGCTCCTGAATATTATTTTTTTAATAGCCAGTGCCCGGGCATTCTGACCGTTATCCGGCAGTCAGCTCTCACCATCCATGGAGTAAATATTCAGACAACTGGCGGGATATTGATAAGTCTCTTTCGGAGCATTGAGACTTTAGGAGCACACAGGAGCATGAAAAACGCTGAACCCTCAATGTTCAGTTTGATATCAGCCAAACTTTTATCACGGTATATAATGCCGATATCCTGCGGATATCATCAGAACATCACTGTAGTGGATGCCGACGCTTCAGCCCCATTACGATACCCAGCACCTGCACATCTTCGTTACGCAGGTAAATCGATGCCATATCGCTGTTAGCCGGGTCCAGCCGCACCCCGGACCGATCAATATAAAGACGCTTCAGGGTGACATACTGATTGTTGATCATGACCACGCAGGTCTCGCCATTCTCAACACTCTGACGCTGCTCAATAATGATGATATCGCCATCATGGATATTGGCTTCGATCATAGAGTCACCCCGGACTTTCAGGGCATAGGTATTCTTTTTTACCAGCTGTGGCGGGATAGCGATCTTTTCCTGACTTTCACAGATATCCATCGGCTGGCCTGCTGTTACCCAACCCAGTAAAGGCACAACAGGCTGGGGGGATTGCTCATCCTGACCGGGCTTCAGATACAGGGCTTCCTGCCACAGTTGATTATGGTCCTGGCTGGTAAAATCACGCAGAAGAAAAAGCTGTTTCTGGGCAGACATAATGACTCCTGAATAACCGCATCCGGCAATACTGTTGTTTTATACAGTATTTTTATCCAGTAAAAAAATTATTGCCAGTACTTCCTGACTAAATCCGATATTATTTTTCGCCTTTGCCAGCAAGATATCCGTTGAATCAAGGCACTGCGGTTTCGCTATTTTGCTCAGCGCTGTCACGATAAGGCTCAAATAAAGCACGGATATCCACACAAGCGCGCAATTTTGACAACAAAACTCGATGTAAAAAGAACCTGATATAAATATTGCAATTGGCAGTTTAAGTAATTTATGAAATAGGCTAAATCATGTAAAATTCAAGGTTGCGTTACCTGTATGGACCAGTCGAATTTGCAAATACAGAGAGAACATCGCCTTTGGAGCTAAGATTTGAGGACGAAGAGCTTCGAGAGCTCTGCATACATGAGCATCGAGCCCAAGATCATTTTGGTACTGCTTTGTCAAATAAACTTAAAAGATGGCTTGCCGATTTATCTGCGGCAACAGACTTTTCTGATCTATTTGAGTTACCAGGCATGTCAAAAGCACTGGATAATGAAACTAATGGTAGAATAGAGATAACTCTTATGAATCAAAATAAATTAGTACTCGTTTGTGGACATGCAACCCCTCCTAAAAATGCAGACGGTACGACTAATTGGAGTAAAGTTCATAGAGTTAAGCTATTAAGGATAGAGAGTCATGGATAATTTACAAAGCTTTCGTCCTGAGTGGGCTTGCCCTCCTGGTGAGACCATTAAAGAATTCTTAGAAGAAAGAGATTGGTCGATCGAGTATTTTGCTCACAGCATTAGAAAATCTGTAATCGATACAGAGAGCTTAATAAAAGGATCATTGGAAATAAATGATGATCTTGCGTGCCTGTTATCTAAGACCCTAGGAGCTCCGTCAAAGTTTTGGATATCTCGGGAAACGCAATATAGGCTATCTCTTAAACAAATAAAAAAAAATGAAGAATGGCTTAATCAATTACCTATAAGCGATATGATCAAACGTGGCTGGTTTGATAGAAAATTTAGTAAGAAAGAAAAACTTACAGCTTGTCTTAATTTTTTCGACGTAACATCGGTATCAGACTGGTATGATATTTATATTAATAAAACCAATGTAACAGCATTCAGACAGTCCACAGCATATAGTATTAATGACATAGCAACGATTACCTGGCTAAGAAAAGGCGAGATAGATTCTAATTCAATTCATTGCTCAGCATGGAATAAAAAAAGATTTAAAGAAAGCTTACCAGAAATCAAAAAACTGAGCTGCCAAAAAGAACCCTCAAAATTTATACCAGAGATGCGCAGAATCTGTGCTGATAGTGGTGTAGCTCTTGTTGTTGCAAGAGAACCTGAAGGCTGCAGAGCCAGTGGAGCAGTTCGATTTATTTCAGAAAATAAAGCTTTGATGATTCTTAGTTTTAGAGGCCTATCTGATGATCAGTTTTGGTTTTCCTTTTTTCATGAGGCAGGACATTTAGTTCTTCATGAAAGATATTTAAAAGAAAACAACAGCATATTAGTTGACAATGAAAACCAGCCTAATGCAAATAAAGAAATTGAAAAAGAGGCTAATGATTTTGCATTTGATACCTTAATCCCAAAAGAATATCAGGCTGAGTTTTCGAAGCTAAACCCACAAAGCAGTTATAGAGCTATTCTTAGTTTTTCTAAAACTTTAGGGATATCCCCAGGTATTGTTGTTGGTCAAATGCAACATTCAAACAAATGCAAGAAAAGTCATAACAATAAACTTAAAGAAAGATATTCTGAAGAACACATTAACCAACTAGTATTATAATAGGTTCTTCGACGTTGCGTGTGGATTTGATTTACTGGCTGATTATTTGCTCAGATTGGAATCATTTCAATAAATCCACACCTAACGTCGAGAAGCCTTATAGTATTAATTTAGCCCCTAAAGTGATTATACCTGTTAGGATTTTTTTGCCAATTACAAAGGGAGTCTTCCATTTCTTGCATTCCAATTCCTAAGAAATCAGCGAGCTGGATCAGTTTTTGATCAAGCTCTCTGGAAGAGAGGGTATTGAGGGAAGAATTTTTTGACCCAAAAAACAAAAGGCGAGCTCCATCAAGAGGACCCGAAGCCTCCCATAAATACGTAGAGTCTGCTTCAATATTAACAATGCCAAGTTTCGCTAGCATTGTTAAAAAATCAAATTTACCTGTACGCCCAAATCTAAGCACATCCATATTATTATACAGCCAACGAAACATAGATCGAGGGTTACCTCCTGTATTTATACTAGCATTCTGAATTAGAGCTTCATGCCCACCTTCTCGCTGAACCCACTTTATATAGCTTTGAAGAACATTAGCTGTTGACACTCTAGATGATGAGTCTAAGGTTTCATATTTTCTATGATTACCAAATCGTCCAGTTGAAGATCTATCAAAATGATCACTCATCCATTGTTCTATATAGTACTGATTATTACAAGCCCACTCCCAGCTCATAATATTTTTTCCTGACATTCCATATATATCCCGAGACAACTTCCACCCATCTATCGCATGCTTGCCACAATGAGTTGCTAAAAATACCAACCAACAGGCCTCATCAATATTTCCATCACTAAAGTGTAGTTTTGCTGCTTTTAGTGGATCAAACATTTCATCATTTGGATCCATACGACGATGGGAGTCATTTCGACTACCTATCTGAGAAGCAAACTCTACTCTCCGAATACTATCAATAATTTGATAAACAAATACATCTAATTGCTGGTCATGTAAAATACCAGGCAAAGGCTCGTGGCGATCATGAAACTCCATAATCCTAGAACTTAATGAATTAAAGAGTTCACGATTCCTCCCTGTCAGCTTCTTCACTTTACCGTCCTATTTCTTTTGAAACCCACAATTCAATAGACTTTTTTACACCTTTGGTAACACCAAAGCTACTTTGTAAATTATGATTAAAACCTAAAACAATTATCTCTTTTTCCAAATCAACACTAAGAATTCTGTTTAACTTCCCTATATATGAGTAACCAGCAATGCCATTACCTTTTTTACGAGGTAGTTCCCAATCAGGCATAACTTCCTTATCAAACCTAACATCACTTATATATTCTAAATGATTAATTACCGACTGACCATTCAAAACCAAAAACCTTATATCATTACCTCTCAATATATAGCCTAGTACATCCCCCGAAACTTCTAACAACTTACTTCGCTGCACATGAGAAAGTTTAGCCCATTTCTTTTCAGTAACAAATGGAACTAAATCTAAATGAACCAAATCAGAAAACATTCCATAATAAGTATGACCGTTTTCTAAAAAAAGTTTTTCAAGAACATTGAACCATGCATCATATGGATTATGATTAAAGTAATCATTACAAGAACAAAGTATTAAATCTATATGCTCGTCATTTATTTCATGCCAATTTTCAATATTTAATGATGTTAAAGTATGAAATCGACGATTTACTCCTGTAAGCTCTATACCTTTCGAATCTACATACTCTAGATTGCTTGGATTCAAACCTAATGTTGCAACTTTTGCGCAAGAAATATCCCCAAATGAAACAATTGGTGCTGCCCATGGAATGACAGATGTTTCTTTCAAATTATATTTATCAATCCTAGAGATTAATTCCGATATAATTTCTATAGAGTCCATACATCCAAAAGCTCCCATTATTAGTTATAAAAGCAGAGATAATTGTTGAACATGAACACCACACATCTCTTCCTTCATTTTACGAGCACATCTTATGATTTCTTTCCGAGACCCTTCTATTGCCCCCATTCGTAAAGCAATTTCACGGGTTTCGATTGTAATATCATAATGAGGGTAAGAGGCGTTTGGCTGAAACCAAGCTCTTTTCAGACCCAATATCCTAGCAAAATCATGTAACTCATCTGTAGAGTCAGCTACAAGATGGCACCATTTTCTACCCCTCCATGGAATCCTGACATTATCGACATATACGGCCAAAGCTAAGCACCTTAAACTTACTAAAGTATAGTTCAAATATATTACGTCCACTGAAGAAAAATCAAGCAATTTAAAGTTACTCTGATAGAAAGCTATGAATTTTATCCCTCACATACAGCTTCAAGTAATCATTACTTATTGTATCAACACATCCAGGCAGCAGCTCACTTTTTTTGTTCTTTATATATTTAAACACAACCAACAATCTACATATATCTTTCCAGTATTCATGTAATTCCTCTGGGATATTAAGACTGCAGCTTGATACTCTCAATTTTTCTTCAAATGACAATACTACCTTAATAGCTTCCCAAGGATCTGAATCTGGCATTGCATCCATTTCGATCTGATCATGAAACCCTTCAGACAAGTATTGCTCTGCAGCATCAACATTTCTTTCATAAAGATGCAAACTACCTACAAAATGCTGATATTCACCAATATCACAACCTATAGATTTTGCAATAATCTCCTGAATCATTGTGAATGAAAATATGTCATGCGGCAATCCTAAATGTATATCATTTGATCTCATATAAGTAATCATATGCAGCCTACCATTTCTAATAGCAAACTGAAAAAGGCAGGTACATGGTATTGAGCTATAATTCCCAGCTAAATCACTCCCATCAAATATTTGTACAACAGCCCTTCTTGAAGAAGACTTTCTCTTTAAAGTTTCTATAACATTATCGATTTGATTTATATTATTATACTTAAAAAGCCTATCACCATAACCGCTTCTAACTAAGACACCATCATCTGATTCTTCTTCGTACTTACTAAGGTAGTATTGAATAAATTCTAACTTGCTCTCCCCTGACAAATACCACAGCAACTCTCCCAATGCACTGAGCACTTTGCCTCTAGACTCACTACGACTTAGCCTAGCTCGAGGATTTTTAAGAACAATACTGACACCAAAAAGCTCTCGCATCTGCCCTCTACTAGGATTGAGCTTACTTCCACAACATAGAACCTTCTTCGTGACCTTATTAAGCAAATCATCTAAAGTATCTTCTTCAAAGTACTCCGGCATACGTCTCTCACATCTAGATAGCTAAAACCACTTATAATATTAAAAAAACACAATAAATATTCATCATCATAATAAAACCTACCACCTTCTATTTACAGACTATTTCTTCCAAATATTTCCCCAATCCATTCATACCAAACAACCATGAAAAATCAAAAAACCACTCTCACTCTTAAATCAATTTACCATTCTATAGCAGGTATACTTTCAACATTGCAAAATTTGGCCTAAAATACTCATCAACTTAATCTAATAATCAAAAAAGCTTTTGGCCCAAGGTGATTTTTACTATCCATCAAGTACTAATCATTCACTTTCTTCGTTATTTTAAATTATTCTTTCACCATTATAACTATTTCATGGAAAACCAAATAAAAATAACAAGACATTAACTCAAAAGCATTCCAAACCCTATATAAAAAATATTATGCAATATAAAAAGTCAATTACAACCAATTACAGAAATAATATTTTTTCTTAATTAGAGACCCAAAGTGCATTAAAAATAGATACTCCTCGACGTTAAGTGTGTGTTATAGCAAAATGAACGCTTTTTCAGAGAGGGTAGAAAATGGATGGCAACAAGTTTTTTTCACTATTCAGCTCAACGTCGGCACAATAAGGTTCAAATACAGCACGAATATCCACACATGCGCGCAATTTTGTCGCCATCAGATACAACCCACCCATTTTTCGATGCAGAAAAATCACTTCCGGTGGCGGTGTGTGCCAGGCACTGGGGTCACGGCTAATGCCCATTCCCTTGTCCCGGATACGCTGAGCCAGATCCGAGCGGGCGAAATCATAAGGGCCATCGTGTCGTAACGGCTCAGCAGCCATCATCAGAATCGACAGGATAATCTCCAGATTCTGCTCCGTCTGCGCCTGTTCAAAAAAACCAAGCTGCTCCAGAGCCGATAACAGTTTATCTTTATCTTCATTCTGAGCAGCAACAATGGCAGCTTTGTAAGTCGCCACAAACTCTGGGGGATAACGACACAGCGCCCCCAGGTCCAGCAATACCAGCTTTTGTGTGCCTTCTTCCAGTTGATAATTGGCCAGGTTAGGGTCAGTCTGGACACAATGAAAGGTCAGTAACTCAGCAAAGAAAAGCTCAAACAGCTGAGTCATCACCCGATTTGCCAGCGCTCTGTCATTCATCACGGCCAATTCCAGTGGCTGACCGTGAATAAAGTCCATACACAGAATCTCTTCGGTTGATAACTCAGGATAAAAGCCCGGCACCACACAGTGTTCAAACTGACTCAGGCTGTTCAGATATTGCTGGTAGTCCTGCAGGTTCTGACCTTCCTGTTGATAATTGGCTTCCTGATGTAACTGATAACGGGCTTCCTGTAACACAGGCTCCAGATCCAGTTCTTTGGGCAGAATGCCACTGAACTTCAGTAAGCCATATACATTATCCAGATCGCTATCAATGCTCTGACGCACACCGGGATACTGCACTTTAATCGCCAGCTCATGACCTTTCTTATCAACCGCTTTATGTACCTGACCAATAGATGCCGCGGCCATCGGCTGAAAAGAGAAACGTTTAAACCGCTGATCCCAGCCTTCGCCCCAGTTCCGGTTCAGGGACGCAATCAGCTGACTGGGCGGCATCGTCACAGCATCAGAGCGCAAACGATCCAGAATCTCCGCCAGCTCCCGAGGCAACACCGTACCGGCATCCATTGAAATCAGCTGTCCCATTTTCATCGCCGCACCACGCATACTGGCCAGTTTGTCTGCCACATGGGACAGGTTAGTGGTGTTCAATAGCAGATCATTCAGTTCCGGTTTCTGACCTTTGAGCAGGTGACGCCCGGTCTCCACCGCGACATTACCGGCAATACGACTGGCCAGACCGCCTAAATGCATCATGCGAGACAAACGGCTGCTGGGTACCGGGGCACTTTTTCCGGTTTCACGGGACATAGCTCATCCTTTTCTGGTTGGTCGGGTTATCTGACTATTACGGTTAAAAGCCAGCACCATAAGAGCCATAGCCATAAGAGTCAGCACCATCAATATAGGTATTACGGGACAGCTGATGGCCCTGAGTACCAGGCAAATACCGACTGATCATATTAAGCAGTTCAGGATGTTCTGGCTCGATATGGCTTCGGAAACTGGCCAGCACTTTGCCATCGGGAGCAATCAGGTACTTATGAAAATTCCAGCCCGGCGGCTCACCGGCTGCCTGTGCCAGCTGACGATAAAAATCTGTGGCCCTGTGTCCGGTCACTTCTGTTTTACTGAACATAGGGAAACTGACGCCATATGCCACTTCACAGAAGTTTCTGATCTGCTGATCATCACCCGGTTCCTGACCTGCAAAATTATTGGCCGGGAAACCTAACACCACCAGCCCCTGATCTTTATACGCCTGCCAGAGTTTTTCCAGCCCCTTATATTGCGGGGTATAGGCGCATTTACTGGCAGTATTCACTACCAGAATAAGCTTGCCAGAGTACTCGCAAAGGCTTTGATAGTCCGATTTATCCAGTTTTCTGAACTCATGCCTTAATATCTTCGGACAGGTTTGCTCCTGCGTATACTGAGCACCAGCAAAAACCAGTGCCTTATCTGCCCCTATCAGCGATAACAAACGACTTTCGTTCGAAGCCTGTATTTGATTTGCCTTAGCCAGCAGCAGTGTCTCTGACTCAGCCAGAACAGAGTGAACAGGGAGTATCATCAGTGCCAGCAGAGTAATAAAAATGACTGATGTGCGATGAAATAAAAAATGTCGAAGCAGATTTATGTCAGAAAATAGCATGTGACAGACCTCCTGATACAAGCGGGATTAACAGCTGAATGATGATAGCGATGCCTATACTGAATAATAAGTACGGGAAAAACCTGTAATCAGAGCAAGGAGGCCCGGGTAAAGACAACAAGGGTGCAGATTATTTTATCAATCGATCACATTCATAAAACTGACTTCTGTTTTTCACATTAAGCACACAAAACCTTCACACGAACATTGAATAATTTCGTTCGAAACCTGATAGCGGGATCGAACGAAATGCAATTATCTGAACGACAACACGCCATTCTGAAATTATTACGTCAGGGCGCCGGGACATTGTCCAGCGGTGATCTGACTCACCGGTTTGATGTATCGGTACAAACCATCCGTAAAGATCTGAATGAACTCAGTGATCAGGGACTGGTTAAACGGGTACATGGCGGAATTACACTGCCTGTGCAGTCCCACAATCTGTCGTTCAGTAATCGCCAGGTGATTAATCTGGAAGCGAAGAAATGTATTGCCCGAAAGGTGGCCGAAGCTATTCCGGAGGGGGCCAGTGTCTTTCTCGGGATCGGCACGACGCCTCAGCAAATTGCACGGGAGCTGGTACATCACAACAGTCTGACCGTGGTAACCAATAACCTGAATGCGGCCCTGGTGCTGTGCCAGAACGATAACATTGACACCTATCTGGCCGGAGGCCGTATTCGTCCTTCCGATCAGGATCTGATGGGCGAAGATACCACTCAGTTCCTGCGTAAATTCCAGGTCAACTACGGCATTTTCGGTGTTGGCGGCCTGGCAGAAAACGGCGCTCTGCTGGATTTCTCCCCGGAAGAATCCCATATCTCTGCCGCTATTATGGGGAATTGCGAACAACGCATTCTGGTAGCCGATAAAAGTAAATACCTGCGCAGCGCTCCGATCCGTACCGGTCAGATGACAGATATTGATCGCTTCTATATTGATGAATTACCTGAAGCTCTGGCGCCCGCCTGTGAAGCCGCTGGTGTGGATATCATTGAATGCGGAGGGTGTCTGGTATGAGTTTCTTATCTGTACGTCAGTTAACCAAAGCCTGGCGCGATACCCGGACTTCTGCTCACTCTGATAGTCCTTTTGTTAAAGCAGTGGATGACATCAGTTTTGATGTGGCAGAGGGTGAATTTATCGCCCTGTTAGGTCCGTCAGGTTGTGGTAAATCCACCACCCTTAAAATGCTGGCGGGTCTGGAAACGCCTACCGCAGGGCAGATTCTGCTGAATGGACGAGATATTACCCACCTGCCACCGGGCAAACGCCGGTTATCTATGGTGTTTCAGTCCTATGCTCTGTTCCCTCATCTGAGTGTGAAAGACAATATTCTGTTTGGTCTGCAGGCCCGGAAAGTGGCCAGACAAGAGCAGCATAAACGCCTGATGGAAGTACTGGAACTGGTGGATCTGCAGGAGCAGGTGCATAAAAAGCCAGGCCAGCTATCCGGTGGTCAGTGTCAGCGTGTGGCTCTGGCCCGGGCCATTGTCTCCCAGGCACCGCTCTGCCTGATGGATGAGCCATTATCCAATCTGGATGCCCGTCTGCGTAATGAGATGCGCTGTGAAATTCGTGCTCTGCAGAAAAAGCTCGGCCTGACGGTTATTTACGTCACCCATGATCAGATCGAAGCGATGAGCATGGCCGATCGGATTGTTCTGTTAAATCAGGGCCGGATTGAGCAGATGGGAGCACCTCACCAGCTGTACACGCAACCGGAAACGACCTTTGCTGCCAGCTTTATCGGCCACCCTCCGATGAACCTGCTGACTCTGCAACAGGATGTTCTGGGTATCCGCCCGGAGCAGATCCGGGTGCTGGGTACTACAGATAACGGGGTGCCGCCGGAAGATTGTTTATCTTCTGCTGATCAGGCTATAGCAACCAGCCTGCCTGTTGATCAGGTTGCAGAAACCTCTCTGACTTCAGATCTGATTCAGCATACGCTGCCGGTCATTAACTGCGATTACCACGGGGCAGATACTCAGATCTGCCTGGATTTTAATGGTCAGGTGCTGAAGCTCAGCCTGGCCGGACATCATGTGCTCAGTCCGGGACACCGGTTAACGGTGGGCTGGAAAGCTGAACACGAACATCGTTTTTCTTCGAAGACAGGCCAGCGTCTGGCCACGTCCTCCGTTCCACGTCACTCACTCTCAAAAGAGACTAAAAAGGATACTTCCCATGTTGCGTAAAAAGAGTCTGCTGGCTGGTGTACTGGCTGCAGGATTATCGGCATTCGCTCAGGCAAAAACAGATCTGACTATGTACTACCCGGTGGCGGTAGGCGGTCCGTTAACGAAAGTCGTTGACGGTATGATCGAGGCGTTCGAAAAACAGAACCCGGATATTGACGTTACTGCGATCTATGCCGGTAACTACAACGATGCCCGTGTTAAAGCGCTGGCAGCACTGAAAAGCGGTAAACCTGCTCAGCTATCGGTGATGTTCTCTATTGATGTGCACGAGCTGATGGATCTGGACGCTATTGTGCCTTTCGATGAAGTGGTCTCTTCTGATCAGGATCGCCAGTGGCTGAACAGCTTCTATCCGGCTCTGATGGAAAACGGCAAGGTAGCAGGGAAAACCTGGGGGGTGCCTTTCCAGCGTTCAACCATCGTCATGTACTACAACAAGGATATGTTCCGCACCGCGGGTCTGGACCCGGAACAACCGCCTGAAAGCTGGGATGAGCTGGTCAGCATGGGTAAAAAGCTGACGAAAAAAAGTGGTAGCGGTAAGGTTGAACAATGGGGTGCGATGATCCCATCCACCGGTTATCCCTACTGGATGTTTGGTGCGCTGACCAAACAGAATGGCCAGGTGCTGATGAATCAGGCCGGTAACCAGACCTACTTTAATGATCCGGCGGTCGTTGATGCACTGAAATACTGGCAGTCTCTGGGCAACGATCACCAGATTATGCCCAAAGGCACCATTGAGTGGGGCACGCTGCGCCAGAACTTCCTGGATCAGAAAACCGCTATTATGTGGCACTCCACCGGTAACCTGACGGCAGTGAAGAAAAATGCCGCATTTGATTTTGGAGTCGCTAAGCTGCCAGCACAGAAAGAGCTGGGTTCTCCAACCGGTGGCGGTAATTTCTACCTGTTCAAAAAATCCTCTCCTGAAGAGCGCAAAGCAGCTCTGAAACTGGTTAAGTTTATGACCTCTCCGGAACAGGCCGCAAACTGGAGTATCGCTACGGGTTATATGGGCGTCAGCCAGGATGCTTATAACACTTCAGAGCTGTCCGCTTATGTCCAGCAGTTCCCTCCCGCTGCAGTAGCACGGGATCAGCTGCAACACGCCACCGCTGAACTATCGACTCATCAGGCTGGTCGTGTGCGTAAGCTGCTGGATGATGCGATTCAGGCCACGCTGTCTGGCCAGAAATCGGCTGAAGATGCTCTGAACTCTGCTCAGAAGCAGGCAGACCGTATTCTGAAGCGTTATCGCTGATCAACAGGGTCTGATATCAGGGCTGGCCTGCTCCATCGGCACAGCCCTGAATAATTTCCCGAAGTTTATTATTTCCCTGAATCGCTATAAGTCAGGAATTATCTATGACGTCAGCCGCTCTTAAACCCGGACTGTTCAGACCCAATCTGGTGCGCCAGGCTCAGGCCTGGTTACTGCTATTACCTGCTCTGATCTTTTTACTGGCCTTTACCCATCTGCCCACGGTCAGCACAGTGTGGAACAGTTTTTTTTCTACCAGTGCCGGTACTCCTGTTGATTTTTCAACCGAAAATTATCAGTTTCTGCTGGAAGATGAAGTGTTCTGTCAGGTACTGGATAACAGCTTCTGGTATGCCGTTGTTACGGTACCTGCCTCAATGGCACTGGCGTTAGCGATGGCGTTATGGGTGAATAGCAAACTGTCCGGTAAGGCCGCTCTTCGACTGGCTTATTTCACCCCGACTATTCTGCCAATGATCTCGGTGGCTAATATCTGGCTGTTTTTCTACAGCCCGGAAATTGGCCTGTTTAATCAGATTCTGGAATGGTTTGGCAGTGATGGTTATAACTGGCTGGGCGATCCTGATCTGAGCCTGCCCAGTCTGATGGTCATGACGATCTGGAAAGAAGCAGGCTTCTTTATGATCTTTTATCTGGCTGCGCTGCAGGCCATCAGCCCGGAACTGTACCAGGCAGCCGAAATCGAAGGTGCCAGCCGTTTCAGAATGCTGCGCAGAATTACGCTGCCTCTGTTAATGCCCACCACTTTATTTGTCCTGGTCAATGCCATTCTGAACGCCTTCAAGCTGGTGGATCATCTGTTTATTCTGACGAAAGGCGGCCCGAATAATGCCAGTAATCTGCTGCTGTATTACATCTACGAAAATGCCTTCAGCTTCTTTGATACCGCTTATGCCGCTGCGCTTACGGTCGTGCTGTTAATGATTCTGGTCGTGCTGGCACTGCTTCAGTTCGGTGTACTGGAACGCCGGGTTCATTATCGATAAGCAAGTAATTGAAAGAGAACAGTCGTAAAAATGGCGGGGAATCATTATGAATAAATCAATGGATACATCTCTGAATCCGATACCCGGAGAAGGTATCAAAGCCGGTCTGATTCGTCTGGCGGAATGGCTGTCTGCCATCATGGCCTGGTTGCTGGCACTGATCTGGATCTTTCCGCTGTTATACGCATTCTGGGCGGCTTTTCATCCAGGTGAATTCGCCACGCGTTTTGACCTGAATGCCCCCCTGACTCTGGAACATTTTTACTCTGCCTGGCAGCAGGCGCCTTTTATGGCGTATATGTTTAACACTATGGTGATTACCGGCCTGATTCTGATCTGTCAGCTGGCTCTTTGTACACTGGCCGGTTATGCCCTGGCCCGCATTGAGTTCCGGGGACGGGCCATTGTCTTTGCCCTGATTCTGATGCAGCTGATGGTAGTGCCAGAGATCCTGATTGTAGAAAACTACCAGACCCTGGCCAGTCTGAATGCAATCGATACTTATATCGGCGTCGGCCTGCCCTATCTGGCCAGTGCTTTTGGTATTTTTCTGTTACGCCAGACCTTTAAAACCGTGCCCCAGGAACTGGAAGATGCGGCACGAATTGAAGGCTGCTCAGAGCTGCAGATTATCCGCAAAGTCTACGTGCCTTTAGCCAAACCGACTTATCTGGCCTTTGCTCTGGTATCGGTCAGTTATCACTGGAATAACTTTTTATGGCCTCTGGTGGTCACTAACACAGAAAACAGTCGCCCGCTCACCGTCGGCATGGCTATCTTTGGGGCCCCGGAATCCGGCGTGGACTGGCCGGTTATTTGTGCTGGCACCCTGATCTCTGTTGGTCCGTTGCTGGTGCTGTTTTTACTGTTCCAGAAACAGTTCGTGCAATCCTTTATGCGGGCAGGTATCAAATAGCCTGGCCAGACTGAATGAACGTGCAGATTATGTAGATTTAGCGGATTATTCTGTCCAGGCTATGAAGAGATTATCGAATAGAGGAAGATGTGATGCAGGTTGTCAGCTGGAATATTCAGGCGACTCTGGGATGCGATGGTGTTTTTTCGGTACAGCGGATTGTCGATACCTTAAAGCAGTGGCCACAGGCTGATGTGATCTGTTTACAGGAAGTGGCACGTTTTTTTCCGGAACATGGCCATAATGATCAACTGGCATTATTTTGTCAGGCCTTCCCGGAATACAGCCCGGTCTGGGGGGCCGCATTAAGCTGGCCATTGGCTGAAGCACCACCACCATCGGATCAAACCACCACATCGGATCAAACCAGCACATCGGACCAAACCGCTGCAACGGCTCTTCCAGTCCGGCGAGAGTTTGGCAATCTGACTCTGGTTCGCTCTGAAAAACTGGCAGATTATCGGGTGCATGTATTGCCCTCTCCGGCACTTGACGGTATCTGGCAGATGCCCCGCTGTGCCGTAGAAACCCTGGTGTGCTACCAGAATGAAGATGGCTCTGATGGTGTTGTCAGAATCATTAATACTCACCTGGCATTCCATCATCAGGGTGAACGCCGACAGCAAATTGATGCCTTAAACCAGATCCGCTACCAGGCTGAACTGAAACGGGAATCGGAACCCGCCCGGGATACTCATGGCTGTTACCTGCCGGCACCGGAAACAGCCGAGGTGCTGTTATGCGGTGATCTGAACCTGGCCGTGGAAGGCGAAGATTACGACTGGCTGACCAATGATCTTGGCTGGCATGACTGCTGGGCGATGCTGAATGAAGAAACTCCTCACCTGCCGACCTGCGGCTGCCATGACCACAAGCAATGGCCAGAAGGTGAGCACTGCCGGGATTTCTTCCTGTGTAATACCGAGTTTCTGATGAACCGGGCACTGAGTATTAAGAATCTGGTAGTAGACACTCAAACCGATGCCTCAGACCATCAGCCCTTATGTCTGACACTGAGCGCCTGATGCAGAGTGCCTGACACTGTGAGTACGATCCGGCTTCGGGCACCATCACCGGCTTCAGGTACCCTACTCGAAAAACCTGGCCCGGCTTGTATGCCGGGTCAGACATCATTGAATTTTTATCTGTCATCACTGTTAAGGATAACCTGTATATGAATGCGGTTTCTGTCCAGCCTCTCCCTGATCAACTGGATATTGCGGTCAAAGTTCTGTTTACCGATGTGGATGATACGCTGACCTGGCAGGGACAGCTGCCTCTGGAAACCTTCCAGGCGATGTCCCGCCTGCAGCAAGCTGGTATTCAGGTTATTCCGGTTACCGGAGCCTGTGGTGGCTGGTGTGATTGCATGATACGTACCTGGCCTGTCACCACCGTTATCGGAGAAAATGGCAGTTTCTGGATGACTCAGGACAGCCTGGGGCATGTACAAACGTCATTTCGTTATCCGGAGGCAGTCAGGGCAAAAAACCGGACCACTCTGCTCAGACTGGGCCAGCAATTATCAGAGCACTTTCCCGATGTGGGTTATACCCTTGATCAGCCATACCGCCTGACCGATATGGCTTTTGACATAGGCCAGCAGGCCGAGGTGCCGGCAGAAACAGCGATCAAAGCGACACAATGGCTGACCGATCAGGGCATATCCGCCAGGCTCAGTTCTATTCATATCAACGCATGGCTGGGAGACTACAGTAAAGCAGATACCGCCCTGCACTGGTTACAACAACAATCTGATCTGCACCCCGGACAATGCGCTTTTATCGGAGATTCTCCGAATGATGAAGCGATGTTTGAACACTTCGATCACACTTTTGGCGTGGGTAATATTCGCCGTTTTTTACCCGATCTGAAATACAGCCCGCGCTTTATTACCGCCAGCTCTGGTGGCTATGGCTTTGCCGAACTGGCGGAAGTGCTGCTCAACAGTCAGGCAACATAATCGGAACATTTCTGACATCCTGACAAAATTTTTTCCGTAATCCGGCGTCAGAAGATCAGGGTATTCAGCTCTGACAACATATCGGCAATTTTTTCACATCTTTTCGCTGAAAATAGTCCCTCAGCGCATTCAGGACTGCCGATCAGCATAGCCTTGGTGTACTATTGCACCAGACGAACAGTAAGAGCGGAAAAATGACGGTCTCAGACAATCAGTTAAATAAGGTGGTTATCCCTGTCGCGGGTCTGGGAACCCGTTTACTGCCTATCAGTAAGTCAATTCCTAAAGAAATGGTACCGGTTGTTGATCGTCCAGTGATCCAGCATGTGGTAGAAGAAGCACTGGCTGCAGGCCTGAATGAAATTATTCTGGTGACTCGCTCTGGCAAATCGGCCATTGAAGACCATTTTGTCCCTCATTTCGAGCTGGAAACGCTGCTGGAAGAAAAGGGTAAACAAGCGATTCTGGACACCCTTAAAGCTATAGCACCACCTGAACTGAAAATTACCAGCGTTCGTCAGGATCAGGCTCTGGGACTGGGGCATGCGGTTTATAGCGCATCTCACCTGATTGCAGAAGATGAGGCATTCGCAGTGATTCTGCCGGATGTTCTGGTTAAAAATCAGCCTTCAGATCTGCAGGCCAATGACCTCCGGCAGATGTGTCAGCGTTTTGCAGAAACCCGTTCAGCGCAGATTATGGTTGAGCAGGTTGCGCTGGAACGCGTCAATCAGTATGGCATTGTCGATTGCTCCGGGCTGGAACCTGCTGCCGGTGAAAGTGTAGCGATGATATCTGTGATAGAAAAGCCATCACCATCGGAAGCTCCCAGCCGTCTGTCCGTTATTGGCCGCTATATTCTTCCCGGAAGTATTATGTCTGTACTGGCTGAAACTCCACCGGGTGCCGGGGGCGAAATCCAGCTGACCGATGCCATTGATCAGCTGATTGCCAATGGCCATAGTGTTCAGGCTTACCGGATGAAAGGCCGGACATTTGATTGCGGCTATATCGAAGGCTGGCTGAAAGCCAATCAGCAACTGGCCTCAGAAGCAGGGTTAATCTGACTCTGCGGCCACTCCTGCAGATTCACTCATTTCAGAAGCCGGAACCTGTTCAGCCGTGAAATAGCAGGTATCCGGTCAGATAACCGCTCGTAATAACCGGTGACCAGGAATATTTCAGCGATATGATATCGGATACGGAATCATTATATACCTCCCTGCCCTTTGACCAGAGCAGCAGTTTTAAACAGCTTAATACCCTGGCTGAAGCCGCTCCGGATCTGGCAGAGCTGTTCCGGCAGCATCCTTTACGTGGACAAATGTTTTGCAGCCACATCGATGGCCTGACGCTGGATTACAGTAAGCAGCGACTGGACGATAAGATTCTGAAAACGCTGATTCAGATGGCTGAAGAGCGCCAGCTGCCCGAAAAAATCAAACATCTGTTCACAGGCCAGCCTGTTAACCACAGCGAACAGAGAGCGGCATTGCATACGGCACTGCGTACACCAGAACAGGCTGGCCCTGATCACCTGCAACCGGATGACAGCCGTATCCTGCCGGAAGTCCATCGACAACTGGACAAAATGGCCGGACTGGTGGATCGGATTCAGTCTGGCATCTGGCGAGGTTGTACCGGGCGTAAAATCACAGATGTGGTCAATCTGGGTGTTGGTGGCAGTGATCTTGGCCCTCTGATGGTGACCCATGCTCTGCGTGAATATGCTCAGACCTCAGCATTAAAAGTCCACTTTGCTTCAACGATTGATGGCAGTCAGTTATTCGAACTGCTGAGTCATCTGAATGCTGAAACCACGCTGTTTATTGTCTCATCCAAATCATTCACGACCATAGATACACTGTCCAACGCCGATACCGTACGCGCCTGGTTACGCCAGTTCTGTCACAATGACGCCCTGATGTATCGATGTCATTTCATTGGAGTCTCGGCCAGTGCTGAGAAAATGACTCAATGGGGTATTCCGATTGAAAACCAGTTACATTTCTGGTCCTGGGTCGGCGGACGTTTCTCGCTGTGGTCTGCTATTGGTCTGCCTATTGCGCTGGCATTAGGCATGAAAACCTTCAGAGCTCTGCTGCTGGGCGCTCATAAAATGGACTGCCACTTTTCTCAGGCCCCTCTGGATAATAATATCCCTGTACTGATGGCGCTTTGCGGTATATGGAATGTTAACTTCCTGAAAATCCATGCTCACGCTATTTTACCTTATGATGGCCGTCTGAAGTTCTTTCCCTCCTATCTGGAACAACTGGAGATGGAGAGCAATGGTAAATCGGTACTGCAGTCCGGCGAAGCGATCAGCTATGAGACTTGCCCGGTGCTTTGGGGAGAAGTCGGAGCCAACGCACAGCACGCATTTTATCAGCTGCTGCATCAGGGCACCCATGCCGTCGCATCTGATTTTATTCTGGCCGCACGCCGCTATGATAGTATTCAGGGCAGTGCACATTATGCTTCCATGCTGGCTCAGCATGAACTGAATATTTCGAATTGCCTGGCACAATCCCGGGTACTGGCGTTTGGCAATCATGCCGTTGAGCCTTCCGATAACCCGTATCGCCATTATCCGGGCAATCAGCCATCATCAACCTTATTACTGGATCACCTCAATCCGGAATCCCTGGGTGCTCTGATTGCAGCATATGAGCATAAAGTGTATGCCCAGGCGGTTATCTGGGGCATTAATCCGTTTGACCAGTGGGGTGTTGAGCTGGGTAAAATCGTGGCATTGCAACTACAGCCCGCACTCTCTGGTGCAGTGGCTGAAAATGATAGCCCGAACCATCTGGACAGCTCGACACAGGCTCTGTCCCGACAAATCAGCCAGGTCAGACAGTTATCCAGTGATAAGCAGGCATGATCACAATAATCAGCAGACATATCAGTCAGACAATGGCAATCACAGCAGTAATCAAAGGATCGCAGGCATGAGTGTACTGGTGACAGGCGATGATATCGTGGCCTGGACAAAAGCAACGGTACTGGCATCCACAGGCTGTCAGACCTGGTTGAGCACCACAGGTCATCAGGATCTGTCCGGAGAACCTGGTCTTAAGCGTATGCTCGACGAGGAAAGTCGCAGCGGGCGCTTACAAATACTCCGAAACCCATACAGTACGACGGTACCTGACCCACTTTCCAATCAGGCGATTCGCCTGCTGATCTACGCACGCAATACTGAGAATTTTGACCAACTGCAGGAAGACTGTCTGGTCTTTGCCCGTCAACAGGCTGCTTTGCAAAACAGCCCTGTTATTATCGCGCTGACCCATCCGGTACTGGTTGGCACTACGGATCGTTTGCAGCTGACTCTGAATAAAGCCCTGCCTGATCAGGTATGTGTTGTCTACTGGCCAGGTTTTATTCAATCGGGACGTGCAATTGAAAGCTTCTCCCGACCAGAACGTATTATTCTGGGCAGCCAGCATAATGATGCGACTGATTATCTGAGACGTCTGCTAACGCCTTTCAATCGCAGTAAAGACACCCTGATTGTTATGCAGCCCAAAGAAGCGGAGCTGACTAAGGTCGCCATTAACGGCATGCTGGCCACACGCATCAGTTTTATGAATGAACTGGCAGGTTTTGCAGATGCTATGGATATTGATATTGAGCCGGTGCGGCACGGTATCGGTTCTGATTCCCGTATTGGCTTCCAGTACCTTTATCCGGGGTGTGGTTTCGGTGGCCAGGCCTTTATGAATACCCTGGAGCAACTGGTACAGAATCTGGGCAGCGGTTTTCAGTCCGGTCTTCTGGGCAGTGTCTGTGACATTAACGAACAGCAAAAAGATCTGTTATTCCGTAAATTCTGGCGCTATTTTGATGCCGATGTACAGGGTAAAAAAGTCGCTATCTGGGGTTGCTCATTCAAACCCGGTACTGCCAGCATTTATGGCAGCCCGGCGGTTGTACTGGTTCAGTCATTACTGACACATGGTGTCAGAGTCAGCCTGTATGATCCGGTTGCTCTGGACTCTATGCGCACGCACTTTACAGATCAAGCCTTGCCTGAAGGAACTGATATTGAATACTGTAATTCCCCCTGGCAAGCTGCGGAACAGGCTGATGCCGTCATGCTGGTGACGGAGTGGAAAGAGTTCTGGAATCTGGACTTGTATCGCCTGGCCGGGTCCATGAATACGCCTCTGCTGCTGGATGGTCGTAATATATTTAATCCGGATGAGGCTGAAGCTGCCGGGCTGACCTTTTCAGGTATCGGGCGAGGCAAAACGCTTTAGCCGGTGTCGGATAGCCCTGAGCTGATATAAAATACCAGACACAAACTAAGCCTCTGAACAAAAGCTCGCGATTTCGGGCTTGAGCCCTGATGATGGGACAGACGTCCTCAACAAGTGGCCATACACCATAACATAGCGTTTGCTCAGAGCAACAATGCATGACCCCATTCATCTGGCTATGCAGCGTACAGCCAGACTCATTTAACGCATTGATACTTTTTGATGACATCCCGTAAAGCCGCTCACCTGCTTCGGATAATAATCTGCAGCAGGAGAAAAGCCGGGATCACTGAATGATTTCCGAGGTTTCTGAATGATCGTAGTCACAGGCGGTGCTGGCTTCATTGGCAGCAATATTGTTAAGTCTTTGAATGAACAGGGACGTACGGATATTCTGGTTGTGGATAACCTGAGTGATGGCCGCAAATTTTATAACATCAGCGATTGTGATATTGCGGATTATATGGACAAGGACGATTTTCTGAGCCAGGTACAAAACACCCCGGAATCATTACCTGACATTGAAGTTATCTTTCATGAAGGAGCCTGTTCATCCACAACAGAGTGGGATGGACGCTTCATGATGCACAATAACTATGATTACTCCAAAGCCCTGCTGCATTTCTGTCTGGGCAGAAAAATTCCTTTTCTTTATGCCTCCAGTGCTTCTGTCTATGGCGGTAGTGATGTCTTTAAAGAAGCTCGGGAGTTTGAAAAACCTCTGAATGTATACGGCTACTCTAAGTGGCAGTTTGATCAGTATGTTCGCAGTATTGAACATACCTTTGAAAGCCAGGTCACAGGTTTTCGCTATTTCAATGTTTACGGCCCTCGTGAACAGCATAAAGGCTCAATGGCCTCTGTCGCGTTCCACTTTAACAATCAGCTGAAAGAATCTGGTGTATGTAAACTTTTTGGTGGCACCGATGGTTATGCTGATGGTGAACAGCGCCGGGACTTTGTATTCGTGCAGGATCTGGTTAAAGTCAAACTCTGGTTCTGGCAGAATCCGGATAAAAGTGGCATCTTCAATCTGGGTACCGGCCGTTGCCAGAGCTTTAATGACGTTGCCGATGCCGTACTGGCCTGGCACAACAATAGTGGTCAATCTGGCCATAAAGAATATATTCCTTTCCCTGAACACCTGAAAGGGGCTTACCAGAGCTTTACCGAAGCCGATATCTCTGCTCTGAGAGAGGCGGGCTATGATCAGCCATTTGCCACAGTAGCTGAAGGCGTCCGACAATATCTGGACTGGCTGAACCGGGAGTCTGCAGTATGAAGATAGCTATTGCTGGTACAGGCTACGTTGGTCTGTCTAATGCGTTATTGCTGGCCCAGCACAATGAGGTTATTGCACTGGATGTGCTGTCTGAAAAAGTAGATCTGCTTAATCAGCAGCAATCTCCCATTGCCGATCCGGAAATTGAGTATTTTCTGGCCAATGAAGCCCTCAGCTTTCAGGCTACATTAGATAAACAGCAAGCCTATGCTGAAGCAGATTTTGTGATCATAGCCACGCCGACAGACTATGACCCGGAAACCAACTACTTTAATACCAGAAGTGTTGAGTCTGTTATTCAGGATGTTATCGCAATCAACCCTGATGCAGTCATGGTGATTAAATCCACTATTCCCGTTGGTTTTACAGCGTCAGCCAGAGAAAAATATCAGACCAGTAATCTGATGTTCTCTCCCGAGTTCCTGCGCGAAGGTCAGGCGCTGTACGACAACCTGTATCCATCCCGCATCGTGGTCGGTGAACAATCGGAACGGGCCCGGCAGTTCGCCACATTGCTGCAACAAGGCGCCAGAAAAACAGATATTCCAACACTGTTCACTGATTCCACAGAAGCAGAAGCTATTAAACTGTTTGCGAATACATTTCTGGCAATGCGGGTTGCTTTCTTTAATGAGCTGGATACCTATGCTGAAACCCATCAACTGGATTCCCGACAAATTATTGAGGGCATAGGGCTTGATCCCCGTATCGGTTCCCACTACAACAATCCCTCTTTTGGATATGGAGGTTACTGCCTGCCAAAAGATACTAAGCAGCTACTGGCCAACTACGAATCTGTGCCTAACAACCTGATTCAGGCGATTGTAGACGCCAATAGTACCCGGAAAGATTTCATTGCCGACTCTATTATTCGCAAAAAGCCTGAAGTTGTCGGTGTATACAGACTGGTCATGAAAGCTGGCTCAGATAATTTCAGAGCATCAGCTATTCAGGGGGTGATTGAGCGCATTAAAGCAGTCGGTATCGAAGTCATTATTTATGAACCGGCAGCCCACGAAAATCGTTTCCTTAATTCTGAAGTTTTGTCCGATCTGGCCGACTTTAAACAAAGGGCTGATGTCATTGTGGCAAACAGAATGACAGATGATCTGCTGGATATCTCTGAAAGAGTATATACCCGGGATCTGTTTGGCGGGGACAGCTGAGAAGATTAAACATAACTCAATGCTGTCTCACTGAATGCCTTTACTCCGTAGTGGGCTATTTCCAATCCACTACGGAAATCATCCATTTATGAATCAGAACATTATTTTCTGGTATTTTTGTGTTATCCCTTAAGATATCATGAGCCTTCAGATATTTCCTGCATCCCTTTGAGTCTGCTATAACTGATAGGTACCGGCTTTGTTCGGTGCTGTATATAAGTCATTGAATATCCTGCCAGGTAAGGCGTATTTTTCACGGGGCTTCGGAAAAGCGCGGAGTTTGAAAATAGAGACCGTATGAAACCAGAACTACTCAGATGGGCACTACTAACCCTGGTCATGTGCCCATTGCTGCTATTTGCCCGTGAACCTCTGGTACTGGACAGAACATCTGGACCTTATCTGTTAAATAGTCATATCTCCATCTTCAAGGATAGTAAAGGCTCACTTACTATAAGAGAAATCGCAGGAGCAGCGGGACAACAACTGTTTGAACGCAATAGCATTCGTATGGCTGATTCAGATATGTACAGCTCCGTTCACTGGATTAAAGCAGAACTGATCAATCCCGATAGTAAGGATAAAGAACTGATACTGGAAGTAGGCTATCCATTTTATGATCAGGTGGAGTTGTATCTGTTTGATGCTAATGGACAGGGTCTGAGCCGGAAGGTCAATGCCAACTATCCGGTTTATAAACGTGAACTCTCCAGCAGACATTTCCTGTTCAGACTGGATATTCCAGCCAGGCAGTACGTTACAGCTTATCTGCGCCTGAAAACCAAAGGTTTTATGCCCATGCCAATCAGGTTATGGCAGCCCGAACAGTTGCTGAGCAAACTGAACCTTGAGCAGTATATTTATGGCCTCTTCTATGGTGTACTGGCTCTGTTAATTACCTATAACTTCCTGGTTCTGGTCAACAGCTGGGATAAGATTTATCTGTACTATATCGCCAGTATGGCATGCCTTGTCGCCATTATTATGTCTATCGATGGTTTTGCCTTTGAGTTTATCTGGAGATACTACCCGTCTCTTTCGGATAAAAGCCTGCCATTTTTCCTGTTTGCAGGCGTAATAGGCTTTTCATTGCTCGGCCGTCGCTTTCTTGGCACACGCAGAAATACCCCTATTATTGATTATGTACTGATCGCTATTATGTCCATTGCCGCCACGGGAGCTTTTCTGTCTCTGCTATTACCGTACGACATTATGGTACCTTTCGGAATGGGAATTGCGTTTGTATGTGCAGTAACCAGCCTGATCACCGGAGCGGTCAGCCTGAACCGCGCGGTATTCTCCGTTCAGTACTACCTGATGAGCTGGATGTTACTGGTTCTGGGAATATTTTACTTTGTCCTTCAGGAAATGGGCTTTATTCCCAGTAACTTTTACACCGAATATTCCGCTTATATCGGGGCCTCTTTCGGCGGCATGATTATGTCACTGGGTATCGCCGATCGCATGCGAATGCTGGAAAGAGAAAACCTGCTGGCCCAGAGTGTCATGGAGACCCGTCAGAAATTCTCCAACACCTTCGAAAAATTTGTTCCTAAACAGTTTATCAGCCGAAAAAAAGCCCATGACTTTGAAGAGATCAGCCTGGGGAACTTTGACAGCGGCAATATCACCATTCTTTTCAGTGATGTCCGTGCTTTTACGGAACTATCCGAGCTGATGACACCGGATGAAGTGTTCCGTTTTCTGAACTCTTACCTGTCTCGTATGGAACCACCAATACAGAAGCATGGTGGCTTTGTGGATAAGTTTATCGGTGATGCCATAATGGCTCTGTTCGAACTGGATAGTGAGCGTAAAAGTGCTCACTCAGCTATTCTGGCCGCTATTGATATGCAACGTGCTCTGGTCCTCTATAACAAACATCGACGAAAAGTGTCCTATCCGCCGATTCAGACTGGCATAGGTATCCATAGCGGTGAGGTAATGATAGGTACGGTAGGCAGTGCTGAACGCATGGATTTTACCGCTATCGGTAATGCCGTGAATATTTCTTCCCGACTGGAAGGTTTGACGAAATACTATGGTGCCAGAATTATTGTCAGCCGTGACACAATGGACCTTCTGGAAGATCGGGATATTTTCAAACACCGTATTCTGGACTGGCTGCGGGTAAAAGGGAAAAAAGAGCCGGTTGAAATCTATGAAATTCTGGAAAATGATCCGGTCAAAGTGCAGGAAGCCAAGATTAAAGCAGAGACCTATATTGCTCATGGTTTATCATATCGCCACCAGAAAGACTTTGAGAGTGCTGTAAAGTGGTTCAAAAAAGGCGCTCTGATGTTCCCTAAAGATCAGGCACTGAAATTCCACTATCAGACCTGCGCCCGTTTACTCAGTAAAAAAGTGGCTCGCAACTGGGATGGCGCCATTGATATGGACCAGAAATAGTATTTCTGCTTTCTCCGGCCCTCTCTGAAACAAGAGTAAAAAGAGATCACCAAAGAACCATCGCCTTTCTCCAGGAGAATGGACTGGCCCTATGCTCATACGCCAGATGATGATTGATACCGGCAGCATAGCACTCTGTGCTGCTTGCAACATACCATGAAGGGTTATAAACGAGGTAAAGAAGCCGTTTCTTCCAGCACCTTTTCACTGACGACCTGATTGATGACCATCATAAAGCTATCCTTGTTGCGCACGGATAACTGTTGTCAGACAAAAACCTGTTTATCAGATAAAAAAATCCCCATCATTTTGCAATCATGGGGATTTTTAACAGAGTCATCGGGATAATTTGATTAACCCAGCTTCTCTTTCAATAGCTGATTCACCATCTGAGGATTCGCAGTTCCTTTCGATGCTTTCATCACCTGACCAACAAAGAAGCCAACCATTTTGCCTCGCTTATCTTCCGGCGCAGCCTGATACTGTTCAACCTGTTGAGGGTTGTTAGCCAGTACCTCGTCAACAACAGCGGCAATCGCGCCGGTATCAGTAACCTGTTTCAGACCTTTCGCTTCGATGATCTCATCAGCAGACGCACCTTCACCAGCCCACAGGGCTGCAAACACCTGCTTGGCGGCTTTACCATTGATCGTTTTATCAATGATACGGCTGATCAGATCACCCAGTTGCTCAGCAGATACCGGGCTCTGTTCAATCTCAACACCGTCTTTGTTCATCTGACCGGACAGTTCACCCATTACCCAGTTTGCGGCTTGCTTAGCATCGCCACAACGCTCTTTTACCTGCTCAAAGTACTCCGCCATTGGGCGGGTGGCAGACAGTACGCCAGCATCATAGGAGGACAGGCCCATTTCATCCACAAAACGCTGCTTCTTCTGCTTCGGCAGTTCCGGCATTTCAGCCTGGATATGCTCGATATAGGCTTCATCCAGTACCACAGGCAGCAGATCAGGACATGGGAAGTAGCGGTAGTCGTTAGCTTCCTCTTTGCTACGCATAGAGCGGGTTTCATTTTTATCCGGATCGTACAGGCGGGTTTCCTGAACGACTTTACCACCATCCTCAATCAATTCGATCTGACGCTCAATCTCATGATTGATCGCTTTTTCGATAAACTTGAACGAGTTGATGTTTTTGATCTCAGCACGGGTGCCGTATTTCTCTTCGCCTTTCAGACGGACAGAAACGTTAGCATCACAACGCATGGAGCCTTCTGACATATTACCGTCAGAGATACCCAGGTAGGTCACAATGCTGTGGATCGCTTTAATATAGGCTACAGCTTCTTTGGCAGAGCGCATATCCGGCTCGGATACGATCTCCAGCAGCGGTGTACCGGCACGGTTCAGGTCGATACCCGTCATGCCGTGGCCGCTTTCATCAAAATACGTTTCGTGCAGGGATTTACCCGCATCTTCTTCCAGATGTGCATGGTGGATGCGGATCTGACGGATTTTGCCTTCTTCCGGCTCCACTTCGATGATACCAGGGCCAACAATTGGCAGATCATTCTGCGTGGTCTGATAGCCTTTTGGCAGGTCCGGGTAGAAGTAGTTCTTACGCTCAAAAACAGACTTCTTGCCGATCTCAGCTTCAATACCCAGACCAAACTTTACTGCCATTTCAACGGCAGATTCATTCAGTACCGGCAGAATGCCAGGCAGGCCCAGGTCAACGGCACAGGCCTGAGTATTAGGTTCGGAACCAAACGCAATGCTGGCTCCGGAAAAAATCTTAGACTGGGTGGCAAGCTGGACATGAATCTCCAGCCCGATCACTGCTTCCCATTCCATCGTATTATCCTCTAATCAGGTCTGTAAATTACTGACCAGCGCCAGGCGCCAGTTGGTGCCAGCTGGTTGCGCTCTGGAACTGATGCGCAGCATTCAGCAACTGAGACTCCTGGAAGTGTCCTGCCAGAATCTGCAGACCCACAGGGCGATTATTGATCAGACCTGCAGGTACAGAAATACCCGGAAGCCCGGCCAGATTGACAGCCAGTGTATAAATATCTTCCATATACATCTGTACCGGATCGTCTGTATTACTGCCCAGATCAAACGCAGCAGTAGGTGCCGTAGGGCCCATAATCAGATCAACTTCCTCAAAGGCATTCAGGAAGTCCTGCTGAATCAGGCGACGAATACGCTGAGCTTTACGATAGTAAGCATCGTAATAGCCTTCACTCAGAGCATATGTACCGACCAGAATACGACGCTGAACTTCCTTACCAAAGCCTTCGCCACGGGAACGCTTATACAGATCTTCCAGATTCACCGGATCATCACAGCGATGACCAAAGCGAACACCATCATAACGGGACAAGTTAGAAGAAGCCTCTGCTGGTGCAATCACGTAATATGCAGGAATAGCCAGCATCGTATTTGGCAAGCTGATTTCCTGAACGGTGGCACCCAGTTTTTCAAACTCTTTGATTGCAGTCATGATGGTATCACCCATCTCTGCAGACAAACCTTCACCAAAATACTCTTTTGGCAGACCAATACGCAGGCCATTCAGAGGTTTGTCCAGATCTGCAGTGTAGTCCGGCACCGCTTTTTTCAGAGAGGTGGAATCTTTAGGATCAAAACCGGCCATCTCATTCATCAGCAGGGCACAGTCTTCCGCCGTGCGGGCCATAGGGCCGCCCTGATCCAGACTGGAGGCGTACGCAATCATGCCCCAACGGGATACACGACCATAAGTCGGTTTCAGACCGGTAATACCACAGAACGCCGCAGGCTGACGAATCGAGCCACCAGTATCTGTACCTGTAGCAGCAGGGGCCAGGCGTGCTGCTACTGCTGCTGCAGAACCACCGGAAGAACCACCAGGCACAGCATTCAGGTCCCATGGGTTTTTCGACGGACCAAAGAAGCTGGTCTCATTGGAGGAGCCCATAGCGAACTCATCCATATTAGTTTTACCCAAAGACACCATACCGGCTTTTTTAAAGTTACTGATCACTGTTGCATCGTATGGCGCAACAAAATTGGACAGCATCTTAGAGCCACAAGTGGTTAATACACCGTTGGTACAGAAAATATCTTTATGAGCAATCGGAATCCCGGCCATTTTGCCGGCATTACCTGCAGCACGAATGTCATCTGCCGCTTTTGCCTCAGCCAGAGCCTGCTCTGGTGTCACAGTGATAAAGCTGTTGTACTGGCTATCCAGCTCATCAATACGCTGCAAGAAGTGCTGGGTCAGCTCAACGCTGGAGAAATCTCCATCCGCCAGGCCTTTTGCCAGCTCAGCAATGGTTTTGTTGTGCATGTGGAATAAATCCTTCGCTACCCGTGTCCGGCGTTTCCGGCGTTCCGAGCAGCTTCTGCCGATCGGAACGATCTTTATGCGTCAATCAGATCAGGAAACGCCCTGATATGGAATTCTTTGGCTACCCGGGAATGACTGAATTACTCAATCACTTTAGGTACCAGGAACAAACCTGCTTCTGTGGCAGGTGCATTCTGCTGGAAGTGTTCACGCTGATTGCTTTCAGTCACTTCGTCATGACGAAGGCGCTGAGTGGCATCCAGGGGATGTGCCAGCGGTTCAATGTCACCGGTATCTACCTCCTGCATCTGATCGACCAGATCCAGAATGCTGGTCAGATTGCGGGTGTATTCCGGAATATCGTTTTCTTCGATCTGAAGTCGGGCCAGATGGGCGACTTTCTCAACATCGGATCTTTCTAGAGCCATGTAGCTTCCTGCCCTGAGTGAGCCAGTTTAGTCACAAAATGTGGTTTAATAGGAAAATAGGCGCACAATTTAACATATTTCCACCCGCCTGACACATTTGTATCTTGCCGTGTGTGCCGCTGGTTGTTAGAGTTCTGCCTGCACAGGGTAAATTGGATTTAGGTGAAAAAAATCACATGTTTAAACGACTCAGAGGTCTGTTTTCCAGCGATCTGTCAATTGATCTGGGGACTGCTAACACTTTGATCTATGTTCGCGGTCGCGGCGTAGTACTGGATGAGCCCTCCGTAGTGGCCATTCGTCATCATGGCAACCAGCGCAGCGTAGCGGCTGTCGGTCTGGACGCAAAACGTATGCTGGGTCGTACGCCGGGTAACATTACTGCCATTCGTCCGATGAAGGACGGTGTTATTGCAGATTTCCATGTTACCGAAAAAATGCTGCAGCATTTTATCAACAAAGTACACGAGAACAGCTGGCTGACGCCAAGCCCTCGCGTCCTGGTTTGTGTACCCTGCATGTCAACTCAGGTTGAGCGCCGAGCCATTCGAGAATCTGCGATGGGGGCCGGTGCCCGAGAAGTATTCTTGATTGAAGAGCCTATGGCCGCAGCGATTGGTGCAGGACTTCCGGTTGATGAAGCCAACGGTTCTATGGTGGTTGATATTGGTGGCGGTACGACTGAGATCGCGATTATATCACTCAATGGTGTGGTCTATTCTCAGTCCGTACGCATTGGTGGTGACCGCTTTGATGAAGCCATCGTGTCCTATGTACGCCGCCACTATGGAAGCCTGATAGGTGAAGCGACGGCTGAGCGTATCAAAGAAGAGATTGGTTGCGCTTATCCAAGCAGTGATATGCGTGAAATTGATGTCCGGGGTCGTAATCTGGCTGAAGGTATTCCGCGCAGTTTCACCCTGAATTCAAATGAAATTCTTGAAGCTCTGCAAGAGCCTCTGTCCTCTATTGTACAGGCCGTTAAAAGTGCCCTGGAGCAATCCCCTCCAGAACTGGCCTCTGATATTGCCGAGCGAGGGCTGGTACTGACCGGTGGTGGAGCTTTGTTGCGGGATATCGATAAGCTGATTGCAGAAGAAACAGGCCTGCCGGTTATTATCGCAGAAGAGCCTCTGACCTGTGTTGCCCGCGGCGGTGGTCGTGCTCTGGAAATGATAGACCAGCATACCTTTGATTTACTGTCCAGCGAGGGCTGATAGCCTGTCCTGTGCACTATCTGTACAGAGAGTCCTCCCGCCAGCCGGGTTAACTCTGACTCATCATTTATATGAGTGTCAGTGTTAAGTCTTTCTGACAGTACCAGATAAGAGTAAAATGGCGGTTAGCAACCGCCATTTTTATTTTGCCTGCAGTAAATCTGGCATAAAATTATCAGGAATGTCGTTTATCTGTATCAGTGCAGTCAGATTTTAAGGAGGCAGAAATTAACCCGCTATTTGTAAGAGGTCCATCTCTGGGGCTCAGACTACTGCTCAGTATTGTGCTGGCATTTGTCCTGATGTTTTCTGATTATCGATACCAGCATATGGATAAGGTTCGTTCCGTCCTGACTGTCGCCGTCACCCCCTTACAGTGGGCAGTTGATCTGCCAACCCAGCTCTGGTCCTGGGGAGCTACTGTTTTTTCTGATCGAAATGCCCTCCTTGATGAAAATGCCATGCTGAAAGAAAGGGCACTGCTGTTATCCAGCAAAAATCAGCGTATGGCATGGCTGATCGCAGAAAACATCCGTTTAAGGGAGCTGTTAAATGCTCAGGACGGTTACGATGATCGTTTTATGCTCGGTGAGGTCATCGGGCTGGACTCAGATGCCTTTCTGCATCAGGTCCTGATTAATAAAGGTCGTAATGATGGCGTTTACGAGGGACAAGCGGTTGTAGATGTACTGGGGCTGGTCGGCCAGGTTGTAGCTGTCAGTGCATTTACCAGCCGGGTATTACTGATTGCGGATACGTCTCATGCCGTTCCTGTCGTAGTCAATCGTAATGGTTTCAGAGCGATTGCTTCCGGTACAGGCAGTATGAACTCTCTTCAGCTGACGCATGTTCCGGAAACTGCCGATATCCGGGAAGGAGATCTTCTGGTGACATCAGGCCTGGGTGGACGTTTTCCTCCGGGGTATCCCGTTGCAGAGTTGAACACAGTGGAACATCAACCCGGAAAACCCTTTGCCAAAGTCACAGCTCGCCCTCTTGCCCAGCTGGAACGTAGCCGTTACGTACTGCTTCTGAATCCCAGAGAACCTACGCCTCTCCCCGAAGAAGGGGGTCAGAAAAATAAAGCAACAGCCAGCCCTGCTGAGTCTCAGCCGGAAACACCTGATAACCCGGAGGCTCCTTTATCTGATCAGAATACCTCAGGAGATAATACATAATGGCAATCCTGGTGATTTTCTCCACGTTTCTGCTGGCATTATTGCTTTCAGCCATGCCTCTGCCGGATAAATTACTCTGGCTGCAACCTGAATGGGTTTTTATGGTACTGATTTACTGGTGTATTGCTGTACCTCATAGAGTCGGAGTGTTCACAGGCTTTATTGTTGGTTTATGCATGGATCTGCTGGAAGGTGCTCTGCTGGGACAAAACGCGCTGACCTGCTCCATTATCGCTTATCTCAGCCTGCTGCTGTATCAGCGCCTGAGAAATTACAGCACCTGGCAACAGGCTATGATGGTTGGCATTCTGATTGGTATCAATCTCATGATTTATCAGTGGATCCAGAACCTGACGACAGTAGCCGCTGATACCGTTGCCTTCCTGCTACCCGCTCTGGCCAGTACACTGCTCTGGCCCTGGTTTTTTATTGCAATGCGTACCATACGCCGCCGTTTCCATGTGCGTTGACAAAACTCCGATTAATTTATGGGAAAAGAACAGGTTCTGGTTACTAAACTGATCACTGAACATGTATAAATAAGGAATACCTTTGAGCGCATTTGATCTTTGTCTGGCTTCAGCTTCACCTCGACGTATGGCTTTATTACAACAATTGGGGCTTCAGTGCCTGCAATATCCGGTTGATCTGGATGAAAGCGTACTACCGCATGAATCAGCAGAGCAATATGTACTACGTCTGGCCAGGGAGAAAGCACAGGCCGGACTTACGCAATCAGGAACGCACCTGCCGGTCCTGGGCTCAGATACCTGCGTCGTTTTTGATCAGCAGATACTGGGAAAACCTGTAGATGAAGAAGACGCATTAAGAATGCTGATGATGTTATCCGGCCAGACTCACCAGGTCATGACAGGAGTAGCTGTCTGTGATCAGGAGCAGATTCACTCTGTTCTGAGTATTACTGAAGTCACTTTCAGGCAAGTAACGCCATCTGAATGCCGACAATACTGGAAAACCGGAGAGCCGGCAGATAAAGCCGGAGGATATGCTATTCAGGGGTTAGCTGCGGTTTTTGTCCAGTCTGTGGCTGGCAGCTACAGTAATGTGGTCGGCCTCCCCTTATATGAAACAGCAGAGTTATTAAAAAACTATAATATTCAAATACTTGATGCATAATAATCAGCAGCATCACATCAGGTATCCTTATACTACATACCTGAACAGAAGTATTTCAGCATTCTCCGGTCAACGATCCGGGAGCACAGCTGCTGTTAGCTGAGAAACGTTTGTTCAGGCGCTTATCGCGGCAGGGGAAAAGACTATGAGTGAAGAAATTCTTATTAATATTACACCAATGGAAACCCGCGTTGCTGTAGTAGAAAACGGCGTGTTACAGGAAGTATACATTGAGCGCACTCGACGTCGTGGTATTGTCGGTAATATTTACAAAGGCAAAGTTGTACGGGTTCTGCCTGGCATGCAGGCTGCATTTGTCGATATAGGTCTTGAGCGTGCAGCATTTATTCATGCTGCAGATGTCGCTCCCCCAGACAGAAGCGGCAGTAATGACGTAGAAAGTATCAGCTCATTACTGCATGAAGGTCAGTCATTGATCGTTCAGGTCACTAAAGAGCCTATCGGCACCAAGGGAGCCCGCCTGACGACTCACTTGTCGATCCCATCCAGGTATCTGGTATATATGCCACATACCCCACATACCGGTGTTTCTCAGCGTATTGAAGATGATACAGAACGAGAGCGCCTGAGAGCCATTGTTGAAAACTATCAGCCCGAGCCGGATACAGCAACATCGGCGAAAGAAAAGAAAAAAGCAATCACACCGGTGCAGCCAGAAGGCGGGTTTATTATACGAACCGCTGCCGAAGGCTTTGGTGAAGATGAGATTCTGGCTGATATCCATTTCCTGCATCGCTTGTGGCGTTCTGTAGAACGTCGCTGCAAACAGGCGAAAGAAAAAACGGTGATTTACGAAGATCTGCCATTATTCATGCGTACCATGCGTGACTTCGTACGCCCTGAAATCGAAAAAATCCGTATTGATTCCAGGGAAAACTTTGTAAAACTGAAAGCATTTGTCAAAGAGTTCGTCCCGGCTCTGGAAAGCAGAGTGGAATATTATCCGGGTGAACGTCCTGTATTTGATCTGTATGGTGTAGAAGATGAAATACAAAAAGCACTGGGACGTAAAGTACAGCTGAAATCCGGAGGCTATCTGGTTGTTGATCAGACAGAGGCCATGACAACGATTGACGTTAATACCGGCGCCTTTGTCGGCCACAAGAACCTGGAAGAAACCATCTTCAAAACCAACCTGGAAGCCGCTACAGCAATCGTGCGTCAGCTCCGACTGAGAAATCTGGGCGGCATCATTATTATTGACTTTATTGATATGGAGGACCCTGAGCACCAGCGTCAGGTACTGCGTTTACTGGAGAAAAACCTGGAACGTGACCACGCCAAAACCAAACTGACAGGCGTCACTGAACTGGGACTGGTACAGATGACCCGTAAACGAACAAGAGAAAGTCTTGAGCAGGTTATGTGTGAACCCTGCCCAACCTGTGAAGCGCGAGGCACTCTGAAAACAGCCGAAACAGTGTGCTATGAAATTTTCAGAGAAATCCTGCGAGAAGAGAGAGCCTATGGCTCTGAAACCTATCTGGTACTGGCTGCCCAGCCTGTTGTCGACAGACTACTGGATGAAGAATCAGCCAGCGTGGCCGATCTGGAACTCTTTATCAATAAAACTATTAAGTTTCAGGTAGAAACTCTGTATAGCCAGGAACAATTTGACATTGTGTTGCTCTGAATATATTCCTGACCAGGAATAACAGAATGCCGATCATTATCATTCATTCAGAAATACACTATAACGGCTGAACCTATGTCTTTGTCCCGGCATATTTTTCATCACAGTATAGGCTGGTTGCTACTGCCACTGGTAGTCATACTGGCTCTTTATCTCAGTATTGGTCGCTATCTTTTTCCTGTTCTGTCCGATTACAGAGAAGAGTTATTGCAACTGGCCAATCAGCACCTGCCTATGCAGGTACAGGTGAAGAATCTGTCCGGGCAATGGAACCGATTTGATCCGGCAGTAGAACTGGAAGGTATTCAGCTTTTTTCCCGCTATCAGACAAATAATGGTACACCATCCATTGAAGTCGACTACTTCAGCCTGGAGCTGGACAGCCTTTCCTCCATCCGCTATCAGCTTCCCGTCATCAGACAGGCTTCTATCCAGGGAGTAACACTACGCCTTCAGCAGCAATATGATCTCACCTGGCGTTTACAGGGCTGGGAAAGTGCTAAAACGTCTGGTACTGAAGCAAGCAGAAGTAATGCTAATAATCAGCAACTATCCCGCGCTAATCGTCAGGCCAGGCAGGATGTAGAGCCTCTGGCCCGCTTACTTGAGTTACTGATGGCCCAGCAACACCTGAAAATGGAATTTGTCTGGCTGGAATTCTATGACCGTCTGGGACGTGAATACAGAGCATTCAGTCAGCGCCTGGAAGTCTATGAAAAGAACGGTATGCAACGCATCCAGGGCAGCCTTCAGCTTAATCCCGAATCCGCTCAGAAAATTGAATTTATAATGGAGCTGAAAGGTGATCCATTTAACCAGAAATCCCTGGAAATCGCGCTCTATCTGAAAGCGGACCAGCAATCTCTGACCTCCTGGATTGAGAAAATCGCTCACCTGCTACCAGTCAAAGTCAAAGAGCTGGATGCCGGACTTGAACTCTGGACACAATGGAAGTCGGGTAAACTGGATACAGTAAAAGGTAACCTGTCTGCCCGGTCTGTGCGTATCCAGAGTCAGGATATGCCTGAAATGCATCTGAGAGAGTTGTCCACCGATATATTCTGGGATAGAGAAAAATACGTCGCCCCTACTCCGACAAAGGAGGTACCTGCGTCAGTTATCAGTCATCAGGCAAAAACAGGAGTGACAGGTTCTCTGCCAGTGGCACTGCCTGAAAACGCATCGGCATCGCCTGGCAGTAAACCAGATACAGCCACTGCTTTAGCTCAAAGTAATCATTCTGACCAGACAACTCAACCCGTAGCACCGCCTTCGGCAATGAAATTTTCAGGGCAGCAACAGGCAAACGTTGCTACGACGGAATCAGTATCAAAAGACACCTTATCTGAGAATAATCCCCCCCCTGGACCCACTGTTGAGATAGCAGACCTGACCCGACCACCAGACGCCTGGCAACTGATTCTGGACAGGCTCAGTTTCATTTTTCAGGGACAGAAGTTTCCAATGGAACAGCTGATCGTGAAAAGAAACCTGAATGATCAGGACTGGCAATTACTGCTAGCCAGTCTCAACCTGGAATCCCTATCACAGGTCATGACACAGTTTGACTTACCCGCAGATGCTATAGATGCCTTGCGCCGACTAAAGCCATCCGGTGAATTGAAAAATCTGTCTGCGACACTGTCTGAGACAGAAGGCTTCTCTATAGCAACAGAACTCAGCAAAGTCAGTGTCCAGGCCTATTATGGCGCACCTGTGCTGGAGAATATTGACGGTTATCTCGAAACTGATGCTAATAAGGGTTATATACGATTTACCTCGGAGCAGTTTCATATGGGGTTCCCGGTACTCTATGACCAGGGATGGGAGTTTGAGCAGGCACAAGGGCGCATTGACTGGGTGATTACCGATAAAATCAGGGTATACGGTCAGCACCTGGAACTAAAACGAGGTAGTACTCATGTCGCTGGAGAATTTGATGTACTGGTTCATCAGAATCCCGAGCATGACCTGTTTTATCTGAATGTAGGTGTCACGGATCTGGAAAAAGAGTTCGGAATGACTCTGGTGCCAGGCAAGGTCGTGAATCCTGAACTGACCGAGTGGTTGAGCAAAGCCGTCAAAACAGCCAGGGTTGATGAAGGAGGCTTTATCTATGACGGCAGCCTGATGCTCAATGCGATTAACCCGGAAAGAGAGATGTCGACTCAGTTAATGCTGAATATCGATAAGGGGGAACTGGCTTTTCTTCCGGACTGGCCTACCGCACAAAATATCAGAACTCATCTGCGGGTTGATGGCACTGAAATGAAAGCTCAGCTGTTGTCAGGCAGCTATCTTGGGAATAACGATATCACTGGCAATATCAGTCTGATTGATGATGCTATTGGCAGCCGTATTCTGCTGGCGCTTGATGGCAGTATATCACCCGAGAAAGGCTGGAAAGTATTTACCGACACACCGTTAAATAAGCTCATCCCAGAAAGCCTGCTGGGCTGGAAACTGGGTGGAAATGCTCTGGATATCAGCACCCGTCTGGATTTTCCTATCGATAATAGACCAGGCAAAGGGCAGATACTTGTACGCACGTCAGGCAATACACTTGAAATCCCGGAGCTGGGCACGCCACTGGAAAATATCCGGGGTAATGTCGTTTACAATCTGGATAAGGGGCTATCGGTTGATAAAGGGCAAGCTCACTTTCTGGATGGCGCGACAGCATTCAGCATCAGTACCGATATACAGGATGGCAGTGTACTGATTAAAGGCTCCGGAGAAGTACCGGTTAAAGCACTGAATGAATGGCAACCCATGCCGTTTTCCTCCTGGTTATCCGGTATCGCCCGGTATGGCTTTGATCTCAGGCTTGATACGATCAGTCAGCTTTCCCTGACCAGTGATCTTCAGGGAGTAAGTATTGATTTACCTGCCCCTTTTGGTAAACCGATTCAGCAACAATCACCACTGGAACTGAACATGAGTTTTTCAGATACCATGAATCGATTCCAGGTCAGTACAGGCAAAGCCATTCAGGCCAAAGGCATCTGGAAAAGCGGTACAGGGCAATCCGGTTATGCCACCAATATCTGGCTGGGAGATATACCCGTAGTGACTGCGTTCCCAGAACAGCTGACCGGACGCAGCGATATCATTTTCCATCAACAAACACTGGCACTTGAACCCTGGGTCGCATTTGCCAGAAAAGAACAGGCCAGACATGCCCTGGTGGAATCAGTTACCTTATCCGGGCAAGGAGCAATGCCCGCTATCAATGGCTCCCCCATGACTGAAACACAGGCTCAGAATGAACAAAATAGTGAAACCGGAGCAAATCGCTTTCACCTGGAAACTGACAGAATCAGCTATGGCAGCATTCATTTTGATGATCTGGTACTGGATGCTGAGCAACGGCACGGAGAAGTCAGCCTGAATTTTGCCAGCCCTCAATTGCAGGGAGCGGCTCATCTGACCCGCGATAACCTGGTAGTCAATCTGGATACTCTGATTTATCAGAAGCAAACAGATCTTCAGGAAGTGCCTGATTTACTGGTGTTACCAGATACCCTGCTTCCGGAACAACCGGATAATCAGGGCAGAAATACAGCCCTGGATGATGTACTGTCATCTGACCTGCCAGCAATAAACCTCAGAATCAAAGATCTGCGTTATAACAAAATCATCGCTGAAGATCTGGCCCTGTCCTTCAAGGACCAGGGAAGAGAAAAAACACTGACTCTGAACCAGATGAAGCAAAACTCGGTTACCTATACCGGAGTCCTGAACTGGAAACTGCCCGAACAACAGGGAAAGCCCGTTCAATCTGAAGCCAGTATCCGGATCTTCGGGCAGAATCTGGCACACGCACAACAGGCTTTTGCAATCAAACCTATGCTGAGCAGCAAGCAAGCAGATATCAGCGCCAGACTGAACTGGTTAGGCTATCCCCATGACTTCTCTGCTACCACCCTGTCAGGCCGGGCGAGCCTGGCGCTTGGAAAAGGTGAGTTTAAGCAGGTCGACTCTGCTCCGGCACTGAAACTGATTTCTCTGTTTAACTTTGGAGAGCTGATCCGGCGCTTACAACTCGATTTTTCTGATATTGCCGGTAAAGGTCTCTCTTATGATAAAGTCACAGGTAAATTATCTATACTCAATGGACAGGGTACATTGTCTGAACCCCTGAAAGTTGATGGTTCTGCCACCAAATTTGAAATATCCGGAGATATTGATTTTGTTCAGGAAACCCTGAATCAGGAACTGATAGTCACTTTACCTGTTGCAGAAACTCTGCCTCTGGCCGCTTTTCTGGCCGGTGCGCCTCAGGTAGGTGGAACCATTTATATTGCACAGAAAATTCTGGGCAATTTATTCGATAAAGTTACCCGGGCCCGATATGACGTCAAAGGCGCCTGGGGAGATCCTGAAATTGAGCTAAAACGTGTGTTTTAGCCTGACACTTAGAGAATAATTATGATTGAACAGGTTTCCCGGGAACTGTTACTCCCCGGCGATCTTAGCCTTGAACAGTCAGAAACATTACTGGCAAAGGCGATGGGACCGGGAATTGATTATGCTGACCTGTATTTTCAGCAATCAATGAATGAAAGCTGGGTACTGGAGGAAGGTATAGTCAAGGATGCCGCCTACAGTGCTGATCGCGGGGTAGGTATTCGTGCCCTGTCTGGTGAAAAAACCGGCTTTTCCTATAGCGGTGATATTACCGCTCTGGCCATTGAACAGGCAGCAACGGCTGCCAGAAGTATTGTACGTCAAGGAGAGTCCCGCAGCGTACAGGCCATGAAAAAAACCACCTTTTCCCCTCTTTATCAGGCTGACAATCCTATTCTGGCTCTATCAGCGGATGAAAAGCTGGCCATATTACAACAAGCTGATGCAATTGCCCGGGCAGCAGACTCCAGAGTAAAAGAAGTCACAGCGTCCCTGTCCGGCAATTTTGAGCAGGTGATGGTCATGGCCTCTGATGGCACTCTGGCAGCAGACATTCGCCCTTTGGTACGTATTAATGTCAGTGTCATTGCTGAACAGAACGGACGTCGTGAACGAGGCAGTGCTGGTGCAGGCGGTCGCTACTCACTGAAAACACTGCTGGACAAAAACCTTGCCGAGTCTGTTGCCAAAGAAGCTGTTCGTCAGGCGCTTGTTAACCTGGAGGCCATTGAAGCGCCTGCTGGCAATATGCCTGTTGTGCTAGGGGCAGGCTGGCCGGGCGTATTGCTGCATGAAGCGGTAGGTCATGGTCTGGAGGGTGATTTCAACCGCAAAGGCAGTTCGGCCTTCTCCGGGCGAATCGGAGAACAGGTTGCTTCGTCCCTGTGTACTATCGTTGATGATGGCACTCTAACCGACCGCCGGGGCTCTCTGTCTGTTGATGATGAAGGCACACCGACTCAGTGTACAACACTGATTGAAGAGGGCCATCTGGTGGGCTATATGCAGGATAAAATGAACGCCCGCCTGATGGGACATACCCCAACAGGCAATGGACGACGGGAGTCGTTCGCTCATCTGCCAATGCCTCGTATGACCAATACCTATATGCTGCCAGGTGAGCATAGCCCGGAAGAGCTGATTTCCAGCGTTAAACATGGAATTTATGCTGTTAACTTTGGTGGTGGCCAGGTCGATATCACTTCAGGTAAGTTTGTGTTTTCAGCCAATGAGGCCTACCTGATTGAAGACGGTAGAATAACCGCCCCGGTCAAAGGTGCAACTCTGATTGGCAATGGTCCGGAAACCATGCAGAAAGTATCCATGGTTGGCAACGACCTGAAGCTGGATGATGGCGTGGGTGTCTGCGGCAAAGATGGCCAGAGTGTTCCGGTTGGCGTAGGGCAGCCCTCTCTGAAAATCGATGAACTGACTGTTGGTGGAACAGGTCAGTAATGAACCGGATGCTGACTGGCCCGGATAAACCCGGCTATCACCCTCTGACGGGCTGTCAAATTCAGCCTGGAAGGCAGCCGCAGCCTGATAGGGATCAGGCTCCGGCATGTTCTTCGATTACAGGTAACAGACTATATTTATCTGTCACTATACAGGCATCCGGGAACAAGGCTGAGAACAGTTCACTTACAGGTCGTAGATTTCACGTAGTTTTCGAAAGATCTTACGTGCCGCAGCTGGTGGCTTGTTCTGGCTTTGCTCTTTCTGAGCAGTTCGGATTAACTGACGCAAAGACTGTCGATCAGCATCTGGTTTTTCAGCCATCAGCTCATTCAGGGCCTTATCACCCTCAGCAACCAACCGATCCCGCCAGTGCTCAAGCTTATGGAATTGTCTGTTATAAGCATCACTGGTGGTGTCAAACAATGCCAGTTTCTCTGAAATGGCATCAACATCCTCCCTGCGCATCACCTTACCTACATACTGAAGGTGGCGACGCTGGGCTTCATGAGAGCGAATACGACGGTACTCATCAATCGCCGCATACATATCATCAGACAGAGGCAGCTGCTTTTGCTGATCGGCAGACAGACCCAGAATCTTCTTCCCCATATCCTGAAGAGCCTGCATCTCTCTTTTTATCTGAGTCTTACTGGGACCTTCTTCGTATTCCTCATATTCGTCAAATATTTCTTCGCTCATATCACTCACTTGTACAGTTATCAGATAACACAAGTTTAACACAGATGGGTATTATGACCGAGGCTACAGCAATGATCAGGTAGAAACATATGTCTCAGCAGGAAGAACACTACACAGAACAGATGAACAGCTGGCGCGCTCAGTTACCTGAATGTGCACAACAGGTGCTGGAACGAGCCAGAAGTCTCGGAGCAAGTGCTGCAGAAGTATCAGTATCCGGTAGCAGCGGTCTGTCTGTTAATGCTCGCATGGGAGAGGTAGAGACCGTTGAATTCAATCAGGACCAGAGTGTCTCCCTGACGCTATACCGGGGCAAAAAGAAAGGTCATGTATCGGTAACCGATCTGACAGAAAAAGCACTGAATAACGCTGTCGACATGGCGTTGGCCTTTGCTGACCATACGGCAGAAGATGAATTTGCCGGACTGGCTGATGCCGGGCTTATGGCAAAAGACTGGCAGGACCCGGAGCTGTATTACCCACAATCTCTTTCAGTGGATACTCTGACAGAACAGGCTCTGCTATGTGAAAATGCAGGCCGGTCCGATCAGCATATTACCAATTCAGATGGTGCAGGGCTTTATAGCGGTGAAAGAGTCATGGTTTATGCCAACAGTCATGGCTTTTCCGGCATGCTCTCCGGCACCAATTATTCATCAAGCTGTGTGTTAATTGCTGGTTCTGGTGACAATATGCAGCGGGACTACTGGTATGACAGCCAGCGTCAATGGTCTAATCTGATGCCCCCTGAAGCTATCGGCAAAAAAGCAGCAGAAAGAGTACTGGCCAGACTGAACCCTCAGAAAATTTCGACTCGGAAAGTCCCTGTCCTCTTTGCAGCAGAGGTCGCGTCTGGCCTGATCGGTCACCTGATGGGAGCAATCAGTGGTGGTAGCCTGTACCGCAATGCATCTTTCCTGAAAGATAAGCTGGGGGAACAGGTAATGCCTGATTTTCTGTCAATCAGCGAACAACCGGGCCTTAAAGCCGGTGTTTCCAGTTCACCTTTCGACCGTGAAGGCGTTGCCACCAGGGATAATACTTTTGTTAATCAGGGGGTACTGAGCAGTTATCTGCTGGGTAGTTATTCTGCCCGCAAATTAGGATTGGAAACGACCGCAAATGCAGGCGGAGCCCGTAACCTTAAAGTCAGTACAACCGGCGAAGATTTTGCACAGTTACTAAAAAAAATGGATACAGGTCTTCTTGTCACAGAGCTGATGGGACAAGGAGTCAATATGGTCACTGGTGATTATTCCAGAGGTGCTGCAGGCTTCTGGGTAGAAAATGGAGTGATTCAGTATCCGGTACATGAAATTACGATTGCCGGTAATCTGAATGATATGTTCAGAAAGATCCAGGCTATTGGTACCGATATTGACACTCGGGGAAATACCCATACAGGGTCTATTCTGATAGAGCAGATGTCTTTGGCAGGCAGTTAAGCCTCTGACTCTCTTATAATCAAAAGAGCTGAACATTCAGGTTCAGCTCTTTCTTATTGTTGCACTAACAACATTTAATATAAGCATTTATCGTTATACAGAAGAACATCCCGATGGAATAACCAGCTCACAGGCATTAAGACCGGGACAACTCAGGACAGATAAAAGACCGTTGCCAGTCCGAGAAACGCCATAAAACCAATCACATCTGTTACCGTCGTCAGCAGCACACTGCCCGCCAGGGCCGGATCAATCTTCATCCATTTCAGAATCAGAGGTAAGGCTGCACCTGCCAGTACTGCCACGATCAGATTAATCACGATAGCAGCGCCAATAATAAAGCCCAGAGTCAGATCATTGAACCAGAGCACAGCGACACCGGCAACAACCACGGCCCACAAAGTACCATTGATCACGCCGACAATCAGTTCCCTGTTCAAAAGCCAGGGGGTATTACTGGATGAGATATGCCCAAGCGCCATCCCACGAATCACAACCGTCAGAGTCTGACTACCGGCAATCCCCCCCATACTGGCTACAATAGGCATCAATACTGCCAATGCTACGACTTTCTCAATGGTTTCATCAAAAATACCAATAACAGCTGAGGCCAGAAATGCAGTCAGCAAATTAATACCCAACCATACAGCCCTGCGACGCGCTGTCAGAAGCACGGGAGAGAAAGTGTCCTCATCCTCATCCAGACCTGCCATGCTCATCAGAGAGTGATCAGCGTCCTCCCTGATAACATCAACCACGTCATCAATGGTAATACGTCCAAGCAGAGTATCATCATCATCCACTACCGGAGCAGAAATAAGATCGAATTTTTCAAACAGATTGGCGACTTCACTATCTGGCATATCGGCCTTGATAACAATACAGTCCGTATCCATCACTTCCCTGACCGTGATGTTCGGGTCGGACACCAGCATCCGGGTAATCGGAAGCACACCAATAAAATGATCCTTACGACTGACCACCAGCAGAGAGTCCGTCGACTCGGGTAAGCTCTGGTGACGGCGCAGATAACGCATAACCACATCAATGGTGATGTCTGCACGGATCGTAATCGTATCCGTGTTCATCAGGCCACCCGCAGTATCCTCCGGATAAGACAGGACAGCCTCTACCCTGTGCCGGTCCTGGGCATCCATTGATACCAGTACTTCCTGAATAATGGTATCCGGTAACTGCTGTAGCAGGTCGGCAATATCATCGGTTTCCAGACCTTCTGTAGCTGTCAGGAACTCTTCCGGGTTCATTCGCTTCAGATAAATCATCTGAATATCATCGCTGAGGTACTGAAGCACATCACCCTGCAGCTCCGGATCAATCATCTGCCATAGCAAATCCCGCTCTTTAGGAGGCGACGATTCAAGCAAATGGGCCACATCCTGCGGCGGCAATCCGCGATTGATCATACGCCGGACCTGAGCAAAAGCCCCTGAATCCATTGCATCATTCAATCGTTCAATAAGAGGTGAGGTATCCTGGTTATCGCTGGCCATATCAATTGCTCAATAATACAGAGTGATCTTCACGGCTTAAAAAGCAAGACGATACAATCGCTCAAAGGGTAATGAGTGGCGTATGTTGCGATAATAACTGGATTTTTCTCTGAATGGCAGGGGAAATAAGGAGTAGATCAAACGGTGGACAAAATAGAAAAGCGTTGTAGCAGCAAGGAATCAGTCACCAAAGCCAGAATTAAAAAGCGCCTGGATAGCGTCAGCCAGAGCCTGAGCCTGCTCCCCTTCAATCTCAAGCCCTAGCTCTGTCCCCATAGGACAACTCATCATCATCAGAGCCATCATGTTGCGGCAATCCGCTTTATTACCCCTTTCTGGATGAACCAGCTGGGCACAGGCATCCGGGTAACGTCCGGCAACTTCAACCAGTTTTGAGGCCGGCCGAAGGTGAAAACCTTTCGCATTGGTCACAGTTACTTTCAGACTTAACATATACTATTCCTTATTTGCCAGCCTGAGATCTCTGTGCCGCACCAGCGTTTGCGGATACTGATGCCGGAACTTCTCAGCAAGGTGATCAGCAATATATACCGACCGATGCTGTCCCCCTGTGCAACCTACACCTACCGTAATGTAGTTTCTGCTGCTGGCAATGATGGAGGGGAACCACTTATCGAGAAAACCGGATATATCTGACAGCATGGCACGCACACTGAAATCCTGTTCCAGAAACTCAATCACTTCCTGATCCTGGCCAGTAAAGCTGCGCAGATGTGCTTCCCAGTAAGGATTTGGTAAACACCGGACATCAAACAGGAAGTCGCAATCCCTTGGAGCACCCCGTTTAAAACCAAAAGACTGGAATTGAATAGCGACTTCTTTCTGCGGGCTGGACTGAAGCTGCTGCTTAATAATATCTCGCAGGTCATAAATACTCAGATTGCTGGTATCAATTCGAAGGTCAGCCTGCTCTGCAACACTCTCCAGCAGGCAGGCTTCATTTTCAATGGCTTCGGCCAGCGAAATTTTATCAGAAGACAGCGGGTGTTTGCGGCGAGTCGCATTAAAGCGATCGATCAGAGTAGCCTGATCAGAATCAAGATAAATGATGCTGGCATTAACACCATCGGACTTTAAAGCCATCAGATGGGGCTGGATCCCTCCCGGATCCGTAACAATATTACGGGCATCAATGCTGACCGCAATACGCGTATTATTTTCAGGCAGATGATCTGGCAACTGGCTTAACAGGCCAATGGGAAGATTATCAATGGCAAAAAAGCCAAGATCCTCCAGAACATGCAGCGCGACACTTTTGCCAGCACCAGAACGCCCACTGATAACCACCAATTGCATCATTATATTCCCTGCTGATAATCCTAGACCGGAACTACTGAACCCAGAGCTGATACAGTTCTTCAGAACCAGGTGCAGAGCGCAACTTGCGGCAGAACTCAGGGTCAGCAAACTTTTCTGCCAGAGATGATAACAGGTTCAGATGCTCATCGTTAGCTTCTTCCGGTACCAGCAGGATAAACATCATATCAACGGGTTTACCATCAATAGCATCAAAGTCAATTTTATCTTTCAGCCGGATAAAAGTACCGACACTTTCACTGCAGTTACTGATTCGGCAGTGAGGAACGGCAATACCTTCGCCTATTCCTGTACTGCCCAGGCGCTCTCTGGCAATCAGTTTATCAAAAACTTCATTGCTTTCCAGAGCCGGAATCTGCTGAGAAATAAATTTACTGAAAAATTCGAGGAGTCTTTTTTTACTTCCCCCGGGAACCCCATCCAGGGTTCGCAGGGGAGTAAGAACAGAATTGAGAGGCATGGGGATATCAATAATGCTCGATAGTGAAGGGTTAAGCACCCTGTTTACGGGCCTGAGCTTTTTCTTTGTGCTTAATTAACTGACGATCCATTTTATCGATCAACGCATCAATCGATGCATACATATCCTCAGCTTCCGCTGTCGCATGTAAATCTGCTCCAGCTACGTGCAGGGTGATCTCTGCAATCTGACGCTCTTTTTCTACTTTCAGTGTGACCTGAACATTGGTGATGTTATCGACGTGACGCTCTAAACGGCTAACTTTACTTGAAACATAATCACGCAGTGAATCAGTAAGCTCAAGGTGTTGACCAGTAATGTTTAATTGCATAACGAGCTCCTTACTTGTTCGTGGTCTGCAATTCGATTGTATCGTTTTTCCTGTGTTTGCAAACCTTTTTTTTGTAAATGGATTTTAAATCAGCTTCTTACGTTCATTTGATGGCGGAATATTCATTGCTTCACGGTACTTGGCAACGGTCCGTCTTGCAACCTTAATACCCTGCTCTGCCAGCATATTTGCCAACTTACTATCGCTCAGAGGCTTTCTTGGAGGCTCTTCTGCGATCATCTTCTTAATCATAGCCCGAATCGCGGTAGATGACGCTTCGCCTCCGGACGTTGTCCCTACATGACTGGAGAAAAAGTACTTCAGCTCAAAAATACCACGGGGAGTATGAATATATTTCTGTGTAGTGACCCTGGATATCGTTGATTCATGCATTTCAATGGCTTCTGCAATATCGTGCAGAACCATAGGCTTCATACCTTCCTCACCCAGCTCCAGAAACGCCTGCTGGCGTCTCACAATCTCAATACCTACTTTCAGCAGGGTTTCATTGCGGCTATGCAGACTTTTCAGAAACCAGCGTGCTTCCTGCAGTTGGTTTTTCATAAAGGTGTTATCACGGCTGTTATCAGCCCGTTTAATCAGACCAGAATAAGCATCGTGAATACGAATTTTCGGAGCAATTTCAGGATTCAGTTCCACTTTCCAGTGATCCTGTTCCCGGCTAACGAACAAATCAGGTGTAACATACTCAGCGTGTTCGGTTGAAATAGTTGATCCGGGTTTTGGATTCAGGCTGCGAATCAGCTCAATGATTTCCTGCAACTCAGGCTCTTTAACACGAAGCTTACGCATTAACTGAGCAAAATCACGACTACCCAGCATATCTAGGAAGTAGGTAATCAGTTTACGGGTTTTTTCCAGCAGAAATGGAGTTGTTTCAATCAGTTCCAGCTGGATCAGCAGACAATCCTGAAGATTGCGTGCGCCACATCCTATCGGGTCAAGGTGCTGAACATAGCCAAGCACAGCATCAACATCTTCAATTTCCAATTCAAAAGCGCTGTTCTGGAAAAACTCTTCATCCTTGAGACCTTCCAGAATGTCTTCCGGAGATGAAGTCAGATAACCATCATTATCAATGCTGTCAATTAAAGACTCAGCAATAATACGATCCTGTTGTGACAAACCAGACAAGTTCAGCTGCCAGGAGAGATGGTCCTGCAGCGTTTCTGTTACAGTGCCTCTCTGCTCCAGGTAGTTATTTTCATCATCAGAACCACTGCCCGAAGAAGTATATAAACTTTCCTGATAAACCTCATCCCAGGCACTGTCAACAGGCAAATCCTCCGGGATAGAATCCTGCCAGTTGTCTTCTGCCGCCGTTGAAAACGACTCGTCAGAATCAGCAGACTCATTTTCAGAAGCAGTCACCGTTTCAGCTTCTTTCGCCTCATTGTTATTGTTCTCTGCATCTGCAGAAGCTTCTGAGGAAGCATTAAACTCATCCTCCAGCTCAAGCATAGGATTAGATTCAAGCGCCTCCTGAATCTCCTGCTGCAGATCCAGAGTTGAAAGCTGCAACAGGCGAATGGCTTGTTGCAACTGTGGCGTCATGGTCAGATTCTGACCGATTTTCAGCTGTAATGCCGGTTTCATAGGTTACGGCTTATTCCCGAATGATTGTTATAACGTGAATTCCTGGCCCAGATAGACATCCCTGACCTGCTGGTTATCCATAATATCGGATGCATCACCTTCTGCAATAATATGCCCTTCACTTACGATATAGGCTTTCTCGCAGATATCCAGCGTTTCCCGAACATTATGATCTGTAATCAGAACACCAATATTCCGGGCCTTAAGTTGTCGGATAATCGATTTAATTTCATTGACTGAAATCGGATCGACTCCTGCAAAGGGTTCATCCAACAGGACAAAAGCAGGCTCTGTTGCCAGAGCCCGCGCAATTTCTACCCTGCGACGTTCTCCACCAGACAAACTCATACCCAGACTTTTACGAATATGAGTGATACTGAACTCATTCAGTAACTTCTCCAGGTGCTGCCCCTGTTGTTCTTTTGTCATATCTTTACGAGTCTGGAGAATACCCAGAATATTATCTTCTACAGATAATTTACGAAAAATAGACGCTTCCTGAGGCAGATAACCGACCCCTTTGCGAGCACGACCGTGCATCGGCAAAGGTGTAATATCTTCATCATCAATACTGACCTGACCTTCATCAGAGCGTACCAATCCGACGATCATATAAAAAGATGTGGTTTTCCCGGCCCCGTTTGGACCCAGCAATCCGACAACCTGCCCCTGACATACCTCCAGACTGATATCTTTTACAACCTGACGTTTCTTATAACTTTTTGCCAGATGCCTGGCACTCAGGGTCTTCATTGGGCAGAGCTCTGATTATTTTTCGGATACAGAATAATTTTTACCTGGCCAGGCACTGATGACTGACTCTGCGAACCACTGTTTTTATCACCCCAGGCACTGATATTACGTGTCTGAAGGTTATAGCGGATACGGTCACCGGTAAAACGATCTTTGCCATTTTCCAGCTCAGCATTATCTTTCAGCAGTACCTCCTGCTCAACCGACAGATATTCAGCATACATAGCAAAAGCATGTACTTCAGGGCTGTCTGGCTCTGGCTTCTGCTGCATATGCACACGTTCGCCTTTACCTATCGCTACCACCTTACTGATCTCACCGTTATTATCCTGATAAATGGTCACAGTATGCGCTTTGACTTTCAGGCTACCCTGATTCAACTTCACATCACCCGTATAGGTTGCTATACCTGTTTCAGGGTTAAACTCGGCCTGATTCGCCTGGATATTGATTGGTTGCGCACTATCACTGTCCAGAGCATATAAGGGCCCATGAAATATCAGCATAGCAGCGATCATTAACGAGCTGATCTGTCGAAAAAGCGGGTTAAATTTATTGAACATAGAGTCCCCTGACATCCTCAAGCAAATAGATCTGGCTATTTTTCAGGTTGGCCTGTAATCCCTTTCCCTGCATATCGCCCTGCTCAGCTTCTAATAACACCGCCTTATCGGTATAGGCCTGCTCTTTTTCCAGATCAATGTTTAACAGATCGGTTGTCAGGCGTACAGGCGTCAGAGTCTTATCCTCTGGCTGACGACTTGTGCCTTTCCAGACTATAACATTTTGATTTAATTGAAAATGATTGCCGTCACCTTCAACGACACCCTTATCACTTCTGGCATTCCATAACGCCTGCCCCTCCACGCCATATGTACTCAGCTCAGGTTGTTCCAGACGGGTCTGACGACTATCAGGGAAATGCAACAGACGGTCAGCTCTGATTGAATGTTCCAGCTGACCGTCACGATTATAACTTCGATACTGGCTGTTTACGGCAAAATAATCCGGTTCCGACGGGCGTTCATCGACACCATCAAAAAGGTTACTACTACGTGGCCGCTGACTGTCGAGAAAATGAACAACCAAACCCAGTACAGCCAGTCCCAGAATACCAATAAAGCGTTTTTTCAATCGCCTGCCAAACAGCATGATTAACCGCCCAGCAGATAATGATCAATCGCATCCTGCAAAGTACCCTGTGTCTGCATAATCAGATCACACAGTTCACGTACGGCTCCGTGCCCACCTGATTTTGAACAGACATAATCAGAATGCTGCTGCATGTATTCAGGCGCGTCAGGCACAGTAACCCCCAGGCCAGACATCCTGATAGCAGCAAGATCAGGCAGATCATCACCACAGTAGGCAATCTGCTCCCACTGCAACGTTTTTTCCTGCTGAACCTCTTTCAATGCAACCAGTTTATCTTCCCGCCCCTGATATACAGTGCTGATCCCCAGCGCTTTAGCTCGCTGCGATACCATAGGAGAACGACGCCCAGTGATAATCGCCACTTCAACGCCGCTGGACTGCAGCATTTTAATGCCATGACCATCCAGACTATTGAAAGCTTTTGTTTCACTGCCATCAGCATGAAAGTACAGAGTGCCATCAGTGAGTACGCCATCAACATCCAGCACAAGCAAACGAATTTTACGGGCTTTGTTTAATACAGAATCATTCACGGTCATAAAAATCTCTGTCAGATCACACCCGCTCGCAGCAGGTCATGCATATGCAGCACCCCAACGGGCTTGTCCTGCTCGACAACCAGCAGGGATGTAATCTTTTTCTGTTGCATTATATCTACAGCCTCTGCGGCCAGCTGTTCCGGCATTACAGTCACAGGATCCGGAGTCATCACATCATTCACAATAACACTGCGAATATCCAGCCCCTGATCCAGTGTACGCCTCAGATCACCATCCGTATAGACACCTGTTAGCTTACCCTGAGGATCAATGATCGCTGTCATACCCAGACCTTTGCGAGAAATCTCCAGTAATGCAGCCTGCAAAGCGGTGCCGCTATCAACCAGAGGCATACGCTCACCGGTATGCATAAGATCATTGACTTTCAATAACAAACGTCGCCCCAGGCTGCCTCCCGGATGAGAAAAGGCAAAGTCCTCTGCGCTGAAACCTCTGGCTTCAAGCAAGGCTATAGCCAGAGCATCACCAACCACCAGAGTAGCCGTAGTACTTGAGGTAGGAGCCAGATCCAGAGGGCAAGCTTCCTGATGTACACGAATCAGCAGGTGGGCGTCAGAAAAACTGGCCAGTGTTGAATCTGCATTGCCAGTCATACTGATCAGAGGAACAGCCAGCCTCTTCAACAGAGGTAACAAAGTCGTCACCTCTGATGTCTCACCGGAGTTCGATAGTGCGATCACGACATCCCCTCGGGTGATCATCCCAAGATCACCATGACTGGCTTCTCCTGGATGAACAAAAAAAGCAGGCGTTCCTGTAGAGGCCAGAGTTGCGGCAATTTTATTGCCAATATGACCTGATTTACCCATTCCGGTGACGACAACACGTCCCTGGCAATTCAGGATCAGGTCACAGGCAAGGATAAAAGCTTCGTCCAGGGTTTCGCTCTGCTGCCTTACAGCATCCGCTTCCATCTCAATGGTTCGGCATGCAGATTTAAGATAAGGATGCATAACGTCGCCTTTACACTGCAGCCAGATAGATAACGTACAGATAACCCGCATAAATAGCCGTTAACAGGCCACCTTCACCCCGACTTATACGTCCTTTCTTACGCATCAGAATAATCAAGGCAGCCAGTAGGAAGGTCAAACCAGCCATCACAGGAAAGTCACGGCTCATTACCTCACCCTCAACGGCTGTTGCTGCGAAAAAGCCAGGTACAGGCAATACCGCAAGTAAATTGAAAATGTTGGACCCGACTACATTACCCAGGGCTATTTCATGATGATTTTTCAAGGCACTGGCGACACTGGCAGCCAGTTCAGGCAAACTGGTACCAATCGCAACGATGGTCAGTCCAATAACCAGATCACTGACACCAAAATGCTGAGCAATGTTGACAGCTCCCCAGACCAGGATACGTGAACTGGCCACCAGGAGCACCAGCCCTATCACCAGCCAGAACCAGGCTTTCTTGCCGTTCATTTCCGGAATATCTTCCGGATGATCGAATTCACCCTCTCCATCACCCTTAAACATCCAGAGCAGACTCAGCACCAGACAAGTCACGAGAATAAAGGCATCCATTAAAGACAAATTGCCATCCAGTAATACCGCTCCGGCAATCAGAGTAACCCCCAGCAGCAGAGGAATCTCTTTTTTCATTAATTTCATATTGATCGGCAAAGGGGCAATAAGAGCTGTTATCCCTAACACCAGGCCTATATTCGCAATATTCGATCCCAGAGCATTACCTATAGCAAGCCCTGGATTGCCCTCCATTGAGGCAATAGCCGACACCAGAATTTCTGGTGCTGATGTACCGATTGAAATAATAGTCATACCAATCAGCAGAGGGGACATCCCCATATTACGGGCTGTTGCAGCAGCTCCGTCAATGAAACGGTCAGCACTCCAGACCAGAAGGCCCAGACCAAAGATAAGCGCTAATGCAGAGTACAGGATCATAACTTTCCGATATCTGAGTTAAGTTGGCTGGCAATTAAAGAAGCATCCCGACAGGAATGCAAGTATGAGATCAGAATTATCGCTAAAGGTTGCATAAATATGTCATCGCCATAAAAATGACGGATCGTCACTTTAAATACAGCGGCATTGCCCCGATTAATATGTCTGGCTGCATTTTGCCTTTATCCAGGGTAAAGTGACGCGGTTATTTTACGTTGTTTTTTGTTATTTCTGATTATTTCGTCCTATATAAAGGTTTACCCGACTTATGTCCGACTCAGATAGTCTGGTTGAAATCACGGATATGACTTTCAGACGAGACCAGAGAAGGATCTTTTCAGGGTTAAGTCTTCATATTCCTAAAGGAAAAATCACAGCCATTATGGGCCCTAGTGGTACAGGTAAAACGACACTGCTTCGCCTTATTGGTGGTCAGCTTCGTCCTGATCAGGGCGAAGTGATTGTTGATGGTCGTTCCGTACCCGATATCAGTCGCTCCGAGCTGTTTGCCCTACGCAAAAGAATGGGCATGCTCTTCCAGAGTGGAGCGCTGTTTACTGAACTGAGCGTCTTTGAAAATGTTGCGTTCCCTATCAGGGTACACACTGACCTTCCGGAAGATATGATCAGAGATCTGGTACTGATCAAACTGGAGTCTGTTGGTCTGCGAGGCGCGCGGGACCTGATGCCCTCAGAACTGTCTGGCGGAATGAGTCGCAGAGTTGCTCTGGCCAGAGCGATTGCACTGGACCCTGAGTTAATGATGTATGACGAACCTTTTGTCGGACAGGATCCTATTACCCTGGGGGTTCTGGTAACACTGATCCGTCAGCTGCACGATGCACTGAATATGACCACAGTGCTGGTATCTCACGATATTGATGAGAGCATGAGTATTGCTGACCATATCTGCGTTCTTTCCGACGGCAAGGTGCTGATCGAAGGCAGTCCTGATGACATCCGTCAGAGTGAGCTGCCAGAAGTTCGTCAGTTTATCCGAGGTTTACCTGATGGCCCGGTCCCTTTCCGCTATCCAGCGAATGACTTTGCCAGTGATATGATGGGGGCAGAATCATGATCTCATTTCTGCAGACAACGGGGAAGCGCGTGCTGGATATACTGGCAGGCCTTGGCAGATCAGCTCAGCTGTTAATCGCCGCTCTGCTGGGCGTAAGGTATGTGCTGAAAAACTTCCATCTGCTGATTAAACAGATCTATGTTACCGGTGTCTTATCAATAGCTATTATAAGTGTATCCGGCCTGTTTATTGGTATGGTACTGGGCCTACAGGGCTATTCAATACTGGTAGACTTCGGGGCAGAAGATGCTCTGGGACAGATGGTTGCTCTGACGCTGCTCAGAGAACTCAGCCCGGTCGTTGCAGCCTTGCTGTTTGCCGGACGGGCGGGTTCAGCCCTGACAGCAGAAATAGGCCTGATGAAGGCAACAGAACAACTTGCCAGTATGGAAATGATTGGCGTTGATCCGGTTAAGCGTGTTATCGCTCCTCGTCTGTATGCCGGTATTATCGCCCTACCTCTGCTCTGCATTATATTCAGCGTAATTGGCATATGGGGTGGCATGCTGGTGGGTGTGGAATGGCTAGGCGTTTTTGATGGTTCCTACTGGGGCAATATGCAGGCCTCTGTTACCTTCGGACATGATGTCTTAAACGGCATCATAAAAAGTATTGTGTTTGCTATTGTCGTAACCTGGATTGCTGTCTTCCAGGGATATGATCTGATTCCGACATCAGAAGGGATCAGCCGTGCAACCACTAAAACTGTAGTATATGGCTCTCTGGCTGTGCTGGGGCTGGATTTTGTTTTGACTGCCTTGATGTTTGGGGATTTCTGATATGACTACCCGCTGGATTGAAGTCAGTGTGGGCGCTTTTGTTGTAGCCGCAGGACTGGCCTTTATTGTACTGGCCATGAAAGTCAGTGGCCTGGATTACCGTTCAGATGATAAAAGTACGTATACTGTTTACGCACACTTTAATAATGTCGGAGGGCTTAAGCCCCGGGCAAAAGTTACCATGGCTGGCGTTACTATTGGCAGGGTTGATTCCATTCAGATTGATCCTCAGTGGTATGATGCCAGGGTCACACTGAAAATAGACAACAGTATGAAAAATAAGCTGTCGGAAGATACATCAGCAATGATTCTGACATCGGGCCTTCTGGGTGAAAACTATATCGGACTGATTGTTGGTGCTGAAGAAGAGATGATTCAGGATGGCGGACAGATTCGAGATACTCAGCCTGCCCTGGTACTGGAAGACCTGATTGGCAAGTTCCTGTCCAGTATGGGCAAAGAGTAATCTGTACCACATCCGTTATATAACGTGGGATTCATGGTCATGACTTCAGTATCCGAAAAAGCACTGAAGCACTCATCATAGAAGGGTTATGTATGAACAAATTACGTCAGAGATCGTTCGCCAAATCAGTAGCCACCCTGACCAGGCCGCTGTTTTTTATTCTACTGACTGCGATGATGGGTGCAGGCCTGGCCCATGCCAGTAACAAAGCCCCGAAAGAGGTTATCACTGAAACCGCCAATGAATTACTTTCGTTCATTGAAGAAGCCAGAGATTATCATGAAAAAGAACCTGAGCGCTTTTACAATCGCGTTGAGGAGATACTCTCGCCCGCTGTTGATATGCGTCGCTTCTCTGCAGGTGTGATGGGAAAATATTATCGTGCCGCCAGTAAAGAGCAGCGCCAGCGCTTTCTGAGTGTATTCCAGAACAGTCTGATTCGCACCTATGCGAAGGGACTACTGGCTTTCTCTAAGGAAGAGATACGGGTACTGGAACCTAAAGCGCCGTCAAGAGACCCGGAAAGAGATACCGTTGAAATGGAGGTAATCTCTGTGGATGGTACGGTTTATCCTATTATCTATGCGATGCGCAAAGGTAAGGACGACCAGTGGCGTATTACTAATGTCACCGTTAACGGTATCAACCTTGGTGTAACGTTCCGCAATCAGTTCGATAGCGCCATGCAGGCACATAGTCGTAACTTTGACTATGTTATCGACAACTGGCTGACCAGTGATGCCTCCAACGCAGTAACCGAACAAACCAGTGGAGTAAAGGAGTGAGTCTGGTTAAAGCAATCACCCCTGACAGATTACAGGTATCCGGCGTACTGGATTTTAATACAGTCGCAGAGGTACGTCGTCAGGGGGAAATACTGATTCAATCAGGCCCGGAAGCCATTGAGATAGACTTTTCCGGTGTATCCCGCTCCGGTAGCCCGGCTGTTTCCGTAATGATGTGCTGGCTGAGAACAGCCCGCGCATCAGACAAGCAGATTCGCTATACCGGCGTGCCCGATATACTGCAGAATATTATTGATGTATCCGGTTTGAGGGAACTACTCTCACTGGATTACAAAAGCAGTAACCCATGATGCAATGAAAATCGCCTTTTGTGCGGATTTTTACTAGAATCGCTTCCCTCAAGCTGAGTTAAAATCGGAGAAAAAGATGCAAGCCAGTGAATTGCAAAAAGTTTTAGAAGAAAAATTGTCAGATTGTGAGTTTATCGTTCAGGGTGATGATGGCCGTCACTTTGAAGTCATCGCGATTGGCGAAGTGTTTGCTTCTTTAACCCCGGTCAAAAAACAGCAGCATGTCTACTCAGGCCTGAATGATCTGATCGCTTCCGGTGACGTACATGCGGTACAAATTCGTACCTATACTCCCGCACAATGGGAAGACGCCAAACAACTGCACGTCGGTTAAGCTTTCAGATTCAATTACGGACCTCAGATGGATAAATTAATTATTACCGGTGATAAGCCTTTATCAGGCGAGATCCGGATTTCTGGTGCAAAAAACTCTGCACTTCCTATTCTTGCGGCAACCCTACTGGCTGAAGGGCCGGTCACCATTGGCAATCTGCCACACCTGCACGATATCACAACCATGATAGAACTGCTGGGTGGTATGGGCATAGAACCTATCATTGACGAAAAAATGCGCATTGAAGCTGATGCCCGTCTGATCCGTAATTGTTATGCTCCGTATGATCTGGTACGCACCATGCGTGCTTCAATTCTGGTACTGGGGCCCCTTCTGGCTCACTTCGGTGAAGCTCAGGTTTCCCTGCCAGGGGGTTGCGCCATTGGCAGTCGTCCAGTTGACCTCCATATCAAAGGCTTACAAGCTATGGGGGCAGATATCAAAGTCGAAGACGGCTATATCAAGGCAAAAGTCAATGGTCGACTGAAAGGCGCAAATATCCTGTTTGAAACCGTCACCGTCACAGGCACAGAAAACCTGCTGATGGCAGCTTGTCTGGCAGACGGCGTCAGCGTTATCGAAAACGCAGCCCGTGAGCCGGAGGTTGTCGATCTGGCTGAATGCCTGATTGCTATGGGCGCTAATATCCAGGGTCATGGTACTGACAGGATTGTTGTTGAGGGTGTGGATAAACTCAATGGCTGTGAACACAATGTGGTTGCAGACCGAATTGAGACAGGAACTTATCTGGTTGCTGCAGCAGCAACCCGTGGGCGTATTAAAGTAAAAGACACCCGTGCAGATATTCAGGATGCAGTGCTACTGAAGCTGGAAGAGGCAGGCGCTCATATTGAAACAGGTCCGGGCTGGATCAGTCTGGATATGAAGGGTAACCGCCCAAAAGCGGTCAATCTGACCACGGCACCTTATCCGGCGTTCCCTACTGATATGCAAGCCCAGTTTGTTGCCATGAATGCAGTTGCAGAAGGCACATCCCGGATCACCGAAACAATTTTTGAGAATCGCTACATGCACGTGCAGGAGATGCTGCGCATGGGAGCAAAAATTGATGTCCAGGGTAATACTGCCATTATTGATGGCGTTGAACGCCTGAAAGGTGCTCCGGTTATGGCTACAGACCTTCGCGCCTCTGCCAGTCTGGTGATTGCAGGCCTGGTTGCCGAAGGGGATACCCTCGTAGACCGCATTTATCATATTGACCGGGGCTATGAGTGCATTGAAGAAAAGATGCAACTTTTAGGCGCTAAGATACGACGTGTACCTCGTTAAGCGGGTCTGAAACAAGTCCCCTGTTTATAACTATTATCCTCCAAGAGCTGATCAATCCTATGTCTCAAGAGCTTATTATTGCGTTATCTAAAGGACGAATCCTGAATGAAACCCTGCCGCTGTTTGAACAGGCAGGGATTCATCCACTGGAAGATGTACGCAAGAGTCGTAAGCTGATTTTTGATACCAATATCGAAAACGTTAAGCTCATCATTATCCGTGCAGTTGACGTACCTACTTATGTTGAACTGGGTGCAGCAGATATGGGAGTTGCCGGTAAAGATGTTCTGATGGAGCATGGCGCTAAAGGCATTTACGAACCTCTGGATCTGAACATTGCACGCTGCCGTCTGATGACGGCAGGTATGAAAGAGCAGAAACGTCCGACCGGACGTATCCGCGTTGCCACTAAATTCGTGAATGTTGCCAAGCGCTATTATGCAGAACAGGGCGTACAGGCTGACCTGATTAAACTGTACGGCGGCATGGAGCTGGCTCCGATTATGGATCTGGCAGATGAGATTGTCGATATTGTGGACACAGGCAACACACTTAAAGCGAATGGTCTGGAAGCCCGCGAAGAGATTGCTGATATCAGCACTCGTCTGGTCGTCAGTCAGGGGGCAATTAAAATGAAAAACAGCCTGGTCCAGCCAATCATTCAGAAATTGTCTGCTGCGGTGGAAGCCGCCAGACAAACGGACAGCTAGTCCGGCAAACCCTATAAATGTAAGAATCTAACGGGAAAAACCTATGTCATCACCTGTTTCTATCACTCGTTTAACCACAACCCAGGATAATTTTAATCAACAGCTGGATCAGCTGCTGGCCTGGGAAGCAGTATCTGACACCTCCGTCAATGAGGCCGTAAACGATATTCTGCATCAGGTTAAACATCATGGTGATAAAGCAGTGATGGAGTTCACCGCCCGGTTTGACCGACTGGAAGTCGCCGACTTCAGCCAGCTTGAAATGTCTCAGGAGCGTCTGCAACAAGCTCTTGATGGGCTGCCTGACGATCAACGTCGGGCACTTGAACTGGCTGCAGAGCGAGTCAGAGTTTATCACGAGAAACAGCTTCAGCCGTCCTGGAATTACACTGAAGCAGATGGCACTATGCTGGGACAGCAGGTAATGCCAATGGACCGTGTCGGTGTTTATGTACCAGGCGGCAAAGCAGCCTATCCATCGTCTGTACTGATGAACGCCGTACCTGCCAAAGTAGCCGGAGTCAAAGAGATCATCATGGTTGTTCCGACTCCGGGCGGCGAAGTCAACGAACTGGTACTGGCTGCGGCCTGTATTTCTGGTGTAGATCGTGTATTCACTGTGGGCGGAGCCCAGGCTGTTGCAGCACTGGCTTACGGTACTGAAACGGTTCCCCAGGTGGATAAAATCGTAGGCCCTGGTAATATTTTTGTTGCGACGGCAAAACGGGCCGTATTTGGCACAGTCGGCATCGACATGATTGCAGGCCCCTCTGAAATCCTGGTGGTCTGCGATGGTAAAACCGATCCGGACTGGATTGCTATGGATCTGTTTTCACAGGCAGAGCATGATGAAGACGCTCAGCCAATCCTGGTTAGCTGGGATGCCAGCTTTATTGATCAGGTTCAGGCCAGTATCGAAAAACTGCTGCCAACAATGGAACGAGAAAGCATTATCCAGGCATCTTTGCGCGACCGCGCCGCTTTAATTCAGGTTAAAGATCTGGATGAAGCCCTGGAAGTTACCAACAGAATCGCACCAGAACACCTGGAGCTTTCTATTGATGATCCTATGAGCATAGTTGAACGTATACGTCATGCTGGTGCTATCTTTATGGGTCGCTATACAGCAGAGGCGCTGGGGGATTACTGCGCAGGACCTAACCATGTTCTGCCAACGTCAGGAACAGCCCGCTTCTCTTCTCCTCTGGGAGTGTATGACTTTCAGAAACGCTCATCCCTGATCATGTGCTCAGCGGATGGCGCGTCTGAACTAGGCAAAACGGCATCTATTCTGGCCAGAGGCGAAAGCCTGACAGCTCATGCCCGTTCAGCAGAATACAGAATAAAGTAGTAAGTTATACCATTTCATGAGTCTCCATAAAAAAGGCCTGTCAGGGCCTTTTTTATGGCTGAGTTTCTGATTAATTTTCGCCCGATGAAAAATATCAGCTTGCAACAAATTGATTGTATTCACTTACCGCTGAGGCTAGTATCAGATAAACAAACAGAAGGAAAAGTCAATGCGCAAACTCTTTAGCCTCTTTATATGTACGCTTTTGATGATCTCAGTCATCAAAAGTACCGGGCTGGAGGGACTAAAAAGCAATAACCATTACAACGCCTTTATCAGTTTTGATATTCCTGACTATGAAGAACCGGATGCCAACCTGCCTGCCAGTCACTCCTTCGCAAGCGAGGTATCACCGGTTCATTACAGCTTTTTAGCGACATATACAGAAAAGCTGCAGGTCAGTACAAATTTAATCAGAGCCCCTCCTTTTTCATGAATAGCCAATGTTTTACGACTTCTATTCAAACAAAGGGTTACGATTATGAAAGTACTTACACTACACCCTGTAGAAAACCATTACCATCTGGTGCACCCGGAAGAATTCCATCACCTGACAGCAGATGATTCAGCTCTGGCAGTATTTACAGACTTTAAAAAACATATCCCTCAATCAGTTATGTATGATTTACCTGCCATACACGCTGAATCGCAAATGAGAAAAGCACATGTCAGAATGCAGGTTGTTGTTGATCATGACGGTGAACTTGTCGGGGCTATCAGCCTGAATGATCTGGGAGAACAGAACTTTATTCAGGCATTCCAGCAAGAAGGGCTTAAAAGAGACGAAGTCAGAGTAAAAGATCTGATGATTCCAAAGAACAAATTACAAACACTGGACTATTCAGAACTCAGTAATGCAAACATCCAGAATATTCTGGACACTTTGCAGCAAAACTATCAGCAGCACTGCCTGGTTACCGACTCCTCGCAAGGACAAATCAGAGGTTTAATTTCCGCAGCGGATATCGCAAGGCGACTGCATATAGCCATTGAAATTGAAAAGCCTACCAGCTTCTACGATATCTGCATGGCTATCAGACACTAACACTACGACATGGAATACCGGAACTCATCCGACAATATGGAGGGTTCCGGCACAAGTCAGCCAGATATCACAACTGTGATTCAGGAGAATCTTTCATCCATTTCTTCGCACAGCCAGTGTCCAATCAGCATATGCGCTTCCTGGATACGCGCTGTTTCTGAGGATGGCATTCGCAGAGTTGCATCTGCAATCTCAAGTAGCTGACCACCACTTTCTCCTGTCCAGGCATATGTATGGCAACCAAGCTGCTTAGCTTCTTTTATTGCATCGATTACATTAGCACTGTTCCCAGATGTGGATAGCCCTATAACAATATCACCTTCGCGGGTAAGCGCCTGAATCTGGCGGGAAAATACAGTATCAAAACTATAATCATTAGAGTGCGCGGTCAGAATAGAGGTATCAGTTGTCAATGCAATGGCAGCCATTGTTGGACGTTCTTTTTTATAACGCACTACAAATTCAGCTGCGAGATGCTGGCTATCAGCAGCACTACCACCATTACCCATAAAAAGCACTTTACCACCGTTACGAATACACACTTCCACCCTGTCAGCCATCTCGCTGACAACAGATTCAAACTGAGAAAGCTGGTTAATCGTATCCTGATGACGCTGCAGGGTGTTCAGAAAACTCATATATGTCCGCCTTTGGCCGATTTATCAGATTGAGTGCTATGGTGTTATGCAGAAAGATTGTCACAAATCGTCAGAAACAGACACAGAACGACTATATTCTTCTGCTGAGGCTTCAGTTTTAAATAAGGTAATTATCTCAGATCAACCAGAGTTCAGGCTAGCCGTAACTGTAAATGAATCTTATATTCAGAAATTAAGCTCCGATATTAAGACCTCTTTTTACAGGCTTCAGGCTCTGTTAAGCCTGGGAGTTCACAGTTTTCTGCTAAGAAGGGATATATGCTTAAAAATCAGGGAAAAAGTTCTGTTCACAGAAACCCGGATATTGTGCAGGGGTTATTATGTTTCTGGGCATTGATTTAGGCGGTACAAAAATAGAAGCAGCGGTACTGGATACCCGAGGGCAGGTACTGTTCCGCGAACGTGTCGCGACGCCTCAGGGAAATTATGACGCCACTCTGGATGCCATTTCTGTACTGGTAGCCTGGGCAGAGTCTCAGCTGGGCATCTTTGACTCGATTGGTATTGGCACTCCCGGAGCCATTTCAGTAAAAACTGGCCTGATGAAAAACTGTAATTCAACCTGCCTGAATGGCAGAGCACTGACAGACGATCTGCAGCACAGACTGAACAGAAAAATTATACAGGCTAATGATGCAGATTGTTTTACTTTGTCCGAGGCCATAGATGGCGCTGCCAGGGGGAAAAAGAATGTCTTCGGCGTCATTCTGGGCACAGGTGTGGGAGGTGGCCTGGTACTGAACCAGCATCTGGTCCAGGGTGTTAATCGAATTGCCGGGGAGTGGGGACATAATCCTATGCCTGCCGATCTGGTAAAAGACTTTAAACCCAGGCCGTGCTACTGTGGTCGCCATAACTGCATTGAAACTTTTCTCTCAGGTCCGGGGTTGAGTCAGACTCACTCAGAAGTTCATGGCCTGCGAAATATTACCCCTGATACCCGCCTGATAGCCAGCCAGGCTATGGAGGGAGAAAAAAGAGCAGAACAAACTCTCCAGATTTATAGCCTGCAACTGGCCAGCGCGCTGGCTGGCGTCATTAATATTGTTGACCCGGATATCATTGTTCTGGGAGGAGGCATCAGCAACATAAAATTAGTCTACACTTATATTCAGAATTATCTGGATGCCTTTGTGTTCAGCGATAGTATCATGACCCGGATACTACCTCCGGAGTTTGGTGACTCCAGCGGCGTACGAGGAGCAGCCTGGTTATCACGCCTGTAAGCGGCAATCCATAGCAACACAAAGATCTGAAGGGACAGGAACAAAACAGGTCAGTTAAAGGAGTTAAGCGCTTTTCTTTGCCCCATTTTGTCCGGTTCCACAAAGATTACAGGGATTTTCCAGGAACTCAGGTCATTGTTTTATCAAAAATGTGACTGCATTCCCCTGTCTTATCCATGTAATTTTTTGTCTTTAATTTTTTTTTGTAGTATTTTTACAAGAACTGAAGAGTCACCCTTTTCTGTAAAGAAAAAGACATGAACTGTCAGAAAACAGTTCTACACCCGGTATTTATATCTCGCACATGCGATATAAGTTGGCCGCAGCCCCTGAAATAAAAGTTCAGAGGTCTGCACAGATTAAAAAGCCTGCAATATTTGTGGTGTAAATTAACTACAAACTGCCAGAAAAGCAGAACATACCCCAAATAATAAAACCACATGATCTGTGGTCATGGCTGAATCGGAAAAATGCGGAGAGTTAATAATTATGAGTCTGGATACACGAACAGATCTTGATCCGGTAGAAACCCAGGAATGGCTGGATTCCCTGGATTCTGTACTGGATCGCGAGGGAGAAGATCGAGCGCAGTTCCTGCTGAGTGAATTGGGCAATCGTCTGCGCCGGGATGGTGCTCAACCACCATTCTCAGTGACGACACCCCACCGCAACACCATTCCGGTTCACCGTGAAGCCCGTATGCCGGGTGATCTGTTTATGGAGCGTCGTATCCGCTCTGTGATCCGCTGGAATGCCATGGCAATGGTCATGCGCGCCAACAAGAAGAACTCAGGTATTGGCGGCCATATCTCAAGCTTTATGTCCAGCGCCACCCTCTACGATGTAGGCTTTAACTATTTCTTCCGTGCACCCAAAGGTGATTTCGAAGGCGATCTGCTTTACATCCAGGGTCACACCGCACCGGGCATCTACTCCCGCTCTTTCCTGGAAGGCCGTCTGAGCGAAGAACAGCTGGACAAGTTCCGTCAGGAAGTAGATGGCGATGGTCTGTCCTCTTACCCACACCCCTGGCTGATGCCGGACTACTGGCAGTTCCCAACCGTATCTATGGGCTTAGGCCCCCTGGGTGCAATCTACCAGGCACACGTGATGAAGTACCTGGATAGCCGTGGTAAAAAGCCAATGCAGGATCGTAAGATCTGGGCTTTCCTGGGTGACGGTGAGTGTGATGAGCCGGAAACTCTGGGCGCCATCTCTCTGGCAGGTCGTGAGAAACTGGATAATCTGATCTTTGTGATCAACTGCAACCTGCAGCGTCTGGACGGTCCTGTTCGTGGTAACGGCCGTATTATGGATGAGCTGGAAGGCGTATTCCGTGGCGCTGGCTGGAACGTTATTAAAGTCGTCTGGGGGCGTTTCTGGGATCCTCTGTTTGAGCGTGACAGCAAAGGCGTCATGCAGAAGCGTATGGATGAAGCCGTTGACGGTGAATACCAGAACTACAAACAGAAAGGTGGCGCTTACACCCGTGAGCACTTCTTCGGTAAATATCCTGAACTGGCTGATATGGTCAAGGATATGTCTGATGAAGATATCTATCGCCTGAACCGGGGCGGTCACGATCCGTATAAAGTATACGCCGCTTATCACGAAGCAGTGAACACCACAGGCAGACCTACCGTTGTTCTGGCTCATACCGTTAAAGGCTATGGTATTGGTGAAGACGGCGAAGCGAAAAACGACACTCACTCTGTCAAATCTCTGCAGATGGCAGGTCTGAAGAAATTCCGTGATCGTTTCGGCATTCCACTAACCGATGAGCAGCTGGAAGACGTACCTTACTACAAACCAGCAGATGACAGCCCTGAGATGCAGTACATGCAGGCTCAGCGCGAGCGTCTGGGTGGCTACCTGCCAGCCCGCCGTGCAGACTTTGAATCTCTGCAGGTTCCCGGACTGGATAACAAGGTCTTTGACGCCCAGCTGAAAGGCTCTAATGGTCGTGAAATTTCGACGACGATGGCTTTTGTCCGCATTCTGTCTGGTCTGGTAAAAGATAAAGCCATTGGCGAACGTATTGTTCCTATCGTACCTGATGAAGCCCGTACTTTTGGTATGGAAGGTATGTTCCGTCAGCTGGGCATCTACACCTCTGAAGGTCAGAAATACAAGCCGGAAGATGCGGATCAGATCATGTATTATCGTGAAGATAAGCAGGGTCAGATTCTGGAAGAAGGTATCTCTGAAGCCGGTGCAATGTCAGCATGGGTTGCAGCAGGCTCCAGTTACAGCAATCACAACTACACTCTGATTCCGTTCTATATCTACTATTCCATGTTCGGTTTCCAGCGTATCGGTGATATCGCCTGGCTGGCCGGTGATATTCAGGCACGCGGCTTTCTGGTCGGAGGTACAGCGGGTCGTACAACACTGAACGGTGAAGGTCTGCAGCACCAGGATGGTCACAGCCACCTGATGGCAGGCACGATTCCGAACTGTATTACTTACGACCCGGCTTATGCTTATGAGATGGCGGTAGTGGTACAGGACGGTCTGCGCCGCATGTATGAAGAGAAAGAAAACTGCTTCTACTACCTGACCGCCATGAATGAGAACTACGAGCAGCCTGCCATGCCAGAAGGTGCCGAAGAAGGTATCATCAAAGGTATGTACCTGCTGCAGGAAGGCGGCGACGCAGAGCGTAAAGTTCAGTTGCTGGGTTCCGGTACCATTCTGCGTGAAGTGATTGCCGGTGCAGAACTGCTGAAAGAAGACTTCGGTGTTGAAGCCGATATCTGGAGTGTGACCAGCTTTAACGAACTGCGTCGTGATGGTCTGGCCGTTGAACGTCAGAACTTCCTGCACCCGGAAGCAGAAGAGCAAGACGCATACATCACCTCTTGTCTGAAAGGTCGCCAGGGTCCTGTTATCGCATCGACCGATTACATGAAGCTGCATGCCGATCAGGTGCGTAGCTTTATTCCTACTGATTACCGTGTACTGGGTACTGATGGCTTCGGTCGCTCCGATACTCGTGAGAAACTTCGCCACTTCTTCGAAGTGGATCGTTATTTCGTCGCAGTTGCCGCGCTGCAGTCTCTGGCCAAACGTGGTGAGATCGAGCGTAAGGTGGTTGCAGAAGCCATCGCGAAATACAACATCAACCCTGAAAAGTGTGACCCACTGACCTGTTAATCCCTGATCGGTTTTCCGACTGCTGCAATAACAGCAGTCGGAGCGTATTAGCAGGCAGGTCTGCCCAACGGATATCCAGGTATCCGGCTATGCTGAAAAGTCAGACGAACCATTCAATCGTCATTCAGCCCGGCAGGCCCTTGAAACAGACAGATTTATAGGAGCGAGAGCTTTGAGTACCGAAATCATCAAAGTGCCTGATATTGGCAGCGATTCTGATGTAGAAGTGATCGAGATCTGTGTTGCAGTGGGTGACCAGGTTAACGCGGAAGATTCTCTGATTGTACTGGAGTCTGACAAGGCTTCCATGGATGTACCCAGTCCGGTAGCAGGCGTGGTTAAAGCCATCAAACTGAGTGTTGGCGACCAGGTAAACCAGGGACATGACATTCTGGAACTGGAAATTGAAGGGGCGGCAGCAGAAGCACCTGTCGCAGCACCGGCTCCAGCAGCAGCACCGGCTCCGGTAGCAGAAACAGCACCAGCCCCTGCCCCCGTTACTGCAGCACCGGCTATTGAGACCGTAGAAGTACCGGATATCGGTGACAGCGGTGAAGTTGAAGTGATCGAAATCAGCGTATCTGTAGGAGATGAGATCGCTGAAGAAGACTCTGTACTGGTACTGGAGTCCGACAAAGCCTCTATGGAAGTCCCTTCCCCTGTTGCGGGTAAGGTGCTGGAAGTGCTGGTCAACACAGGTGACAAAGTCGCACAGGGCCATCCGATCCTGCGCGTTGAAACCGCAGGTGGGGCTGTTGTTTCTGCTCCAGTCGAAGCTCCGGCTCCAGCACCTGCTGTAGAAGCTGCTCCGGCTCCTGTTGCCGCACCAGCGCCTGCGGCCGGTCCAGTACGTAAAGAGATTTTTGTACCAGATCTGAGCGGCAACAATGACGTACCTGTGATTGAAGTATCTGTTGCTATCGGCGACGAACTGGAGGCCGAAGATGGCCTGCTGGTTCTGGAGACTGATAAAGCAACTATGGAAGTTCCGGCACCTCACAAAGGTAAACTGGTCGAGTTTAATATCTCTGAAGGCCAGACCGTGAATCAGGGCGATCTGATTGGTGTTATGGAAGTAATGGAAGCCGCACCCGCGCAAGCGGCTCAACCAGCCGCTGCGGCTCCGGCACCTGCAGCAGCTCAGCAAGCGGCTCCGGCTTCGGCTTCTGCTCCTACCGCAACGGCTTCTGCTCCTGCGACACCATCTGCCCAGAGTGGACGTAAAACAGGTAAAGTACACGCAGGTCCTGCAGTACGTATGACTGCACGTGAATTCGGCATTGATCTACTGGATGTCACGCCAACCGGTCCTCGTGGTCGAATCCTGAAAGAAGATGTTCAGACTTATGTGAAGCAGGTTATGCAGCAGGTTAAATCTGCACCACAGAAAGCTGCAACACCGGCTGCAACTGGTGGTGCAGGTATTCCGCCAATTCCTGCGGTTGATTTCAGCCAGTTCGGCGAAATCGAAGAGAAACCTATGGGGCGTCTGCTGAAAGTCGGTGCAATGAACCTGCACCGTTCATGGCTGAACGTCCCCCATGTAACACAGTTTGACGAAGCGGATATCACCGAGCTGGAGAAATTCCGTAAGTCGATGAAGGCTGAAGCAGAAAAACGTGGTTCTAAACTGACGCCTCTGCCATTTATCCTGAAAGCCTGTGCTTACGCCATGCAGAAATACCCACAATTTAATGTGTCTCTGCATCCGGACGGTGACAAGCTGATCCAGAAGAAATATATTCATATCGGTTTTGCGGTAGATACGCCTGACGGACTGCTTGTGCCCGTAGTGCGTGATGTTGACCAGAAATCTCTCTGGGAACTGGCGGATGCTACTGCAGATCTGGCCTCTCGTGCACAGAAGAAAAAACTGACTGCGGATGATATGAAAGGTGGTTGTTTCACCATTTCGAGCCTGGGCTCTATTGGTGGTACAGCATTCACGCCTATCGTTAATGCGCCGGAAGTGGCTATTCTGGGTGTGTCCAAGGCCAGCATAAAGCCTGTGTGGAATGGTAGTGACTTTGTGCCACGGCAGATGCTGCCGTTGTCATTATCCTATGACCACCGGGCAATCAACGGGGCTGATGCGGCACGCTTTACCGCGTTTATTGCTGCAGTTCTCGCTGATATCCGTCAGCTGCTGATGTAATACTCAGAGGTGCCACTCTTAGTATGACAGGCTCTGACTGACTCCTTTTGTATCCTTTACAGATACATGTGCCTGTGAAGCGGTATTCTTCGGAATACCGCTTTTTTATTACTTGTATATCCGGAGCTGCCAATGGCCGATATTCTTCTACAACTGGAATCTTACTTTGATGCCTCTTTCCTGACATTTCTGGCGGCAATTATTCTGCTGACCATATCCCCTGGAGTAGATACAGTAATGGTTATTCGCAATACCATCCGGGGTGGACGAATAGACGGCCTTGTCACCAGCATAGCTATTTGCAGTGGTTTGTTCGTTCATGCCGTTGTATCTGCCGCAGGTGTCTCTTTTATTCTATTGCAGTCAGCCAGCCTGTTTACAATGTTAAAACTGGCAGGGGCGGCTTATCTGATCTGGCTGGGATGGAAAAGCCTGCGTAATGCCTGGGACAGAAAGACGAACACTACATTGACAGGGGTCTCCAATACAGAAAACCATAGCGTGACTCCATCTCTGAGGCGTTCTTTCAGGGAGGGCTTTCTGAGCAATGTGCTGAACCCTAAAACCATTGTATTTTACATGGCTTTTCTGCCTCAGTTCATCCAGCCCCATGAATCCGTCATGCTGAAGTCAGTATTTCTGGCTGGCGTGCATTTTATAGTCTCAAATATCTGGCAGTTGATACTGATACTCATGGTTGCCAAAGCACGCCAATGGCTGAGCAGCGAGAAAGCTATGCGCTATCTGGACGGCATAATTGGCTCAGTCATGATGACATTTGGTATCAAGCTGGCAACTGACAGCTGATTGACTCTTGCCTCCCCCTTCCTGAAATTTCGATAACAGTGACTGACCTGCTAAGGCACATCAGTTTGGTCAGTCACTACGGAAACTTTTCTTTCCCGTAATTTAACTCATTGAATCTGCTATAGATAATATCACCCAGCGCGACGGCAGATAAACCGGCACCAACCATAACGAAACAAACAATTGTTTTAATTTGTTTTTTTACAGTTACAACGAACGTATCCTTGTCTTTGTAACAGGGTAAGGGTATTGTCTTTTCCCTGATGAGTGCAATCCGTGTCTGAAAAACCTCCGGGATGTTAGCAGAATCTCTGGAGTAGCTAATGGAAGGGAAAGATTTCGGGGTTGAGTGCTCCCGAACCATATATCCTAACATCGATATATCTATGGCTTCCCTGATTCCGGCATGAGATATCAGATTTCCGGGTAAACCAGCCCAACTGCCGGTTTACCTGAACAGAATAAATAAGTGTTTTAAATAATTAGAAGGGAGCATTACTCCATGCGGTTGATTTTATTGGGCGCTCCAGGCGCAGGTAAAGGTACGCAGGCTCAGTTCATCTGTGAGAAATATGGTATTCCACAGATTTCAACGGGTGATATGCTGCGTGCTGCAGTGAAAGAGGGCACTGAGCTGGGTCTGAAAGTGAAAGAGATTATGGAAACTGGTGGCCTGGTTTCTGATGACCTGATCATTTCCCTGGTAAAAGAGCGTATCGCTCAGGACGACTGTAAAGCAGGCTTCCTGTTTGATGGCTTCCCACGTACTATTCCGCAGGCTGATGCGATGAAAGAGGCTGGCGTTCAGCTGGATCACGTCGTAGAGATTGCAGTAGAAGACGAAGAGATCATCAAGCGCATGAGTGGTCGTCGTGTGCACCCTGCTTCTGGTCGTACTTACCACGTTGTCTTTAATCCACCAAAAGTGGAAGGTAAAGACGATGAAACCGGTGAAGATCTGATTCAGCGTGAAGACGATCAGGAAGAAACGGTTCGTCACCGCCTGAGCGTTTACCATGAGCAAACAGCCCCACTGGTTGACTACTACAAGTCATGGGAAGCTCAGGATGCGGATGCAGCGCCTAAACATAGCTATATTGCAGGTGTTGGCTCTGTCAGCGATATTCGCGACAAAGTATTTGCTGCTCTGTCTTAATTTCAGTAAATCCGGATGCAATGCGACTGGATTAATTAACTGAAATGCGAAACAAAAATGCCTCTGAAAACTCAGGGGCATTTTTTATTCTGATATACCATGCAGACAGATACAGCTCTGTCGCAGGTATGCAGGACAGAACCCCGACTTTAAAGAGCAGGGACACCGGAAGCTCTGTCAGCTTAACAGCAGCATATCAGGCACTTTCTGCCGGAACAGAAGTCACTGACTGATTATTAACATTCACAATAAGACCGTTCAGCTTATCGTACTGAATCGATACCAGACTGGTCTGCGAATTCTGCGCATACTGGTTCAAAGCAGACTGAACACGACTAGCCTGAGGTGATACAGGCGCCGATGGCGGTGGATTCTCTCTCTGAGCTGCCTGATGACTGTAGCTGGCAACAGAGTTAATCGTGTGAATCTGTTTTACAATTTCTGGTTTATTCTGCAACAACGACGTAATACGATCTTTATCCGGATGATCTCCAACCACAGGCACGCCCGTAAAGGGATTAACGTTAATTCTGATTGGTTTACTGGTGTCAATGCCATACTGGGTAAACACAGCCTGCAGATTACTATTCAGCCGCCCGGCCAGAGTTGTAACCCCTTTCCAGTCAACGCCAATTTCATCTTCCGTATTTTTTAAATTTCTACCCGCTGCAGACAGATCAATATTTTCATAGTGATGCTTTGCAGACTCTTCAAAATCCTGATGCCGTTTATCTGTGGCATCTCTGGCATTAGGATCAGGTTTTGACACTGACAGCATATTTGCAGGCATGCCCAGCGTGCTTTTAAGGATCTGGCCTAACATAGTTTTACCCCCTTACTCTTTATCTACTTCCTGTCAAAGCACAAGCTATGCCAAAAGAAAAAGATCAGAAAAAAGGATGATAAAATCAGCAAAAAACCAAACAAAAAACGATAAAACCGCAAAAAAGGAATTACTAAAGACACAATTATTTTTAAGGAAGCGGCAGCTCGTTGCGTGTTATCTATAAAAAAGCGGCAAAACCCTGATCAGAATTGCCGCTCAAAAACAAGTATTTTCTTTATTAAATTGTGAAGAAGTTTAACTGAAAAACTCTGAATTAGCTCCTGTATCGACTAGCCCGGTGCGCGGGAAAACCAGACAAACCCGTAATCCGGGAGATGCATGACTTAATCGCATACTCCCTCCATGACGCTCAACAATACGCTGTACAATAGACAGCCCCAGCCCTGCTCCTGCCCCATGACCAGAGCGGAAAAAACGTTCCGTCATCCGATTCAGTACTTCATCGGGTACACCAGGCCCTTTATCTCTGACAATCAAAGAAAATCCATCATCACTCTGTTGCCATTCCACTTGTATATCACTGCCTTCCGACGAGAATTTAACACTGTTACTAACCAGGTTCTGAAGAATAATTTCCAGACAGCCTTTTTCCAGATATGTCTCCCAGTTAAGGGTCTCATCTGCTTCAAGGCTGACCTCAACAGATTTATCCCATGCCAGAGGCATTAACTGAGCCAGCTGCTGACGACTCTCCTGTATCAGTTGAGTTGAAATAAAAGCCTCATCTCCCTGCTGGTGCTCCAGACGCGCCAGAGTTAACAACTGAGAGACAATGCGTGCTGAACGGTCAACCCCATTCACCATCTGCTCAAGGGCCTGATTTCTGTCATCTGATGTTTCTGCCTGCATTGCGTTCTGAGCATGAATTTTCAGTACTGCCAGCGGTGTCCTAAGTTCATGAGCCGCATCAGCAATTAACCTTTGCTCTCTGGCCATCATGCTACGAATCTGTTCCAGCAGACTGTTCAGAGAATATTGCACAGGAGCCAGCTCATCAGGTAACGGTCTGAGTTCTATTGCTTCCAGATTACCCGGATCACGATTACGGATTAGTTGGGCAAGATGTTGCAAAGGAGACAGCCCCCAACCAATTGCCCACCACATCAGAATCCCCATTAACGGCAAGCTAATCAGATCAGGAGCCAGGGTCTGTGCCACAATTTTATCAACCAGTTCACCACGAACATCCTCTCGTTCGGCCACAATCACCCTGATACCACTCTGATAATCTGAAAGGGTAAATGTCCGCCATTGGTACCTGAGGTGCTCACGCTGATCAAATCCTTTCTGCCTGGTACTCAACTGTCCTGCGGGCGCACTGTCAGATTGGAATAGCAGCTCCTCCCGACGCCAGACCTGATAAGCTACTTTATTCTCATATTTGTGCGCTTTCTCCTGGTTCTGGATCAGAGCATGACTGATGCTGGTTTGCAAAGCCTGCTTTTTCTGCTCGGGTAAATCAGCAGCATCAATCCCAAGGGTTAAAGCCTGCAGAATACGCGCCTGCTGTGCCAGCCGGGCATCAAACAATTCTTCTGTTTCATGACTGGCATCTTTAAAACTGATAATACTGATCAGCAGGCTAAAAAATGTCAGCAGCAAAAGTACAACCAACAGAGTCCGACGACGAATCGACTGAGGCAAACGCCGGGAGAGCCAGGCCGGCATAGATGGGGTAACACGGCTGATTAATGAGCGGCTGAAACAAAGACAGGTTCTGAGCAAGACAGATTCTCCGGATAAAAACACTCTGACGATAACAATCAGAGTGATGCATTATTTCAGACTGAAAACAACAGAGTTACCACAGTACAGATTAATGATGCGGATCGATCACGTAACCGATCCCCCTGATCGTGCGAATCAATTCTGAATACAGCTTCTTTCTAAGATGATGAATATGCACTTCCATTGCATTACTTTCTACATCTTCATCCCAGCCATATAACAATTGCTGTAGTGTATCCCGAGTAAAAACATGTCCAGGCTGGCTAATCAGCTCATGAAGCAACGTATATTCCCGACGTGTCAGGTTCACCGGGTTTCCCTGATAGTACACCTGTTGGCCTGCCGGGTTCAGGCTGATATCTCCAAAAACGATCAGGGATTGAGAACGACCGGAGCTACGCCTGAGCAGCGCTCTGAGACGGGCTTTAAGCTCTGTGAGATCAAATGGTTTTGTCAGGTAATCATCAGCCCCTGAATCCAGGCCATCAATGCGATCCTGAATCGCATCGCGTGCCGTCAGAACCAGAACGGGCAGATCCTTTCCTTTACTCCGGGCTTTTTTCAGTACTGTCAGGCCATCCATTCGTGGCAGACCCAGATCCAGGATCACCAGATCAAACACTTCTGTTTCCAGAGCCTGCAAAGCCTGTGCGCCATCACTTAACCAGTCAACAGTATACCCTTCTGGTTTCAGCGCCGTCTGCAGACCTTCCCCCAGAGATATTTCATCTTCCACCAGTAAAATTCGCATCTGTTATTCCCGAATTATCATATCTATTTTAAAAACTGCTCAGTAATTGCAAAATCACGATATATACCATAACCAGTGCATACAGGCTCTGAAACATTTCCTGCCCCTCTATCCGGTTCTGCTGACTATAAGCCTGGCGCAACAGACTTAAGCTTTCCTTAAGGCCAATAAAATATTCCTGGTTGGACAACTATCCTGGCACAGGGGGGCAATATCAGATCAGAGCTTTCATAGCGAATAGCAGATCAGATGTGTAATATGCGATAACCATTCTGGAAAAGGAGTATCAGACAACATGTCGAATCAACCGGTCAATCAACCTACTCCGACTTTTGTCGCAGCCTCATGGCTGGCCTTATCAGCCGGACTGGGGGCTTATCTGTCAGGTCTTTGGAACTCGGATATGCCGCTAAATGAAAAAGGCTATTACCTGACCGTTATGTTATTTGGTCTGTTCGCTGCGATATCACTGCAGAAATCTGTGCGGGATAAAATGGAAGGTATTCCCGTCACCCGAATTTACTATCTGTTATGTTGGTTGTCTTTGATTGCCGCCATACTTCTACTGGTGACAGGTCTCTGGAATGCCACGCTGACTCCAAGTGAAAAAGGCTTTTACGGCATGTCTTTTATTCTGAGTATCTTTGCTTCAGTTACAATTCAGAAAAATACTCGGGATCTGGCTGGACAAGCCTCCTCTGATACCCTCAGCAACCATCATGAGCAGGCCATCGATAGCGACCCCCAATAGAACAAAAAGTCATCCTTGTTCATATTATCCAGTATGATGCCTATGACACTGAGTACCAGATGACCTGAGTAGCACTCTGCTACTCAGGTCTGCTTTATAAGGTTTCAGACTCGGATAATCAATTATCTCAGGCCTGATTACCAGAGTGAGCACGGCTCTTTTCCGCTGCAGAACCTGTTTGGGGCTTACCACGCTTCCAGTCATGATATTTCTCAACCCAGGCCAGCAGTTTTTCCGGTGCATGGGCTTTTTTCCATTCACCGGCTACATATTTATTGGCTTCCGCCAGAGTCGGATAGGTGTGAATCGTACCCAGAATCTTATTCAAGCCCAGTCCCTGTTTCATCGCCAGCACAAACTCAGCCAGCAAATCACCCGCATGGATACCCACAATAGTGACGCCCAGAATTTTATCTTTGCCCGGTACAGTCAGCACCTTAACAAAACCTTCTGCCGTGCTGTCTGCAATAGCCCGGTCCAGATCATCAATGCCATAACGGGTTACTTCGTAAGCAATACCTTTTTCTTTCGCCTCTGATTCTGACAGACCAACACGAGCCACTTCAGGATCAATAAAGGTAGTCCATGGAATCACCGAATAATCTGCTTTAAATTTCTTCCATTCGCCAAACAACGCATTCACAGCCGCATACCAGGCCTGGTGTGCCGCAGTATGAGTAAACTGATAAGGTCCGGCCACATCACCCGCCGCGTAGATATTCGGATACAGGGTTTCCAGATACTCATTCGTAATCACAGTGCGCTCCGTTTCAATACCCAGAGCTTCCAGACCATAACCGGTCAGACGGGCAGTACGCCCTACAGCACAGATCAGACGGTCAAAGACGATCTCTTTCTCTTTTGGCTCACCGTTTTCCTGATAACTCAGAATCAGTACCTTGTCATCACCACGTAGTTCACAACGCACCGCATCATGGCTGGTCAGTACGGTCACACCGCTTTTCTCCAGCGCGGCCTTAGCCAGCTCTGACACTTCCGGATCTTCTTTCATCATCAGACGTGGATTACGCTCCACCTGAATCACCCTGGAGCCCAGCCGCCCGAAACTCTGTGCCAGCTCACAACCAATAGGCCCGCCACCCAGCAATACCATACGCTCAGGAATATCGTCTTCTTTTGCCAGTTCTTCCCACAGAGTATCACTGGTCAGATAGCCTGTATCTTCAATCCCCGGAATCGGTGGAACAAATGGCTGAGCACCGGCAGCAATCACAATCGAGCGGGCTGTCAGACGTTGCACACCGCCATCATTCAGCCTGACCTCTACCGTCCAGGGATCAATTACTTTGCCATAGCCCTGCAACACTTCAACACCCAGGCTGGTATAACGCTCCACACTGTCATGGGGCTCAACCTTTGCAATCACATCATGGATACGCTGCATCACCTTGCGGAAACTGAACCGAGGCTGTACCGATTCCAGGCCATAGTGTTCAGCGTCTTTCATCTGCTGAGCCACTTTGGCACTTTTAATCAGCGCTTTAGATGGCACACAACCATAGTTCAGGCAATCACCACCCATTTTATGGGCTTCAATCAGAGTCACTTTCGCTTTGACTGCTGCAGCAATATAAGCACTGACAAGACCTGCCGCACCACCACCAATCACCACCAGGTTACGATCAAAATGGGCAGGCTTCTGGTAGCCCTGATAAACACGGCGCTGTTTGATCTGATCCAGCAATTTTTTCGCCAGAATCGGAAAAATACCCAGCAGTACAAATGACAGGATAATACCCGGCGATAATATGCCAGCTAAGCTATCCACCTGACCCAGCTGAGTACCGGCATTAACGTACACCAGAGTACCTGGCAGCATACCCAGCTGACTCACCCAGTAGAAAGTCCGGGTTTTAATTGGGGTCAGGCCCATTAACAGGTTAATCAGAAAGAAAGGCACCACTGGCACCAGACGCAGGGTAAACAGGTAGAAAGCTCCTTCACGCTCTACCCCCTGATTAATCGCTTCTAACCGATTACCAAACTTTGCCTGTACGCTGTCTTTCAGCACAAAACGCGCTACCAGGAAGGCCAGAGTTGCCCCGACAGTTGAAGCAAAAGATACCAGTACCAGCCCCCAGAACAGACCAAATACAGCCCCAATCGCCAGAGTCATAATGGTCGCACCAGGTAACGATAAGGCCGTTACAGCAACATACACCAGAAAAAACACCAGCGTTGTCAGCCCAGGTGATTCTGTCTGCCAGGTTTCCAGTTGCTGCTGACTGGCTTTTAATCCTTCCAGTGTCAGATACTGGTCCAGATCAAAGGCAAAAAACACAGCGATTACGGCTGCAAGTACACTGAGTAGAATAATCTTTTTCATAGTCGTCCCATTAAAAGCCGACAGGTCTGTATCTATCAGGCATGATCCGTATTGTTAAAATACCAATCGGACCAGAGCATACAATCGCTACCTGATCATTTAACGCTAGCTTGATTTCATATACGCTAGTAACCCGTATCAGGATTCATAATCTCTGATGTTTTATCGGATTACTTTCGATTACTCCAGGCCAGAGGAAAACAGATAGAGACCTTTAAAGCGCCAGAAACTTATCCTGTCGTCCATATCATGGCCAGTTCCGGGACACACCCTTGAATACTCATATAAAGCACATCATTAATCAGGGTAGTTAATAATCCAGTGAAGAAAAATCATTCCAGAGTGATATCACTGATAAAACTATTGATCGGTATGATGATTGAAATCGAAGTAATTATACTTCGGAGCATTGTCAGTTCCGCACTTGCAATATGACAAGGCTTTTTCACGGATATCTGTTGCTGGGCAGCATGTAGTATGCTGTCGATATTCAGAAGAGAGACAGGTCATCAGGACAAAATGAAAAAAGAGCCTGTACAACACAGACCCTTTGCATTGCTCACCGTGTAAGCCATCAGGAGTTTAATCCGGCACTCTGTAAACGAGCATGATACTCCTGTTTAGTCAGTACTGTCACAGACTCTGTCACACCATCATAAACGATGGTCAACTGTCCTGTGATCAGCTGCTGGCGTACCTGAGCAGCCAGATCTTCCAGACTTAATTCCGTTTCTGCAGTGTCATATCCCTGACGTGTGACAAAGTCCTCCAGCAATCCTTGCAGTGCATCCGGTGAAATATCCCGGTATGGCACTTCAATCATAATAATATGCCTTGTAAAGGTAGTTACATACTGGCTTTGATGACAAAATCAGATTGGATATCAACGGAATAGTGACCAGCCAGATGCATCCGGATCAAATCGAGTCCGGCATTCTTTCATCTGACGGTCATACGTCATAGCCTGTCTGGCCACTTTATCTGAAACATCTTTCAGCCATTGCTTATCTTTATAGGTCTGGTTGGCATATCCGGTATGCCCTTCATGGTAGGCCAGATAAAGATAATAGGTATCATTGCGCGCAATCTTATTGCGCTCATAGCTCTGATAGTTATACCAGCCGATAAAATCGACGGTATCATGGAAACTATTACGTCGTGCCAGCGGTTTCTGAGTAGCACTCTGATAATCATCCCAGGTTGATGTCAGAGCCTGACCATAACCATATGATGTCGACTTCCGGAACAGAGGAATTCCCAGGAAGTCATAACGCCCGGACTTAGCATCCGCTCTGAAGTTTGATTCCTGATTGATGATCGCCAGCATAATAGGCACAGGCGTTCCCCAGCGCTTTTCCGACGCTTTAGCTGAAGCATACCAATCAGGATACTGAGTAAAAATATCGCAGGCATTGCTGGTATTGTTCGGAGGTGCAACAGCGCACCCCGCCAGCCCGCTCAGTGTTAAAGCCATCACAATGGGTACAGAACCTCGACGAACTGTCTCCGACACACCTTTACTCTTCACAGAAAGAATCCCCTCAACATTCCCTGCCCGATTTTATTAGCGGGGTACTTTACTCATGCTCAGCCAGTAAATCCAGCAAACCGCTTTCATCCAGAATATCGATGCCCAGTTGTTCCGCTTTGGCCCGCTTTGAACCCGCCGCCTCTCCGGCAATCACCAGGTCTGTTTTCTTAGATACACTCCCGGTTACTTTAGCACCCAGAGCTTCCAGACGGACTTTTGCATCACTGCGTCCCATAGTGCTGAGCGTACCAGTCAACACAATCACTTTACCAGCCAGTGCCAGCTCTTCTGCTGCAGGAGCCGCCTCAATCTCTGGCCAGTGGATTCCTTCAGCTATCAGAGCCTTCAGTGTCTCCAGGTTATGTTCCTGACGGAAAAAGGTCACAATATGATGAGCAACGACAGGGCCAACATCCGGTACTTCCAGTAACTGTTCCTCAGTTGCAGCCATGACTGCATCCAGTGCCAGGAAATATTTCGCCAGCTGACTGGCAGTGACCTCACCTACTTCCCGGATTCCCAGAGAGTAGATGAAACGAGGCAGAGTCGTTTGTTTACTCTTCTCCAGTGCATCAACAAGATTCTGAGCAGATTTAGGCCCCATCCGTTCCAGAGCAGCCACTTTATCCACATCCAGATGAAACAGATCAGGCAAAGACTGCACCAACCCCTGATCCACCAGCATTTCAACCAGCTTATCGCCCAGGCCATCCACATCCAGTGCTTTACGGGATGCAAAATGTTTAAGCCCTTCCTTACGCTGAGCACCACATACCAGTCCCCCGGCACAGCGTACAACGGCTTCGCCTTCTGCGCGCTCTGTTTCAGAACCGCAGACCGGACAGGCATCCGGAAAAGTAATCTCTTTCAAATTATCTCTGCCTGCCCTTTTCTCCAGTACCACAGAAACAATCTGGGGAATAACATCGCCCGCACGCCGTATCACAACAGTATCCCCGATCATCACACCAAGACGCTCAATCTCATCAGCATTATGCAGGGTTGCATTAGATACGGTCACACCACCAACATATACCGGCTCAAGGCGAGCAACCGGTGTAATCGCTCCGGTACGGCCGACCTGGAATTCAACTTCTTTCAATTCGGTCATCTCTTCCTGGGCCGGAAATTTATAAGCAATAGCCCAACGAGGAGCTCTGGATACAAAACCCAGCTTTTGCTGTAATGCCAGCTCGTTAACCTTGAAGACAATGCCATCGATTTCAAAAGGTAACTCATCGCGACGGGCACCTAAATCACGATAATATTCCAGGCAAGCCTGCACCCCGGTTACAACACGAAGCTCCGGGTTCAGACGAAATCCTCGCTCACTCAGCATCTGCAAGATATCAGCATGCTTATCAGGCAGGAAGTTAGCCGATACATCGCCAACACTATAAGCACAAAACTCTAATGGACGCCGGGCAGTGATCCGGCTATCAAGCTGGCGCAAACTGCCAGCAGCGGCATTACGCGGATTAACAAAAACCTTTTCTCCGGCTTCAGCAGCCAGCCTATTCAACCGCTCAAACCCTGTCTTTGGCATATAAACTTCACCACGCACTTCCAATACCGGTGGCAGATTTTCACCCAGAAGTTTCAAAGGTACAGAACCGATGGTTTTGACATTCTGAGTAATGTCCTCACCAGTTTGCCCATCACCACGAGTAGCAGCCTGAACCAGTAAGCCCTCTTCGTAACGCAGGCTCAACGCAATACCATCCAGTTTAGGCTCACAGGCAAATTCTATGTCTTCATCAGACTTAAGACGGTCCTTCAGACGCCGATCAAATGCTGAAAATTCATCATCACCAAACGCATTATCCAGCGATAGCATAGGGATAACATGCTGCACCTGAGAAAACTCGGATAACGGCAATGCACCCACTCGCTGAGAAGGAGAATCAGAAACTCTTAACTCCGGATGAGCATCCTCCAGATCTTGCAGACGTCGCATCAGGCGATCATATTCTGCATCCGGAATACTGGGATTATCCAGGACATAGTATCTGTAATTATGATCATTCAGCTGAGCTGTTAACTCAGCTACTTCTTTCGCAGCATCAGAGTCAGAAAACATATCTTCGGATTGGAGTAACGGCATGAGGGAACTCGTTATAGTTCTGGTAACAAAAACCCGGGATCAGGTAGTCGATAAAACAGTCAGGCCAGGCATGTGGATAATTCAGTATCAGTTATTCGGGATAAACGTCAAAAAGGTCACATCTCTGTGACCTTTTATAAGGCAATTCACATCAGAACAACAAGCAGGCAAACGTATTAACGACTCGCCGCTTTTTCAGCCAGCTGGCGACGGCGTTCAAAATCCTGAATTCTCTGCCGGTAATGTTCCACAGTCTGAGGAGTCATCACACCTCTGTTTTCATCCCGCAGTTCACCATTCAGGTTTTTAACGACGACTTTCGCCGTTTCCAGCATCAGAGTAAAGCACTCCTGACTGCTCTCAGGAGCAGGCAGAGCCATAATAAAAGACACACCTGGTACATAGAGTTCATCAATAGAATCAATATCAAAGGTACCCGGATTAACCGAGCTAACCATCGAAAATTCTATTTTTGGACCGGTATCGGTTTTCCTGAAACGGTGAAAAACCTGCATCTCTCCAACCTGCATGCCGCACGCCAGAGCAATGTGCAGCAATGTCGCTCCCGGGAAGCCAGCCGGATCTTTTGACTTAACATGAAGAATCATTAACTCAGATGCTCCGGCGAACTGAGAACGCTCTTCCTCTTCAGACATCACAGGCTTACGTTTGACGGGTTTTTCTCTGATACGAACCCCATTGTCAGGTACAGGCCTGGCTGTCGTAGCCGATTCAAGTGGCATAGCATCAGATACCATACCCGGAATATTTGCCGGATTCATCATTTCAACAGATTCAGATGTTTCAGCAACAAAAGTTCCGGGATCAGCAGCAGGCTCGGGGGGAACGGTAATTGACGGAGCCTGTTTATCCAGATCACTTTTCAGGCGACGCTTTGCCACTTCAGAAGGCCTTGGACCGGTGTGCTTACCCTTAATCCGACGTATGGCAGCCTGAACCGGATCTTCTTTGGCTTCTGGCTCTTTAGGCTCAAACATCTGAGCCACTTCCTGCTGCAGAGCCTCTTCTGAATCAGCCCGGCGTTCGACTTCCTCCCGGAAGGCTTCCTCCATCGGTACAGTAATATCTTCAGATACAGTGTCTTCCGGAGCAGATACCGGAGCAATTGCAGGCGAATCACCTGAAATATCAGAATAGTCAGAAACAATCTCTTCAGGTTCATAACCCGATTGCGATTCGAACGAATTAACTTGCGTAACATAACCATGATCATCAGCCTGAACAGGCTGAAAGCTATCCGCAGTGCCGGCAGCCACGCCATTATCATAAGAGATACTACCCTCAGAAGGCGTTATCGCTGTAGCCTCACCAGCAGAAGGCGGCTCAGAAGACTCAGCATAATAAACAGGCTCATCCAATGCTGACGGAGCAGGGGCTGTGGCGGGCATCTCAGCCTGAATATCAGCTTCGGCTGATTCAGGCTGACAGAAATGATCAAAGTAGGCGCTGTCCGTTCTATCTATCTCTTCCGGAATATCATCCGGTGAAACCGTCTGCTGAGCCGTTATTTCTGGCTCAGGTGCAGGATTATCGATATTAACAGATGATTCACTATGGACATTATCAGTCGCCTCCGGCATCATCTGCTCAGGCATTGTAAAAGAAGCTTTATCAGATATCTTATCTTCCTGAGCATCTGTCTGCTCTGAGGGTACGTAGTTGGCATCAATCTCAACTTCATTGCGCAGGACTGGAAATGGATCGTTTTCGAACGTTTCCGGATTATGAGTTTTTACCACTCGAGCTCCGCCATTAGGCAGTTCGCGTCGAATCTCCTCCCGGCGAGCCTTATCTTCCGGATCAGATTCTGTTTCTTCTTCTGGCTGATCCGGCTCAGTCGGTTTGCGCATACGTCGGATACCATCGACAATAATCAGCACAATCACCACGCCGCCAAGAACAATCAGCAACTCTTGTAAACCCATGCAGAAAAAATCCTGTCAATAAAAAACGTCAATTAATCACTATTTTACGATAGTTTGTACACTTTTTATACATGCAGTCTGCTAAACATCAATTAATGCCGATGCTTCATCAATATCTACCGCAACAATGCGGGATACACCAGGCTCCTGCATGGTGACACCCATCAGATGGTCAGCCATCTCCATGGCAATTTTATTATGACTGATATAAATAAACTGTAGATGAGTCGACATTTCTTTAACCATATTGGCATACCTCCCAACATTTGCATCATCTAATGGAGCATCTACCTCATCCAGCATACAGAAGGGTGCCGGATTCAACTGAAAAATAGAAAAAACCAGTGCAATCGCCGTCAGGGCTTTTTCACCACCGGACAGCAAATGAATCGTACTGTTTTTCTTACCCGGTGGCCGGGCCATAATAGACACACCGGTTTCCAGCATATCGTCACCGGTTAACGCCAGCCAGGCACTGCCTCCGCCAAACACTTTCGGGAACAGTCGCTGCAACCAGCTGTTAACATCATCAAAAGTCTGCTTAAACCTTTGCCGGGTCTCTTTATCAATCTTTCTGATAGCATTTTCCAGCATATCCAGTGCTTCAGTCAGTTCGTCATTCTGAGCATCCAGATACTGCTTACGCTCCAGCTGAGCCTCATACTCTTCAATCGCTGCCAGATTAATTGCCCCCAGGCGTTTAATCTTCTCTGTGACTTCTGACTGACGATCCTGCCAGACACTCGCAGTAGCTTCTTCAGGAAGCTCTCTCAGTAACTCCTGCAGGTCACCACCAATTTCATCCAGCTGCTCATTGATCGATTCACGCTGAACCGACAGTGTCTGCTGCTGCATACGCATCTTTTCCAGCTCAGTCCGAACCCGCTCAAGATCTCTTTCATGCTCTGAACGGGATTTTTCCATTTTACGCATGGCTTCGTTCAGTTGCTGAGCCTGATCTCTGAATCGGATCAGTTTCTGCTCCTCCTCTGTTCGCCGCTCAATCAGTTCATCCAGCAGATCATCCCCCCCTTCCGCGGGTTCTCGCAGCAATTCCAGCTCTTCTGTCAGTTGTTCACGCTTTTCTCTCAGACGCTCCAGTTGTTGCTCTATGCGCTCAATACCTGTTGCAGCCAGTTGTTGCTGGCCTGTGAGTTCCTGCCTTTTCAGTGCCAACTGATGCAGTTTTTCCCTTTCTGAACGAACCATTTGCCTCTGGCGGTCATACTCTTCCCTATGACGGTTACGATCGGCCTGCAGTTCCTCTTTTTCTTCAGCGAATAACTCAGTCTGTTCCAGTGCCAGTTGCCACTCTTCCCTGGATTCTTCCAGCAGGCTCTGCTCTTCCTCCAGTTTATGCCTGACCTGATCCAGCTCTTCGCTCAGATGGCGCTGACGCTCATTAAACTGTTCCAGCTTCATCTGCCGGGTTTTAATCTGACCATCCAGCTCTCCTTTCTGCTGCTGAACAGACATCCGCTGATCAGCAACCTGTGCAGACTGATGTTCAATATTCTGTTGTTCTTCGCGCTTGAGTTGGAGCTGCGCCTCAAGTTCAGACAGATGGCCGTCATTCAATTCCAGTTCTTGCTGCAGAGCGTCTATATCGCGGGCTCTGTTCAGCATTCCCTGAGCCTGATGATTACCTTTCTGATACCTGAGCCAACCCGGACCAATCCAGATTCCAGAAGCGGTAATCACAGAGAAGCCATCCGGTAAACGTGCCAGGCGTTCCATAGCCTGTTCAGGAGAATGGGCCATCACTACCCGAAAAAGCACTTCAGGTATAGCGCCATCACAAGTTACCTGAGAAGCCAGAGTCTGTTCTGATGGCAGCCCTGATACATGATCAGTCAGACTGAATGACAACTCAGCCTGCTCCAGACCGTCCAACTGCCCGGCCAATTCAGGGAGTTGCAGACTTTTACAGCGGATTGCCTGCAACTGGGAGTCAAGTACGGTTTCTACCGCCAGCGACCAGGTTTCATTAACACTTAATTGCTGAGCCAGTCTGACCGCATTGGCTAACCCCTGCTGTTTCAGCCAGTCCTGCTGTTTCTGGTCATCACTGGCCAGAGCCGCATCCTGCAATGCCTGTAGTGATGCCATACGTCCCCGGTTAATCTGTTGCTGTTCCCGGGTCTGATCCAGCTGTTGCTGCTGCATAGTCAGCTGATTGCGACAATGCTGTAATTGCTCTTTCAGCACAGAGGCTTTTTCTTCAAGTTGCTCCAGTGTCAGCTCATATTCCAGAGCTGTCTCCTGCATCATTTCCAGCTCTTCATCCTGCTCTTTCGGACTCTCCAGAGTGCTTTGCTGATCAAGCAAACGTTGCTGACGTTGTTTCAGATCCTGCAGGCTTCTCTCATGCTGTTGAATACGCCCCTGAGCAACTTCTGCGTCTCTTTGATATTGCTGAGCTTTCTGATTAAATCCATCCCAGCGATGCTGCCATTGCTGAACATTTTCTTCTGCTTCTTCCAGACTCAGTTCCAGAGTTTCACTGGCTTCCTGCTGCATTTCGAACTCAGGTTCCAGCTCAGCCAGAGTCAACTCAACATCGGACAGACGGCTCTTATCCTGCTGTTGTTCCTGCAGGTTTTCCTGAATATGGCGATCAACCTCACCCATTTCAATCTGCAACTGCTGTCCACGCTGCTGCCGGTGGGTCATTTGCTGTTCCAGCCGGGTAATCTGATTACCCAGCTCATAAAAGCTCGCCTGTACTTTTTCCAGCTGATCATTAGCTTCCTGGTGCTGCTGACGGCTCTCTTCAATCTCAGTTTCTGATTGGCGCAGAGCAAACAGATGTTTTTCAGACTGAATTTCCAGATCACCAATCACACCAGAAAACTGCCGGACCTGATGATCCAGGTCACGCCATCGAATAGCCCGTAACTGACCTTTTAAACGACGCTCCTGTGCTTTCAGTTCACGATAACGATGGGCTGCTTCTGCCTGACGCTGTAAACGTTGTAATTGACGCTCCAGCTCCTCCCGGATATCAAGCAAACGATCCAGGTTTTCCTGAGTGCGGCGCATGCGACTTTCAGTCTCTTTACGACGCTCTTTGTATTTGGAAATACCTGCGGCTTCTTCGATAAAGGTTCGTAATTCTTCAGGTTTGGCTTCAATCAGGCGGGAAATCATGCCCTGTTCGATAATGGCATAACTGCGCGCGCCCAGGCCAGTACCCAGAAAAATTTCAGTGATATCCTTTCGACGACATTTAGTGCCGTTCAGAAAATAGCTGGACTGCCCCTCACGGGTTACCTGACGCTTCAATGCGATTTCAGCATACTGACCATATTGCCCCTGAAGACTGCCATCGCTGTTATCAAACACCAGCTCAATTGAAGCTTGTCCAACAGGTTTTCGGGCAGTAGATCCATTAAAGATCACATCGGTCATGGACTCACCGCGCAGATGTTTTGCTGAGCTTTCCCCCATAACCCAGCGTACAGCATCAATAATATTGGACTTGCCACAACCATTTGGTCCGACAACACAGGTCATATTTTTCGTAAATGGCACCGTGGTCGGATCAACAAAAGATTTAAAGCCAGCGAGACGAATACACTTCAGGCGCATAGCCGGTTGTTACCTGCTAACAGATGAATCCAGATAGAAAATCAGAAAAGATGGGACAAAGTACGTATGTCGACCAACAAAAGCAGAACATAAAGATGTTTGCTAACAAAAACTTTCTACCGCACAAAAGAACAAAGCAGGGCTTGTGCCCTGCTTTGTAAAACCTGCATTGTGCAGTATATAAATACAGTACGCAATTACTGTATACGATCAGATATTATCAGCCGGACAGTTTCCGGATGAGATACCGGGAAAGGTCCCTGAAGCCCCTGTAAATCTCCTGGCTGCGGTTCCGGTGTACCAGCTTTTGCCACCCTGGCAACCAGATTAACCTCTTTTGCACTGGATAAACGCGCCATAGGTGCTACCGCCATGGTGTCGTCCAGAGTGATCTGTACAGGCAGATCTGCCACAGTCAGGCGGGCAGCAGCCAGAGGCATTGGAGGGCCACCCTGAGGTGCTCTGGCAAATACAAACACCGTATCCTCAGGGCTGGTATTCGCTCTCATTTCATCAGAAATGCTGACCTCAACCGTAATACTTGCTCCAGCCAGAGCCGGGTCCAGTGCAACGCCAGAGGCTTTCAGGCGTTTCGCAGCTTCTGCAATGCCAGCATTTAATGCCGCGATACTGTTCTGATCTGTAATGTGAGGCAGAGATTGCTGCCAGAAGGCAATGGCCTGCTGATAGTTACCGGCTTCAAATGCCTCAATTCCCCGCATTCCCAGGGCTGCCGCTTCGTTCGGGTCCAGTGCCAGTGCTTCTGTCAGCAACTGATCGATCCGGGCGTTCATCTGATTCTGGTTGGCAAAGTAAAGTGCCTGAGCATACTGCGCCAGTGCTGCCGCAGAACGATCCAGACGAATTACATTTTCCAGTGCTCTGGCAGCATCATTAAAGCGCCCCTGATTCATGTAGGTTCGGGATAACAGATACCAGCCTTCAGCACTATCCGGGTTCTGAGCCAGAGTCTGTTCCAGCTTCTCTGTCAGCTCAGCGACCGAAGGTACCTGACCATTCTGCCGGGCCATAGTCATTTCCAGGGCCATCGCATTGCCCTTTGTCAGATACCAGCCCAGCGAACCTGTTGCAATCATAGCTGCCAGAGCCAGACTAAGCACCCATCCGGGACGAGTCGAGCGAAGCACAGGCGCATCTTTATCGCCAACATCATCGAGCAGGGTCTGTTCCAGTTCTGATTTCATCTGCTCAAACTGTTCAGGCATCAGGTTACCCTGCGTCAGTTCATTTTCCAGTTCTGACAGCCGTTGTCGAAACATAGCTACGTTCTGTTCCGTACGCTCAGACTCGCTCAGCTCAGATGTCACATTACGCTTTCTGACCAGAGGCAACAGCACAAAAATCGCAGACATAGCAGTCAGTGCCGCAATGCCAATCCAGAGTGTATTCATATCAGTTTCGCTTATCTTTCAGCAGATTATTCAGACGCTCACGATCAGCCTCAGAGATATCTGATTCCTGTTTACCTGTACTGTTTTTGCGACCTCTTAACAGCAGGATCACAACAATAGCACCAATCACGACCAACACAGCCGGGCCATACCATAACAGGTAAGTCAGTGAATTCACCGGAGGTTCATACAACACAAAGTTACCGTAACGGGCGACCATGAAATCGATAATCTGATCGTCCGGATAACCTTCGTGCAGTAAGCGGTGAACCTGTTTTCGCAAATCGGCTGCAATGGGTGCATCCGAATCAATAATGTTCTGATTCTGGCACTTCGGGCAACGAAGAATAAAAGCCAGGTGCTGATAACGCTCTCTGAGTCCTTCATCTCTGAACTCCATTGCTTCAATGGTTGCCTGAGCCAGAGAAGCAAACAGCACCAGGGTGATGGCCAGCAGTGATTGCCGCCAGTGAACCAGTGGATTTATCGCCATTTGTTCACCTCCGGCAGTAACTCATTCAGCCAGATATTGCGATCAATCACCCCTACAAAGCGATAGCGAATAATACCGTCTTTATCCAGGATGTAAGTTTCAGGTGCACCATAGACTCCAAGATCCAGCCCGACACGACCATCAGCGTCAAACAAACTGAACTGGTACGGGTCCAGGTATTCATCCAGCCAGCGAATCGCTTCCGGACGAGTATCCTTATAATTTAATCCGAAAACAGGAATACCTGTCTCTTTAGCAATACGTACCAGCTCCGGGTGCTCCTGTCGGCAGGACACACACCAGGTTGCCCAGACATTTACCAGAGATACCTGACCTTTCAGAGCGTCCTGAGTCATCTGAGCGTTCTTATCCTGTACGGTACTCAGTGTAAATTCAGGGAAAGGCTTACCTATCAGTGCAGAGGGCAATTCCCTGGGGTCAAGTTTCAGTCCCTGCCAGAGAAACAGGCCCAGTACCAGAGCGACAATCAGAGGAATAAACAGGATTAAACGACGTTTCATGCGGAAGCTCCTGCCAGTTGTTTATCTTTTTTCGTCTGAGAATTACGGGCAACCATACGACGGTATCGCTTATCCATTGCAGCAAGCAATCCGCCCAGAGTCATTACGACGCCCCCGATCCATAACCAGCGTACATAAGGTTTATGCTGAACCCTGATTGCCCAGGCACCATCCCCCAGAGGTTCACCCATCGCCACATAGATATCCCGGAAAATACCCCAGTCAATAGCGGCTTCAGTCATCACCTGATTGCGTGCGGTATAGCGGCGTTTCTGCGGATGTAACTCTGTAATCAGAGAATCACCTTTCCAGACCTTAATAACGCTCTCTTCTGCAGTCCAGTTAGGGCCTTCAGCATGACGGATATCAGTCATTTCATAGCGGTAAGCTCCCACTTCAACAACACTACCCACTTCCATACGGATATCCTGGGCTTCATTGTAGTTCGACACCATAGCCATACCGACCACTGTGATGGCTCCGCCAATATGTCCCAGTACCATACCCCAGTAACTGCGCCCCAGCCCTTTCAGACTTTTTACGCTCCAGCCTTTATGCTTCAGCTTGTCCGTCATGTCTCTGAGCTGAGTCAGGGTAATCCATAACGCCAGCATAATGCCGACAAAGACATAACCATTCCACTCACCATTCCAGATAAAAGGCAGAGCCGCGCCAACAACCACACTGATAATACCGGCTAGCCAGACACGCTGTTTCAGCACATCCACACTAATATCTTTCCAGCGGGAAACCGCACCAAGCCCCATAAAGATACCCAGCAAACTCATCAAAGGTACGAACAGAGCATTAAAGTACGGAGGTCCAACTGAAATTTTTCCCAAGCCTAAGGCATCCAGCAGCAGAGGATACAGGGTCCCCAGAAGAACCGTTGCCATCACCACAACCAGCAGGATGTTATTGATCAGTAATAAAGCCTCCCTGGAACGCCAGGTAAAACCAACTTTCGCTTTAATCTCAGGCGCTCGCAAGGCATACAGCACAAAAGAGCCACCAATACAGATTGCCAGCATAGCCAGAATGTAATAGCCACGCTCAGGATCCGTTGCAAAAGCATGTACCGACGTCAGTACGCCAGAACGTACCAGGAAAGTACCCAACAAGCTCAGCGAGAAAGCAAAGATTGCCAGCAATACAGTCCAGTTTTTAAACACACCTCGTTTTTCTGTCACTGACAAAGAATGCATCAGCGCCGTACCGACTAACCAGGGCATGAAAGACGCATTCTCAACCGGGTCCCAGAACCACCAGCCGCCCCAGCCCAGTTCGTAATAGGCCCACCAGCTACCCAGAGCAATACCCAGAGTCAGAAAAGCCCAGGCAACACTGGTCCACGGACGAGACCAGCGCGCCCAGGCTGTATCCAGCCGTCCACTGATCAAAGCTGCAATCGCAAAGGCAAAAGCAACAGAAAAACCGACATACCCCATATACAGCATTGGCGGGTGAACAATCAGACCAAAATCCTGCAACAGAGGGTTCAGGTCAGCCCCTTCTGGCGGAATCTGAGGTAACAGACGCTCAAACGGATTTGACGTTAACAGAACAAAAGAGATAAAACTGATACTGATCAGGCCCAGCACAGACAAGACCCGGGCCAGCATATCTTCCGGCAGGCTCTTACTGAACAGGCTTACAGCCATCGTCCAGGCCGATAAAATCCAGACCCAGAGCAATAAAGAACCTTCATGCCCTCCCCATACCGCGCTGATTTTGTAAGGTGTCGGTAGCGCCGTATTAGAATGATTCGCAACATAGGCCACCGAAAAGTCATCGGCAATGAACGCGTAAGTCAGAATCAGAAATGACAATGTGGTGAAGAAGAATTGTCCCCAGACCATCGATGGTCCAAAGCTCATCCAGCTGGTCATTTTCAGCTGGGCTCCCAGCATTGGAACAATGGCCTGAATAAAAGACATCACCAACGCGAGAATCAGCGCATAATGCCCCAGTTCAGGGATCATGAGTTCGGTCATATCAACCTCGGCAGATCAGATAACACAACACAGCCCGAAGGCTGTGCTGATATGGAAATAACGCGGTGTCTGTTATTGCTGAGCGGTTGCCTGATGGCCACTGGCTTTCAGTGCCTCTTCAACCTCTGGCGGCATGTAGTTTTCATCATGCTTAGCCAGTACCTCAGATGCCTGAAAAATTCCCTCAGCATCCATAGCCCCCATAGTGACAATACCCTGACCTTCACGGAACAGGTCAGGCAGAATACCTGTGTATTGCACTACCACTTCATGCTTATAATCCGTTACAGCAAACTGAACCATCAGACTGTCAGTCGCCCGCTTAATACTGCCGTCAACAACCATGCCTCCGGCACGGATACGTTGCCCGACAGGAGCTTCGCCTTCAGCAATCTGAGTCGGCGTATAAAACAGATTAATGTTCTCTGACAACGCATACAGTACAAGGCCAACAGCAATTCCGACGGCAACCACCATAGAACTGAGCAGAATAAGTTTCTTTTTACGTTTCGGGTTCATGGTGTCTGCTGCTCCCGACGCATCTTACGCGCCTGTTCCTTGACTAACTGACGCTTGTGCATCACAGGTAAAACAAAATTAATGACTAACAGCACTGTTGTCAGGCCGTATGCCATCCAGACATACAGGCCATGCCCCCCCATGCTGATAAAATCGGCAAAAGAATCAAAATGCATCACTGACTACTCAATAAACCCTGAACCCACTGTGTACGCTTCTCCCGCTCCAGAATTTCATTGCGGGTACGCATCATCAGCACTGTGGCAAAGAAGCAATAAAAGCCAATCACCATCACCAGCAATGGCATCCACATTTCCATGGGCATCGCCGGTTTTTCAGTCAGCGTAAAGGTTGCTGGCTGATGCAGAGTGTTCCACCACTCCACGGAATATTTAATAATTGGGATATTAACAACACCGACCAGTGACAAAATAGCACTGGCTCTGGCAGCTGATTGCTTACTGTCAAATGCAGACTGCAAAGCAATCACACCAAAATACAGAAACAGCAGAATCAGCATAGATGTCAGTCGGGCATCCCAGACCCACCAGGCTCCCCATGTCGGTTTACCCCATACAGCCCCGGTGAATAAAGCAATAAATGTCATGGTGGCACCAATTGGCGCACAGGATTTCGCCACCATATCAGCCACTTTCATTTTCCAGATTAATCCTATACCGCCAGCAATGGCCATAGTAAAGAAAATCGACTGAGCCAGAATTGCCGCTGGCACATGGATATAAATGATGCGGAAGCTATTGCCCTGCTGGTAATCCTGAGGGGCAAAAAACAACCCCCAGACAGTACCAACCAGTAAGCAAAGAGCAGCAATACCACCAAACCAGGGAATCCAGCGCCCAGTGATATCGTAAAACCACTTAGGAGAGCCCATCCGGTGGAACCAGGTTCTAAACGTCTCAAACATCATTATCTACCAGAATTCTCATTTTCATATTTGGCCAGATCATTGTCAGTCAGGAGTATTTCATCAGACTGTTAATGACGCCATCAGCCATTCAGGCTAATTTTAAGCGCTGCACCAGCCGCCAGAGGAGCCATCACAAGGGCAATGAGAAACATCGCCCCCAGTATCGCCAGATGCCCACCTACAGCCATTCCATTACTCGTTGCCATTACAGCCCCTGTTCCAAAAATCAGGATCGGGATATACAGAGGCAGAATCAGCAGCGTCAGGAGCACTCCTGTCTTGCGCAAACCGACGGTCAACGCTGCACCAATCGCTCCAATCAGACTCAGGGTTGGCGTTCCCAGTAACAGGGTAATAAACAGGGTGCCAAAGCCTTCGTCAGGCAGAAACATCATAACAGCCAGTAGAGGTGCCAGCAGAGTCAGGGGCAACCCTGTCACCAGCCAGTGCACAAGCACTTTCGACAGCACCAGAATAAACAGCGGATGAGGGCTAATCACCAGCTGTTCCAGTGAACCATCGGCCATATCCTGCTGAAACAGGCTATCCAGTGATAACAGGGTCGCAAGCAAAGCACAGACCCACAGTACACCAGCGGCAATATTTGATAAAAACTCTGGCTCCGGGCTTATACCCAAAGGAAATAGCGTCACGGCAATAGAAAAAAACAACAGCGGATTGACAATGTCCGAACGGCGACGGAACACCAGTAACAGGTCTCTTTTCAGTGTTCCGGTAAACGCCCGCCAGGTACTGATCTGACCAACAGATGAATCAGTCATGTTCACCTCTCTGATCAACAGTAAAGGGATCTTGCTCAGTCACCTGTTCAGTATTCAACTGACTGTCTTTTTCATGAAAACTTTCTTTTTGTTGCCTGCTCTGACCCAGAGTTATCACTTTAAGTTCCGCAGGTAATGAAAGATTATGATGAGTCGTCAGAATCACGCCCCCTCCCTGCCGGGCATGATCTGCCAGAAGCTGTTCAATTTCTTTCACTCCACCCTGATCGATAGCAGTGAAGGGCTCATCCAGAATCCAGAGCGGCGCCGGGTGAAGAAAAAGTCGGGCAAGAGCAACCCTGCGATGTTGTCCGGCAGATAATGTGTAGCAGGGGACATCTTCATATCCGGTCAACTTTACCCTGGCCAGTGCATAATGAATCTGCTCTGCACTTGCCGGGCGGTAAAGAGCCTGGTACCAACGGAGATTCTCTTCAGGTGTCAGATTCAGTTTTATACCTGGATGATGACCTATGTATAGCAGATTTTCCCGGAATCGCTCCGGATCCTCCAGCACAGGCTGACCCTTAAAACAGATTTCACCCTCATAATCAGGCAAAAGACCAGCCAGCATTCGCAGCAGGGTTGTCTTGCCTGTACCATTGGGACCCGCGATTTGCAGTACATCACCACAACTCAACGAAAAACTCAGCTCACTGAACAACAAACGGTCATCCCGTTCACAGGCCAGGTTTTGCCCGGAAAGCAGCTCTTGCACAGATATAACCTTTTTGACGAACCTGCCGATATCTACATAATCAAAAGAGTGCGCACTTTACTACGATTCCTAATTTTGCGCCACAGACCTGCATCAAGGTCTTACGTAGCGAAAAGGCTGATATGTTAGAACCAGTAAACAAAACTCGTCAGGAACAGACTTCATCAGGGCAAAACGCTCCGGCCAGAAACACATCAGGCCAGGCAACCAGCCCATCTCAGGCACAGGGCGATAATCAGGCTGCTCGTCAGACTACTGCTGTACCAACACAGCCTCAGACTGCCAATACAAGTCAGGCTGCAGTTTCTCCTGCATCAACACAAACAACGCCTACTACAGCTAATACAGCCCAGACATCAATCCAGGGTCCAGCTCAGGTAAAAGCGGGTAATCATACACAACCTGCAGCCCAGGTACAGTTAAGCACATCTCCGAACGGCCCAGCCCGAACCACAGTTGAAGGGAGTACAGGCCTGGTTCGTGGGCAATCAGCTCTGGGAATCGTATTAACGGAAACCAGTCCAAATCAACCCGCTCAGACAGCACAGTCTGGTGGACAACAGGCCGCACAACCTCAGACCAGTCAGAGCGCTAATCCAACGCAGACTCAGGGACAACCGGTGCAAAGCCAGCCTGCCCAGGGACAAAGTACCGGGCAACCAACCCAACCGGCTCAGACTCAAACCGGACAGGTACAGCAAACACAGACTGTACAACAGTCAGCACCGACATCTCAGCCGACGCAAACCACACAACAGCCAGTACCAGCATCTCAGCCGACTCAGACAACACAGACCGGTGGACAACAGGTCGCACAACCTCAGCCCAGCCAGAGCGCTAATCCAACGCAGCCTCAGGGACAACCGGTGCAAAGTCAGCCTGCCCAGGGACAAAGTACCGGGCAAACCGCCCAACCCGCTCAGACTCAAACCGGACAGGTACAGCAAACACAAACTGTACAACAGTCAGCACCGGCATCTCAGCTGACTCAGACAACACAGACCGGTGGACAACAGGCCGCACAACCTCAGACCAGCCAGGGCGCTAATCCAAAGCAGACTCAGGGACAACCGGTGCAAAGTCAGCCTGCCCAGGGACAAAGTACCGGGCAAACCGCCCAACCCGCTCAGACTCAAACCGGACAGGCACAGCAAACACAAACTGTACAACAGTCAGCACCGGCATCTCAGACAACGCAAACCGTCCAACCAGCTCAGACTCAAACCGGACAGGTAAAGCAAACACAGACTTTACAACAGTCAGCACCGGCACCTCAGCCGACGCAAACCACACAACAGCCAGTACCAGCATCTCAGCCGACTCAGACAACACAGACCGGTGGACAACAGGTCGCACAACCTCAGCCCAGCCAGAGTGCTAATCCAACGCAGCCTCAGGGACAACCGGTGCAAAGTCAGCCTGCCCAGGGACAAAGTACCGGGCAAACCGCCCAACCCGCTCAGACTCAAACCGGACAGGCACAGCAAACACAGACTTTACAACAGTCAGCACCGGCATCTCAGCCGACTCAGACAACACAGACCGGCGGACAACAGGCCGCACAACCTCAGCCCAGCCAGAGTGCTAATCCAACGCAGCCTCAGGGACAACCGGTGCAAAGCCAGCCTGCCCAGGGACAAAGTACCGGGCAACCAACCCAATCGGCTCAGACTCAAACCGGACAGGTACAACAAACACAGACTGTACAACAGTCAGCACCGACATCTCAGCCGACGCAAACCACACAACAGCCAGTACCAGCATCTCAGCCGACTCAGACAACACAGACCGGTGGACAACAGGTCGCACAACCTCAGCCCAGCCAGAGCGCTAATCCAACGCAGCCTCAGGGACAACCGGTGCAAAGTCAGCCTGCCCAGGGACAAAGTACCGGGCAACCAACCCAACCGGCTCAGACTCAAACCGGACAGGTACAGCAAACACAGACGTTACAGCAGTCAGCACCGGCATCTCAGCCGACTCAGACAACACAGACCGGTGGACAACAGGCCGCACAACCTCAGCCCAGCCAGAGTGCTAATCCAACGCAGCCTCAGGGACAACCGGTGCAAAGTCAGCCTGCCCAGGGACAAAGTACCGGGCAAACCGCCCAACCCGCTCAGACTCAAACCGGACAGGCACAGCAAACACAGACTGTACAACAGCCAGTACCGGCATCTCAGCCGACGCAAACCACACAACAGCCAGTACCAGCATCTCAGCCGACTCAGACAACACAGACCGGTGGACAACAGGCCGCACAACCTCAGCCCAGCCAGGGCGCTAATCCAACGCAGCCTCAGGGACAACCGGTGCAAAGTCAGCCTGCCCAGGGACAAAGTACCGGGCAAACCGCCCAACCCGCTCAGACTCAAACCGGACAGGTACAGCAAACACAATCAGCAGCAAGCCAGCAGCAACAGGTGACAAGTAAAGCCCAGATATATATTCCAGACACAGGCAGAACGGTGGTTATTCCTCAACTAAAACCTCTGGCTGCAGGCTCTCAGCTGGTAATAAAACAAGGGGTGGGACAACAGATTGATATCGTGAAAGCTCAATTGCCCGATACCCCTGTAAGGCCAATATCAAACTCCTCTGGACAAAGTATTTCTTTACCTCTTGGCCAGATGAGGCCAGCAACAGCAGGCAATATCCTGCTACCTCCTTCTGCAGGATCTACAGCTCCCTCATCCCAGACACAGATTCAAGTCAGCCAGCAGACAAACTCTACAACCAATCAGCAAACTGATCTTCCTGTAAAAACAGCTGATGCAATTACCTCTGCTCGTACGGACAATAAAAACGAGGCGATTCAGAACAAGGTACAAATGGCTCTCAGAGAGTCTTTACCTATTCAGAGGCCAATGGGAGAAACTCTGACCAAAGTGCAGAACCAGCTGCCTCAGCTTGGGCCTGTTCAGCAGCTATCAGCAGACGTTCGACAAGCAATAGAAACAATTAGTAAACATCCTCTGAATATTCCTGTAAAAGGGTCACCATCAGGTCAGGAGGTCAGAAGTAACATTCAGAGAAGCGGGGTGTTTTATGAAGCTATTGTTTTACAGGCACTACAAACAGCTATAACGACAGGTAATCAACCAATACAGGCCATCGGTTCAGATGATCTGAAAGGTGCCTTTGCTCAGCTATTCCGCCATATGGCCAGACTTGGTAAAGGAACATCAGATCGGGATGAACGAACAAACAGGCAAAAAAATGATGGAGCCGGAGATGGCACAAAGCTATTTCAGCAAAACCAGTTAAGCCGGGCGCTGCTGGAAGGAATGGCCAGGATTCGAAGCAATCAATTACAAAGCAGTCAGGCAGGGAAAGGAGCTGAGATTGCTCCTTCTCTGCAAACAGATATTACTGTGAACTTTAACCAGCAACTATCTGAAGTTAAAATAAATGCAGAGCAAGAAGTCTGGCCTGAAGATCAACAGCCTGAACCCGGCTGCGAATACCAAAAGCGCTGGATCATTAACCTTACTTTCAACCCTCCTCTTCTTGGAAAAATGCATGCCCGGCTGATATATCAGAATGAGCAGCTCAGCAGCAGAATATGGGTTGAACAAGATGAAAGCCTGCCGGTTGTCAGCCAGAACATCAGAGATCTGAGAGAAAGGTTATCTTCTCTGGGTATAGTAGTAGAAGAAACACGCTGTCTGACAGGGAAACCTGACCATACTAATCATTCAGATTCATTACTTGATATGAAAGCATGAAAAAAAATAATAAATCAGCCATTGCCCTGAAGTATGACAAGAGTCGCCATAGTGCCCCTCAGGTTACTGCCAAAGGAGATGACCTGATAGCGGAAGAAATTCTCAGGCTCGCAGAAGAATTTGATGTACCTATTTATGAAGACCCTGAACTTACGATGGCCTTAGCTCAGGTTGAACTGGGTGATGAAATTCCTGAAACGCTTTATCTGGCTATTGCTGAAGTCATTGCGTTTGTCTACCAACTGGAAAACAAAAAATCCAATAAAGTGACTCCTGACCAGGCATCCCGAAAAGCCCGCTTAAAAAAGCACTACTCATGACAAATATCTGTTTAGCCTGATGTTCATCAAACAAAAGAGTTCTTCAACTATTTTTAACCTGGAATGATAATGCTCTGAAAATAAAAACGGCACTAATATAGTACCGTTATCATTCTTTCTGGATGATAGAATCAGATATGTGCAGCATTCTGCCTGCCTGAGCTATAACCTTTCCTCTTGCTGCCAGAATGCACCAGAGAAATCAAGTCAGCCTCTACCCGAGCCAGTCCACAATTCTCTACAAGGTCATCTGAACTTGCGCCCATTTCGACTAACCTGATGGCATAAGTATAAGGCAAGCTACCAGAATCCTTCTGTTCAAGTTCAACTTGTTTCTCTACTGTCAGATTCAGTTTCTTCTCAACTTCCTGTAGTCTCTGACCAATACCTATAGAGCCACTGCCCATCGCATGAGTTTCATTTCGTAAAGCCTGAACCAGAGCCTCTGTTTCTTGTTTACTTTCCACCAACTGCTGTCTGAGCTCATTAATTTGTTTCTTTGAACCAGAAACTGAAACCAGAGCAATTATGGCCAGTAAAACAGGAACCAGAATCAGAATATAGATAAGTAAATCCTGCATAAAAAAGTGCTCTCTGTATGCAACCTGTTATAAAGCTGCAACCTCAGCCCACTCTTCATCAGACATCAGCTTATTCAGTTCAACCAGAATAAGTAACTGATCATTCTTATTACAAACACCCTGGATAAACTTAGCGCTTTCCTCATTACCCACATTTGGTGTAGTTTCTATTTCTGACTCTCTCAGATAAACCACTTCAGAAACAGAATCAACCAGAATGCCTACCACCTGTTTCTCAACTTCAATAATAACGATGCGAGTTGAATCAGTGGTATCTGCATTCATAAGACCAAAGCGCTGACGGGTATCTATGACGGTGACAACATTACCACGCAGGTTAATAATGCCCAGAACATAGGCTGGCGCACCTGGAACTGGCGCAATTTCAGTGTAACGCAGTACTTCCTGAACCTGCATAACATTAATGCCATAGGTTTCATCAGCCAGACGAAAAGTCACATACTGCAAAATCGGATCTTCAGACCCTGCATTTTTAGCTTGAACAACATTAGCCATGCGAATGCTCCGTTATAATCGAAAACCTTGCAAAGACAAGATAACCTTAAGTTTAAATCTTTCTCAAACCTGCTTATTCTTCATCCATATCAAGGGACTGAAGATCCACAGGGACTTTATCACTATCAAGCAGCCTGGCGAAAGCTGCTACATCAATCAATGCACACATATGGCCAACAACAGTACCAGCAAGCCATGGGCGTCTGCCCAGACTTGTTCGCCATTTTACCTCATCCGGATCAAGAGAAATTGCCTCAGCAACCTCATCACAAGCCAGACCCCATTCGCTATTGTGAATATGAATAGCAAAACGATAATCCGTGCTGTGCGTACCATTGATATACTCGGGCATAACCCATTGGGCTGTATCGACCATACCAATATTCATCTGGTTATTGCGCATAATGCCCAGAAACCAGCTGGGTTGTCCGAATAAAGGTGTCAGATCCTTCTCTCTTTTATGTATCCCCCCCAGCTCAGCCAGAGGTACTGCAAGAGTTAATCCTTTTACTTTAAACAATAAGCACTCAAACCGCTCCTGAGCCCATACAGGTTTACCATTTGCCCAGCCAGAGTTCTCTGTAAGCTCTGTTTCTGTTTCTGTTTCTGTTTCTGTTTCTGTTTCTGTTTCTGTTTCTGTTTCTGTTTCTTCAATACTATCCGCAATATCTTCTGTAACGCCGTAATCTTCCAGAGAGATATCGTCTTCCAGCTCATCTTCAACGATAATTTCAGGTTCTGCCTGAACATCGGATATGGAAATATCTTCAACCTGAACTTCATCGCTGATCTGAATATCAGGCTCATGAGTGATTTCCTCTTCAGCAATCTGAAGATCAGGCATAATAACAGCAGCATCTTCTTTAAATGCTAACGGCGCTTCTGCATTACTTTCATGAGTCGCAGCCTGAGTCTGTACTTCAGGAGAATAATCAGCTGAAGCAAAACCTGATAATTCCCTGACAGAACCAGAAGGAGAAAAGACGCGTCCGGTATCCTCTGGTTCAGCTTCCCAGCCAGAAGCATCAGCAAGATCAGGCTTTACATCAATTACCGTGTCAGACTCAGTACTATCAGCACCTGAGTCGGATTGCAGCCCTTCAGGCTCCTCGTAATCAGCTACATCCTGTAGCAGAGCTTCAAGATACCCTTCAATAGCTTCCTGAGGTGATGAAAAGTCATTACTGCTGTGAGATGCCATAACGATTACCGCTCCCCGGATATTTTATCTCTCTGGCGATGATCCGCCTGCTTTTCCAGCAAATGTTTCAACAAAACACTATACGCATGCACCCCTCTGCTTTGCGAATCAAGCATCGATGGCGGCATACCAGCCATACTGGCATCCCTGAATTTCGTATCCACCGGAATCATAGAGTTCCAGATATTCTCCGGATATGAGTTCCTCAACAATCGTAAACTCTGTACCGAAGCCTGAGTTCTTCGATCATATAAAGTTGGCACCACGGTGTAGGGCAATTCATTTTTGCGAGCCTTAGTGACCATACGCAAGGTCCGCATCATACGTTCCAGGCCTTTAATCGCCAGAAACTCAGTCTGTACAGGCACAATCAAATGCTCCGCTGAAGCCAGAGCATTAATCATCAAAAGCCCCAGCACAGGAGGACTATCAATCAATACATAATCAAATCTGTTCCACAATAAAGCCAGAGCCCGTGAAATCACCAACCCCATACCACCCTGAGCGCTAACCTGACGCTCCAATGTTGCCAGAGCAGTTGAAGCAGGGATCAGCTTTAACCGATCATGCCCCGTGTCCATTAGCAGACTCTGGGGTAAGTCCTCTGGAATATTTTTTCCTTGCTGAAAAAGATCATAGGCACTTTTCTGCAAACCATCAGGATCATATTTAAAATAACTGGTTAACGAACCATGTGGATCCAGATCCAGCAGCAGGACCTGATGACCTCTGTCGGCCAGAAGACCGCCCAGAGTCACCGTAGAGGTGGTCTTACCTACACCACCTTTTTGGTTAGCCACAGCCCATACATGCATGAATGATTCCTTAAAAATACCAGTTAGTTACAGAGCTTATCGCACAACATCAGAGATTAGCCGGGGTCCTAAATCATCCAGGCTCAGAATCTCATTTGTTAACCCTGCTTTTGCAACAGCCATAGGCATACCATAAATAACTGAACTATCCTCATCCTGAGCCCAGATTGTAGCACCCTTTTCTTTCAGCATTCGGCACCCCTCTCGTCCGTCCGCTCCCATTCCTGTCATGATAATACCAAGGATATTACCCAATGCAGATTTTGCCGCAGACCCAAAAGTTACATCAACGCAGGGCTTATAGTTCAGCCTTTCATCTCCAGGGAGAATTCTTACGCAGTTCCCCCTTTTATCCACAACCATTTGCTTCCCGCCCGGAGCCAGTAAAGCCAATCCGGGTTTAATCGGATCTCCGTCTTCAGCTTCTTTTACTGTAATCTTACATAAGCCATTAAGCCTTTCTGCAAACGCTCCGGTAAAAGCAGCGGGCATATGCTGTACTAATAAAACCGGAGCTGGAAAGTCTGCAGGCAAACTGGTAAGAACGGACTGTAATGCCATAGGGCCACCTGTTGATGTCCCGATAGCAACCAGATCATATCGCTTGGGGGAACCCTTCACTACAGCCCTGGAGGGAGCAACTCCCACAGACGTTTTTACAGGCCTGACAGCAAACTGATCAATCGCCGGTTTTGCCATTCGTCTGGAAGGTTCTGCAGGAGCTTTTTCAATTCCTCTGTTTAACCGGCTGCTACGCCCACCTGATGTTAAACTGGCTGACAGACCAGAACGCCTGCTACGGGAAACAGCAATTACTTTCTCACAAAGAACTTTTGCCAGTTCATCCGGTCTTCGGGAAATATCTTCAAAATTTTTAGGCAGGTAATCAACTGCCCCAGCTTCCAAAGCTCCCAGAGTAATTCTGGCCCCTTCATGTGTCAGGGAAGAGAACATTAGTACAGGGGCAGGAGCCTTTTGCATAATTTCACGAACAGCTGAAATGCCATCTAATACTGGCATTTCATAGTCCATAGTAATTACGTCAGGCTTGAGCTCAATTGCTTTTTCAACTGCTTCCCGGCCATTACAGGCTGTTCCTATTGGCTTAATCCGATCATCACTGCTCAACAGTTCGCAGACTCTGCGCCGGAAAAAACCCGAGTCATCTACAACTAATACGGTTATGGGCATATAAAATCCTTAAACCGGTATATTATCGGGTTGAACTGGCGTAGTGCTTAAGCATGCCCGGAATATCCAGAATCAAAGCAATACGGCCATCCCCTGTAATAGTTGCACCTGCCATACCCGGCGTTCCATGCAGCATATCACCAAGAGGCTTAATCACCACTTCTTCCTGACCAATCAGCTGATCAACAACAAAGCCCACTTTCTGAGTCCCTACAGACACAACAACAACATGCCCGCTTTTAAGATCTCTGCTGACATCTGCACCAGGAACAAGCCATTCCTTCAGATAAAACAATGGTAAGGTTTTCTCTCTGATAACCAGAACTTCCTGACCATCAACGATATTTGCCCTGGAAATATCCAGTTGGAAGATTTCATTCACATTCACCAGAGGTAAGGCAAATGTCTGGTCTCCCAACATAATCATCAGAGTCGGCATAATAGCCAGAGTCAAAGGTACCTTAATAATAATTCTGGAACCTTTACCCTCTTCGGACCAGACATTAATTGTACCATTCAGCTGCGAGATCTTAGTTTTTACAACATCCATGCCCACACCACGGCCAGAAACATCCGAAATCTGCTCTTTAGTGGATAAGCCTGCTGCAAAAATAAGATTAAACGCTTCCTGATCAGATAAACGATCAGCTGCATCCTGGTCCAGCAAATTTTTCTCTACCGCCTTCCTACGTAGTACATCCGGATTCATGCCGGCACCATCATCCGTAATAGTCAGCAGAATATGATCACCTTCCTGCTCTGCAGCAAGGACAACCTCACCCACTCTGGGCTTACCTTTTTGTTCCCGTAGATCAGGTAGCTCCACACCATGATCAACCGCGTTTCGCACCAGGTGAATAAGAGGGTCTGCCAGAGCTTCAACCAGGTTTTTATCCAAATCGGTATCTTCACCGATCAAACGCAAATTAATTTCTTTCTTCAGTTTACGAGACAGATCCCGCACAACCCTTGGGAAACGGCCAAAAACCTTTTTAATTGGCTGCATCCGGGTCTTCATAACAGAAGTCTGGAGGTCTGCGGTGACAACATCCAGGTTGGAAACCGCTTTTGCTAACTCAGAATCAGAACTCTCTCCACCCAGGCGTACCAGCCTGTTTCGCACAAGAACCAGCTCACCAACCATATTCATAATATCGTCAAGACGGCTGGTATCTACCCGCACTGTCGCCTCAGCAGCAGGAGCCGCTGCATCCTTTTTCGCCACAACTTTCTTTTCTGCTGCAGGCCTGGCAGGCGAGGGAGTAGCAGGTGTCGAAGCGACTTCAGCAGGAGCTGCTTTTTGCGGCTCAGGTGATTTACTGACGGCAGGAGCGGTCGGAACTGAAGGCTCTGACTTTTGCACAGGAGCACCGCCAGAACCATGCAGTTCATCAAGCAAGGCTTCAAACTCATCATCAGTGATAAGATCATCACCACCAGATGCACCGGCAACACCAGCTGACGACTGAGCTGCAGGAGGGGTATTCTCATTTTCAACAGATGTAGGAGACTGTCCCGCACCATGCAGCTGGTCTAAAAGGGCCTCAAACTCTTCTTCTGTGATATCATCACCACCAGAAGCAGGCACATCTCCAGAAGTACTGACCGGATCGGATGCAGTCGCCGGGGTTGAAGGGGGTCCACCCTCCCCTTGCAGAGCATCCAGAAGAGATTCGAACTCAGCATCTGTAATATCACCTTCGGCATCATTAACAGCAGCAACCGGAGGCTCTGGAACCACCGACTCTTCAACAGGAGCCGCAGGAGGTTCAGTAATATCAGCTCCAGCAGAAACAGGAGGCTCTCCAGCTTCGCTTTCTGGCTGCGCATAGTATTCCAGCTGATTCAATAATTCGGTTTCAGCCGGATCTGGCATTTGTCCCGAGCGAACCTCGTCAAACATTTCATTGACAGTGTCCAGAGCACTTAACACAACATCCATCAGCTCAGGAGTAACCTGCCTCTGGTGTTTACGTAAAGTATCAAATACGTTCTCAGCTACGTGGCAACAATCAACCAGAGGTGTAAGCTGGAGGAAACCTGCACCGCCTTTTACGGTATGAAAGCCACGAAAAATAGCATTTAACAGATCCGGATCATCAGGTGACTGTTCCAGGTCAACTAATTGCTCAGACAGTTGTTCCAGGATTTCTCCAGCTTCAATCAAGAAGTCCTGTAAAATATCCTGATCGACATCAAAGCTCATCCATAACTCTCCTTAAAAACCAAGGCTGGATAGCAAGTCATCAACTTCATCCTGACCTGAAACCACATCCACGCGTTCTTCAGCGTTAATGATTGGCCCTTCAGGAGCATGAGCTTCTGGTTTTTCCCGGTCACTGTCATCATGAGTAATGCCAGAAATTTTATCGACCTGGCCAGCCATACATACCAGGTTAACCAGGTTTTCTTCTATCTCCTGAACTAGGCTGATTACTTTTACAAGAACCTGCCCTGTCAGATCCTGATAGCCCTGAGCCAGAATAATCTCATTAAAATTTCCAGACAGGGAATCAGACTGCTCTTCAGTCTCTCTTAAAAAATCATCAATACGGCGATAGAGCTCCCGGAACTCTTCTGGCTTCATTTCCCTGCGCACCAGTCTAGCCCAGTCCTTCCTGAGCGCCCCGGCCTGATCTCTTAGACGATCGGCAACAGGAGCACTCTCATCAACCTTATCCATTGTCTGATTTGCAGCATCTTGTGTCATTTTAATAACATAATTCAACCTGTCGGTTGCATTTGCCATTTTAGACATCTCTTCTGTAGCCGGGCTTGCAACCCCAACATCAATATGAAAATTAGTGATGGCATCATGCAAGGCGCGAGTAAGTCGTCCAACTTCCAGATATAAATTGCGGTTTCTTTCATCATTGATGCGCTGAATCAGATTCACCGCATCAGAAAGGTTTCCACTTTCAACCTTCTGGATAAGTTCAGAAGTACTTTCCTTGAGAATTTGTTCAAATTCACTTGTTTGCTCACCCGGGCTATTCAGAGCCATAACCAGAAACCTTTATTTAAATGAATATCTGTCTACCCGCAAATCAGAAACTGAACTTTATTTCTGCTCAAGACGTTCAAAGATTTTATCGATCTTTTCTTTCAACACTGCTGCAGTAAACGGCTTAACGATATACCCGTTCACACCTGCCTGAGCCGCAGCAACAATCTGCTCACGTTTAGCTTCAGCAGTCACCATCAAAATCGGTATATCCTTAAGTTTAGGATCTGCTCTGCAGGTTTTCAGCAAATCAAATCCTGTCATCCCGGGCATATTCCAATCAGTTACCAGAAAATCAAAATTACCGGTCTCCAGCATTGGCAAAGCCGTCAGGCCATCATCTGCTTCATGTGTATTGGTGAAACCAAGATCACGTAACAGGTTTTTCACAATTCTTCTCATCGTGGAAAAATCATCCACAATGAGAATTTTCATATTCTTATCCAAGGCAACCTCCACTCACCTATTTGCCACTACTAGAATACTACAAATATGTATATATCAAAGAGTTAAAATAATTATTTCCACTCACTCAATCGACTTCTCAGCCTCAGAGCGGCCTGACTGTGAATCTGACTGACTCTTGATTCACTAACAGACAAAACAGCCCCAATTTCCTTAAGGTTCATACCCTCAGTATAATACAGAGCCAGAACCGTCTGTTCTCTCTCTGGCAATTCAGAAATAGCACCAGCCAGAGCCCCCTGAAACGCATGCCCCTCTACCGATTCAAAAGGCTCTTCAGATTCTGAATCAGGAATATCAAAGCTGTTATCTTCCTGATTTGTAATCTCATCAAAACTAAAAAGTTTAGTGCCAGCTGAATCCTGAAGATATCCATTATATTCGTCCAGACTGACTCCCAGCTCTTCAGCCACTTCTTTATCCCTGGCATCTCTGCCTGTGCGAGACTCGACAGCCTTAATCGCATCACTGACTCGTCGACTGTTTCTATGTACAGACCTTGGAGCCCAATCATACCGACGAACTTCATCAAGCATAGCCCCTCGTATACGTATCGAGGCATAAGTCTCAAAACTGGCACCTTTAGAACCATCAAACTTCTGTGCAGCTTCAATCAAACCAATCATGCCAGCCTGAATTAAATCATCCAGAAGGACACTGGATGGCAAGCGGCCCATCAAATGCTGAGCTACCTTTTTAACCAGCCCGGCATGCTTCTCTACCAGGTTGCTTCGCTCATTCTGGGAGTTATACATCCCAGAGTTCATCATTACCAGAGCCATAAACTAGTGCCCCCCAATAATCAATCACCCGCTTCCTGCATTTCGAGCAACTCAAGACTTCTGCCCACAAGGTAGTGACTATCACCACTACGTAAGTCATCTGGTATTCTCTGACCTTCTGAAATGTAAGTGACAGGTAAGCGATTATCAGCAATCAGGCTCATAGCTTCACCACCACTAACCGCCTCATCCAGCTTAGTCACCACGCACCCATTCAGCCCCTGAGGTTTATATAAATCATAAGAAGACTGGAGCACACTGGCCTGACTGGTAGCACTGACAACCAGATACTTGCGTATCCGCGTTGATGCTGATTCAAGCATTCTGAACTGATCATTCATAGCCGGGTCATGGCTATTCAACCCAGCAGTATCAATTAAAACGAGTGCTTTGCTTTTCAGGGCTTTCAAAGCACTTTCAAGCGGGTTTCTTTCATCAACGACTCTGACTGGCACACCCAGTATTCTGCCAAAAGTTCTTAACTGCTCATATGCGGCAATACGGTAACTGTCTGTTGTCACCAGAGCAATATTGTCAGCACCATGCTTCAACACATAGTCCGCAGCCAGTTTCCCTATTACGGTTGTTTTACCTGCTCCGGTTGCGCCGAGAAAAGCAACGACTCCTCCCTGCTCAATAATATCTGAAGATCCGGACATCACACCAGAACGTAACTGCTCGACAGCCTTACTCCATGCATCAGCAAAACGCGCACTGTCGTCCAGAGCAATGGCACTGATTATGCGCTGAATAAAGGCCTCTGAAGCCCCCATCCGCTTAAGCCTCTTCTGAACCATTGCCTCAACGGGCTTTCGCTCTGCCATAGACTCTTTCATCTGCTCACGGAGTAACTCCCGTAAACCCTGAATTTCAGATTGCATAGCCTTCATAGCTGCACTTTCATCACTTCTTCGCTGCGTGCCGCCCAGAGCCCCTACCATAGCTTCCGCATTATCTCTCTGTGAAAGTGACTGGTTCTGCCTTTTAAGCTGGGCACTGGCATCAGAGACAATGCCTGAATCATCCTGAGCCTGATCAATAACATCCCTGGCTTTTGCCAGAGCATCTGCCAGGGACTCTGTAAGTGCATCAGGCTGATCTTCAGATAAACCACTGGCAGGCTGACGCAGAACACTCGCGTCATAGTCCACTGCAGTAACGATCTCAACACCACCTGCAACTTTATTGTTCGATAAAATCGCAGCATCAGAGCCAAACTCTTCCCGTACCAGTTTCATCGCCTGGCGCATATCCGGAGCAAAAAAACGTTTGACCTTCATACTATCCAATATCCTTCAATTCAGGCATTACGAAACATTCCCATACTACGAGTAAGTTTATTGTTGTCCAACCGTAGCCACAATAGTAATTTGTTTATTGTCAGGAATCTCCTGGTACGACAGCACATGGACCGGTTGAGCACTATAGCGAACAAAACGGGCAAGCACCTGCCGTATAGGAGCGGCAACCACCAGCACTGCCGGATTCCCCATCATTTCCTGTTGCTGTGCAACCTCAGCCAGCGATTGCTGTAAACGCTCTGCCATAGCAGGCTCCAGCACAAGATTATCTTCAACATTTGACTGGGCCGCCTGCTGTACTGATTGTAGCAAAACCTGTTCCAATTGTGGCTCTAATGTAATAACAGGCAAATCAACCCCGGGACCACAAATAGACTGAACAATTGACCGGGATAGTGCAACACGCACAGCAGACGTCAGCTGACCAATATCCCGAGTTGACTGGGCTGTCTCTACCAAAGCCTGAGCAATGGTTCGAAAATCACGGATAGACACACTTTCCTGCAACAGATTCTGGATAATTTTCAGCAACTGATTCAACGAAAGACTATCTGGCACTAACTGCTCAGAAAGCTTAGGAGAACCTCTTGATAATCCATCCATAAGATGCTGAATATCATCATGCCCTATAAGCTCATGGGCATAATTCTGCATAATCTGATTCAGCTGAGTAGCAACAACAGTACTGGAGTCAACAACAGTGTAACCTAAAGCCTGAGCTTCATCCCGATCCTGGGCTTCAACCCAGATAGCGTCCAGCCCGAACGCGGGATCTTTACCAGCGATGCCTGGCACCTCACCAAAAACTTGCCCAGGATTAATTGCCATTTCCCGGTCAGGATAAACTTCAGCTTCAGCAACAACAACACCTTTAAGTAAAATACGATACGCTGTTGGCGAAAGCTCCAGATTATCCCGTATATGAACAGAAGGTACCAGAAAACCCAACTCTTGCGACAATTTCTTTCTGATACCTTTAATTCGCCCTAAAAGCTGTCCCCCCTGGTTTTTATCAACCAGAGGAATGAGCCTGTAACCCACCTCAAGCCCTAACAAATCAACCATAGGCACATCACCCCAGCCCAGCTCTTTCTGATTCACAGTTTCAGCATCAGGCAAAGGCATTTCCATCTCTTGCTTTTTCTTCTCTTCTCTTTCTTCCGCTTTTTTCTTTTCGCCGAAGTAATTGATTGCCCAGGCACCACCACCAGCGATTGCGGCCAGACTCAGGAAAACCACATGCGGCATTCCCGGAATAACACCCAGCACAACCATAATTACCGCAGTAACAAGCAATGCCTGGGGGGAAGCAAACATCTGTCCGGTAACCTGCTGACCGATGCTTTCTGAACTGTTCACACGTGTCACCATGATGGCGGCAGCAACAGAAAGTAATAACGATGGAATCTGAGCGACCAGGCCATCACCTATCGTCAACAATACATATTTCTCCAGAGCATCTGAAAACTCCAGAGAATGCTGCATCATACCGATGCCTAAACCACCAATAACGTTAATAACCAGAATAAGAATACCTGCAACGGCATCACCCCGGACAAACTTACTGGCACCATCCATAGCCCCGTAAAAGTCAGCCTCATTAGCCACATCTTCACGACGTTTTTTAGCTTCATCCTGATCAATCAGCCCCGCATTGAGGTCGGCATCAATAGCCATCTGTTTACCGGGCATCGCATCCAGTGTAAAACGAGCGCTTACTTCAGATATTCGACCTGCACCCTTAGTGATCACAACAAAGTTAATAATCATCAGAATCAGGAATACGACCAGACCAACAACGTAATTACCGCCAATCAGAACAGCTCCGAAAGCCTCAATAACCTTACCGGCAGCATCACCACCTTCGTGGCCATTCAGAAGTACAATACGTGTTGAGGCTACATTAAGTGCCAGCCTTAGCAGTGTCGCAACCAGAAGAATGGTTGGAAAAACAGCAAAATCCAGCGGCCGCAATGAATATACAGCCACTAGCAGAATAATGATTGATAAAGCGATATTAAAGGTAAATAAAAGGTCCAACAGAAAAACAGGCATGGGCAAAGTCATCATGCCCAATAGCACAAGGATCAGTACAGGAATCCCCAGCCCACTATAAGGGAAACTCCGTATTTTGTTGAAAACTTCTGTCTTTTCCATTTTGCCCTTGCTCTGGCAGCGATTAATCGTATTAATGCTAATGCTACCAACAATACTATATCAGGCATAGTTGTTAGCAACTGCTTAATTTATTTTACTTTTTGTACTCATCCGGGATATCAGGCGACGGAGCTTTCCCCGGGTGCGAAGCCTTACCCTTAGAGGACTGCTTCAACTGATAAACATAAGCCAGCACCTGAGCAACGGCCATATACAGACCTTCAGGTATTGATTCACCTATTTCAGTACTGTAATAAATCGCCCTGGAAAGTGGGGGAATTTGCAATACAGGTATATCGTTAGCATCAGCAATCTCTCTGATTTTAAATGCGACTTCATCCCCACCTTTAGCAAGTAACTCCGGAGCCCCCATCTGTCCATCTTCATATTTCAGAGCTACAGCAAAATGAGTCGGGTTGGTAATCACGACATCTGCCTGAGGAACATCAGACATCATTCGACGGTTCGCCATCTCACGTTGCAACTGTCTGATTCGCCCTTTAACTTCAGGTTTACCTTCAGTATTTTTCATCTCATCCTTGACTTCCTGAAGGGTCATTTTCATTTTCTCATTATGTTGATAGAGCTGAAATGGCACATCAATTAACACAATCAGAATAAGCGAGCTACTAATCCAGATAGCGACCCAGGCCAGAATTTCTACCATCCTACCAAAGGCAAACTCAGGAGCCATCCAGGAAAGAGATGGCAACTCTAATTTATAGGCATGAAACACCAGATAGGCAGAGACTCCGACAACAGCGACCTTGCCTATCGACTTTACGAGTTCAACCAGAGAGTTCAGAGAGAAAAGTCTTTTAATACCTTCAATGGGATTTAAACGACTAAACTTCGGAGTCAGCGCTTCAGTACTGAAATTCCATCCGCCTAAAGAAATCGGAGCAATCAATGCAGCTAGCACCAGAACAGCCATCATAGGCAATAACCCCAGAATAGCTTCTTTAACGGACTGTGTCAGATGCCTGAACATCCCCTGCGTATCAAAAATATCTTCTCGGTTAATGGAAAAATTATAATGAAAGATATCCAGAATAACATCAGCAATTCCAGGACCAAAAACAAGCAGAGACCCGGCTGCGACCAGCGTTAACAACATGGTATTAAGATCTTTTGATCTGGGAATATCTCCTTTTTTCCGGGCTTCCTCTAGCCGTTTGGCGGTGGGTTCTTCGGTTTTCTCCTGCCCGTCTTCATTTTCCTTTGCCATTAGTGAACAGCCCTCGATTCAATCCAGTCCCTGAGGAACCCCAGACCATAGTCAAAAACCGCTTCAAAATGGTCAGTAATTGTAGTGAGTCCAATCCAGGCTATCAACAAGCTGAATGTCATCATAAATGGGAAGCCAAGAGAAAAAACATTCAGCTGTGGTGCGGCACGGGTAACGATACCCAAACCGGCCTGGACCATCAACAGAGCAGTGATACCCGGAATAACAATCAGGAAAGATGCGGCAAACAACCACCCTCCCATATTAGCTATCTGCCAGAAGAACTCCTGATTTACACCTGCGAAACCTATAGGAATCATCCTGAAACTATCCGCCAGTATTTGTATCAGGGCCAGATGTCCATTCATCGAAACAAACAACATATTTCCGCCGATAACAAGAAACTGTGCGATAACAGTCGAATTAACACCGTTCGCAGGGTCAGCCATAGAAGCAAAACCCAGTCCTGCCTGCATCGCATAAATTTGCCCTGCCAGAGCAAACACCTGATACACAATCTGGACAACAAAACCAAAGGCAACCCCAATCATAACTTCCTGAGCAATGAGTAAAAACGCCTCAACACTGACCGGGTCAATCTCAGGAACAGGGGGTAACAGCGGCATAACCATCAAGGTAATCATTACAGATAAAGCAAGCCTCATATTTGCAGGCAACATCTGTGAGCCAATAAGAGGAATAGCCATAAAGAAGCCGGTAATGCGAAACAGAGGCAGTAAAAATCCAGCCACCCATTCCACAATCATACTATCTGTAATTACAGCAGGCACAGGTCAGCCTATGAGAAATGGAATATTGGTGTATAAACGCGTTGCAAACTCTGACAATGACCTGACCAGCCACGGGCCCGCAATCACAATAGCCAGCAAAGTAGCAAATAAACGAGGCAAAAAACTCAGCGTCTGCTCATTAATCTGGGTTGCCGCCTGAAATACACTGATAATCAGGCCAACCAGAAGACTAGGAACAACCATAACAGCGACAATGAGCATAATAAGAAACATTGCCTCACGGAGAATATCTACGACTACAGATGGTGTCATATTCTGGCTCCCTACCGGCTATCCGGCACCGAAACTCGATGCAAGAGTTCCCATCACCAAAGCCCACCCATCAATAAGAATAAACAGCATAATTTTAAATGGCAGAGAGATAATAATAGGAGAAAGCATCATCATACCCATTGCCATCAGAATACTGGCAATTACCAGATCAATAACAAGAAATGGAATAAAGACAATAAAACCTATCTGAAAGGCAGTTTTCAATTCGCTGGTCATAAAAGCAGGTACAAGGATACTAAATGGAATATCCTTTGCTGATGCAAACTGTTCATAACCTGCAATACGTGCAAACAGGTCAACATGATCTTCCCGGGTCTGAGCCAGCATAAACTCTGTAATAGGTTTTTTAGCCCGCTCAACAGCATCCAGCGCTTCTATACTCTCATTCAGATAAGGCTGAAGGGCATCAGCATTAATCCTTTCCCAGACCGGAGTCATAATAAAAAAAGTCAGGAACAGCGCAAGACCAATCAGAATTTGATTTGAGGGAGACTGCTGCAACCCCAGAGCTTGCCTGAGAATTGCAAAAACGATGATAATCCTTGTAAAAGACGTCAGCATAATCAGTGCGGCAGGAATAAGAGTCAGAGCCGTCATGATGGCCAGAATCTGAATTGTCACAGTATAACTCTGTGAACCATCTTCTCCTGTCACCATAGTAACAGCCGGAATTCCTGTTTCAGCCATAACTCCCTGGCTGAAGAACATAAAGCCGGACAGTATCAAAAGTAAACGCAACATCAATCCTGATCTCTGTTTTTAGCTCTGTCTTTCATAAACTGCTGTAATACGCCCTGAAATTTATTATCTTCAGGCTGATTGTCAGAACAAACCGGTTCTGAAAAAACATGCAGGCAATTGACCCCTGATGATCCTGAAGCAACCACCATCTGAGTACCATAAATATCAATTAGCATTAGCTTATCCCGCCCTCCAAGAGGCAGTACGGATAGTATCCTCATTTGTTTCTGATTAACAGATATTCCGGCAGGTGCAAACCGCTTAACAAACCATGCAAGAATAAAAATCAATAAGAGGACAAGTGCGAGTGATAAGGCGACACTTTCCAGATTCCGGTTAATATGATTCTGATCCGAGAAAATGCTTTTTTTTTCTGCGCCAATCAATAAAGAGGTGTTTGAACCCGCACCATCCACTACAGCTTCAGGGGAGGCCGAAGAAACAGATTGAGCCCATGTTACCGGGCTCAATGCTGATAATAAAATAATCAGGAAAATTGATAAAAAAAATCGCATTTTCAAATTAGCGTAGCTTTTTAATTCGTTCTGATGGACTGACCACATCAGTCAGACGGATACCAAATTTTTCATTTACCATGACCACCTCACCATGCGCAATCAAAGTGCCATTGACTTTAACATCCAGAGGTTCACCTGCCAGCCGGTCCAGCTCGATCACCGACCCCTGATTAAGCTGTAACAGATTGCGAATGGCGATTTCAGTACTGCCAACTTCCATAGCAATGGTAACAGGGATATCCATAATGACATCCAGATTCGGATTATCATCATCCATCGACATAGAGCCACCATCATCTTCCAGATATTCCAGAGGGGCAGATTCTATATCATCCTCAGAAATCCCTTCAGATTCTTCCTGCTCTGATAAAGCAGCCGCCCACTCATCATCTGAACCATCAGCACTCTGCTCATCCATCGCTGCAGCCCAGTCATCGGCATCACCAGCTTCAGTTTCAGTCTGCTCATCCATAGCTGCAGCCCAATCATCAGCCATTTCATCCTGGTTTACTTCGTTATTTTCATCACTCATAGATCACCACCACTCAATTCCATAAAGCCACTGGCTTTAGCGCTGAAGCTTAACCTGCTCGACTATTTTTAAGGCCATATTTTCTCCGGAGCGCCCCAGCTTGCATTTAAACGTAGGAATATTATTTGCCAGCAAGGTCACATGTTCAGGCATATCAACAGGGATAATATCGCCCTCCTCCAGACCCATAATTTGCCCCAGAGCAATTTCCCTTTCTACCACTTTAACATTTAAAGGAATCTTAGCTTCCATAACGTCCTGACGAAGCGCTCTCACCCAACGTTCATCAACATCATCCACATCACTCTGAACACCAGAATCAAGCTCCTCCCTGACAGGCTCAATCATAGAATAAGGCATAGTGATATGCATATCACCACCACCACCATCCAGTTCAATATGGAAAGTGCTGACAACTACGACCTCACTTGGACTTACAATATTTGCCATTGAGGGGTTTACCTCAAAGCCGATATATTCAAAGTTCAGTGGAAGAACAGAACTCCAGGCCTCTTTCAGATCAACAAAGACCTGTTCCAGAACTTTCTGAACCGTCCGAATCTCAGTCGGCGTAAACTCCCTGCCCTCAATCTTGGCGTGCCGCCCATCGCCGCCAAAGAAATTATCAACCAGTTTAAAAACCAGTTTGGCATCCATTACAAACAAGGCCGAACCTCTTAGCGGCCTCATTTTTACCAGATTAAGACTGGTAGGTACGAACAGAGTATGAACATATTCCCCGAACTTCATAATCTGTACACCACCAGCCGTTACGTGAGAACTTCTTCGCAACAGGTTAAACAGACTAATACGTGTATAACGGGCAAAACGTTCGTTGATCATTTCCAGGGTGGGCATACGCCCACGAACAATTCTGTCCTGACTCGTGATGTCATATGACTGCACATCTCCGGCATCAGACTCTTCCTCTTCTGTCGGTAGATCATCATCCTCTACACCATGCAGAAGAACATCAATTTCATCCTGAGACAGGAGATCCTGCATTGACATATTTTATGCCCCTACTGCATTACAAAGTTTGTAAACAGAACCTCATCAATTGTGGCTCCGTTACCATATTTAGCCAGTACTTCCTGAACCGCCTGGGTTGCAGCCTGACGCATTTCTTCTTTACCTTCCGGAGTTTGCAGGCTCTCAAAATCCTGCTTACCGAAAAGAACATTCAGATTATTTCTGATAACAGGGCTATGTTGTTCTACCTGTGACAAAGCACTTTCAGACTGAGCCTTTACCGCAACGTAGACCTGCATAAAACGCTGCTTTCTACCTGCATGGAAATTAATAACAAAAGCTGGTTCCATAGCATAATAGACAGAATTACTAGGGGTTATCTGCGGACCTGTTGGTACTGCAGCTGCTGCAGGAGCATTATTTTCCATTCCCGGTATTTTACCCATGAAAAACAGTGCCCCTCCTACCGCTGCCGCAATAGAAAGCAAGACAACCACAACAATGATAATGATTGTTTTCTTACTGCTTTTTTTTTCTTCGTTCAAATCTTCCATTTCAGGCCCCTTGATTTCTAACTAATAATCTGAGTTATCAAAAAGTTAGCTGATATAGTAAATTAAATCAGGTCGTCCTGATACTAGGCAAAATAATCAACCAGTCCAAGAGCCTGATGCCTCTGGATATGCATAGATGTATTCTGAACAGACTCTTCATCAGTTAACGAAGCCCCTGAATTCCCACTATCAGAGAAAACACCACTATCAGCAAAATGTTCATCCGGCTGCTCAGACAAGGACTGATCAGAAACCCCTACATCACCCAGAGTCAGCCCAGACTCATCCATCATCTCTCTTAACTTTACAATCTGAGACTCTAAAGCCTCCCTTACCCCTTGATTAGGACTATGGAACTGGATATTTGCTACATCATTAACAACTTTCACCCTTACCTCAAGCGCTCCTAACTCCTGAGGATCAAGTTTTATCTCTGCAATCTGCATATTTTTCGAACGCATCATCATAATGCGCTCTGAAAGTGCTTCAGTAGCACCGGGCTGTCCGGGTAACCCCCTTAGCACCGGTAGCTGATGCCCCCCGGAGTTCTGGGCACTCTGGGGGATATTACCTGTAGCAGACGTTATACCTGATAACGCCCCATTAAGAGAAGAAACCTCACCGGAAAAAACAGAGGAAAATCCAGAACCAGAGTCAATGCGAGCACCTACGCGCGCCGTCATTATCTGCTCCATCAATTTTTCCTTACTTAAATTTTCCTCCATAGCTTCCTGGTCAGCCTGCTTACCACTCAACAGCTTATCTACCAGATTAGCCATTGAACTGCCCTTGCCTTCATTTTTATCGCCAGAGTAAGCACTGCTCTCTTTAACCTGCCCCGTATCTTTTGACTGATTAACGGAAACATTCTGCGTCATCTGAAGCAGCTGCTGAAAAGCCATAGGGTTATCCATCAAAGCCAGAATTTCGGCCCCTAGCTCATCATCCTGCAGCCAGTTTTCCAGCTCAGCCATGAATTGCTCTGGTGATTCAGCCAAACGATCAAATTCGGCCTCTGACAGCTCCGTTTTTTCCAATATCAGCTTTTTCAACTCATTCTGGTCCAGGCCCAGAGACTCCAGCTCTTCTGACAGATTTATTCCTTCATCATCAATAGAGTCTTCGGAAGAAGCTTTAGCTGATAACTCCGAATCACTTACAGACGAGACTGTATCAGATCTGCTATCAACGTCCGAGAGCCTTGCTCTGGGAGCATATTCACTGTTTGCCGATACACCTGAGCCAGGAGAAGAGTCCCGTTTTCCCGGTGCATGGGCATCTGCAATCCGATCAGATCTCCCAGGCAAACTATTACCGCCTGACGGACGGTTATTGCCAGGGGCAGAAAAGTCTTTACGTTCTGACACACCTCCGACTTGCCGCTGCTGATTATATTCAGCAGAGAAAGAGCTGAAAGTATCCTGAAAGCGCATGCCAGTGTTATTAGCTTTTACTTTTTGCCTACCCTGGCCAGAGGCAAGAAACTCTGACACAGATATAGATTGAGCTTGATGTAAAGCCATATGACCACCTGATATTTTTCATTTATCAGGTTATTCAGCAAGGCTCATGCCATATTGTTAAGACGTTTTATTTCTGAAATGCATCATGCCTGATAGCTCATCAAACACTTTTTGCTCCTGTTTGTCTGCAACCAGCTTTTCCTCTTGCTTTGCTTTATCAACCAGACTTTCAAAAGCTTTCAATTCTCCACGGGTCTTAAGCCAGTACGCCTGCACCTGTCCAACCTGCTTTTCCAGTTCAGATATATGCTTTTCCTGTTGCTCTGCAGCAGAGTTAAGGTGCGACATGAACCCATAATAGCGTCTCAGATCACTGCCTTTGACCCCCTGACGCCCTGCATCAGTAATTTTCTGATGGTATTCCACTTCAAATTCATTCAGCTGGCTTTTTTTCTGCAATTCACTCTCAATTTTATTTTTAAGCACTCCCAAAGCCGTTGCCGCATCATTTTCTTTTTTCTCGGCCAGGGTCATAATGTTTTTCAATCGCTCAGAACGCTTCATGGGATCTCTCCTGACTCACACTACGGTTTTTTTTCCGGAGAGTTTTCAGAGTAATTCATCAACATGTGCATTTGCTGAAAACTGGAAACACTATCCACTTTTTCTCTAAGGTTTTGCTGCAGAAACTGCTTCATGACCGGCATCATCGTTATAGCCAGATCAATCTCCGGGTCAGAACCCTTAGAATAAGCTCCAACACTAATCAGATCCTTACTCTGCTGATATCTTGCATAGATCTGTTTAAAACGGTACGCACTTTTAAGATGCTCTTCAGAAACAACCTGAGGCATTACTCGACTGATTGAAGCTTCCGGGTCAATGGCTGGATAATGCCCTTCTTCTGCCAGGCGACGAGATAAAACAATATGCCCATCCAGAATAGCCCTGGTAGCGTCAGCAATAGGGTCCTGCTGATCATCGCCTTCTGTCAGCACAGTATAAAACGCAGTAATTGAACCGCCAGTGCCTTCTTTACCATTACCTGTTCTTTCAACCAGCTGAGGAATTTTTGCAAATACGGAGGGAGGGTAACCTTTGGTGGCTGGAGGCTCCCCAACAGCCAGAGCAATTTCACGCTGAGCCTGAGCAAATCGAGTCAGGGAATCCATTAGCATAAGGACTTTTTTACCCTGATCACGGAAGTACTCGGCAATCGAGGTCGTTAACATCGCAGCACGCAGCCGCATTAATGCTGAATCATCAGCTGGCGAAGCCACCACAACAGATCGGGAGAGACCTTCTTTACCAAGAATCTCTTCAATAAATTCTTTTACCTCTCTGCCCCTTTCACCCACCAGCCCCACAATAATAATATCGGCCTCAGTAAACCGGGTCATCATACCCAGCAGCATACTCTTGCCCACACCACTACCTGCAAACAGTCCTAACCGCTGCCCCTGACCCACTGCAAATAAAGAGTTAATACAGCGTATTCCAACGTCAAGCGTCGCATCAATAGGTTTTCTGTCCAGAGGATTAATAATTTTACCATGCAGCGTGGTTGTCTCTTTTGAGGCAATAGGCCCTCCGCCATCAATAGGCTCACCAATACCATTCAGTACTCTTCCTAATAACTCAGGCCCCACGGGGATGTTCATGGCCTTATCATTAGGAATAACCCGGCCTCCCGGCTTCAACCCTTCTGCGACACCTACCGGCATTAAGAACAGCCTGTCCTCAGAAAAACCAACCACTTCCGCTTCAACAAAAGCACCAGATGAGGTTTCAACCGAACAGTAACTCCCGACAGGCAGATCACACCCTACAGCCTCCAGCGTTAGCCCAACCATCCGTATCAAGCGACCTTCAGACTTTAATCTGGGTTTCAGCGATACAGAAGGCTGATAGCGGACAAGACGTTCAGCTAAGTTGCTCATTATTTTCTCCGGAAGCAGTAACTTTATCCATTTACAGAATATTTGCTTAAGGAAGATCCTGGCTATAGCGACCCGCCACAACCTGTTCTAACAAGTCTGATAACCTGTTCTCAACGGAGGCATCCACAAGACTATTCATCGTCTCAACACGACACCCTCCAGGCAGAAGGGCAGCATCAGCATAAACATGCCATCGATCAAGACTGCCTTCAGACTGTCTTTTAGCCAGATCAAGATCCTGAGGACTGACAAAAACTCTGATTCGTTCGCTATTTCTTGGTAATAGCTCCAGCGACTCTCGGATAATTTCCAGTACCGAGTCAGATGACAGGTGCAGCTCCTTTCGGGTTATAATCGTTACCAGTTTCTCCAGCAATCCATACAGAACACCTTCAATTTCGTCTGCCTGCTGCTCAATTGGCTCATGCAACTGAGCCATCAGATCATTCAGCTGAGTTAAAGCCGCATCAATCTCTCTCTGCCCCTGAGACAAACCTTCCTGATACCCCTGCTCCTTTCCATCTTCATACCCTTCCGCTTTTCCCTTCAGAAAGCCTTCTTCGCGTCCCTGAACACTGCCATCATGCAGACCTTGTGCTTTTCCTTCTGCATAAGCAGAGTCATAAGCTTCCTGCCTGATCTGATCAATCTCTTCCTGTGTTGGGAGCTGTAGCTCTTCTTCAACGTCTTCCTGCTCGTCTTCGGGCGGAACAATGCCATCAGACATTTTCCCACGGCTAAAACTACGAAGGGAGATGCCGGTTAAGTCCGGCATCTCCCATTTTTCAAAAGCTTCCAGCTCTTCGCTGGTCCACATACCTTGCTTATTTGCGGCCATAAGTCACTCATTATCAGATCATTTCGTCAGCACCGCCGCCCAGAGTGATTTCTCCATCTTCAGCAAGACGTCGGGCAATAGCCAGGATCTCTTTCTGGGCCTGCTCAACCTCACTAACCCTGACAGGCCCTTTGGCTTCAAGATCATCACGCAACAGTTCACTGGCACGTTTCGACATATTCTTGAAAATTTTCTCCTGCACCCGACTTTCTGCACCCTTCAGTGCCAGCACCAGGTTATCAGGGTTAACCTCACGCAACAGTACCTGAATATCCCGGTCATCCATATCCACCAGGTTATCAAATACAAACATGAGATCTTCAATTTCTTCGCCAAGCTGCTCATCAACTTCTTTAATAGCCTCCATCAGCTCACCCTCAAGTGAACTTTCAAGGTTATTCATGATGTTAGCGGCAACCTTAATACCCCCCATACTGGTAGTCTGTGTACCACTGCTACCAGAGAACTGTTTTTCAAGAATATCATTCAGTTCCTGCAAAGCCTGGGGCTGGACCGACTCAAGTGCAGCGACTCTGAGAATAACATCCAGCCGCACTTTGGAATCAAAAAATGCCATCACCTCTGCTGATTGATCAGCATCCAGATAAGACATCACAATCGCCTGAATCTGAGGGTGCTCATAACGAATAATATCCGCAATAGCACGAGGCTCCATCCACTTCAGTGTATCAAGCCCTGTAGTATTGCCGCCTAATAGAATCCGGTCAATCAGGCCATTTGCTTTATCTTCACCAAGCGCCTCTGTCAGCATACGCCTGATATAACTATCAGCGCCAACGCCAAGACTGGTTACATTACCAGCAGCATCCAGAAAATCTCCCAGAACTTCTTCAACCTGATCCTTGGATACATGCTGCAACTGAGACATAGCCATCCCGACACGCTGAACCTCTTTTGGCCCCATATGCCTCAGAACCTGGGCAGCATCAGCCTCACCCAGTGTCATGAGAAGAATAGCAGCCCTGTCAACAGATCCTAACGGTTCCTGATATTCCTCATCACTCATCTGCAATCACCCATTGTCTTACTACCTGAGCCACTCGCCCAGGATCCTCTGCAATCATCGCCTTAATAGCATTCAACTGCCGCTCAAAGGCTTCGTTTGGTCCAGCTAGCAAAGGATCATCTGCCGCAGACAAAGTAACCTGATCTTCTCCCAAATCATCAAGAGGCGTCAGTTCATCTTCTGCATCCACACCGTCATCAGCATCTTTGGCGGTTGCAAGACTCTTCAGAATAGGTCTTAGTACACCAAAAATCAGGATAAGAACGAACAAACCTGCCAGAACCTGCTTAGCAATCTCCCAGAACCAGGGTTCTTGCCAGAACGGAGGCTTTTCAAACTGACCATCGCCTGAATCAGCAAAAGGAGAATTCACTACATTGACACTATCGCCTCGCAGAGCATTGAAACCAACCGCATCCCGAACCAGAACCTCCAGCCTTCGCAACTCGTTCTCATCCCAGGCTCTCCGAACAACTTCTCCACTTTCAGGCTCACGAATAATAATATCATCCACTACGACAGCAACTGTCAGCCGATCTACACGACCAAGATGATTTCTGGAGTAGCTGATTGTCCGGTCAAGTTCAAAGTTTCTGGTAGCCTGCTTTCTGCTATTCTGTGCTTGCCCTATGCCACCAGCACCCTCTCCATTAACATCCTCTGGAACAGCAACCTGCGCAGGAGGCTGATTGGAAAGAGCTCCGGGAATACCCGCATTATTAAAATCCCCAACCCGCTGTTCATTCAGAACCTGTTCACTACGTAACGCCGGTAAATCAGGATTATAAAGTTCTTCTGTCTGCTCAGTTTCGGTAAAATCAATCTCTGCAGACACTGCAGCCTGATATCTGCCCGGCCCCAGAACTGGCTCCAGAATACTTCTGACGCGCTCTGTCAGAACACGCTCCAGTTTACGGGAATATTCGAATTGCCGCTGAATCTGTTTATCCGATTCCTGGGCATCTACCTGAGATAACAACCGCCCACGCTGATCAACAATAGTGACATCTTTCGGGTCCAGCTGGGGAATACTGGTTGCGACCAGATTAACAATAGCATTAGCCTGACTTGCATCCAGCGCAGCGCCACTTTGCAGGTTCAGAAACACAGAAGCGGAAGGTTTTCGATAATCACGCACAAAAACGGATTGCTTAGGAATAGCCAGATGAACTCGCGCCCCACGAACAGGCTGAAGACTGGAAATAGTTCTGGCCAGTTCACCCTCTACACTACGTCTGTATCGGGCGCTTTCCATAAATTGGCTGGTACCTAATCCTTGTTCCTGATCAAGTAACTCATAACCAACCGTATCTGTTCGAGCTACATCAGAAGCGGCAATTTTCATTCTGGCTTCATAAATTTTATCAGCCAGAACAAGCAATGCTCCAGATTGAGGATCTACTTTATAGCCAATCCCATTACGCTCTAATATATCAACAATAGCCGGAGAGTCATACTCGCCTATACTGCTGACCAGCGGTCGGTAATCTTTTTCCTGAGACCAGAGAACAATAGCAAAACCAATCGCGATACTCGCAGCAAACCCGGCCAGCAAACCCAGTTGCCTGAACATATCCAGGCTATTAAACCCATCCATGACATTGCTGAAGCCTGACTGCTTCTTTGCTGGATCAGATTTGGAGGACTGATCTGAAGCTTGAGCCTGATTATTCTGTTGCTCAGTTGATGCCTGCGCATTTTCCTCTGATGGATTATCCATTCACCCGATTCCCAACCAGATCAGTTAGACCAGTGATTATACTGGCATTCTCATAATTTCCTGATACGCCGTGACCAGCTTATTTCTTACCTGAGTCATTGCTTCGAATGCGACGGTTGACTTCTGAGAAGCAATCATTACCTGAGTAATATCAACCTCAGGATCACCCATTTCATAGGACTCACGCAAAGCGCTAGCCGTCTTCTGCGTCTCATTCACTTTGTCGATAGCATTTTTCAGCATCTCTGCAAAATCAGGGATATCCTCTGATCCCTGAACATTATCTGCAGGCTTAACTGGCGCTGCTACTCTGCTTGTCTGATTCAACTCTGACTGCATTGAGCGAATCTGATCCAACACACTGGATATATCGGCCCGATCAACCATAATCCTCTCCTACACCTTCATTTACGCCTGACACGCAAACTGAAAATACATTTCCTGTATTTTATAACTGATACATAACAAAATGCCAGTTTAAGATCAGATCATTGCAATGGCTTTATCCACATCAATACCTGCATCTCTCATTTTGGCCATCTTGTAACGCAATGTTCTTGGACTGATACCTAACCGTTCAGCCGCTTTATTTTTTCTGCCACGCTCCTCTTTCAGCACAGCAATGATCATCTCAAACTCTTTCTGCTGAAGATCATCGCCCAGCGAACCGGATTCAAGCACCCCTCCGGAGGACTGGTCTTTTGGCTGAGATGACATAACAGATACATCTTTGAAAGATTGTCCGCCACTTCCCTGCTCCCCTGCTACGGATACATCCGCTCGGAGAACTTTTTCCGCCAGACTTCCTGTCTCTATGCAAAGATCTTCCGCTTCTATGATATCCCCAGGTTGAAGAACAAGAGCCCTCTGCACGACATTTTCCAGCTCTCTGACATTACCCGGCCACAAATAATTGCTGAGTTCAATCTTTGCTGAATCAGATAAACGTACTCCGGGTCGCCCCATCTTCTGAGTATGCTTGCCAAACAAGCGCTCAGCCAGAGGTACCACATCGTCAGCGCGCTCTCTCAATGGCGCAAGCGTTATAGGGAAAACATTTAAACGATAAAACAAGTCTTCACGGAACTTACCGTCAGCGATATATTGCTGCATATTACGGTTTGTTGTCGCGATAACACGAACATCCAATTTGATCGTTTTCCTGCCACCAACACGCTCGACTTCCTGCTCCTGAAGCACCCGCAGTAGTTTTGCCTGCAAATCCAATGCCATCTCTGAAATCTCATCCAGCAACAGCGTTCCACCATTGGCTTGCTCAAACTTCCCGGGAGCGCTATTTACAGCACCAGTGAAAGCACCTTTTTCATGCCCGAACAAAGTCGCTTCCAGCATGCTTTCAGGAATAGCTGCACAGTTAATTGCAATGAAAGGCTGATCAGCTCTATGAGAGTACTTATGAATATAACTGGCAATAACTTCTTTACCAGAACCACTTTCACCTGCAATCAAAACAGTAGAGTCTGTTACAGCAACCCTCTTCGCCAAACCAAAAGCATGCTGACTTCTGTCGCTGACCATAACCGGATCATCAGACTTCTGTTCAGCCTGACCTTTAGCATATTTACGCACAAGATCAACCAGAGTGTCCGGTTCAAATGGCTTCACCAGATAATCTACCGCCCCTTGCCTCATAGCATCAACAGCATTAGAAATACTGCCATAAGCCGTAATCAACAATACCGGCAGCCCTGGGTGACGATTCACAACGTGCTTCAACAACTCATGCCCGTCAATTCCAGGCATATTGACATCAGAGACTATCAGATCAAATGAACCTCCTGAAATACAGGCTATAGCAGCTTCTCCACAATCAGCCTCAGTGACATCAAAATCAGCCAGCTCCAGCGTATCAACCAGCGCCTCTCTCAAATCAGGGTCATCTTCAACAACAAGTACTCTAACATCCATAAAAAAAACCTAGGCAGTTACAAGTGGCAACCGGATTATAAAACAACTACCGGATCCAAGTTGAGAGTTTACAGTCAACTCTCCTTTATGGGCAGCAACAACCGACTGAACAATCGCCAGCCCAAGACCTGTCCCTTGTGTTTTAGTGGTAAAGAAAGGTTCCAGAATTTTTTCCAGTTGATCATCTGCTATACCGGGACCATTGTCACAAACGCTGACCTCAAGCCGACCCTCTGAAAGCACAGATGTCACAGTAATCTCTGATGAACCCGCCTGGATGGCATTATTAACCAGATTCTGAAAGGCACCATTGAGAGATTCCTGATGCCCTAGCAAACTACCAGCCTGTTGCTCCAGTTGCCATGAACAACTGACTGAGGACTGCAAGAAGACGCCTTCAAGAGAGTGACGAAGTTGAGCAAAGAAATCAGCGACAGAAAACTCCTCCGCAACAGCACTACCTCCACGGGCAAACTGAAGCATATCTCCAATTTGCTGTTCCAGATTCTTTAATCTTCCCTGCAGCTTTCCAGCAAACTTCACTCTGTTGTTTTCAGCCAGTGATGTTGACTGCAGATGTCCGGCATACAACATCGCCGCCGATAGCGGAGTTCTAATCTGATGGGCCAGTGAGGCAACCATTTGCCCCATCTCTGTCAGACGTTCAGTACGACTCAACTGCTCCTGCAAGCGACGAGTCTCAGTCATATCACTGATAACAACCATCTGACCGGGCTCTTTTTCCAAAGATCGGGTAGAAATAGAAACCAGTCGACCGTCATTCAACGACACTTCATAACCATCGCCCTGCTGAGGAGAGAACTTCTTCTGGATCACATCAACCCATTTACAGCCCTCAATCTCAGCCCCAAGCAAGCATTGAGCACTGGGATTAGCACTGCTAACAACACCGTCACCATCCATTACGATGACTCCCGCCGGCAGAAGATTGAGCAGGTTCTCAAGCTTCTCTGCAATCTGCTGCTTTTGCTCCAACTGTTCAGCTCTTTCTCTTCGTGCTTCTTCCAGCTCTTCAGTTAAACGGACAATTTTTGTCTGCAGCTCATTATAGGAAGAAGTCAGTTGCTCAGAGAGAGCTGTAAACTCTTGAAAAGCAATCTGTAAATCCTGCGCAGATGCACTCATTATACATCAGACCTTTTTATACTCATTAACAACCTTCCGGCCTTTTTGCAGTTTGACAATAACACTCATCTTTTCTTCTTTGAGTTTTACAGCATTATCAAGAAGACTATTCATTCGCATAAAAAGATCAGCACTTCTTTCAGAAATTTCTTCCTTGTGCTCTATCATGAAATAGGCATCATCAAACAAATGCTCTACCGCTCGAATCAATAGATCGACTGAAGACTCAAATTCTTCAGCACTATCAGCGGTATTCTCTCCACCTAATAACGCCAGCCCACTTTCAGCATCTCTGAGTAATTCAAAAATATGATCCAATGTATCGTGGCCATCAGTCATCACTTATCCTTTTTAAAGTAATGCTCATAGTAAGATTCTTTATCCAGGGAAAACATATTTTCTGTATAATCTTTTTCCATATCACCAAATAGCCCCCGCAATACATCCACACACTGGTTAAAAGCTTCAACCCGCATATCCTGACCGAAAGGCAGAAACAAGGTTGACTGCATTGCACTTAAAGCATATAGCAGACTTCCATCAAAGAAAGAGTACAGCCAGCTATCATTTTCAGACAAACCTATAGATTCTATATCCTTATGAAACTTATAGGAAAGACCATCAATGAGCGCTGCACCATCCATCTCATTATCAACATAATGTAAACCATCTATAAGCCAACTACACATTGAGCCAAACTTATCTCTATTATCAATAATAGTCTGACGAAACAACTCACTATCGCCATCTTGCGGAATATAAGCAAAAAAAGAACTCATTATGCTATCTGCAAGCTCTTCTTTTTTCCCATCCTGTAGATGCAAAGAAAGTTCAGGTGAATGCAAAGGTTCCGTACCTTCTATTTTCGCACCATCACTACAGTTAAAAAACCGCAGCTCATGCCCTACATAGGCCATGCTTTCTTTCCACCCAGTAATAATGGACTCAAGTGTCACCTTAAACATCGGTAACAGATTATAAGAAAAGACAGGGTCATCACCAAAATTAGGATCAAACTGAGTAAGCTTCTTGCCATCCATGTCATGTCTTTTCTTAATCTGGTCACTTAGCTTGCTGTATAAACTGTCTTTTGAATGATGCCGGTCTTTCGACTTAGACCCCATATCCACACCTAGAAGGTATATATCAGTAAATCCAGCCACTACAGCAAAGGTCACTCCAAGATGCACACAACTAGGTGCTGTTCGAGCAACAACTCTTACTCCGTTACCAGAAAAAAGCTTCATTTGAAGAAGAGAGGATGTTTCATTATCTTTTGGAATTTGCCCTTTTTTATCAAACAAGCGAAAAACCTCAGGATGAACCTGAGACAAGGCAACCAAACGGATTTTCTTAAGGTAGTTATAATAATCTTCGGAATCTGCAGCAGCTTTCAGCCAAACAGCAACATGAGCGGTTCGCTCTAACTCAACATGAAAATCGGGAACAATATTGTTTCTATACAACGTCGTTAATGCAGAACCGGCACTGATAATAACAACATTATTTTGATTTTCTTTAAGAAACTGAATATCGTTATCAAGAGAAGGGCCATTACCCACAATAAATACAGGCCACTCCTTTTGCCCAAACTCTTTATTGATATTTCGATCAGATTTTAAGCAAGGAACTTTATCCTTTATATTCTCATAGGCATGTGCAACGCAGATTCTTGAATCGTCATAAAAACCATATCCGCTAAACACCCTTAGATCAAATACTGCTTTCACCCCTTCAAATAAAGGGGAATAGCTTTCCTGATAAAAACCTGAATAAAGGTAAGCTCCTGCAGCATTATGCCGACCAGCCCGGTTAAAATAATTAAAGCAGTCTTCTACAAGCTCATCATAATTATCAGAAAAGCTTATATATATATCAAAACCGTTATCTACACACTTATTAAGGATAGAAGCCCAATCGATTAGCTGCATCGAGCAATAAAAAAGATCACAACAAGGCTCAAGAATAACCAGCTTTCTAATTTTAGAATCAAGATAGATTTTTTCTATATCAAAACCAATACCAACAGAAAGCAGTATCATAGCATTTACAGTTTCGGGAAAACCAGCATCACCTAAGTCTGCCTGCTTTCTACCCAGCTCAAAATCAATAGCAGCATTTATCGACTTTGTTCTAAATTTTATTAAGAGGTTTTCCTGAATTTCCCCCAGAGCTGCCATACTCTTGTTATGGACAGGACTCGTTTCGCAGTCTTTAGCACCTGCAATTATATAAGGTCGGGCAACAGGACTTTTGACATATGCCTCATAATTATTGAGCACCTCCTGAACAGGGTTATCCCCATACAGAACACAACCCTCTTTACGATCCAGAACATTAATGTCCCCGGCTTTGTCGTAAATCAGATAGTATCTGTCTTCTTTATAGCTTTTAAACATCTCGTATACATCTGGAAGATGCATACGAAAAGCCTCTAAGTTAGAAGTCAGCCTTGTTTCAATGAATGCGGCAACCAACTCATGCTGCTCAAAATCAGACATTTTTCGAAGCCCTGATAGCACTGGCTTTTGCAATCTCATCAGAAGGAATCGCATCCCAGCCAGTTTTAATTTCAGTCATAATCTCAATTGCCTCATCCAGCGCAGCTATATCCATATTCAAGGATGCTGAAATCATACGATCTATAGCAAAGTCATACAGTCGGGCAAGATTATCTGATAACTCTGGACTAATATCTCGATCAAGGGAAGCAGCAAGCGTTGCAACAATAGCCTCAGACTTTGAAATAAAGTGACTCTTTTTCTCAAAATCTTTTTTCTCAATTGCAAAACGAGCTTGCTTCATAAAACGCAAACACCCCTCCAGAAGCATTTGTGTGATGCGATATGGCGAAGCGCTCTCAATGTCACTCTCCAAATTAACTGACTGATATTGCTGTAGGGCTTTTCTCATAATTAAAACCTAAATTCTCACGAGCCAGAAGAGTACTGAATATTAGCCAGGGCAGCCAGTTGGGGACCAATCTGGCTCATTGTTGACTGCAAACGACCAACGGTGCTATCCAGAGCCGTAAATTGCTTTATCAAAGTTTTTTGATAGCTTTCGATATAACGCGTATGCTCTTCATACTGGCTATCTAAATCTTTAAGGATATCATTGTACGATTGCTCTTTCCCACTAATAACACCTGTAACCCCCAAGAAGTTACCAATCTGCTCGTCAGCCATAGAAGCGATACCACCGGCACCGGAAAACAGCTCATCCAGATCGTCAAAATTATTTGCCAGCGCATCGTTCATACGACTAGTATCCAGCTTCAGGGTACCATCACTCTGGATATCCATACCAACAGAATACAGTGTATCCACTCCTGCCGCAGCCCCAGAAGCCTGGCCTGTTATAATATTACTCAAAACAGATTCGACATTGCGGATAATAGGATCACCTGACAGCTTTCCATAGGTAAATTCTTCAGTATCACTATCATATGATCCCTGAAGTTCATTCATGCCTTCACGAAGTTTATTATAGGCAGTAACAAATGCCGAAATCTTGTTTGAAACTGACTCAGTATCTGAAGCAACTGCTATCGTTGCGGCATCGGTAGATTCAGCAGTAAGATTAAAAGTCACGCCACTTACAACATCATCCAACGTATTGGTATCGCGAGTAATTGATAAGCCATTTAAATCAACTATTGATGACTGAGCCTCCTGCAAAACAGTTCCCACAGTATCATAGCCCCCGGGAGCGTCTGCCCACCCGGTCAACCAGGAACCCACCCCAAAATTCCGATTAGCGAACTCGCGGGTACTATTGACCTCCAGATTATTGCTACCACCGGTGACAGAGGACTCATAAATCAGCTTGCCATCAATGACCGATGCCGTTACACCAAAGTTATCTTCGTGCTCATTAACAGCTGCAGCAATATCATTTAGCGACATACCATCTTTAAGATCAATCTCAAACGGAGCCGGATCAGTCGCTTCAGGAGAAAAACCATTGGTATAGTTGTCCTGCATATAAAACTTCAGAGTATCCTTAACTCCATCCCCATCAGCAGTACCACTGAAAGTCAGAGCAGCATCGTGATCTGTGTTTATCTGATCAGTCGCCAAACGCGACCCCTGAGCTAACTGATTCACAGTCAGACTATAATTTCCTGCAGAAGCCGTCGAATCAGCTGTTGCAGTAAGTACATCACCACCCGATGGCTGAGTAACTGTTGCTTTACGCTGGCCAAAGACAGAAGAGTTACTCAGTGCACTGGCTGCGCTCTGAAAATCAGACAACAGACTCTTCAGAGACCCAAGACCAGACAGAGCTTCTTTTGTTTCAGCTTCTTTCTGGCCTAACTGCTTTACTTTTGGCTCACTGGCAACCTGCACCAGGCTATTCAGCATAGTACTCAGATCAAGACCAGACCCAATACCCAACATAGGATTCATAACAACTACCTCCAGCGTAGATTAAGAACTTGCAACCCAATACAGGGCAAGCCAGATTGCAAATATTCCTTTTGCAATTTTTGCGCCAAAAAATCCCAACAAAAAATCATGCCCTGATTATCTTATCGGCCCGAAGATTTGATTCTTAATCATGATTATACTGTTTTCACAAAAAACCACATTGATTAACACACTCCATCACTCAACACATCTGATCGCAACATTCTGAACATTAATTCAGCTCTGACCCAGTCATCAGGAGTATCAATATCCTGAACCCTGTAAGAAGGCAAAATCACACCTCCGGACAAAGCGTTCAGAACAGGCTTTCTCTGCATCCAGGCCTCAGCATTCCCCCAGTAAAACTGACCAGCATCATGCCATGCCCCCTCAAGATCCTGAGAGCGCACACCATACATTTCAGAATCAAACATAGAAAGCCTCCCCCCGACAAACCGGAGAGCTCTCTGTATAGGGTAATTATACTCGACAACCGAAACCACATAATCCAGATCTGACTGCAGAAGCTTTTTATGCCCTGCCTGAAGATCCTCCTCCCGCACAAAAGGCGCCGTCGCATACAAACAGCACACTACGTCTTCCGGTCGTAGTAAAAGTGCTTCTGCTGCATGGGCCAATACCTCAACCGTCCCAGCATAATCGTCAGATAATGAGGCAGGCCTGATAAACGGCACCTCAGCACCGCAACCAATAGCAACCTGAGCAATTTCATCATCATCTGTCGAAACCACTATACGGTCAAAGCAGTCACTCTTTATTGCCACATCAATAGACCAGGCTATCATAGGCCGCCCGAGAAAGAGCTTGACGTTTTTACGAGGGATTCGCTTACTACCGCCTCTTGCAGGTATAACACACACTCTCATAAAACCAGCGCCTCCTGTAACACCTCAACCACATAGTCCTGCTGACTTTCAGTCAGATCCGGGAACAAAGGCAGACTAATGATCCCCTCGTAGCACGCTTCCGCCTCAGGATATGCTCCCATGCGAAAACCTAATGCCTGATAATATGGCTGAGTATGGACCGGAATATAGTGCACATTTACCCCAACCCCCTTTGAACGCATATAATCAAAGACATTTTTTCTGGATACAGCGGTTTTAGCAGAATCCAAACGAATGACATACAAGTGCCATGCAGACTCACTTATCAAAGACCTGCCAGGTCGGAAAACAGGCAAACCGGCTAGCAAGGCATCGTATCGATCAGCAATCTGTTGCCTTTGCATAACAAAAGCATCCAGACGCTCTAGCTGACTCAGGCCCAGAGCAGCCTGCAATTCTGTCATTCGATAGTTAAAGCCAAGCTCTATCTGCTGGTAATACCACGCACCATCAGGCTCTGACGTCATCAACGCTGGCTCTCTCGTAATCCCATGACTTCTGAGCAGAGCCATCTTATGAGCAAGCTCTGCATCATTAGTCATAGCCATACCACCCTCTGCCGTTGTAACAATTTTCACCGGATGAAAACTGAAAATGGTAATATCACTATAGCGGCAAGATCCAACCGGTTCTGATAAATATCGCCCCCCAACAGCATGGGACGCATCCTCAATAATGCGAAAGCCATACTTCAAACTCAGTTCATATATTACCTTCATATCACAGGACAGACCTGCCATATGAACGGCAACCAGCACATCAGGCAAACAACCTTTAGCTTTTGCTTTCTCAAGCTTATTCTTCAGACATTTAACATCTATATTATAGGTAGAAGGATCAACATCAACAAAATCCACAGCCGCCTGACAATAAAGAGCACAATTTGCAGAAGCAACAAAAGTAACAGGAGACGTCCATAGCCGCATCCCCTCTGATAACCCCAAAGCAAGGCACGCCAGATGTAATGCTGATGTAGCACTATTAACTGCTATTCCATACCCAGCACCACAATAACCCGCCAGGCGCCGCTCAAATTCAGGCACACACTGCCCCTGCGTCAGAAAATCTGAACGCAGCACATCAATAACGGCCTGAATATCCTGCTCTGAAATATTCTGTCTGCCATAAGGGATCATATCCATTATTCTTCTTCCTGAGCCATTTCCAGTAATTGCTCATGAGTCAACCAAACGGAATTATTACCAGAGTTATACTCAAAGCCACGCTCCACTTTACCCCCCCGCTCCCCTAGCTTATTACAGGAAAAGTCAGCCGCTTCTGAAAACTGGATAGTTGGACAAATAACATAATGATCATCAAACTCCAGTGTCAGATGCGAATCATCCGCAGGGCACATAATCTCATGCAGTTTTTCACCCGGACGAATTCCCACAACCTTCTGACCAATCCCTGGAGATAATGCATCAGCGAGTTCCGTCATCTTCATAGATGGAATTTTAGGTACAAAAATTTCTCCTCCATGCATTCTGGAGAAGTTTTTCAGAACAAACTCAACCCCTTCCCTCAAAGTAATCATAAAGCGAGTCATTTCCGGGTCAGTAATAGGCAGCTCTTCTACCCCTTCAGCTAATAGCTTTCTGAAAAACGGGATAACCGACCCCCTTGAACCAACCACGTTACCATAACGAACAACTGAAAAACGGGTCCGACGCTTACCAACCATATTGTTAGCCGCTACAAATAACTTATCAGATGCCAGCTTAGTAGCACCATAGAGATTAATCGGATTCGCAGCTTTATCTGTAGACAGTGCAATAACTTTTTCTACCTCATTATGCAAAGCAGCTTTAATCACATTCTCAGCACCATCAATATTAGTTTTAATGCACTCCATTGGATTGTATTCCGCAGCAGGAACCTGCTTCATCGCTGCCGCATGAATCACATAATCCACACCTTCCATTGCCTCGATAAGGCGCTGCTGATCTCGTATATCCCCAATAAAGTATCTCATACAAGGCGCATTAAACGTCTGCTGCATCTCAAACTGTTTAAGCTCATCCCTGGAGAAAATAATAATCTTTGAGGGTATGTATTTTTCCAGCAGGATCTGAGTATATTTCTTGCCAAATGACCCTGTGCCCCCGGTAATTAAAATCGACTTATTATCAAACATCCGCATATCCTCAGAACATAAACTAACCCAACAGTAGTATTAAAACTAAAAACACATACTAACTACCAGCAAAAAAAAAGCCGGACCAATTGGCCCGGCTTTTTGACTCCCGAAGGAGTAAGTAATTAACGCAGCAGAGACAGAGCAGCGTTTGGCAACTGGTTAGCCTGAGACAGGATAGAAGTAGCTGCCTGCTGAATGATCTGATTACGAGTCAGCTCTGCAGTTTCAGTTGCAAAGTCAGTGTCAGTGATACGAGCACGAGAGTCAGATACATTCACCACTGCAGCAGTGTTAGAACGAACAGTAGACATCAGACCATTCTGCTCAGCACCCAGTTTTGCCCGCTGCTTATCAGCCTGACTTACCAAAGAACTCATGCCATCCAGCAGCGCATCAGTCATAAAGCCATGAATATCATTCAGATTTGTATCCGAGAAACCACCAGTAATAGACTCAATAACATCTGCAGCAGCGATACCCAACAGATTAGATCCTACAGCCTGGACCAGAGCAGATGTTTTGACAGAACCCCCATCACCCGAAATAGTTGCAGTCAATACTTTGGTAAACTCTTCAGCATTAATCTGAATGGTACTTAAGTTCCCCATCTGACTTAGAGTCAGCCCCTTACCAACAGCAGCTGTATTAGTGTTGGCACCGAGCAGGGCATCAACAGCTACCTGCTGGCTAGTTTCATTAGTAGCCATCATATAGGCACCAATTACTTTACCCAGTGTTCCCATGGAACTCAACGCATTACCACTCATGGCACTAACATTAAGACCAGTTGCGACAGTACCCGCCTTAACTTCAGCCGCTACAATCTCACCGAACATAGAAGTAAGCTTGGCATTACCTGTTGTTACAGTATCCTGTTCACCGGCCTGAGCACCTGACTGAATCTGAAAACCTGCAGAACTTGAATCATAGTTCAATAATTTAATAGTACCGTAAGCTGTACGCTCGGCGATATCGTCATTTGTATCCAGTAACTTCTTGAACTCCTGACCCAGAGCATCACGATCATCTGTAGATAAAGTACGGTTACCGCCTTGTACCGCCAGCTGACGCATACGCTGAACGTTATTCGTTATCTCACTAATCGCCCCTTCAGCAATTTGAGCGATAGAGATACCATCGTTTGCATTACGATTACCCTGGTTCAGACCAGTCAACTGAGTTGTCAGACGATCAGCAATTTGCAGACCTGCAGCATCATCACGCGCACTATTAATGCGACTACCTGAGGACAGCTTCTCAAAAGAGCTGTTCATACGCTCAGTAACATTCGACAGATTGCGCTGACCATTCAGAGAAGAAACATTGGTGTTTACATACATAGCCATGATATTTACCTCAGCTTTAATCCCGACGATGCTTTTAAGAAGATGCCGGACATTATGACTTAAACTTAATGTGTGTTTTCTTTTATCGACCTTTCAGATTTTTTCTTTAACTGATTTTGTCGATTTTTTTCAGAATCCAGACTGCGATAAGCTCTGATAATAAAGTTAACGGCCACAGAAGAAATATCTTTAAAAAAAAAAGCCGGAGAAACCGGCTTTTTTACTCAGAAAGTTAACAGCAAGGTAGATAGATGTTATCCCAGCAAGGATAAAGCGGCCTGAGGCAGCTGATTCGCCTGCGACAGGATAGAAGTTGAAGCCTGCTGAATAATCTGATTGCGAGTCAGCTCTGCTGTCTCACGGGCAAAGTCCGTATCCTGAATCCGAGAGCGTGAATCGGACACATTCACGACAGCTGTAGTATTAGATCGGATTGTCGACATCAGACCATTCTGTTCTGCACCCAGTTTAGCTCTCTGCTTATCTACCTGAGTAACTAATGAACTCATAGCATCAAGCAATGTGTCTGTCATGAAACCGTGGACAGTGTTCAGCTGAGCATCTGTAAAAGCATTATTAGATTCAATTGCATCTGCAGCAGCGATACCCAGTAAATTGGAACCAACAGCCAAGACCAGAGCAGATGTACGAACCGTATCGGCATCAGCAGAAATTGTTGCTGTCAGGATCTTCGTTAACTCTGTAGTATTAATCTGCATAGTACTAAGTTCAGTGAGCAGACTCATATCCGTGTTTTTACCCACTGCAGCAGTTCCTACATCAGCACCGAAGAGCGCATCAATTGCGACGCCCTGATCAGTTTCATTCGTGGCCATCATATAAGCACCAATCACTTGACCCAGGGTCCCCATAGAGCTTAAAGCAGTTGCACTCATTGCACTCACTTTTGATGTAGCCGCATCACCAGAAGCAATTTCATCAGCAATGACCTTACCGAACAATGCAGTTAGTTTTGAGTTACCCGTTGTTACAGTATCCTGTTCACCAGCCTGAGCGCCTGACTGAATCTGAAAGCCTGCATTGGTTGAGTCATAATTCAGGATATTCATTGTGCCAAAAGCGGTACGCTCAGAGATGTCATCATTAACATCCAGCAGCTTATTGAACTCCTGCCCCAGTGCACTACGATCATCTACGGACAAGGTTCTGTTACCGCCTTGCACCGCCAGCTGGCGCATACGCTGAATGTTGTTAGTCACTTCACCCAAAGCACCTTCGGCAATCTGTGCGATTGAAATACCATCATTCGCGTTACGCGTACCCTGCTCAAGACCGATGATCTGAGTAGTCAGACGATCTGCGATCTGCAAACCAGCCGCATCATCTTTGGCACTGTTAATACGACTACCTGATGACAGCTTTTCAAATGAACCGTTCATACGATCAGTCACATTCTGTAAATTACGCTGACCGTTTAGTGCTGATACGTTGGTATTTACATATAAAGCCATGACATGTTTCCTTCTCTCAAACCACTAAACTGAGCGGTTTTGCGTTATCTGATTCAAAAGTTACTTTCCAGAAGCTGGTCTTAATATTGACCTGCCACTTCAACTACTAAGCAGATCATCCGTTTCGCTTCCAGCAAGTAACCTATCTGGATCTGCTCTTAACAATTAAAAAGCACTTTATATGCCAAAAAACATAACATATTGTTTTTAAAGGATTTTAAAACAAAAAAACCGTTAAAATAAATTCCAGAAAAACGTCACCCTGCGTATACGGCAAGCAATTGCCCTAACAAAGCGGCAAAAAAAAACCCGGCAAATGCCGGGTTTTTGAAAAGCTTGTCATCTTTGCTGTTAACCACCCAGAAGCGATAATGCCGCCTGAGGTAGCTGATTAGCCTGGGATAGAATACTTGTCGATGCTTGCTGAATAATCTGATTACGAGTGAGTTCTGCTGTTTCACGAGCAAAATCAGTATCCTGAATCCTGGAACGTGCATCAGATACATTCACTACAGCAGTCGTATTCGATCTGATAGTTGATGCAAGACCATTTTGTTCTGCCCCCATCTTGGCCCTTTGTTTATCAACCTGAGTCACAAGATCAGACATGGCGTCTAACAGAACGTCAGTTACCAGGCCATGAATTGCATTTAATTGAGTGTCATTATATCCGGTCTGTGAATCAACAGCAGCAGCAAGAAAACGCTCATCTTTCATAAATCTCTCCAGGAGACCTGTACCTGAAAGAGCATTTATGGTGTTTGACTGAGCAGCACCAGACATTGGCACGGCTTCCTCTGCAAGAAGTTCGGTAAGAGCATCAACATCCATTTGGATAGCACTGTTCTCAATTAACAGACTCATCTCCCCTTCCCTGGCACTTGCAGCGGTTATGCCAAACAGACTATTGACTGCTGCACCAGCATCGCTTTGATTGTTAACCAACATATACGCTGCAACCAGCTCACCCAGAACACCTGCTGCACTAAGGTTAGTGCTTAACTGGGACATCATAATCCCGGAAGTAGCATCACCTCGTGCAATCTCATCATTAACAACGGACCCAAATAACGAAGTAAGCATTGCATTACCAGTGGTAACCGTATCCTGCTCTCCTGACTGAGCACCCGATTGAATCTGGAAACCAGCTGAAGGCGATGAATAATTAAGAATTTTACGGGTACCGAATGCTGTTCGATCAGCAATATCATTATTTACATTGAGAAGCTTGGTAAATTCACGTCCCAGGGCTTCACGATCATCCAAGGACATAGTCCGATTACCACCCTGTACAACCAACTGCCTCATACGCTGAATATTGTTTGTTACCTCAGACATAGCTCCTTCTGCAATCTGAGCAATTGAAATGCCATCATTAGCATTTCGTGTACCCTGTTCCAGACCTATAATCTGAGTAGTCAAACGATCTGCAATCTGCAAACCTGCAGCATCGTCTTTTGCACTGTTAATACGGCTGCCGGAAGAGAGCTTCTCAAAGGAACTATTCATCCGGTTAGTCACATTCATCAGGTTCTTCTGACCGTTCAGGGCGGAGACGTTAGTATTTACATATAATGCCATGACTATTTTCCTTTTCTCTCATACCTGCCCCCTGCCTGAAGGGCCAAGTTAAAAATAATTTCAGGTCACACTATGAAGCGGCACCGGAGCAATCCGATTCTCGTTTCGCTACAACAAGCAGTCCTTTAGTAAGCGTTGCTTCATTCAAGTGCACCTGGATCTGCTCTTACCAAAGAAAAAGCACCATCCGTGCCAAAATATTTTTTTCTTTTAAAATCAAAAAGATAAAAAAAATATAGAGTAAAAGCGGAAACCTCCTGGTTCTTTAACATCTGTCCAAGTGACAGATAAATTCCGCTATGGCAAACCATTGCCAGAATAGAAAGATTTTTTTGACAGCTTTATTCTAAAGATGGTGCTGGTCATGGATGAAACCCCGATCAAGGCGGGAAAAACAGGCAAAGGCAAGATGAGTAAAGGCTGGTTCTGGCCGCTGTATGGTGATCAGGATGATATCGTGTTCACCTTCTCGAAAAGCCGTGCCGCCAACAGATCGAAAACACCTTAAAACAGGACTTTAAAGGCACACTGATCAGTGACGGTTATGCGACTTACACCAGCTATATCGAGAAGAACAAAGAGATCACCCATGCCCAGTGCCGGGTCCATAGCCGTCGAAAGTTTATAGAAGCCGAAACAGAGTACCCGGATCGGGTCAAAGAAGCCCTGGCGATGATCGCGACCTTATACAAGGAAGAGGAGAGGATCGAAGCACAGGGTTCAGATGAGACCAGCAAACGGGAACGGCGGCTCGAAAAGAGCAAGCCCGTGGTGGATCGGTTCGTTGAATGGTGCCAGCAGCAACTCAATCTCTGTGACCTACGGCCTTCGAGTCCGTTACGAAAGGCGCTGAACTATGTTATCAGTCGTGAAACTGAGTTGAGGGTCCTTCTTGAAGAACCCAATGTGCCTCTGGATACCAATCATCTGGAAAGAGCATTGCGTCCAATCCCAATGGGACGTAAAAACTGGCTGTTCTGCTGGACAGAGGTGGGCGCGGAACACGTGGGTATAATCCAGAGCCTGATCTGCACCTGTAAGCAGCATAAGATCAATCCGTACACCTATCTTACGAACGTGCTGCTGCGTATAAACCAGCATCCTGCGAGTCAGGTTGAAGATCTGACATCCCGGTTATGGGAAGAGAAGTTCGCTGAAAACCCACTGCGTTCAGAGCTGGCCTGCCAATAACGTCCCTGAATGAACGGTTACACATCAAAAGCGATCCCCTGTCATGAATATGGCTTCCCCCTTTCAATAATGTCATGGTCCAATATGAAGACACAGACTCAACAATAGAGGCACACTTTACCGGAAGAAAGAAATTCGCCCGCAGCGGAAAAACAGTAAGACAGGTAAGGGAAAACGAAATAAGAATGAACAAAGCACTGCATCCACTCTCGGGCCAGTTCCAGCGTCTCAAGGCCCGATGACAGTCACCGAGGGCAATACTTCAGCACATGGAACAGCGACTTAGAATAAAAATACCAGAATTGCATCAATATGTATTGACAGTGCAATGAATATACAGGCTCAATCAGTTAAACACATACGAAGCAATAAACAACCATCCCAAATAGGAGGATTTAAATTGCACAACCTTTATCGCCACTGCAGTCAGTTATTTGGAATAAACAGAAGTTTAACAGGCTCAGGAGTCAGAGAAACACTTAACTATATAAAACATCAACACCCCGATCTTAAGATAATATCATTCCAGTCAGGGGATAAAGCTTTCGACTGGACGATCCCTGATGAATGGAACATTCAAGATGCATATATTGAATGTATCGAGACAGGAAAAAAAGTAGTTGACTTCAAAAAAAACAACCTGCATGTCGTTAGCTATTCGATACCTGTTAATAAGCACATGAGCTTTAAAGAGCTTGATCAATATTTGCATAGTATTCCAGACCAGCCTGATGCCATACCCTATATTTCTTCATACTACAGCCCTCGCTGGGGGTTTTGCTTGAGTAATAACCAGAGACAAGAGCTAAGGGCTAACCCTGATAGAAAATATTCTGTTCATATAGATAGCACACTTCAGCCTGGAGAGATGAATATAGGTGAGTTAGTAATACCAGGAGAATCAGAAGAGGAAATTGTTATCTCCACATATATATGCCATCCGTCCATGGCAAACAATGAGTTATCTGGACCTTCTGTTGCAATAGAGCTAGCTCACTGGGTAAAACAGCTTACGAAAAAAAAATACACTTATAGATTTTTATTCTTAGTTGAAACAATAGGCTCTATAGCTTATTTATCAAAAAACCTGAAACAAATGAAAAAAAATGTAAAAGCTGGCTTTGTATTAACATGTATAGGTGATGAAGGTGACTACTCTATTGTCCACTCCAGGCAGGGAAACAATTATGCAGACAGAGTAGCTCAATATGCAATAAAGGAGTTTACACAACAACCATCTATATATAGCTTCTTAGAAAGGGGCAGTGATGAAAGGCAGTACTGTGCTCCCGGTGTAGATCTTCCTTTTTGCACTATATCTCGTACAAAATTTGGCGAGTATCCGGAGTATCATACATCATTAGACAATTTATCATTCATCAGCGAAGAAGGTTTACAGGGTGGCTATAATTTTGCGCTTCTATGTTTAAAGTTAATTGAAAAAAATGACTACTACATAAGCAACACAATATGTGAACCTCAATTAGGAAAAAGAGGGCTGTACCCTACACTATCTACTAAAAAGACAAAGAATATTGTAAGAAACATGATGGATTTAATTGCATATTCAGATGGCAAAAATGATATTATTCATATTGGGGAAAAAGCAAAAATAACACCTTCATCAATACTAGAAGAATTAAATAAATTACTTAAGGCAAACTTACTAAAAAAATCAGCCGAAACATAAAAACATATTTATAAGCAATCAAATAAAGTTAATTTAATATTCTTTTCCATAGCCAGTCAGGATGCTGCTCACTGACTGGCAGAGATCTTTGAAACTAAGGTTTTCGGGGATCTTTTTAACAGTAGAAAAAACATCTGTGTTATCACTTAGTAGTATTCACCCTTAATCAAAAGCCCCGGATCTTTTTTTATCTCATCTTGAATTAGTTTAAATGTATCTTCTGATGAAATACAGCCAATAAAACCTCGACCAACGGAATGTGTCTTGAACACCATATTATTTCTAGCTATTTCATCAAAAGTTTCAAATGCAGCAATTGTATCATTAGTAGAGTCATCTCTGACGAATATACTATACTCTGTTTCCAGCTCCTTCCTTTCAGAGTTGATAATTACACCCGAGAACTCTTTATCATATCGATAAGGAACTTTTAGTTCCCGTTCAACAAAATGAACAAAAGTTGAACCGGCATCAAAGTTCATATTGCAAACAAGCCCTCTTTCGTTCATAAACCGATCAAAAAAAGAATCTTTAGCATAGGAATTTTTACTAGTATCTAGTGTTAATGCCTCTGCCTTTCTGCCTATGGCTGCAACAGATATATTTGGATCCATAGATCTGAAGCTAGCTGGGTCCTTTCTTACCAGCTCAGAAAAAACACCACAATTGGAAGCTGTCTCATCATAATAAAATACCTCCTTTTTACAAAATGAATATGTAAAAGTCGGAACAACTAATGTACCAGACACTCCAATCACTTCAAATATCGCATTAGCAATTACTTTATAGGCTTCATCAACATTTCTGGCCTCTTCAGGCCTGCCAAAAAAGCCTATATTACTATGTGAAAAAATAGTTGATCCTTTTTTAACTCCCACCTCCAATAAGGCATTTTTAATATCTTGCTTACTATAGCTATTTTTCAAAACTCAACCTCTCATTTATAATTTCAGCTAAGCCAGAAATACAGGAAAATCTTCGATCCTGAAAGTTTTCTTCATCCAGAGTTATACCAAACTCTTCTTCAACATCCTCTATAAGCATAATAATATCAAAAGAGTCAATCAAGCCCTGATCAAAGTAATTAGCATTTAAATCGATTAATTTATCTTCAGGGTTAACCTTATTTTTCAACCAATCTAATGTATTCATAAATCCTCTTCAATTGCAAAGCAACGAACTGGAGCACCATCTCCACTAGCAATTTTTAATGGGGCTACAACCAGTGTAGTTATCGTTGATTTTATCAGCTTAATATTTATTAAGTATTCTACAATAAGTATATCACTACCAAGAAGAATTTTGTGGTTCGGAGCATCTTTAATAGAAAATCGCCCATTTTTAGGATTATCGGGTTGAGGTGTATCTAAAGCAATCAGCTTACAGCCCTTTTCCACAAGAAACTCACAAGCACTTTCCGATAAAAATGGATGATCACTATAGTATTTATTTGTTCCCAAATGTTTGTCCCAGTCAAAGCGAAATATCACTCTTTCTACAGAATTAGAGCCAACAGAACTTTCTAACTCTTCTCTGCTAATTTCATGAAAATCAGGCAGATGAGAAAAATCAAGCACCAGAGCATAACCAACACATTGCTCCATGCTAATCTGCTCAACTGTTTTTCCATCAGGAATAAAATGCCGGGGAGCATCTATATGCGTTCCCGTGTGAGTCCCTAGTGTTATTTTTCTTGTCTCTCTGTTCTCAATACCATGCCTCCCTAACTGAGTTATCTCAACAAAGGGATGCCAGTGAGCAGCAAATGTTTGCATTCCTTCATCTATGGTCATTGACAGGTCAATTATTTTTCCCATTTTCCACCTCAAAAAACTCTATATATGCACCAGATGGTGTCTTTACTAAAAAGGCTGTTATTACTGATAAGCCAACAGCATTCAGCTTAAATATATTTGTGTGTTTTACTTTATAGATAGACTTTGTAACTTTATCATAAACGGATCTAATATTTCTTACGAGAAAAGCAACAGAAGTAAAGCCTGGAGAGTCTATAAAGCTATCATCTTTAATAATACTACTCTTTATCATTACTTGAGCTGACATTGTACGAATTGGGCTAATTCTTTTTAAGCAACCTGAATCTGATTTTTTAAACCCTAAAGCATCCATCCAGAATAGTTCTTCTTGATGTAAATAGCATCTTTTAGTGTTTAAAACAATACATCCGTTATTAACATCATAGCGTCCCAAACCAGCTTCTCGCTCCCCAGAATAGTATATTCTCTCAACTGCAAGACCATTACTATCTTTATAGACCATCAAGCTATGATATTTTGCAGGATAAGACATAAACTTATTTTTTTCTCTAGGGTTAGGTACTAACTTTTTATTAACAATAGCATGCCTTAAGTCTACATAACCAAGGGGGGGGGCAAATGGAATAAACGTTATATGAGCAAGGCCGATAATCATAAGTAAATCTCTTTAAGCATGCTTTTATTTATTTTACCGGTACTGGATCTTGGAAAGTCTTTAACAAAAACAACTTGCGATGGCAATAAATCACGACTTAAAAACAAAGAACAGTAATTAAAAACAGCCTTTTCTGTCAGGGAGCCCTCTGAAACAATAACAGCAACTATCTCTTCCCCCCAAAAACTGTGAGGAATACCAATAACTGCAGCATCTATAATCTCTTCGTGAGAAACAAGAACCTCCTCTATATATTTTGCACTAATATTCTTCCCCCCCTTGATGATAAGGTCTTTTTTTCGACCTTCAATATAAAGATTCCCCTTATCATCACAGCTAAACAGGTCACCAGTGCAAAAGTATTCACCCTTAGCGACAGCTTCAGACATCTTTCCTTGATGATAGTAGCCCAGAAAAAGATTTGGTGTTCGAATTTTTAACTCACCTGACTCATTTTCAATTTCAGCCAGATCAATCAGTTGGCCAACGGAGGAATCTGCATGCAAAATGTTGGCAGAAACAAGTAAAACTTCAGTCATACCGTAGCTTTCTGTGCATTTGAGATTAAATTTTTTTTCAAATGCATCACGCACAGGAGCTAATAATGGTGCCGTACCAATCAGCAATAACGAAAAGCTATCACGAACTTTGCTTATGATGCTTTCAGACCGGGTTATTTTTGTAAGATATGATAATATTGTGGGTGTCAACCATATCGTATTGCACTTATTTTCTAACGCTACAGGCCAGAAGTTAATGATTGATCTGGCACTGAACTGCTCACCAATAACAACTTTACCATGAGCACATAGAGGAGAAAGAATAGTATTTAAGAAGCCAGCCATATACCCCATGGGCAGAACGTGATACATTATGGTATTACTATTTATACCTGCTAAGCTGTTAAAACTTCTGACATTAGCAACTAAAGCTTCTAATGAGTGACATACCCCCTTAGGTGAACCTGTTGTTCCAGACGTATAGCATATAAGATATATATCACTATCAACCTTCCTTGTTGCATCATTAACAGAAATCTCTCCCTGCTTCACTATAAAAGCAGGGTTACAGTCATCAATTATATATTTCTTCTCATCATCAGATAACAGATCATTAATAGGAACAATACAGTAATCGAATATCGCACAAGTTATATAATAGACAACAAACTCTATACTATTAGATATTTCTACTGAAACTATACTACCTTTCTCTGCTCCAAGACTTTTTAAATCCCCCCCCTTTTTCTGACAACGAACAAACAGCTCTCTGTATGAGACCTGTTCCTTACCATTAACCAGCGCGATTTCATCAGAATCAAAATCTATAAACCTGTCCATCTATAAATCCCTATCAATTTTTGATTGTTCATCAACAGTGGGCGATTTGTAAATACTCTTCCAATAGCCACGCTTATCATTCTCTGACAACTTTTTAGCAAGTGTCTCTACAAGAGCTTCCGGTGCATCAACTTTATTTAATTCACATAACTCTATAATCAATCTTCTGGGATCTACCCGATACTTTGTTGAGTACCTTTTTATAACAGGTAGGTAACTAGAATGAAATAGTGACAGACCTGATACAACATTGATAGGATCAAGATTCAACCCAGACAGTGGTTTCACATTTTCTTCATAAATATCAAGTATCTCTACAGGATCTATTCCCGGGTGATAGCCAGCCCGTATCAGAGTAGAGACAAACTGTTCAGTAGGTGCATTACCCGCACTTCTCCCAAGTCCACCTATCGAGGTATCAATGAGACTAAACCCTAATTCATATGCGCAAAGTGAGTTTGCTATAGCAAGCCCAAGGTTATTATGTCCATGAAAACCGAGCTTTATATTTTTATTTTTCTCTCTTATATGGTGAGCGTAGTCTTCAATTTCAGAAGGCAACATACCACCTGCAGAATCTACAATATAAATCAGATCACTTCCTGAATCATAAGCATTACATGATACTTCAGCAAAATCCGAAGGTGTTGAAGCATACGACTTCATAAAGTTCGAGCACACAAATATACCTAAACTCTTTGCAAGTTCAATGAACTTTTCTGCTGAACGATAATCAGCCACATTAGTACCTATTCTTAAGAAAGAGATACCATGATCTGAAGCTTTTCGTATATCATCAAGTAAAGATATGCCAGGAATACAAAACATCCCCCAATAAGCATTACCACTTACCGACGCACCTGCAGAAAGCATATAATCTGTATCCGAAGCGGCAGCGACACCATAGCCCTTCTGTGATGCTCTCAGACCAACACCATGCCCTACTTCTATAAATTTTATACCAGACTTTTCGATTTTTTTGCACATACTTGCAGTGCACTCAGCCGTAATCTGAAAGTCTACTTCATAGCTACCATCCCTAAGTGTGCAATCCAGAATTTGAGGGCCTTTGTTTAACAGTATATTAATATCCATAGCTGCTTTCCTTTGGCTAAATATTAGCATTAACTTTAGTAGCATCGACTGAATAAATGAAAATTTATAACAACCGATACAACGAGGTAAATCAATTTATTCAACACCAACTAAAGATTATACTTCAAGCCCCCTATATAAAATGGCATTTATATCAAATAAATAAAAAACATGAACTAAGAGAATAAAAAAACCAAATAACTAACGAAGCTAATCAAGCAGCATAGAAAATATTCTTTGTTAAGCACATCAGCACTAAAGTCTCATTCCTCGCATGTCATTTTCTGAATAAAATAGTACAAATAACATTCTACCAGCACTTATTTCTAAACATGATCAGCTATCACTAAAAACAAACCAGCCTCTTTATTGAAAGCTATTAAAAGTCAAATTGTTTTATAAATAATTTAAATAAACAACAAAAACAGCCTTGTTTACTTTAAACAATCCTACTAATTATCATAGCCCAGAATACAACTATCTAATATAATTAAATAATGACAACTGAGCAACCTGAGAAAATGTTCGCTGAGAGGCAGTTAAAGCTGTTTGCTGCAACATAAAACGTCCTGTTGCTTCCGCATAATCTAAATCTTCAAGCTCAGATACATTGGTTTTCAGATATAACTGAAGATCTTCATTGTTTGACCGGATTGTGTCCATTCCATTTTCTCTTGTACCAATAACAGAACGAGCATCAGCAACAGCATTCAACCAATTATCCGCCTTTGCAACGACATCATTAATTGCATCCTTCTGGTACTCCTCATAGCTAAAATCGCTAAGAGCATTTCCAAAACGCTGCATTCCTGTCAACAGGCCTTCTTTTTCATTATCGAAAACCATAACAAACTTATCACCTGTAGAAGGCACAGGATTTGGTACTGTGAGCTCTACGTCACCACCACTTTTATTAACCAATGCAGCCAGATCATCCAGATTGACATTACCATCAGCATTCTGATCTGTAAGTATTTCTCCCGTTGGTAACTCAACAGTCCAATCGTTCACTGCATTGTAAGTCAACTTGTATTCGCCAACCCGATTATCTTCCAGAAACCCGGTACTGCCTGTCACACCAATTGTTTCCTCAGAAGTGTTGCCACTTAGAGCATAACTTCTGATTTGCTGAACATTATCGATATTCTGAAAAGCTGCTTCACCGGAAATAAAAGGCGATACAAACGTTGTATCAGAGATCTGTAGTTTTCTTTCAGTTGCATCCCCCTGATAAACATAACTACCATCGCTCTGTTGTGCAAAAGGAGCAGTATTGACCTTGCTTCCGGCAAAAATATAGTTATCACTTTCGTCACGAGTATTCATCAACTTTTCCAGCTGACCCGTAATCTCTTTAATTTCCAGACCAATTGTTTTCCGGTCATCATCACTCAGCGCATCACTATTAGCCTGAATAGCCAACTGCTTGACCCTCTGAAGGCGATCATGCATATTTTTCAGTGTACTTTCTGTAGTCTGCATACTCTTGCGGGAGTAATCGATATTTTTTCCGTACTGCTCGATATTCTCCAGCTTGTTTTTGGCATTAAATGCCATTGCACTGGCTACAGGATCATCAGAAGGTGTCAGAACCCGCTTACCAGAACCCATCTGATTAGAAGTATTTGCAAGTTCAGTTTGCTTTCTCAACATGCCGTTGATGCTGTTATGAGTAATCATTGAAGTCGAAATACGCATGATAAAGCTCCTTATCTTACGGCTGCCAGAAGAGTGTCAAATAACTGTCTTGCGGTGCTGATAATCTGAGATGAGGCATTGTACGCCTGCTGAAAACGGACAAGGTTTGCCGCTTCTTCATCCATATTCACGCCGGATACACTGTCACGCAGATTTTTCGTCTGCTCCAGAATTGCCGCACCGGACTGAGCGGTAATTTTTGCTTCCGCAGTCTTAGACCCCACACCTGTGGTTGTCTCTGCGTAAGCATCCTGATAACTCATCTCTCCTTCAAGGGTCGGTTCCCCTTGCAGAGCCGTCAGCATCAGAGCATTACTGTTATCACCCGCACCATCGGTGTTATACGTTGTAGAAAAACTATCGCCGACTGCCGGATTACCAGCAATACTTACCTGTATACCCCAGGTCGATGGCAATAGCTCTTTCTCCTGCCCCTGAGTAAAGGTCCCCTGGTACAGGATTGCACCAGAATCCGGGTCACGAACCTCGTAATTCAGCTCCCCCGGAACCGTGGCGCTTTCTGATGTGAATTGAATATTCACACCATTTTTCAACTCATACAGACCTGTGTCAGTTGCTGCAGCACCAACAGCGGCAACCCCTGCTTTTGCAGTAACATCAGCAGCTTTTGTCGTAGCGGCCTGATCAGCTGCAATTTTGGCAAATGATGCCATCCCAGCCTGGTTAATCGCGGTTGCCGTGCCTTTTGCTGCATTAACAGCATTTACCGCTGCTGTAATGGCGGCATTATCAACGTCGGCCCCTTTCAGGGAATCACGGGTGTAAGCGGCAGCAATGTCATAAGAGGCAAAGTTGGCCGCATCAGCCAGAGTCGCTGCTCCTTCAATGCCTGCTACAGTATCTGATATCACCTGACTGGAAGCCCCCTGGTCTTCCAGGTAACCTTTTACAGCTTCAGCAACCGACTCAATGGTTGCCCCGGTTTTAGCCGCTTCTGTTGCCGCCACAGCAGCACCAGCCGCAGCCCGGTCGATAATATCCTGTTCATTATCTGCAATCGCATCGGCTGCAGTATAAGCACTGCCAATCACAGACTTATCCATCGCCGTGGTCAGACCCGCTGCAGCCGCTGAGATCTGATCGGCTACGGCCCGTGAATTACCCGTTGTGACGCCGGTTGTGGTTGCTGTCGCAATATCTGCCACTAAGGTGCCACCTACCGTGGCTGTGGCCGTATCAAGATACATCTTGAAAGAACCATCACGGGAATCGACAAAAGCATATGAACCGGTTTCAGTCGGAATCAATGTCGCTCCGGTAGGGTCTGATGGGTCGACCATATTGACACCATTCGGATTCGGACTATCAGCCACTAATAATGGTTTACTGTCCGCAATACCTGAGGCATAAGTATCACCCACCGTAACCGAACGCACTTCACCGCTGCCGTTGTTAGCAACAGACGCTTCCGTTCTCAGGGGCAATGCAATCGCCAGTTCATCCGGGCTGGTAATCTCACGCGCCATCTGACCAGATGCATAACGTGTCGGCTGAATCAGGAACTGATCCCCCTTGGATACATTTTTTGCGGCATCCGATGACAGATAAATATCAAACCCATCTACGGTTAATGTCAGGCCATCATCCACACCATCATTTCTATTTAACTCAGACAGGCTCACGGTACTGGCAAAGGTAGCCGGTGTGGTGTTCTTCTCAAAACGCATCTGATTGCCATCAGTGTCATACAGGGCAAAAGTATCGCCATCAATCGCTTTGAGTACGTAATCTTTATCAGATAGCTTAGTGGTATCGGTAATTTCAACACTGAAGCGGATGTTGGTACTGGCACTATTTCCTTTAAAAGCAGAAACACGGCCTTCCATAATTTCCAGTTCGTTGACATCACGGAAAAAGTTATTCCCGGTTTCATTGTTCAGATCAATCCCTTTACGATGCTGCTCGTTAAAGGTTTCACCAATAGCCAGAGCAAGACGTCCGATCTGGTTCTGAGCCGGAGTCATGACATCATCACGGTATTTCAGCACACCGCCTAATTCACCACCCCGAATAAGATTCGTAATATCCTTGTCGCCATCACGATCAGGATAGACAACCCCCATTCGCTTAATGTCACTACTGGTAGGCTCAGCGGATAATTCATATGTACTACGGCCCACAACAAGCGGAAATCCTTCACCGATAAATACCGAATAGGTACCATCATTGACTTTGGTCAGGCTGACATCGACATACTCACTCAATTCTCTGAGCTGTTCGTCGCGCTGATCTCTCAAGTCATTCGCAGGCAGACCATTCTTAGCTTCTGCCTCAACAATGCCTGTGTTCAGTAATGCAATGTTACTGGCAATACGATTGATCTCACCAATGCTGCTATCCAGCTGAACATTGATGCTTTCCTGCATATCATCAAAGCGTTCCTGGATCAGATTAAAACGCTGGGACAGAGAATCAGACTGCGCCAGCACCTGATTACGCAGTGTGGTGTTATTAGGGTCATCAGCCAGAGACTGCATCGCAGAGAAGAACTCATTTAACGCATTCCCCGGCGAAGAATCGGAATCGGCAAGCAGGTTGTCCAGCTGTTGAGAGTATTGCAGCACCATTTCACGCTCTTTCGCGACACTGGTGTCATTACGCAGCTGAGTTACCGTAAACTCATCAACAATGCGGCGAATCGTTGCCGTATTGGCACCCTGACCATAATGCCCGTTACCCCAGGCAATTGCCGGATTGGTTTCCTGTAAAGCCTGCTGGCGTGAATAGCCCGCAGTATCAACATTAGCAATATTGTGGCCGGTCACCTGCAGGTTCAGCTGATTTACCCGTACCCCGGAACTTCCGATTTTAATCAGTTCAGATGTCATATCTTTGCTCTCCTGCCACTAATAAGCCCCTGCATATGAGCTATCCGGCATTTATCTGGTTATCTCCGAAAAATATTGCCGACACTGTAAATAGTGTCTGATCTTTCCGGAATTCAGCAAGGTGATGAGATAACCCTCCCTGTTTCATATACCAGGGCATAACCTTGCCGATAAAATTTTGATCAACCTATCACTTGCACATTACGTGCCAGAATCAAAAAAACAGAAAAAAGCGGATAAAATCGGAGAAATACATCTATTTAGAAGGTATTTTTTAAGGAAGTGAAGATAAAAAAAAATAACTGACCGGCAAAGATCACCAGTCAGTATTATAGCAGTGACACCTGATCGGATGGTGACGGAAAGTGAGTCGATCAGCCTTGATTAGAAGGTGTGGAAAATGCCTTAGCCATCACAGGGCTTGACATAATACGCTGAATCTTTTTCGCATATGCCGGATCGGTTGCATAACCGGCGTCCTGCAGGCCTTTCGTAAAGGCTGCCGGATCATCAGCATTTTTCAGTGCATCGGAATAACGAGGATTGCTCTGCAGGAAGCTGGCATAATCATTCAGACTATCTTCATAGCTGCCATAAGCCCTGAAAGCAGCCTTTTCTTTGACAGGCACACCACCACGGTATTCCAGCGTAGACACCGTTGCTTCATCACCATCCCAGCGCCGGTCTGCTTTGATACCAAACAGATTAAAGCTGTTTTTGCCGGATTCATCACGAATCATATAACGGCCCCAGCCGGTTTCCAGAGCCGCCTGAGACAGCATCACTTTAGGATCAACACCCAGCTGACGTGCCGCTCTTTCTGCCGCCGGATACAGATTACGCACAAACTCTTCCGGAGATTCAAAGCCTTTTTCCAGCTTCTCAGACAGCGCTTTGGCTTCAGCCTGTGCCGCTGCTGCCTGAGCTTTAATCTCGGCCTGTTCAGCTTTAAGTATCGCCGCTCTTTCTCTCTCTTCGGCATACTCTTGCCGCCACTGCGCCATCAGCTCAGGGTCATAACGGGAAGCCGGAAAGCTGCGTCCCCTGTCCAGCATCCCCTGAATATTATTATGCTGAGCGACTTCAGGTGTATCATCCGTACTGATGCCGTAATCTTTACTGAGCTGACGCACCAGCACATCAGCCAGCCCGAAAGTACCACCTTTCGTAATCGAGACACTGAGCTGCTCATCGCGCATCTGCTGATACATTTTCAGCTGATCACTGTCAAAGAAGCCACCTTCAGACAGAATCTCATTAGACTGCCGGGCATTTTTCATGATCATCTGAACCATCATCGCTTCGAACTGACGAGCCACTTCTTTCAGCGCTTCAGGGTCATCATCCCTTGCCCCTTTTCTCAGAGACTCTAGTCCCTGAACATCGGTCACTAATCTGGACTGATCGTATTTGCTGTTGATCATCGGATCTCTCCTTTTACGTCAGCTATCAGATTACCACCAGATCAGCTTTCAATGCACCTGCCTGCTTTAATGCTTCCAGTATCGCCATCAGATCTCCTGGCGCAGCACCTACCTGATTAACCGCCCGCACAATCTCATCCAGTGTGGTACCCGGTGCAAATTTGAACATGGTGGAATCATCCTGACGAACATCAATCGCAGACGCTTCCTGTACTGTCGTTTCACCATTTGCCAGCGCATTAGGCTGTACTACTTCAGGTGCCTCAGCAATAGTCACAGTCAGACTACCATGAGTTACAGCCGCAGGATCAACACGTACATTCTGACCAATAACAATGGTGCCGGTACGGGAGTTGATAATAATCTTCGCCGACTCTTCACCAGGCTGAACTTCCAGGTTCTCCAATACAGACAGATAACTCACACGCTGAGAAGCATCACGAGGGGCTCGTACACGAACAGATACCGCATCATAGGCCTGAGCGACCTGATCACCCAGCAGATCATTAATACGTTCTGCCACACGCTTAGCGGTTGTAAAATCCGCACGATGCAGGTTAAAGGTGATGGTATCGCCATTATAGAAGCCATGAGCCACTTCGCGCTCGATGCTGGCACCGTTAGGAATACGGCCTACACTGGGAACATTCACCTGAATACGAGAACCATCAGCCCCTTCAGCCCCCAAGCCGCCAACAACCAGGCTGCCCTGAGCCACGGCATAAGTATTACCGTCAGCCCCTTTCAGTGCGGTCATCAACAAGGTACCACCGCGCAGGCTTTTCGCATTACCAATCGAGGATACTGTTACATCAATACGCTGGCCTGGTTTTACAAACGGTGGCAACTCAGCGTGTACGGTAACAGCGGCAATATTCTGCGACTTAGGATCAACACCAGGCGGCAAAGTTATGCCGAACTGGCTCATCATGTTAACGAATGTCTGATTGGTAAAAGGTGCTTTATCACCGGTACCACTCAGGCCCACAATCAGACCATAACCAATCAGCTGATTCGAACGCACACCATCCACATTGGCAATATCTTTCAGACGCTCTGCACTGGCCAGAGAACTCCACATCAGAACCAGCGCCATTATCATACGAATAAACATTACATTGCTCCTCAGAATGGCCACCAGCCGCTGTTAAAGAACTTCGTTAACCAGCCCTGACGGGTGCTGTCTGCCAGCTCACCAGTACCGCTATAAGTCAGGCGGGCATCGGCCAGTTTTGTCGAAGGTACTGTATTTTCCGGTGTGACATCTTCTGGTCTCAGAAGACCACTGACCCGCAGCACTTCAGAGCCATTGGTCAGTGTCAGCCATTTTTCACCCTTCACCATCATCAGGCCATTAGGATAGACCTGATGAACGGTGACGGTGATGCTTCCCTGCAGGCTATTACTCTGTCCGGTAGAACCACTACCTGTAAATTCACGCTCATTGCTAATACCGACTTCAAGATCGCTGATCCGTTTGCCCAGAACAGTAGGAACTTCCGCAGTGATATCTGAATCCTTGGAAATCGAAGAGCTGGTTGATTTCTGTGATGTCGTGGTTTCAGTCAGCAGAATTGTGATGATATCCCCTACCCGGTGGGCCTTACGGTCACCAAACAAAGAACGACTGTAGTTCTGCTGATACAAGGAGCCATTATTCGCAGGCGGTGGCACCATATGACTGGGTGTCACGGGAGCGTACTGAGGATCATCCGGCTTCACTCTGGCTTCCTGCTGACAACCTGCCAGCAGCACCAGCATTCCTAATCCCAGAAAACGTTTTACCTGCTGCATAACATCACCCTGTATCATTTAGTTTCGTTGACCCGATATTATAAAGTCTGAGTCAGATTGCGCAGCATCGCATCGGCGGTTGAAACCACTTTAGAGTTCATTTCATAAGCTCGCTGCGTCGAAATCATATTCACCAATTCTTCTACCGCATTCACATTGGAGTTTTCCAGTGTTCCCTGCTGAATAGAGCCCATACCGGCTTCATTACCAACACCTACAACCGGCGCACCCGATGCCGGCGTTTCGAAGAACAGGTTAGCACCACCGGACTCCAGACCGGCCGGGTTAACAAAATCAGCCAGAGTAATCTGGCCAGCGTTTACCGGCGCATCGGACTCCCCTTTAATAGTAGCAATAACAATGCCATCTTCACTGATGCTAATCGTCTGAGTATTCTCAGGCAGCTGAATATTAGGCTCCAGTAAAAAGCCCTGAGCCGTTACAATCTGTCCTTGGTCATTTTGCTGGAACTGACCATTGCGGGTATAGCCAATAGTGCCATCCGGCATCTGAATCTGGAAAAAACCACGACCATCAATTGCCATATCCAATGGCTGTTCGGTAATCTGCAGACTACTTTCAGTATGCATTTTCTGCGTAGCCACAGTACGCACACCAGTACCCAGCTGTAAACCGGATGGCAGTTGAGTGTTCAGTGATGACTGAGACCCTGGCTGGCGAACCTGCTGATACAGCAGATCCTGAAAAATAGCTCTGTCTTTCTTAAAGCCTACCGTGCTGACATTGGCCAGGTTATTTGAAATAGTACGCAGTTGGGTATCCTGCGCACTCAGACCGGTTTTACTTACCCATAAAGCTGCATGCATTGTCTTATCCTCTTAACCGTCCGGCTGATTAACTCATCCGCATCACAGATGCAGCTGCCGCAGAAATTTCATCAGCTTTTTTCATCATTTTTGTCTGCATCTCATACTGACGAGACAGAGACAAAATATTAATCAACTCAGCAGCTGCATTCACATTACTCGCTTCCAGAAACCCGGACTCGACCAGGACCTCTGCATCTGCTTCTGCTGGCTCACCATTGCGCTGGCGCATCAAACCATCCAGCCCCTTTTCTAACCCTTGCTTATCCGGATTCACCAGTTTAATACGCTCAATCTGGGCCAGCTCATTCGGAGCAGCACCCAGCGGCTGAATAGTGATAACACCGTCCACACCAATTTCAATGTTTTCAGAAGGGGGAATCAGAATTGGACCGCCCTCCCCCATTACCGGCAAGCCTTTTCCCGTTCTGAGTACGCCACTGGCATCAACCATAAAGTCGCCTGAACGGGTATAGGCCTCATCGCCCAGATTAGACTGTACGGCAAACCAGCCATCACCCTGAATCGCCAGATCCAGAGGTCTTCCTGTCTCAATAAATGCTGCAGCACTCATATCAGTAGCTGGCCGTTCGCTCAGAGAGTAAACTCGTGTAGGATGATGGGAGCCAAACACAGGCATCGCTCTGGCTTGCTCATAATCTGCTTTAAAACCTGTAGTATTAGCATTCGCCAGGTTATTCGACCGTGCTGTCTGCGCCATCATATTGTTTTTGGCACCGGTCATTGCGATATATAGCGCTTTATCCATTTTCCTGACCTCTTGAACCTGTTAGCAGGATGCCCTTTGCCGTTTTTTGCTTTTTCTACCGCTAGAAACGGCAAAAGGCTTGCACTTATGTATATAAATGCAAGCCTTATGCCAGTTTCTTTTTTCTATTTATTTCTGAGAGTTATCTCAGGTTAATAATGGTCTGTGTCAGTGTATCTGCGGTTTGAATCGTTTTAGCATTAGCCTGATAGTCACGCTGTGCCAGAATCATTTTCACCAGTTCTTCTGACAGATCCACGTTAGAGTCTTCCAGTGCATTGGACTGAATCTCACCAGCCACACCTACACCCGGCGCATTGATCACAGGATCACCTGATTCAGTGGATGCTCGCCAGTTAGTACCACCTACAGGCGTTAAGCCCTGGTCATTCCGGAAGTTAGCAATCGCTACCTGACCAATCAGCTGCTGAGTACCATTGGTATAACGCGCGGTGATCGTACCGGTTTTATCCACATCCAGCCCTGATAGCTCACCGGTGGCAAAACCATCCTGAGTCAGAGAGCTGGCACCGAACTGACCGGCAAATTGTGTCGTACCGTTCAGATCAATAGTGAATTCCTGAGGCTCAGCAGAACCATTCTCTTCATCAGCATCGTTACGCGGTGTCCAGTCTTTAATGCTGATGGTTGGCAGAGGCTCTGACAGCTGACCATACTCGGTAAAGTTGAAAGAGAAATAATCCGGGCTGCTTTCATTGCCATCAGATACTTTCTCCCCGTCTACATAGACATGCATCTGCCAGCGGTTATCAGCACTTTCTGACTCCAGTGCATTCAGCACATCCACAACAGCCTGTGGATCAACAGCACCTGTGCCATCATCGTAAGTCACTTCCAATTCGTTCAGCGTATCCAGTGCCAACTTATAAGTAGCCTTCTCTTCCGCAGTAGGTGTTGAGCCGTTATTGAAAGAGTGAGCATCATCCCACAATGGGCTCGATGCCGTTGCCGCTGTCGGAATCGCAGTACCATTAATCAATGCATTCAGTGTTGATTTCAGATCTTCCACAAAACCTGATACATCAGCGGCACCGGTTGCACCTAAAGCAGCCGAGTCAACGTTAGAAGGCTTAATATTATCAGTTAGGGGGTCAGCGACTGCAGCTGCATTCAGCAATTTAGTTCTGGCAATACCGGATAGAATATCAATGTTGCCGTAGGCAACATTTGTCCCATCCAGAGAAGCCGTCTCAATAGCATTCAGGGCACCTTCATAGACATCAACATCAATATCTGTGCCTCCTACAGAACCCGAGGCCAGGCCTGGCAGATATTCTACCAGCGCATCATATGCTTCCTGATAATGCTCTTTAATTCTGCCAGAGTGACCGCCATTGGTAATAATATCCTGCAGCTGGTCATGTACACGCTGTAACTGAGTACCACGTTCCGCTGCGGTTGCTGTTGCATCGTTAAAATCGACACCCGCTGCACCACCAAATGGATCAGCAAAACTGAATGTAGTAGTACCACTATCCAGAGCCGCCTGTACATCGGAATCCAGAGTCGCCGGTGCGGCCTCATTCGCATCACCTGGATACAGGCCGCCTGCGGCACTATCAGTAAAATAATCAGAGCCAAAGCGGGAGAAACCCACCATGGTTTCCAGCACCCTGGTATGCACACCCAGGTCTGGCTGATAAGAAGGCTGCTTAACAAAGTACTGGGTCATAGTATGTTCATTACCCAGTGAGTCGTAAATTTTTGTTGGATACAGGTGGGTATAACTGTCGGAATCATTCGGATCAAACTCAAAGTTTGACGGTGCCGCTTCCCGTGAATCCAGGTTAAATGCAATATCCACTTTAGTTGTCGCATTTGGCTCAATATTAGCGACTGGAATATAAAGATCCTGAATAGCACCCACTTCAATAGAATCGCCATTAGCAGATGCCGGGAAACCCTGAACTCTCAGTCCCTGGTTGGTGGTAATAAAGCCTTCTTTGTCCATACCAAATGTACCGGCACGGGTATACACATTCTGACCGTTATCATTGACGACAAAAAAACCATTGCCATCAATTTTCATATCCAGACTGTTCTGGGTATATGTCGTGCCACCACCATTAAACTGCTGGGAGATGTCAGCTACTCTGACACCATGACCTGCCTGAGTCGCCCCGGAAGTCAGTCCGCTTTTAGCATATACATCAGCGAACTCAACCCTGGATTGTTTGAAGCCAACTGTACTTGCGTTAGCCACGTTATTACCGATCACTTCAAGGTTTTTATTCGACGCCTGCAGCCCCGTAACCCCGATACTAAATGCAGCCATTTTTATTACTCCTTGAAACTATCAGTGAAACTCTTTTACATCTTCCAGACTCATGGAACCGTAACCCGCTAAGTTCAGCGTAATCTGACCTGCAGTTCCCATCGTCACACTATCCACATTCACATTTACATTGGTGCCCAGCACCTGCGAATTACCATTTACGACGGCGGTTGCCGATACACTGTATGTACCTGCCGGCAAAGCATTGCCTTCGTTATCAGTGCCATCCCATTCAAAAGGCACTTTACCCGCCGGATAGCTGCCCGTATCAGACATGTACTCTGACAGGTTAAGCTCTTTTACCCCCTGACCAGAAGCGTCTTTCACCACGACCAGCATGTCACTGGCACCGGAAGGAATTTCTACCGAGCCAGACAAACCTTCGCCTTGTTTTGCCAGTGCAGAACTGCCCTCAATCTGAACTTTTCTGCCAACCAGCGCGGATGCCTGCAGAGCCTGGCTGGACTTAAAGGAGTCAACCAAACCATTAACGTTGTTGTTCAGGCTCTGAATACCTTCAACCGAAGAAAACTGAGCCAGCTGAGCAATAAATTCGGTATTATTCTGCGGGCTTAACGGATCCTGATTTTCCAACTGAGCCATCATCAGCTCCAGGAATTCAGTCTGTCCCATCGCATTAGGGTCATTCTTTGCTTTATTCGTTGCTTCTGCAGCAGCCTGTTTGCCTTCAACACTATAGGCTTTGTAGAAATCGCTGTTTGGATCAATGCTGATGTTAGCCATAACTTAAATCTCCGCTCTTACTGGCCCAGTGTGAGCACACGCTGCATCATCTGCTTCGCGCTGTTCATCACTTCAACGTTTGTCTGGAAAGAGCGAGATGCCGACAGCATGTCCGCCATTTCTTCTACGACATTAACATTAGGATAGAAGACATAGCCTTCCTCGTTTGCCATAGGATGATCTGGTTCGTAACGTCTTTGTAACGGAGCGTCACTCTCCACAATTCCTTTTACCTGCACACCTTCACCAGCACTGTGGCGAGGATCAAAACTTGTTACCGGATTACCAGGCTCACCGGTCTTGTAACTTTCCAGCATAGGGGCGAAAACAGGCTTACGAGCACGATATGTCTGATCCACACTACTGCTGACACTCTGCGCATTAGCCATGTTACTTGCAGTAGTATTAAGACGCAGAGACTGCGCACTCATGCCACTTCCGGCAATATCAAATACTTTACCTAAAGACATAATTATTCACTCCTCAGCGCTTTGCTCAGCCCTTTGAACTTACTGTTCAGAAAGGTAAAGCTCGACTGAAACTCAAGCGCATTCCGTGCATACTGAGCCTGCTCAATATCAGTCTCAACCGTATTACCATCCACTGCAGGCTGAGTTGGCATCCGGTATTTCAATGCACTTTCAGTCGTAATGGCTTCTGCCGGAATATGATTTGAGTGGGTCCGATCAAGACTCATGCGATCACGCTTTTCATACTCGCCACGCATAATGCCTTTAAAGTCCAGATCTCTCGCTTTGAAATTCGGTGTATCAGCATTAGCAATATTATTTGCCAGAATTTCAGAGCGTTTACTGCGAACCATCAGAGCATCAGGATGGATTCCAAGAGCATTTTTAAAACTGATTGAGGCCATGATCTGTCCCACCTTTAACTTTGCTCTATTACATACAATTTGTATGCCACAACAACAAAAACCTTTAATAACAATAACTTAAAATATTATACCTATTCAAAAAAGACAGATAAATGAAGAACAAAACGGCAAGCGGAACAGGGTTGCCGCTTTATAAAAAGTCAGGAAGGATGATACGGAGAGATGTATCGTAGCTACAAAAAAAGCGCTGCATCTCTGCAGCGCCAAATACACATAAGCAAACAATAATAGAGCAAAATATTACAAAATATGTCTTAGTCCAGCTCTTTCAGGATTTCACGGGCAATAATCACTCTCTGGATCTCGCTGGTGCCTTCATAAATAGATGTCACCCTGACATCACGAGCAAAGCGCTCCAGCGGATATTCTTTCACATATCCGTTTCCACCCATTAGCTGTAAAGCGGCATAACAGGCTATATTCGCTTTCTCTGTAGCAAACAGCTTCGCCATAGAAGCTTCTTTAGCAAAAGGCAGACCCTGCTCTTTTTTCCAGGCTGCATTCAACAGCAGTAAACGTGCAGCTTCCAGTTCAGTGTAATGATCAGCCATCATCCACTGCAGCCCCTGAAAGCTGGCCAGAGGCTTACCAAACTGTTCACGCTCTTTGGTATAACGTGCGGCATAATCCATAGCGGCACTGCCAACACCTAATGCCAGAGAACCAATACCAATACGCCCCCCGGCCAGTTCAGCTACAGCGATACGGAAGCCATCATTCAGTTTGCCCATGATGGCCGCATCAGAAACCCGACAGTTATCAAACAGCACCTCATTAGTTGATGAGGCCTTCTGTCCCATTTTATCTTCAGCTTTACTGATCTTAACGCCCGGATTATCGGCATCAACCAGGAAGCAGGAAATACCTTTACCTTTGGGTGCTTCTTTATCCGTCACAGCCCAAACGACAAATACACCGGCATATTCAGCACTGCTGATCCACTGTTTAGCACCATTGATCACCCATTCATCGCCTTCTTTAACTGCACTGGTACGCATGGCAGAAGGATCTGATCCAGCATTCGCTTCGCTCAGGCAGAAGCTGCCTGCAGCAAATTCTCCACTACAGATCTTTGGAATGTATTTCTGACGCTGCTCTTCATTACCGACAACCTGGATCACCTCAGCCACCATATTGGTTACTGACATGGATACCGCTGTTGAAGCACAAGCCCGTGCAACTTCTGTCATAGCCACACTAAAAGCCACAACACCGGCTTCAGAACCGCCATACTCAGCCTTAACATTCAGCCCCATAAAGCCCAGCTCAGACAGCTTCTGCAGGTTGCTGAGTAAAATTTCACGATTGCCGGTTTTATCCAGCTCTGCCGCAACAGGTTCCAATTCAGTCTGAGCGAACTTTCGCGCCATATCCTGAATCATCTGCTGCTCTTCGGTTAATGCCATATGCATGGTGTTATCTCCTCTGTCAGGCCGTTAAACCATACGGATCGCGCCGTCCAGACGGATCACTTCACCATTCAGCATGGTATTTTCAATGATATGGCACGCCATAGCGGCAAACTCATCCGGTTTACCCAGACGTTTAGGGAAAGGCACGGCATTACCCAGCGCTTCAACCGCTTCATCAGGAATATCACTCATCATCGGTGTTTCGAAAACACCCGGTGCCAGCGTCATCACACGAATACCATGACGCGACAATTCACGAGCCAGAGGCAGTGCCATACCAGCCACACCGGCTTTAGAAGAAGAATATGAAGCCTGACCAACCTGACCATCAAAAGCCGCAATGGATGCCGTATTAATAATGATGCCACGCTCGTTGTCAGCTTCAGGCTCATTTTTTGCCATAGCCTGAGCCGCCAGACGGTTCACATTAAAGGTGCCAACCAGGTTGATATTCACGCCTTTGGCAAACAGCTCCAGAGAAGCCGGATTCAGCTCTCGATCCAGCAGTTTCTGGACCACAACAATACCCGCGCAGTGTACGACACCATTCAGAGAACCATAGGACTCTACCGCCAGATTAACCGCATTCTGCACATCTTCTTCTGATGTAATATCGGTTGCGATAAAGCTCGCACGCTCGCCCAGCTCAGCTGCCAGCTCAATACCTGCTTTATTGATATCTGCCAGTACAACATTGGCACCATCAGCAATCAGACGACGTGTCGTTGCTTCACCCAGACCAGAACTGGCACCTGTTACTAAAAATGTTTTACCGGAAATCTGCATAGTTTTATCTCAATACACTGTCATGAGTTTTAAAACAGGGCGATACCACCGGAACAATCAGGGTCCGATGCTTCGCCCTTTTCTGATTACATCTCCGATATTAAAGGGTCTTTAAATACCGGATACTCTGTCGTCATAACATACTGAAGAGTTCCCTCAGTAAGCTCTGCTGCAAACAGAGTTATGCACCTTGCGACTCTTCGTGTGCCTGCTTACGCAGGATAAAGCGCTGAATCTTGCCACTGGGTGTTTTAGGCAGCTGATCGACAAACTCAATTTCACGTGGGAAAGCATGGGTCGATAAACGCTCACGCACCAGGTTCTGAATATCCTGTATCAGCTCATCCGAGCCCTTGTGTCCTTCGCGCAGAACGACATAAGACTTAATGATATGACCTCGTTTGGCATCAGGTTTACCCACTGCTGCACTTTCTGCCACAGCTTCATGTTCCAGCACAGTGCCTTCGACATCAGCCGGTCCTACACGATAGCCAGCGGTGGTAATAATATCGTCATCACGGCCACTGAACTGGAAACAGCCATCACGGTTCTCAAACACCATATCCCCGGTCAGGTAGTATTTGCCGTGGAAAGGTTTTTTCTCCTGCCAGGTGTATCCCTGGAAGAAGAAAGCCGGAGAGTTTTCCATATCAACGGCAAACTGGCCTTCTTCCCCGGCGCTGACCTCATTATAGCTTTCATCCAGTGCCACAACACGATAACCCGGCATGGCATACCCCATAGCCCCGATATGAACATTGTGCTCCAGAGAATGGTGGTTACAGCAGGTCATTCCTGTTTCAGTCTGACCATAGTGATCCATAACCGGACACCCCAGTACATCAGAAACCCAGTTCACCACTTCAGGGCTTAATGGTTCACCGGCAGAGCTGGCACGACGCAGTGCCAGTTTCGGTTTCATCTCTTCATGAGCATCACTGGCCATCATCATGCGATAGGCGGTAGGCGCTGCAGCCAGATTAGTAATCTGGTACTTCTCCAGCATTTCGTAAGTATTTTCAGTCGTAAAGCCAGCTTCATTAAAGTGTGTAGCAATACCCATCGACAGAGGACCTGTGATGGCATAGTAAAGGCCATACGCCCAGCCCGGATCAGCGACATTCCAGTATTTATCATGATCATCCAGACCAACGGCGTATTTCATATAGACATAGAAACCCAGTAACGCTTTCAGCGGTACGGCCACACCTTTGGACTTACCAACAGTGCCAGAGGTAAACATCTGCAGAAACGGTTGTTCAGCATCCAGAATAACAGGCTCACACTCATCACTGACTTCGGACATAACCGTATCAAAATGCAGATCTCCCTTCGCATCTGCTTCCGACTTGTCGGTACATACCTGCACAACGGTTGGCAGGTTATTTACCTGATCAAACTTACTGCGATTAGCGGTATCAGTTACCACTACTTTGGCATCACACTGAGAAATACGGTACTCAATAGCCTCATAACCAAAAGCAGTAAACAACGGCTGATATACCGCGCCGATACGCCAGGTACCCAGCACAACAACCAGCAGATCCGGCGTTCTTGGCAGCATACAGGAGATGCGATCTCCCGCTTTTACACCCTGTGATTTCAGGAAGTTGGCAAAACGGGCTGATTTCTGTTGCAGCTCAGCCCAGCTATGTTCAGAGCTGATACCGTCCAGGCCTTCATAATACAGGCCAATCTGATCTCCTTTGCCAGCCTGAACCTGTTTATCGCAGCACTCAACACAGGCGTTAAAACCATCTTTCAGGCTGCCCAGAAACTTAGCTTCAACCTGATCCATTGAAAATTCAGCCATGAAGGCGGCGTAGTGGTTTGTTGTTGTCATCAGTAGGGTCTCCGAAAATCCAGATGCCTGATTATTTTTGTTATTGATTGCTATCTTCGCTGACAGAGTATGACTATCAGCACTGAGACGTTTTCGTAAATCCGGGGTTAGCTCAGCCCGGACCAAAAGACGTTTACGTAAACGTAATGCAAAATTCATTAAAAAAGCACTTAAGCCTCTTTCGACAAGAAACTAGCAAGCGCTCGGTTTTGTAACAATTTAGCTATCCGAAGGTGGGTGTGCAAGCCCCTGAACTGAGTTTTTTTATTTTCAGTTGCATTGCACTCACTTTTTTTGTTCTGCAAAATAAAAAAGGCTCATAAAAAAATGAGCCTAAACAAGATGTTATTGCAATAACATCAGAGAAAACGAACCTTAAACAGAAACTTCGATAAGAGTTAGTTCTGCATTAAATTTTTATGACGCAGGCATTCCCATAAGCTCTGCCAGAGCCTTAGCCAGGTCATCAGAAGACTTTTCTCCACTGGCGTCATACCATTGCACAGTCCAGTTTAAAGCCCCCAGGGTGAAACGTCTGATCAAGGGTACATCACCTTTCAGCACACCAGCTTCAACACACTCATCGATCACTTTTTGCCACAGGTTTTCGTACTCATCGCGCATACCAATCAATAGATCCAATGAGCTATCAGACAAACTGCGCCACTCATAAAGAGCCACTACATGAGCGTTTCTATCATTCAACAGCGTGCTCAGGTGCGCCTTTGATAAAGATAAAAATCGTTCCTTCGGATCAGCCACTCCATCCAGAGCCTGACGGGCTATCTCCATAGCACTTTCCATCCCATCCTGGATAACCGCACACAGGATCTCCTGTTTATCATTAAAATGGTGAAACAAACTGCCAGATTTAATGCCCATAGCATCGGCCAGCATTCTGACTGTTGTTCTTTCATAGCCCTGCTCATAAAACAGGCGTGCAGCAATAGCCACAAGCTCTTTACGTCGTTTGGAGTTATTAGGCGGAGTCATGTCAAATCTAGCGCTTGCTCGGTTTTTAAGAATATGCGAACCAATTAACCACATTCCTCTATTCAGGGTCAAATACAATACATTTCTTACTGTATAGGCAGCCGTTTCCGAGCAACAAGAATCCTTCTGAAGCGATGTGTTATTTATCCTGAAAACGTTATAGGTACATACTGAGACCAGAGTACCTGGTTGCACCTATATCTAAGAGAGCCCACACAGGGCTATCGCATTTGGCTTTAGCCCTTTAATATCCCCTGAAGCAGAAGATCTCTATAGTCATCATCCGTCGCTGCCAATGTTCTTCGATTCTTACACGCCCAGTTTGACACTCTTTTCTTGCTTTAATAGATTGATCGCCATTTGACGGAATATCGCTAAATTCTCTGGACCATGATCCTTTCGGACACGGTTTTCATCTTCTCTGAAGCCGATATCCAACACCCAGTGCAGATTATTCTCAACTGACCAATGGGATCGTACTGCAGACATAAAATGCTCAGCATCCGTTGTCAGACTACTGATAAAGTAACGCCTGGAAATACTCTCACTCTTTCCCTCTTGTCGTTCACTTTCAACCACTCCGATCATCGCCAGGTCTTTCCATTTATCTTTCTGATCAGGCCAATCGATATCCGTGCTGACCCAACAACGCCGTATTTCTATACGACCATGACCTTTATCCAGCGTTTCATGAAAACTCTTTGATTTTACGAGACTTGCTTTAGTTGATAGATCATCAAGGAACAGTTTTATATCCTCGTAAAGCGTGTCCTGGTTGCCCTTAACAGCAAGCAGGTAATCAGCGCCTTTATCCCGAATCTTTTCAGCAATGGCTGTCTGACAACCCATGGCATCAATGCTCACGATACACCCACTCACCTCTAACATATCGAGTAGTTCGGGTATCGCTGTAATCTCATTCGATTTTTCTGACGTCCTGAGTTGACCTAAAACGATATCTGTTTCGCTTGCCCAGGCGTTAACCATATGAATAGCGGCTTTGCCATCAGACTTATCGTAGGACCGGCGTAATGTTTTACCATCAACGGCCACGACCTCGCCCTGAGTTGTTTCAGCAATCATGGTGGTCCAGGAGATAAAGCACTGATGAAAAGCCTGAGGGTCAAGTCGAGAGAATACCCGGCTAAACGTATCGTGTGAGGGTATGCCGTGAGGCAGTGGAATATAGCGCTTTAACCAGGAGATTTTCTTTTGGCCTAAACAGGACACCATCTCCCAATCATCAGCGTTACAGAGCGTCATGCAGACAGCAATAAATACCATATGAGGCAAGAGGTAGTGCCTGTTTTCAGCCCGAGGATCAGGTCAGTCAGCAAAAGCATCAAGCAGAGACATAAAAGGCATCCAGAGGAAATAAACAATAGGATGCCATATTCTGGTGACTTACTTAATCTCTATATCGCCAAATGCGGTAGCCCTAGAGCCCACTAGCATTTATCCATACAACTTTGTACATTGGCAATCTAAATACCTCCCTTCTGTCTTATGGGTATGTCAGAGCTTTTATGAAGATTGTTTTCCGGGCCGATGCCTCTCTTAATATCGGCAGTGGCCATATTATGCGCTGCCTTACTTTGGCAGACGCTCTGTCCAAACAAGGACACCAGTGTCACTTTCTTTGCCGACCACACTCAGGGCATCTGGGTGATCTGATAATCCAGAGAGGTTATGACCTACACTTTTTGACCAACGAGCAGACCACGCTTGAACCTCCTGCTTTAGCTCCCCTACCCGACCATGCTCACTGGCTTGGTACTTCTTGGCAAGCAGATGCTCAGGAAACCCTAACCTATTTATCCCAACACCCTGCAGACTGGCTAATTCTGGATCATTATGCTCTGGATTACCGCTGGCAAAATGCCTGTCTCTCTGGCTATAACAAACTGATGGTTATTGACGACTTAGCTGATCGAGAACACCTATGCGATCTCTTATTGGATCAAACCTATGGTCGATCATCACAGGAGTATTACCATCTTGTACCCAGGCATTGTCAGTTTTTTACAGGAAGTGAATATGCTCTACTGCGACCAGAGTTTCACCAATGGCGAACATTCAGCCTGAAACAACGGCACCAACCGGAGTTGAGAAATATTCTGATCAATTTGGGAGGAGTCGATAAGGACAATATTACGGGGAGAATACTTAAGGCACTTCACGCCAGCTCTCTCCCCAACTCCTGCTCACTAACCGTTGTTATGGGGCCAACAGCGCCTCATATTGATGCTGTGAAAAGTATCTCAACAACCATTAAGCACCCATGCCACATTCTGCAAGGGGTCAACAATATGGCTGAATTGATGGCTCATGCTGACTTTGCCATAGGCGCTGCAGGCAGCACCAGCTGGGAAAGGTGTTGTCTAGGCTTACCTACTTTAATGATCATCCTGGCAAATAATCAAGAGACTATAGGCGCTCAACTCCAAGCGGCTGGTGCGGCCAAAACATTGGCTATTTCAAATAAACTGGAGCAGCAAATAGCCCATTGTTTTTCTCAGTTAACACCAGAAAACCTCAGCCGTATCAGCCAAGCAGCCCGAACAATTAGTGATGGCCAGGGCTGCAGTAAAGTGCTTCAGTTTCTGAACCAAGGTTAATTTGAGAGCAAGCGTCAGGTCCCGGATGACCAAATAGCCAAAAAGAGTTATCCTCTATTCACTGTCAGAGGTATTCTGAGCATGGTTATTCGAGAGTATAAAGTTGGACATCAAACTTCATAAACAAGCTACCATAACACCCAGGATACACGCTGAGATTCAGGCCTCACCAAAGTCTGCAACAGATAAGTCTCTTGCGGATCAGTTTGGTGTATCTGTATCCACTATTCGTCGTTGGCGTAATCGTGATGATGTTTATGATCGCTCCCATACTCGCCATGATTTAAAAGCCACTTTGTCTGCAGAACAGGAAGAAGCTGTACTGCATGCACGTAGCTTTTTGCGGTTAGGGTTGGATGATTTATTAGTGGTTGTCAGAGATTTTATCTGTCCGCACATGTCCCGATCTGCTTTACATCGTATGTTACAGCGACATAAAGCACCTTCGCTAAAGCAGTTAGCGAAATCAGAGAATACTGAGCCAGAACATAAGCCATTCAAGGACTATGAACCGGGCTTTGTTCACGTTGACATGAAATATCTACCAAAAATGCAGGACGAAGAGCAACGTCAGTATTTATTTGTGGCTATAGACAGGGCTTCTCGCTGGTTTTATATGGAAGTGCGTAACAATCAGACAGCAGAAGATGCTGAGATATTTTTGAAGCACCTGCTGGCCAAAGTGCCTTTCAAAGTCAAAACGATGCTGACGGATAATGGGAAGGCTTTTACGGATCGATTTACTCCAGGAGGCGAGCGCAAGCCTACGGGTAAGCACAAAGTGGATAAGCTCTGTCAATCAAATGGCATAGAGCATCGTTTGATCAAACCAGGACATCCACAAACAAATGGTATGGTTGAAAGATTTAATGGCAGGATTGCAGACGTATTGAGATCAAGACGCTATGATTCATCGGAAGATCTTGAGAACACATTAAGGCGTTACTGCTATCTGTACAATCAGCATATCAATCAAAAGGCTCTGAAGCATAAAACACCGATACAGAGCCTTAAGGACTGGCAAAAGACTAACCCTGATTTATTTGTAAAAAAGTGTGGTTAATCATCCGGGACCTGACAACATACTGGAGATATTTATATGAGCAAAGAAATTTTAGACTTTTGGAATGAGAGAGCAAAATTAGAACATACATCCGGAAGCAATGATTATATTGCCAAAGAAATAGAACAAGAGAAGATTATTAGTCTAATTTCAGACAACAGTTCTGTAGCGGAGTTTGGCTGCGGTAATGGTGAAACAGCCATCAGGCTTTATGAAAGCAAGAAAGACATCAATATCTCTGCCTATGATTTCTCACCTGAAATGGTTGCACTAGCCAACAAAAACAAAGAGTCAAGAGGCATAGGTAATATATCATTTGACGTAAAAGATATTACAGATAATAAGCAACTTGATTTAAAGTTTGATTATATCTACACCGAACGCATGTTAATCAACCTTGCAAACTGGGATGTCCAAAAGACTGCCATTATCTTCATGTCTCAGCAGTTAAAGCCTGGTGGCAAGTTGATTCTTGCTGAAAACAGCCTTGATGGCTTGAGTGAAATTAACACATTCAGAGAATCATGTGGTTTAGATGCTATAAATATGCCTTGGCATAATCAATATTTACTTGACCATGATATAGACACTCTCAATGTACCAGGTTGCCGTCTTGTTAAAAAACATAATTATACTGGAACTTATTACTTCGTAAGCAGAGTAATCAATGCATATAATGCAAAACAAGCGGGCAAAGAGCCATCATATGACGCTGAAATTAATAAGCTAGCACTTCAATTACCGACTATAGACCAAATGTCACAAGGTAAAGTATGGGTTTTTGAACGCCATGAATAAAATAAACATTAACGGCAGAACAATTAGTGCCGGGCATGCACCTTATATTATCGCAGAGATGTCTGCCAACCATAATGGCTCTATCGACAATGCATTACGTATTATAGAAGAAGCCTGCAAGGCTGGTGCTGATGCAGTAAAACTACAGACCTATACAGCAGATACTATTACTCTGAACTGTGATGAACCTGAATTCACTATTCAAGGCGGCTTATGGGATGGCCAGAGTCTGTATGAGCTTTACCAGCAGGCTCATACTCCGTGGGAGTGGCATCCGATATTATTTGAGCATGCTCACAAACTGGGGATTACTATCTTCAGCTCACCTTTTGACACAACAGCGGTGGATATGCTCGAGAGCCTGAATGCTCCGGCATATAAAATTGCAAGTTTTGAAGCCATAGACCTGCCATTAATTCGATATGTTGCCAGTACAGGCAAACCCATGATTATTTCAACAGGCATGGCAGATATCGACGAAATATCGGAAGCTATTGAAGCCGCCAGAGAAGGAGGCTGTAAGGAATTAGCCATATTGCATTGTGTGAGTGGTTATCCTGCCCCCGCCGCAGACTATAATCTGGCAACTATCCCGGATATGATTCAGCGCTTTGGGCTGGTTACCGGGCTATCAGATCACACACTGGACAACACAACAGCCATTGGCAGTGTTATGCTGGGAGCCTCTATCATTGAAAAGCATTTTACTCTTGATCGGAATGGTGGTGGGCCAGATGACAGCTTTTCACTGGAACCTGACGACCTGATGGCTCTGTGTCGTGACAGTAAGATTGCATGGCAAGCGAGAGGGCAAGTCGATTATGGGAAGAAATCCAGTGAATCCGGCAATACTCAGTTCCGTCGCTCTTTATACTTCGTAAAGGATATTCGGGCAGGAGAGACAATTACTTCTGATCATGTAAGGAGTGTCAGACCGGGTTATGGTATGCCCCCTAAACATCTGGAGAAAATCATAGGCAGCACGGCAAAGAGTAATATCCGGGCTAACTCCCCTGTAAAACCAGAAGATATAGACATCTGAGTCAGATCAGTATGATATTCCAGACAAAACCCTGGTCGTTCTCTGGATGAACCAGGGCTTTGTAAAGCGAAGCTTAAAACGATTCCCCTGCCCCAGACTATGCACCCGCGGCTGACAGGCTCTGGCTGCATTAGCTCCAGCCAGATCAACGTCCACAGTTGAATCCAGATCTCTGGCCTCTGCGTAATGTACAGATAGAAAAGCACTCTCATAAATTCAAGTGCAGCAAAATTGTGGGGGGGGGATGAAAGATTGAGAAAAAATCAAACAGCCGTATATCTGTAACCTGTTGATTTAAATGGTGCCCCAAGCAGGAGTCGAACCTGCGGCCTTCCCCTTAGGAGGGGGACGCTCTATCCAGCTGAGCTATTGAGGCACTGGAAGAGCCATACATTATAATGATTAAACATAAAAAATAAACCTGAGGGTTGTGATGCTTGATTCAAAACCTTTATTGGAAGCAACTGATTTTCCAGCTATTTACAGAGATAAGCTTTCCATACTGCAAGTTAACCTCGGCTACTTATGCAATCTGAGCTGCATTCATTGCCATGTTAATGCCGGACCGAAAAGAAAAGAGTTGATGAGTCGGGAGACGGTAGATGACGTTATTCGCTATATTGACCGCCATAATATCCAACTACTTGATCTGACCGGCGGTGCTCCGGAAATGAATCCAGAGTTCCGGTATCTGGTAACCGAAGTGCGTAAGCGTGGTGTTGATGTGATCGACCGTTGTAACCTGACCATTCTGCTGGAACCGGGTTACGAAGATCTGGCACAGTTTCTGGCTGATCAGGGGGTTATTATTACGGCATCTCTGCCCTGTTACTCCGAACAGAATGTCGAAAGCCAGCGAGGTAAAGGTGTCTTCTCTGCCAGCATCGAAGCACTCCAGCTGTTAAACAAACTGGGTTATGGCCAGGCGGATAGCAATTTAAAACTTGACCTGGTATATAACCCCGGAGGTCCCTTCCTGCCACCGGCACAATCAGGGTTACAGGATGCCTATAAACGCGAATTAAAAGAAAACTTTGACCTTACTTTTAACGAATTGCTGACAATTACCAATATGCCAATCAGTCGTTTTGGCAGCATGCTGATGTCAAAGGGGCAATTTGATGATTATATGCAGTTGCTCAAAGATAACTATTCGGATGATAACCTGAAGAGTGTTATGTGCCGCTCTCTTATCAGTGTGGACTGGCAGGGGAGGGTGTTTGATTGTGATTTTAATCAGATGCTGCATATGCCTCTGGTTGCGTCTGACCGTAAAGAAACCTTCCTTAAAGATCTGCTGGATGAAGATATTTTCGGTAATGAAATTGTGATTGCCGATCACTGTTATGGCTGCACTGCAGGCCAGGGCAGTAGCTGTGGCGGGGCTCTGGAATGAGTCGACAGCCGCCGGTCAGCAAGCAGGAGACCTTTGTCGATAGCAATGGACGTTCAGAACGAGCCAGAGTGTCAGTCATTGTTCCTGTGTTGAATGAAGCCAGCAGAATTGACAGCTTGCTACAGGAGTTACAATGCTTCAGACAGGCTGGTCATGAGCTGATTGTCGTGGATGGCGGCAGTTCCGATGATACCGTTAAAAAAGCCACGCTATTGTGCGACCAGGTATTACTGTCTGAGACCGGACGCGCAAACCAGATGAACGCTGGCGCTTTAAAAGCAAGTGGTGATGTACTCTTGTTTCATCATTGTGACAGTGTACTGCCAGCGGGTGCTGTCAGCCTGATGGAAGCTCAGAGTAATTCTGGCTGGGGAAGATTTAATGTTCGCCTGACAGGGGCTCACCCCATGTTCAGAGTGATTGCCTTTATGATGAACTGGCGCTCCAGACTGACAGGAATAGCCACTGGAGATCAGAGCCTGTTTATTGGCAAAAAGCTGTTTGAGCAGGTGGGATATTATCCTGAACAGTATCTGATGGAAGATATTGAAATATCATCCCGGCTTAAGAAAATCTCACCACCGGTCTGCCTTAAAGAAGAGGTGACAACCTCTTCCAGACGGTGGCAGAAAAAAGGTATCTGGCCCACCATTCTTCTGATGTGGCGACTTCGTCTATCTTATTTTATGGGAGTATCAGCTGACCAGCTGGTGCACCAGTACTATCCGAATTTCAGGCCTGGTAATGAAAAGAACACTGATTCAGTTTGCAAAAGCTCCGGTCCCCGGAAAAGTTAAAACTCGACTGATGGAACGCTACAGCGCCGAAGAAGCCGCACAATGGCATTGCCGGTTGACGATGCACACATGGCAGCAGTTGTTGTCGGTATCTGCTGACAGTCGCCAGTTGTGGGTTAGCGGAGACTGGCAACAGAACAGGCCTGCTCATAGCTGGTTTCAGCAGGAAATTTTTTCAGACGCTCACTTTATACAACAACCGGAAGGCGATCTGGGCTACAAGATGACCTATGCCCTGCGTCAAGGTAAAAAAAACAGTGATCATGTCTTATTGGCAGGCAGCGACTGCCCGGTACTAACCGGCGAGATTCTGGAGTCAGCATTTGATTGCCTCCGTCAACCTGACAATGACCTTGTGCTAATTCCAGCAGAAGATGGCGGTTTCGTTTTAATTGGCTGCTCCGTTATGCTATCAGAGAATACTCTGGATAACCTGAGCTGGGGACATGCCAGGGTTTTGCAGGATACCTTACAGCGATTAAAGGACCTGCAACTAAGCTATACGCTGCTACCAGCATTATGGGATATTGATCATCCTGAAGATACTGATCGCTGGCTGAAGCATACAAGACAGACAGGTAAACAGAAAGAACAGGCAAATTAATAAACAGGTTGCAGAGCCTGGACCTAGTCCTGCCCTCGCCTGCGGGATTCACGCTGTATATATGAAACAAAGCGATCAATTTCGCGTTGATTCCGCCCATCAGGACTCAGAAAACGAAAACCACAGCTGGTCATGCTTTTACCCTGATCATAAACAGCATGACGGGCTTCTGCAGCGCACAGAACAGAAGTATCAAAATGCTCTTCAGGCAAGTCAAAAGCCAGCTCATCAAAAACTTCCATCTCTTCAAAAGCAGGATCAACAAGATAAGGGAATTCGATTTTACAACCACTTGAAGAAATATCGACCAGGCTACCTAACAGAGGTTTACTTCGCTCGTAAGAAACCAGATGCACATCAACCTGATCAGCCATAGCAATATGCGCTCTGAAAGCATCCCGGCGCTGTTTATAAAGCAGCTTCGAAGGCAACTTAATTTTATAAATCGCAGCCCCTTTATTTGTCCCTGCACCAACAACCTGGTTACCACTGAAGACAACCTGTACGCCTCTGTCATTAGCAGTGACAGAAAAAGCAGCACCTCCCATTGCCTTCTTATGGCCACTGGGAGGGGCTATTTCATCCAATAGGAAGTAGCCCTCTTCCAGATCAACTTTCAGCACAATACTGGTATATACCTGATCATCATGACCACGAAAAACGATAGATAGAGGAGAGCGATGCTTCTGCAAGGATCGCAGAATAGCGAAAATACTGGCCTGACGGCTTATGATGTGCTTACGATCTGAAATATCCGGCGCTGCACCACCGGCCTCAAGAGCTGCCATATCGAAATCCTGTTATCTCTCCGGGATTGGTTTATTAAGCCTGACCCAGAGTACGAGTCGATGGAGCTGTTGAGCGACCTTTAGCATTGTAGGTTTGAGCTGAACGAGCACCAGTTCCACTCTGGATAACTCCCAACATGGTATCAACCTGTTGTAGCCCTCGATTCACAATCATACCATTTGCCTGATTAAGCTCCTGCACCTCTTCGTGCAGACTGATAAGCTGTTGCCAGCCTTTAATCAGAACCCTGGCATAATTTTCAGGCAAAGACTCTATCAGGTGATCCATACCAGACTCATCAGATGAAAAACCTGCCCCAGCCAGAATAGCATTGCGCACATCAACATCCGCAACGATCTTCTCCAGTAACAGACTCTTTTCCTGAGCAATTGCCTCAATTTTATCAGGATCCCGGTCCTGCAGAGCTTCTTTTTCATTAAGAATACACGTACGTATACTCTTCATATGCTCAATACTATCCAGCAAATGTTGCTTGATACGACTTGAAAGCTCTGCACTCACGGGCTACCTCACAGCTCAGACTCAAACTGAATAATGTTTTTCGCCAGCGCCTGATAATCTATGTTAAAACTGCCATCATCAATAGCTGCTTTAACCGCATTTACTTTATCCTGATCAATTTCGGGAGATGACTGAGCACTATTACTCAGACGCATCGCCTCATCACTGATTCTGACACTATCTTCTTTTGAACTCTGGTTCGCCGGAGGAGGAGATGTATTTTTTGAAACATCATCCCGATTTACTGTACCACCAGTATTCCTGACTCGCCCACCCTGAAGACCGCCAGACAGGCTGTTCATATCAATAGCCATGTGTACTGACCTCATTCATCAAAGAATTTGTTAGTGTCATTTATCGGCACAACAGAAAAATACTTTAACAAAAAAATGCTATATGATTACCGGCATCGACCCTTTTACCCTTTTTCCGGGCATAACGCACTATGTTTTTCAGATACATATTCTGCATTTACATAGGCACTTCAACATGACCGGCTCCGGTCACAATTGCCCTTATTATACGCTGAGACTGGTTATTTCGCACCTGTATCTGCTTCCCTATTGTCCCGTCCTGTAACGCTGTCCCCTGCATTCTGACAGCCAGACTTCCCGCAACGGCCCGAATCACCACATTATCCCCTTTATGCACAGCATTAGAGGCCTTAATCATATTAGTGAAAATAACATCACCAGACTGGACAGGTCGCGTAGTGGTCGTCCCGACAACCTGTGCCAGATCTTTGAAATAAGTGTAGTGCAGAGAAGAAGTCTCAGTTACCTGAAGACGAACCTGCGACGCCTGTATTCTGGTTCCTCGGGGCAAGCTGACAGTGCTCACGACAATACGTTCGGTCAGCTTTATCTCACTGGGAACAAAAATACTCCAGGTTGGAGCATTACAGTCTAGTCTTACATTCACTTTCCCGGATAAGCGTTTTTTCCCCAGAAAGCTGACCTGAACCGGTTGCTGGCATTGTGCCAGTTTCAATCTGGGATCAATGCGGCCAATAGCAATATCATAACGCTCTGCACCGGACTGTTTCAGTTCTGTTTCCAGAAATTCATGGATCTGGCGACTCAATTCCTCATGCGACTCCGTTTCTTTTGCGTAACTTACTGACGCCAGCACAACAAGCACAAAAGCACTCATCACCTGCCTCAGTGGACACCGGTCAGAAATCAGCTGCTTCACATTAATCATATTAAATGTAAGTATCTCGTAATCTTTTTTAGATAATTGTCATTACAGACAAAGAATCCATGGATATAGTTCTGAATCACCCGGATTAAATGGTAATCTGTACCCCGGTTATCGTTAAACTTCCTGCCACACTTTAATACAGTGAGCCCTTTTTATGAATCAACAAGCAGGTCGACTGGCAGAACGAGCACAGCTGGTTGGCGGAAACCGCATGGAGCTTCTACTGTTTCACCTGAAAGGACGCCAGAGTTACGGAATTAACGTATTCAAGGTCAAAGAAATCCTGCCTTGCCCTGTTTTGAACAGTTTACCGCAGCACAATCCTATTGTGCGTGGTGTAGCAAACATCAGAGGGGAAACAATATCCGTAATTGATCTGAGCCAGGCGATCGGTATGGGAGCTTTACCTGATACCCGGGAAAATGTCGTCATTGTTACTGAGTACAACAGAGTAACCCAGGGTTTTCTTGTAAGCAAAGTTGACAAGATAGTGAACCTGAACTGGAAAGATGTACACCCACCACCACCAGCCACAGGCAAAGATAATTATCTGACTGCAGTGACCGAACTTAACAACACTATGATTGAAATCATTGATGTGGAAAAAGTGATTTCAGAAGTTCATCCGGTTAATGAACGTATCAGTAAAGGTGTTGTTGACGATACTCTGAAACTGGTTGCTTCCACATACAATGTGGTTGTTGTCGATGATTCATCTGTCGCCCGGAATCAGGTTATTCGCTGCCTGGAAGAAGTCGGAGTTCAGACCATAGGCCTGGAAAATGGTAAAGAGGTTCTGACCTTTCTGGAAGCCCTGGTTGAATCCGGCAAAGATGTTAATGATGAAATATTGATGATTATTTCAGACATCGAAATGCCTGAGATGGATGGCTATACACTGACCACAGAGCTAAGAGCCCACCCTGAACTGAACCAGCTGGATATTCTGCTTCATACATCTCTAAGTGGCATATTTAATGAGGCTATGGTTAAGCGGGTCGGAGCAGACGATTTTCTGGCAAAATATGATGCAGACGAACTGGCCAGAAAAGTGGTTAATCGTATTAAAGCGATTGAAGACCAGCATATTGAACCAGTGTAATTTCAACGCTTCTGATACTGGAGGCCTAGGTTTAATGAAAAGATGACACTGGTTTTTTTCTAATATGTGGTAAGCTTTATTTTAAGAGTAACACTGTTTAAGTGAGTGCAAGGAATGTCAACCGTTAGAACCATAGGGTCACAAGATTACGATGCCTTTCGCAAATTTCTGCAGGATGCCTGCGGAATTCTGCTGGGAGACAACAAGCAATATCTTGTGACCAGTCGGCTGAACAAAATCATGGCTCAGCACGGCATGAGTACTCTGGGTGAACTGACAAAAGCCATTCAGGCACACCCGAGATCAGGCCTGAAAGAAGCTGTAGTCGATGCGATGACAACCAATGAAACACTCTGGTTTCGCGATATTCATCCTTTTAACATTCTGCAGAACCAGCTACTCCCGGAATTAAGTCAATCTCTGGGCGGACAACAGTTAAAGATCTGGTCTGCAGCTTGTTCAACGGGGCAGGAACCTTATTCAATCAGTATGATTCTGGATGAGTTCAGGCAGAAAAACCCGGGAGCCTTCAGAGCAGGTGAGCGTATTGTAGCAACTGATATTTCATCCACTGTTCTGAATACAGCTAAAAGCGGTGAATATGAGATGCTGGCCCTGGGACGGGGATTATCTCAGGAACGCCTGACGCGCTTCTTCCAGCAAACAGGTGATGGTAAGTGGGCCGTCAAACCGGATATCAAGCGACGCGTCGATTTTCGTCCGATGAACCTGTTGCACAGTTACTCTATGCTGGGAAAATTTGATATTGTGTTTTGCCGTAATGTACTGATTTACTTCTCTGCAGATCTGAAAAAAGACATTCTGACCAGAATTCATGGTGTATTAAAGCCTGGTGGCTACCTGTTCCTTGGAGCATCAGAAGCACTGAGTAATATGCCAGACATGTATGAAATGGTTCAGTGCAGACCAGGCATTATTTACCGGGCAAAGTAAGCTAAGCCTGATACAACTTCTTGTTTTTATTAAAAAACCTGCTTTTAATTAATTAAGCAGGTTTTTTTATGCCTGTTTTATAGTGACTAATGACAAAAAAAATGCTAGGAACTTCGTAAAAAAATACGTCATAATAAATAAAAATAGCTACTTTCCCCGGAGGCGTGTTATGGACCCGACTACCATTTCCAGATCCTCCAGCTACAGTCGCCTCGTTCAGGATTACCAGCAAAAAGAGAAGCAACAGCAAGTCGAACCTGGTTCCGATCAACGCGAAGCGCGACAGCTGGAGAGAGAGAAACAGAAGGTCATTTCTCAACTCAGCAAACGTGATGCTGAGGTCAGAGCACATGAAGAAGCCCACTCAAACGTCGGTGGCAAGTATGCCTCTGCACCTGAGTATGATCTGACAGAAGGTCCTGACGGCAAAGAGTATGCTATTGGCGGCCATGTCAACATTGATGCTTCCCCGGTTGAAGGCAACCCTAAAGCGACTATTGTCAAAGCAGATGTCGTTGAAAAAGCAGCACTGGCTCCGGTACAGCCCTCTCCTCAGGACCAGAAAGTTGCTGGTGAAGCCCGTGAAATGGGTAATGAAGCTCGTGTAGAGCTGCGTGTTATTCAGACAGAAGAAGCCAAAGCAACACGGGAAACTGATAAAGCAGATGAAGCACAAAAAGCAGAACCCGTTGATAGCGATTCAGAAGATACCCGCGCTTCATCTGTCGGTTTGTCTGGGGATAGCACAGATAATACACCTGCCTCAGAGGATCAGAACAAGCCTAAGAGTTTTGCTTTTGGTTTAAGTCTGCCACAGCAATTTGTTGCCTCAGTGTTCCAGCAACAGAATCCCGCACCCTCAAAGGCTCAGCAGTTACAGAGCAAATTTGACACACTGGGTCTAAGCTTTCCACCTGAGGATCCGGGGCAACAACTGACCACCTCAGCATAAACCAGCCACCTGATAACTTCGGAAATAATACAATTAAAGCCCGGAACCTTCGGGCTTTTTTTCATTTCAGTCTGATTTACTTTATCTGAAAAATGAAATTTTCCTTGACTCAGCTCTCTATGCACTTTAACTTTCAAACATACGTTTGAATTAGTTTGCTGACACATCCTGTTGAATATCCAATGGCAAGCTAAACTTCTTCCATACAAGAACAGAAAAATGCTGAGGTCGTTATGCCAACATATAAAGCTCCCCTACGTGATATCCGCTTTGTAATGGATGAAATGCTGGACTTCCCGGCTCACTATTCACAGCTACCCAATGGCGATGAGGCTTCACCAGAGATCATCAATGCAATTCTGGAAGAAGGTGCAAAATTCGCAGAAGAGGTTCTGACACCTCTGAATCAGAGCGGCGATACCCAGGGCTGTCAGCATAACGACGGTGAAGTCACCACGCCTGAAGGCTTTAAGGAAGCTTATCAGCAGTTTGTTGAGGGTGGCTGGCCATCCATGACTCAGGATACCACCTATGGTGGTCAGGGCCTGCCCCAGTCTCTGGGCATGGTACTGAATGAAATGATCTGTTCATCTAACCTGTCCTGGGGCATGTATCCGGGCCTGTCTCACGGTGCTATGGACGCTCTGCAGCATCATGGTACAGAAGAACAGAAGCAGACTTATCTGACTAAAATGGTTGAAGGTAGCTGGACTGGTACTATGTGCCTGACAGAACCCCACTGTGGTACCGACCTGGGTCTGATTCGCACTAAAGCCGAACCTCAGGCAGATGGCAGTTTCTCTGTCAGCGGCACCAAGATCTTTATCTCTGCCGGTGAGCACGATATGTCTGATAATATCGTACACCTGGTGCTGGCTAAATTACCTGATGCACCAGAAGGTTCTAAAGGTATTTCTCTGTTTATCGTACCTAAATTCACTCCGGATGCTAACGGTGAACCGGGTGAGCGCAATGGTGTACAGTGTGGCTCCATCGAACATAAGATGGGCATCCACGGTAATAGCACCTGCGTCATGAATTTTGATGAGGCCAAAGGCTATATCATCGGCGAGCCGAATAAAGGCTTGTCCTATATGTTCGTGATGATGAATGCCGCTCGTATCGGTGTGGGTATTCAGGGTCTGGGCCTGACAGAAGTGGCTTACCAGAACTCTCTGGCCTATACCCGCGATCGCCTGCAGATGCGCTCTCTGAATGGCCCTAAAGCGCCTGAAAAACCAGCAGACCCAATCATCGTGCACCCTGATGTACGTCGTATGCTGCTGACACAGAAAGCTTTTGCGGAAGGTGGTCGCGCACTGATTTACTACACAGCCCAACTGATTGATCAGGTCTCAGCTGGTGGTGAAGAAGCCAAAGATGCTGACGACCTGCTGGGACTGCTGACGCCTATCGTAAAAGCCTTCCTGACGGAGGCAGGCTTTGAATCAACCAACCAGGGTCTGCAGTGCTTTGGTGGTCACGGCTTTATCCACGAATGGGGTATGGAGCAGTTTGTACGTGATGCCCGCATTACCCTGCTGTATGAAGGTACCACAGGAATTCAGGCTCTGGATCTGCTGGGCCGTAAGATTCTGATGAATCAGGGTGAAAGCCTGCGTAAATTCACCAAACAGGTACACAAATTCTGCCAGGCAGAAGAAGGCAACGAAGAACTGGCAGCACTGATCGCACCTCTGGCAAAAGCCAACAAAGAATGGGGCGATATCACCATGCAAATTGGCATGAAAGCGATGCAGAACCGCGATGAAGTCGGTGCCGCTTCTGTGGACTACCTGATGTACTCCGGTTATGTCACTCTGGGTTATTTCTGGGCAAAAGCCGCTAAAGTAGCACAGGAAGCCCTGGCTGCAGGCACAACAGAAGAAGCTTTCTATAAAGGCAAGCTGGCCACAGCTCAGTTCTACTTCAGCAAGCTGTTCCCACGTACCCAGACACTGGCAGCAACCATTGCACAGGGTGGCGATAGTCTGATGGCAATGGAAGAAGATCAGTTTGGTGCAGGCTTTGAAATCTGATCGCTGCTGATTTAAATCGAATCGTGCATATTTCTGGCGGGCCTGATGGCCCGCTTTTTTCTCCGGAATGATCTGCCTCAGATTATTCAGCATCCAGTCCTTTGGCAATTACACATAATCAACTGAATTGACTGTATCAGACTTATTGCTGCATCGCGATATATTGACATTTCTGAAGCCCGCACCAGCTCTGATATACCTGAACATCAGCCCTGAAAGCCCCATAAAATCTGAACTCATGGGTCACACAACCCTGTAGATGCCCGTTACTTTCTTCAAGTAGTATGACTGCAATCAAAGATATGGTCGCACCCTGCTATTGTTACGTCAGCGGTATTTTTAAGATTCCGAGCAGGACACTGAAATCCGGAGGAAAAGTTTCTATGGCCAAATATAAAGCCCCTTTGCGAGATATGCGCTTTGTACTGAATGAAGTTTTTGAAGCAGACAAACTATGGGCAGCCATGCCTGCTACTCAGGAAGTCACCCCTGACCTGGTTGATGCGATCCTGGAAGAAGGTGCAAAGGTTACGGAAAATGAGTTATTTCCTCTGAACCGCACCGGTGATGAAGAAGGCTGTCAATTCAGTGACGGAGATGTCACCACTCCAGCCGGTTTTAAAGACGCTTACAACCTGATGGCCGAAAGCGGCTGGATGGGACTGGGGGGTAATCCTGAAATGGGTGGTCAGGGCATGCCTAAGATGCTGACCGTACTGTTTGAAGAGATGCTGTATTCAGCCAATGCTTCTTTTGCTCTTTATCCTGCCCTGAACAGCGGTGCCGCACTGTGCCTGGACAACCATGCTGATGAGGCGATGAAAGAACAGCTGCTGCCAGCCATGTATGAAGGCCGCTGGCTGGGTACTATGTGCCTGACAGAACCGCATTCAGGTACAGATCTGGGCCTGATCCGCACAAAAGCAGAACCCAATGCAGATGGCTCCTATAAAGTCTCAGGCACAAAAATCTTTATTACCGGTGGTGAGCACGACCTGTGTGACAATATTATCCACCTGGTACTGGCCAAACTGCCAGATGCCCCGGCAGGCTCTCGTGGTATCTCTCTGTTTATGGTGCCAAAGTTCCTGATTAATGAAGACGGTTCTCTGGGTGAGCGCAACCCCGCCTTCTGCGGCTCCATTGAGCACAAAATGGGAATCAAGGGTTCAGCGACCTGCGTTATGAACTTTGACGGTGCTCAGGGCTGGATGATTGGCGAACCCAATAAAGGCCTGGCCTGCATGTTTACCATGATGAACTACGAACGCCTGTCAATTGGCATTCAGGGACTGGGACTGGGTGAAGTCGCTTATCAGAGCGCGATGGACTTCGCACAGGAGCGTATTCAGAGCCGTGCGCCAGGCGGAGCAAAATACCCTGAAAAAGCAGCGGATAACATCCTTGTACACCCGGATGTACGTCGTATGGCACTGAATGTTCGCGCCTTCAATGAAGCAGGCCGAGCCTTTGCGTCTTATGTAGCCATGCAACTGGATACCTCAAAATATCATGAAGATGAAGCGACCCGTAAGAAAGCTGCAGCACTGGTTGCCTTGCTGACACCGGTTGCTAAATCCTATCTGACCGATCGTGGTCTGGACTGTACGATTACCGCTCAGCAGATATACGGCGGTCAGGGTTATATTCGTGAGTGGGGTGCAGAACAGTATGTACGTGATGCCCGTATCGCACAGATCTACGAAGGAACCAATGGTATTCAGGCGCTGGACCTGATGGGGCGTAAGGTCGTATCGAATAATGGGGAATACCTGAAATTATTCGCCCAGGATATTCAGGACTTCATCGAATCCAATTCAGATAATGCCGCTGTTCAGCCCTACCTGGAAAAACTGGGAGCTTCTCTTGAAACACTGATGCAAGTGACTGGCAATGTCATCACCCGTGCTAAAGATAATCCGGCAGAAGTGGGGGCAGCCTCACAGAACTATCTGGATCTGTTCGGCCTTGTGACATACGCCTACTTATGGGCTCGCATGGTTGCCGTTGCAGCACCAAAAGCAGAAGCAGATACCAGTGGCTTCTACAGTGCCAAAGTAAAAGTAGCGAACTACTTCTTTGCCCGTATTCTGCCTGAAGCTGCTGCTCTGGCTGCTCAGGTCAATGCCGGTGCCGACACTCTGATGGATCTGGAGGAAGAGCTGTTTTACGGAGAATAAGTTCCGCTGGTATTCATCTTACCGGTAATACACCGGTAAGACTGTCATGACTCGTTTGGAATATTGAAGCCGGGTACTCCCGGCTTTTTTTATTATCATCATACAGATAATAATAAAACCTTATCTCCCGTTGAGTAAAAGTTCGGGGCATTCCAATACTTATTCAAAGACTAAAACAAACTATCTGAAAATTATTTTTTAGATGAGAGCCTGACGGAGAGATAAAGCTGAAAGAAGATGGTGCGGAAGGAGAGACTCGAACTCTCACACCTTACGGCACCAGAACCTAAATCTGGCGTGTCTACCAATTTCACCACTTCCGCATTCTGTATGCCGTTGCTGATCAGCTGGTGAAGCTTTAAGTTATCAGCGGCATTTTTGATGTGTGCTGCTCATCTTCTCATAAGAAAGGATAAAGCTGAAAGAAGATGGTGCGGAAGGAGAGACTCGAACTCTCACACCTTACGGCACCAGAACCTAAATCTGGCGTGTCTACCAATTTCAC
>NZ_JACJFM010000003.1:0-38301 GCF_014164585.1 Oceanospirillum sediminis | reverse complement strand
TTCACCACTTCCGCAGCACGGAGGCGTATTATATAGAAGCTAAAGCTTTCGTCAATAGTATGCTACCAATAGCGATAAAATAATATAACGAAGCCTCGAATCAACTCTGTGCAGCCTCTTCTATACAGTGCCCTTTTTATCCAGCAGATGATGAACCGCCGCTTCCGGGAAGTAATCTGCCGCCTGCTGCCAATCAGAGCCTTCTATATAAGGAACCTCCGCCAGTAGCGGAGCTGGAAGCATCTGGTGCAATGTAGCCAGATTTTCTTTATAACGGTTCATCTCAGGATCAATCTGATTAGCCACCCAACCAGCCAGCTCCAGGCCATCTCGCTGGATCGCCTCTGCAGTCAACAGGGCATGGCTTATACATCCCAGCTTCATACCTACCACCAGAATAACGGGCTGTTTCAGGCTTACAGCATAGTCAGCCAGAGTTTCACGAGGCCCCAGAGGCACCTTCCAGCCACCGGCACCTTCAATCAATAACAGATCGACTTTAGCCATCATCAGACCACGGGCAAAGCCATTCAGACGGGATACCGATAACCCCTGCCCTTTTTCTGCTGCTGCAATATGAGGAGCAATCGGTGGCTCCAGAGCAATAGGGTTTACCAGTTCATAATCCAGCTCTTCCGACATTGCCGCCATCAGTGTCGTAGCATCTGAGTTACGCAAACCCTCTTCTGTTTGCTCACAACCCGCCGCTACCGGTTTATGCGCCAGGGTGCTATATCCCAGTTGCCCGGCTTTATGCAGCAAGGTGGCACTGACAAAAGTTTTCCCGGCATCTGTATCAGTACCGGTAATAAAATAGGTTTTCTTAGCCATACTTAATCCTGCACGTCGTTCTGAGTGGTTTCATTTTTTGTCAGTGTCAGCAATACAACCTGGTAACTCACAGGCAGCCCTAGCTCTGTCCGGTACTGCTCATAAGCCTGCTTTAAGCCGATAATCGCTTTACGACCGGTCAGGCGGTTATCTCCCTGCACATGATGGGCACCAATCCCTTTAATGGAATCGGTCACGCCTCTCAGATCCGGATAATACAGGGTTTCAGTATATTCATCACAAGCCGATAGGGATAAACCAGCAGTAGTAATCGCCCGAGTCAACTCTTCCAGCGGCAAAAACTGATTAACATGCTGTCCATGATCAACCTGAGCCCAGCTCTGCTCCAGCTCATACAGCGTACCAGGCAATAACGTTGCGATACAGGCTTGCCCCTGGACGGCCAGACAACGCGCTATACCATTAAACAGGGCCTGATAATCGGTGCACCACTGGATCGCCAGACTGGAAAAAATCAGATCCAGGCTACCGGGTTCCATCGGCAGGGCTTCAGCATCAGCACATACCCAGTCAATGGCATCGTTCTGTCCTTGCTGAGCCGCATACTCCAGCATACCCGGTGCCAGATCCAGTCCATGTACTTGCTTCGCCTGACAGTGATCCCGTAAACGCCGGGTCCAGTAACCTGTACCACAACCGATATCCAGCACCCGTTCTGCGGGTGGACAAAGAGCCAGTAAGCGACCAGCAATACGCTTCTGGGCTTCTGCCAGCTGATCATACTGGCTGGCTGCCGAACTGAAAGCCCTGGCCACTCTTTGTTTATCAATAGGTTTATCAGTCAGCTTATCCGCGTGCGCGCCTGAACGATGATTCACCGAGGATACCGTCTGATGATCAGATGCAGCAGTTAAAGACGGAGTCATGAGGCCACCTTCAGAATATTCAGCAGCTGCTCTGCCAGTCGCTCGGTCTCAGTCAGCATGGGCAGGTGGCCACAGTCTGGTAAAACCTCAACCTGTCCTGGCAGATATTCAGCCACCTGAACCGGAACCAGAGGATCATGTTCTCCCAGTAACCAGTGCAAACGGCCACTATGCCGTTCGGCAACCCTTGTCAGATCCAGTTCCGCCAGCCAGGTTAATCCCGCTGCCAGAGTAATGTTATCAGCGGGCATATCTTTACCGAGCAGAGTGGTAAACGCTCTTTTACATGCTCGCAGATCGGCTTCCCCCTGCATCTGCAGGCTATGGAAGCGTTTCAGCGTTTTTTCCGGTTGCAGATCAAACCCCTGTCGAAACTGCCCCAGTACATCAGCATCCAGCGCATGTGGCCAGTGTTCCCTCTGTGCAAAGCAGGCATTACTGCCCAGCATAATCAGCTCACCGGTATGAGTCTGCTCTGATGAGGTTCGACTCAGGTAATCTGCCAACCAGAGCGCCAGGTTACCACCCAGAGACCAGCCCAGCCAGTGGGCGTTCCGAGGTAACTCCGGCAGCATAGCATCCGCCAGTTGCTGCAGGCTGTCTGCAGTTTCAAGCGCTTCAGGCCCGGTATCCTCCTGGCCACTGAGATAACCGGGCCAGGGCAGAGTCATCACCTCCAGCTCAGGGCAACGCCGATGCAGAGCCTCAACCAGAGGCTGCCATATTGCCGGTGTTGCACCCCAGCCATGCAACAGAACCAGAGGTTTTTCGGTATAAGATAAATCAGACATTATAACGCTACCTCGGGTATACCTCTTTGCTGCGCTATCTGCTGCAGCGCTGTCAGTAAACGCTCCAGCTGGGCTTCCGTATGACTGGCACTGAACGTAACTCGCAGACGCGCTGTGCCTTTAGGCACCGTCGGTGGACGTATTGCTGTGACCAGAATTCCCTGAGTTTCCAGCGCCTGACTCCAGGCCAGGGTCTCTGCTTCACTGCCGATCAGCACAGGCTGAATTGGCGTCGGTGAGTCCATCAACACCAGCCCCATTGCCGCCACTTCGCTACGGAATGTCTGAATCAGTTTTTGCAGATGAGCTCTGCGTTCAGGCTCCTGCTGTACGATGTGTAAACTGGTACGTGTCGCTGCAGCCACCGCCGGAGGAATCGCCGTGGTATAGATATAAGGCCGGGCAAACTGAATCAGGGTTTCAATCAGTGTCTCACTGCCTGCAACAAAAGCACCACTGGTGCCAAAGGCTTTGCCCAGCGTTCCCATCAGGACCTGCACCTGATTCTGATCAAACCCGGCACACAGCCCTTGTCCTTTGTCACCCAGACAACCCAGACCATGGGCGTCATCCACCATCAGCCAGGCATCATGTTGCTGGCAGGTCTGCACCAGATCCGCCATAGGTGCACAATCACCATCCATACTGAACACCCCGTCAGTCACCACCAAACGGCGACGGCTCTGATCTTTGCTCAGGCGCTTATCCAGACTGGTAACATCATTGTGCAGATAACGCTGAAAACGCGCACCAGAGTTCAAGCCACCATCCAGTAAAGAGGCATGATTCAGCTTATCTTCAAACACCGCATCCTGATGATCCAGCAAGGCGTTAATCGTACCCAGATTCGCCATATACCCCGTAGAGAACAACAGTGCCCGGTCACGGCCTGTAAAGATGGCCAGCTCTTCTTCTAAGGCATGATGTTCTGCACTGTGGCCATTCACCAGATGCGAGGCACCACTGCCCACACCAAACTCTGTAGCTGCGGTACGAAAGCGTTCAATCACACGGGGATCATTGGCCAGCCCCAGATAATCATTACTGCAGAACGCCAGTACCGGTTTACCATCAATCAGGGTTTCCGGCTGTTGTGCCGCGTTCAGGGTACGACGAGAGCGATACAGGTGATCCTGCTTACGCTGTTCAAGAGTGTCTTTCAGGCTGTCAAAAGCAGACATGATTCAGAAATCCTGGCAGGAAAAAACATACAGCAGACGGCAAACGACCGGTAAGCCTGAGAGGCTGACCGGTCGTCGGAGTATCAGATCAGGCAGACGTTTACACCACCAGACCGCAAGGCTTACGCTCACGGCCATCATTAGCTGCCGGAGCGGCGGCATCATAGAACAAACTACCCGCTTCGTTTTCCTGAATCGCTTCTTTCAGCGCGGCTTCATGGACGGCATCATCAACTGGTACTTCACGACGCTCAGGGTGAATTCCCAGACGCTGGAACAGTTCACGGTCTTTGTTAGCCTGTGGGTTTGCGGTAGTCAGCAGACGCTCACCATAGAAGATCGAGTTAGCACCGGCGAAGAAGGTCATCGCCTGCATTTCATCACTCATCTCTTCACGGCCTGCCGACAGACGTACATGAGACTGAGGCATCATAATACGCGCAACCGCGATAGAGCGGACAAAATCCAGCGGGTCCAGATCTTCAACCTGATCCAGAGGCGTACCTTCCACCTTAACCAGCATATTGATCGGTACACTCTCAGGATGAGGGTTCAGGTTAGACAGCTGAATCATCATCTTAGCACGATCAGATTCCTGCTCCCCCATACCCAGAATACCGCCGGAACAGATTTTCATACCAGCGTCACGGACATGAGACAGCGTATCCAGACGATCCTGATAAGTACGGGTGGTAATGATCTTATCGTAGAACTCAGGAGAGGTATCCAGATTATGGTTGTAGTAGTCCAGACCGGCATCAGACAGCTGTTTTGCCTGATCTTCATCCAGCATACCCAGCGTCATACAGGTTTCCAGCCCCATGGCTTTTACACCTTTGACCATCTCCAGAACAACAGGCATCGTCTTCTTGTTAGGCGATTTCCAGGCAGCCCCCATGCAGAAACGGCTGGCGCCGGTTTCTTTAGCCGCTTTCGCCTGCTCCAGTACCTTACGTACTTCCATCAGCTGCTCTTTTTCCAGACCGGTATTGTAGTGGCCGGACTGAGGGCAGTATTTACAATCTTCAGGACAGGCACCGGTTTTAATCGACAGCAGGGTACTGACCTGGACCGCATTCGGATCAAAGTTCTCACGATGGATTGAGTGTGCTTTGAACAGAAGGTCGTTCAGAGGCAGATCAAACAAAGCCTGAACTTCGTCCAGAGTCCAGTCATGGCGGGGTGCCGTTGTTGCTGTCATGGTGTTACCTGTTTCTGTTATAAAATTTTCAGCTGGCTGAATAATAACCTGACCACCCAGGTTGTCAACCGGATAGTTAAAAACAGGTTTACCACATCTCATCATAGATTTTATGAGCTTATTATTTCAGCCTGTGCAGGATTTTTTGTCATATTATGAGAAATACAGCACCTTTCTCTGACCTGTTACCCCTTGAAAAACATACATAAAAACCACATCATTTGTAATGTTGCTGATAAAAAAAACATGATGCGATGCCATCATCATTATCGCAGCATATAAAAGGGATACAGAGATCAGGGAACAGATATGACGGAACAACCCGGGACCAAAAAAACCTTTCTGCATCAGATCACCCAGAAGGGCCATAAGGTGTTTAAACAAAAGCTCCTTTCCGGACGCTGTCTGGGATGTCTGGCACCTGTCAGTGGCGATTTACCTCTGTGTGATGATTGCAAAGAGGGGCTGGCACTGAATCACCATTCATGTTTGCAATGTGCTGAACCTATCAGCCTGTTGTCCGGCCAGTCACTGAGCCAGCAATGGCAATGCGGCCACTGCCAGAGAGATGCGCCGCCTTTCAGCCATACCGTATCCCCCTACCTGTACTCCTATCCTCTGGACCGCTTTGTTTCCCGCTTTAAACAGAACAGACAGATGATTTATGGCAGATTACTGGGCCGCCTGATGGCCGATCATCTGCATGAACACTACGCTGATAAACCCTGGCAACTGCCTGATCAGATTGTCGCTGTGCCAACTCACCGTAAGCGACGCTTCAAACGGGGCTTTAATCCTGCAGCACTACTGGCAGATGAAGTCGCACGGAAACTGAAGCGTCCTTTTAACCCGGAACTCTGCCAGAAAATAACAGATACCCCGGAGCAGCATACACTCAGCCGGAAAGAGAGGCTGAACAACCTTCATGGCAGTTTCAGAATAACCAGAAGGGTCCAGGATCAGAGGATTGCGCTGGTGGATGATGTCATGACGACAGGCGCAACAGCACGTGTAATTGCCAGTATGTTAAGAGATAATGGCGCTTCTGAAGTCTGTATCTGGACTCTGGCCAGAACACCTCAACCCGAATCCGATTTATAAGGTCTGGCTTCTTGCCAGCCCTGTAACTGAGCAAGAGACCTGATGAACACATCTGATACTTTTGATACTTCCCAGCCCTACTACCAGCTTAATCCGGACCGGGTTATGGATGCCATTGAGAAACTGGGCTTTTTCTGCGATGGCCGCATCATGGCTCTGAACAGTTATGAAAACCGGGTATATCAGGTCGGCATAGAAGATGAGCAGCCCATTATTGCCAAATTCTATCGCCCGGAACGCTGGAGTGATGAACAGATCGGAGAAGAGCATGAATTCACTCTGGAGCTGGCTGATGCGGGTATTCCTGCCATTGCACCTGTGGTAAAAGAAGGCGAAACACTGTTCCATGAAGAAGGCTTCCGGATCGCTCTGTTTGCCCGCCGGGGCGGCCACGCCCCTGAACTGGATAATAATGAGCATCTGTTTGAACTAGGCCGGTTTCTGGGCCATTTACACAGCGTGGGTGAGCTGAAAAAATTTCAGCACCGTCCAGCTCTGACCGTGCAGGACTATGGCCGTCATGCGCAGAACTGTGTGCTGGAATCCGGTTTACTTCAAGGGCTGGAAACCCGTTATGCCGATCTGACTAATGAGCTGTTAGCTGAAATAGACAAACGTTTACAGGAATTCGATAGTGAGACCATCCGGGTTCAGGGCGATTGTCATTGTGGCAATCTGCTCTGGCGGGATGGACAGCTGATGATGCTGGACTTTGATGATTGCCGCATGGCTCCGGCCATGCAGGATATCTGGATGCTGCTGAGCGGAGATCAACAGCAACAGAAACTGTGGCTGAATGAAATTGTTGAAGGTTATGAAGAGTTTCTCTCTTTCCCTGTCCGCCAGCTCCAGTTAATTGAACCCTTAAGAAGCCTGCGTATTATTTACTACAGCGGCTGGCTGTCTGAACGTAAAGACGACCCCGCGTTCCAGCAGGCTTTCTCTCATTTTGGCGGAGGAAACTGGTGGCAGGCCCATATCAGTAATCTGGAACAACAAATTCAGGCAATGTCTGCCCCATCCCTGACCCTGGGATATTATTGATGAACATCTGCCCCTTAATCCCCGATTTCCGGGGATTAAGTTTCTGTGATTAACAGCAGTTAAATACAATTCTGGCGATTTTTATGGATAAAGCAAAGCAACATATGACGCTTAACCGGTCTAAAAGCATAATTTCGTTGGCAATATCTGTCGCTCTTCTGACAGGCTGCGCCACAGGAGGGAATGGTAATAACGCCAGTCAGCCACCTGCTGATCCACCTGAAAGCCTGACGCCGTTACCTCCTCCTGGATACAGAGCACCGGATAGCAACAAACAGGATGTTGTTATTCAGCCTGTGGCTGCACCAGACAGCGCGCAACTTTTGCCTCAGGCATCGGATATCGAAGCTGAACCTTTGCCGATTGAGACAGTTGATTCCATTACTGCAGAGCTACAGGCACTGGACAGCAAAGCTCCAACTGCATCTGCTATTACAGAACCCGCTGTTCAGCCTGTGACTGAACCCGTCTCATTGCCGCCAGCAAGCCCCCCAGCCAACAGCAGTTATACAACGCCTGCCGCGTCTTCAGCGCCTGCAGCCAACAGCGCTGTTACTAAAGGTTCCGATTGGATCAGTATGTTCCCGAATATGGCTGAAGAATATCGGGAATTCCAGGAGGTCACCACTCAGCTGAAACAGGCCTGGCTGCGTTATAAACAGAAAGCTGATGAGCTGCACCGTAAAGCAGGCCAGATCTGGGGCGATGACAATGTTCAGGAATCGTCAAGGGATAAGTACGTTAAATATGGTGACGGCTATGGCAGTCGTGGTGAAGTTGACTTTGCACAGGGCAATATTCTGGTGGAAACAGCCGTTGAGTCTGGCCACCAGCAACGTCTGAAAGAGGCTATCGTGACAACCCTGCTGACACCGGATGATATGCGAGACCCTGAGCTTTTCTCAGATAAGCATGTAACCTGGTCTGGTCCTTCTGTTCTGTCCGGCCAGGTACGGGATCATGATGGTGTTCTGGTACAGTGGGAGTGGCGTGCAAAGCGTTATGCTGACTGGCTGGTTGCTAATAAACTGCAGCGCCTCTCATCCGGAGGTCGCACTATCTACCGGATTGAAATTCCGATGGAAGCAAACCATCAGCAGGTCCGGGGGCAGAAATATGAAAGCCTGGTACGTCAGGCCGCACAACGTTATAGTGTAGCTGAATCTCTGATTTACAGCATTATGGAAACAGAGAGCCACTTTAACCCTTATGCCACCAGCCATATCCCGGCGTATGGACTGATGCAGGTTGTGCCATCCACTGCAGGTAAAGATGTTTTTCAACGCATAAAAAAGAAAAGCGGCCAGCCAACCCGCAGCTACCTGTTTAACCCGGCCAACAATATTGATACCGGAGCAGCGTATCTGAGTATTCTGGATGATATCTATCTGAAAGATGTAACCCATCCGTTATCACGGGAATATTGCATTATTTCGGCCTACAACGGTGGTGCTGGTAATGTTTTAAAGACTTTCTCCCGTGACAGAAAACATGCGGTACAGGTCATCAACAGCCTGACACCTCAGCAGGTCTACCTGAAACTAAACCACAACCACCCCAGTGCAGAGTCCCGCCGTTATATAGAAAAGGTGGTCAAGGCTAAACAGAAATACGATGGTATCGCTGTCGCTCAGGCCAGATAAGACAGCTCTGTATCCGGGATACAAGAATACAGCCGCTCTGATGTAAAAAGCCCCGCATACCAAACGGTATGCGAGGCTTTTCTATATCGGAAGTGATCAGAGGAACAAAAACCGTCAGCATCAGTGACGACGTTTCTTACGATCAGTCCGGGAGTCTTTAGTCATTTTCAGCTGACGCTGTTTCGCTTTCTCACGATCATCTTTATCGGTCTGATCATAAGGATTATTACCGGAACGGAATTCAAACCGGATCGGCGTACCCTTAACTTTCAACACTTTGCGGAAAGTATTGGTCAGATAACGTTTGTAACTTTCTGGTAGCGCATCAGTCTGGTTACCATGTACAACAATAATTGGAGGGTTCTTTCCACCCTGGTGAGCATACCGCAATTTAATACGACGACCTCTGACAACCGGTGGCTGATGCTCCTGAACAGCATCTTCCAGAATGGTGGTCAGACGATTGGTCTGCCAGTGGCTCATCGCTGAATTGTAAGCCTTGTTAATAGACTTATAAATATGACCGACACCGGTACCATGCAGTGCAGATATAAAATGAACATCAGCATAGTTCACAAACCCCAGGCGACGATCAACATCTTCTTTAATTTTATCTTTTACATCGCCGTCCAGACCGTCCCACTTATTCACTGCAATAACCAGAGCACGGCCACTCTGTAATACAAAGTCCAGCAGATGCAGGTCCTGTTCCACAATACCGGTGCGGGCGTCAATAACCATCACAGCGACATTACATTCCCTGACTGCTTCCAGTGTCTTAATAATGGAAAACTTCTCGGCAATTTCCGTCACATTTTTGCGTCGACGGATACCTGCCGTATCAATCAGCGTGTATTCCTGCTCATCACGCTCAAAAGGAATAGCAATAGCATCCCTGGTGGTTCCGGGCTGGTCAAACACCACGACACGATCTTCACCCAGAATACGGTTAACCAGTGTGGATTTACCCACATTAGGACGACCAATGACACCAATACGAATGCCTTTGTTCTTCAGCTGCTCATGCTCAGCCATCGCCTCTTCATCATAGTCCGGGTAAGGCTCCAGAATATGCTGAATCATCACCGTGACATTACGGCCATGTGCGGCAGCAATAGCAATCGGCTCATTACTCATACCCAGTGCATAAAACTCGGCCATTGCTACATCCGGATCACGGCCATCGGTCTTATTCACAATCAGCCAGGCTTCTTTACCCTGCTGACGCAGATGCTGAGCAATCATCTCATCAGCAGCAGTCAGGCCAGCTTTGCCATCCACCATGAACAGGACAATATCTGCCTCTTCAATGGCCAGTAAAGACTGCTCTGCCATAACAAAATCGATGCCTTCTTCATCACCACTGATACCACCGGTATCAATCACAATGTAGGGCTTACCTCCCACCTTGCCTTCACCGTATTTCCGGTCACGGGTCAGGCCAGCAAAGTCAGCAACCAGCGCATCGCGGCTACGGGTCAATCGATTAAACAGCGTTGATTTACCCACATTCGGGCGGCCAACAAGGGCAATAACAGGAGGATTCATTGATATATCTTCATTAAGTTAACAAGCCCGGACGAAGTAAACTTCGACCGGGCTAAAATAATACATACCAGCAGATCGGATAAAACGCTTTACCCGCTGTGGATAACCTGGTTGTGAACACGCATGGTCATTGACGACTGATCGCAATCACCCGACCGCTGACAGCCACAACATACAGCTGATCACCCGAGATCAGCAATGGCTGTTCCACCCCGGAAGTATCGGCCTGAATACGCCCGATAATTTCACCGGTTTCAGAGTCAATCAGATGCACGTAACCTTCAAAATCAGCAACAGCGACAGTATCCTTCCACATCAAAGGTGCCGTCAGACGCCGCCCTTCAAGCGCATCCTGATTCCACAGAATACTGCCTGAACGGGCATCGACCGCAATTACACGACTACCTTCATCAACGTAGTGCAGATTACTACCACCTTCAACAGCCGGATAAAAGCTGGAATCTTTACGCTCCCAGATAGCACGACCGCTGCGTGGGTCCATCGCTACAACTCTGCCCTGGAAACTGGTACTCACCAACATACCATCCCGTGTAATCAATGGCTGCCCATCAACATCAATCAGGCGCTCAATATCTGTCCGGCCTTCAGAAGCAGCGACCCGAACATCCCACAACTTATTACCGTTGCGGTTATCCAGTGCTGTCATATGTCCGTTAGCAAAACCGGCAAATGTCACCCCAGGAATCACCCGCGGTGATGCCGTGCCATGCAGCGTCAGCAGAGGTTCTGTACTAACATAACTCCAGATTACACGTCCGGTATCCAGTTCAAGCGCATATACCCTTCCATCTCCGGTCTGAGCAATCAACTGGTTTCTGGCAGCATTAACCTGTGGTGCAGCCAGTACTTCTGAACTCAGTCGTGTACGCCATAAACGCTCACCACCCTGAGCAGAAACAGAGATCATCTCACCATTCTGGGTACCCATAAAGAGTTGTTCATTATGATAAGCCAGGCCAGAACTGATACCTTCCTCCAGCTCCGCTTCCCATAAAACATCACCATCATCCTTGCTCCATGCCATCAGGTTACCTTCATAACCTACGCCAAACAGGCGACTTTCATGGGCCACTAATGGCAGCTTATATCCCTGCTCATCCGTCCCCATACTGGCATAATCAGTCCATTCAACATCCATCTCGACCTGTTCATCAATATCTGTCAGGTCGCGAGGCGTATATTCAGGCTCTGGCAAACTGCCACAGCCTGCCAGAAAGCCTGTCAGTAACAGAGCCAGCCAGATCTTATTCATCAGGCACCACCCAAATCAGCCAGTTTCATTTCCAGAACCGGACGGCTGACTCCTTTATTGCTGAAAATTGTTCTGGCTTTGAGGTAAGCCTCTTTTGCTGCATCCTTGTCACCGGACTCAACCAGCAGATCACCTTTCAGCTCTTCCAGCTCACCGGAAAAAGCCTGAGCCTTAATCGTCTTAGCAAAAGATAGCGCTTCTGCTGTTTTATCCTGTTGCCACAGCAGCTGAGCCTGACGCAGACCGGCCGCTTCTTTCACTGACGGGTGAGTCGCGGTGGTCTGAACCGATTTAAGGACAGACAGAGCCTGGTCCAGTTCACCTTTCTGGAATAGCAACTTAGCCTCAAACAGGCCCGCATACTCTGCATACAGAGAGCCTTCGTAGTTTTTCTTCAGTTCAGAAGCCAGGTGTGTTGCAGTAGCACGCTGTTCATCATTCAGTTCTGGCTGATTCATCAGCTCAATTAACTGCTCATAAGAAGAAGATGCTGCTTCTGCCTTTGCCTGCTCCTGTTGCTGCCACCATTGCCAGCCCAGAATTCCGGCCAGGGTCAGAACAATAATGGCAATTGTCGACTTACCATTATCTGCCCACCATTTTTTGATCAGTTCAACCTGTTCTTCTTCGGTACGTAAATCGGACACAGAATTATCTCCTGTCTGTTATCGCAACAGCCGATTCCTTAACGGGCTGTTATAATTATTCAACAGAGGGCTGCCCTGTTACGGCACCGACCGGATGTTCCCGGACAAAATACACAGCCCCTGCAAGCTGAGTTACATCAGTGTCTGCCACTGATTGATTCAGTCAATCTGAATTAATTCAGTACCTTTTCCAGGTATGCCACGATATCGGACTGAGATACCGTTTCCTGCTCTCGGGCTTCACGCAGGAATTTTACTGCGACTTCACTGTTTGCCGCTTCATTTTCACCCATAATCAGTGCGATATCAGCGCCTGATTTGTCGGCTTTCTTGATCTGGTTCTTGAAGCTGCCACCACCACAGTGCATCTGCACTCGCAGATCTGTCTGCTCACGTAACACTTCGCCCAGCAGCAATCCATGACTGGCAACACCTTCGCCAACAGCAGCAATAAAGATCTGCGGCTTATTGGTAACCGACTCAGGAATAACATTCAGGGTTTCCAGCATCAGAATCAGACGCTCAACGCCCATAGCAAAACCGACTGCAGGTGTCGTGCGCCCGCCAAGCTGTTCAACCAGGCCATCATAACGCCCACCAGCACAGACAGTTCCCTGAGCACCCAGTTCCGTAGTCGTCCATTCAAATACCGTTTTGCAATAGTAATCCAGCCCCCGAACCAGTCTTGGGTTCAGTGTATAACTGATTCCTGCCGCATCCAGCATGGCGCACAGCTGCTCAAAATGTTCTTTCGATTCCTGATCAATGTAATCATCAAACACAGGAGCCCCATCCAACAGAGCTTGAGTATTCGGGTCTTTACTATCCAGAATTCGCATCGGGTTAGAGTCCAGACGACGCTGACTATCTTCATCCAGCTGATCCTTACGCTCAGCCAGGAAAGCAACCAGTGCCTCTTTATATTCTGCCCGCGCCTGAGATGAACCCAGAGAGTTCAGCTCCAGAGTCACCGCATCGTAAATGCCCAGCTCTTTCCACAAGCGGGCACTCAGGATAATCAGCTCGGCATCAATATCCGGTCCCGTCATACCAAAGGTTTCGACACCAATCTGATGGAACTGGCGATAACGGCCTTTCTGAGGGCGCTCGTGGCGGAACATAGGACCTGTGTACCACAAACGCTGAATCTGGTTATACAACAGGCCATGCTCTTCACAGGCACGTACACAGCTGGCAGTGCCTTCAGGACGTAATGTCAGGCTATCGCCATTACGATCCTCAAAGGTGTACATCTCTTTTTCAACAATATCTGTGACTTCACCAATCGAGCGCTTAAACAAAGCGGTTTGCTCTACGATAGGAGTACGTATTTCCTGATAGCAGTAACGCTTCAGCAGATTTGCCACGGTACCTTCCAGATACTGCCAGATGGCACTTTGTTCCGGCAGGATATCATTCATGCCGCGAATGGCCTGGATTTTCTTAGCCAAAATTGTATTCCTGTAAAATGCATTATTAATCATTTCGCTATCGTCAGCATTTTTCTGCCAAACGATAAAAAACGAGCAGTGTAGACACTGCTCGTTCAGAAGATAAGTTCACCTGTGATCACTACTGACTTTTTGCAATCAGCTGAGCATCTGCGGCTTCTTTTTCCTGAGCTTTCTTACGAATCATCTGCTCCAGATTCGCAGCCAGGTCTTCATTAGACAGCTTCTGTGCCGGTTTGCCATCAATATAAACCAGACTGGGAGAACCTCCGGCCAGCCCTAATGCAGCCTCTTTTGCTTCGCCTGGACCATTCACAACACAGCCAATAACGGCAACATCCATAGGTGTTCGTATGTCTTCCAGACGGGTTTCCAGTTCATTCATCACTCCAATCACATCAAAGTTCTGACGAGAACAACTGGGGCAGGCAATAAAATTGATGCCATTACTGCGCAACTTAAGGCTTTTAAGAATATCAAAGCCAACTTTAATTTCCTGAACCGGATCTGCAGCCAGCGATACCCGTATGGTATCGCCAATACCATCCATCAGTAACAATCCCAGTCCTACAGAGGATTTAACCGTACCGGAGCGCAAGCCCCCGGCTTCTGTGATACCCAGATGCAAAGGCTGTTCAATCTGATCTGCAATTTTACGATATGCAGCCACAGTCATAAAGACATCTGATGCTTTAAGGCTGAGTTTAAAGTTCTGAAAGTCCAGTCGATCCAGAATATCGATATGGCGCATGGCTGATTCAACCAGAGCATCGGGCGTTGGCTCACCGTATTTTTTCTGCAGCTCTTTTTCAAGAGAACCTGCATTGACGCCAATACGTATCGGGATGTTTTTATCCCTGGCCGCATCTACGACACTGCGAACCCGGTCATCATTACCAATATTACCCGGATTGATACGCAGACAGTCCACCCCCAGCTCAGCTACCCGGAGAGCAATGCGATAGTCAAAATGAATATCCGCCACCAGAGGGACTGACACCTGCTGACGAATCTGACCAAACGCTTCTGCTGCATCCATCGTCGGCACAGAAACACGAACAATATCTGCCCCTGCCTCCTGAATGGCCTGAATCTGAGCAACGGTTGCCTCAACATCACAGGTGTTAGTATTAGTCATGCTCTGAACGGAGATGGGGGCGTCGCCTCCTACAGCGACATCCCCAACCATAATCTGACGGGACTTACGACGTTTAATCGGTGATTCGAAGTGCACAGGACAATTCTCAGTTAAAATTTTAAAAATCCGGGCGCTTTATTCCTGCTCCCCCAGATTAAAGCGCGCAATGTTGTTCCGGTTAGTATGCTGAGCAAGATCAATCGGCTGGCCATTGTACAACACGGATGCCCCTGTCGCGTTACCAATCATCATTTTAAATGGAGGCACACCGGTTACATCAGATGTTTCACCCGGTTTCTTCAGGTTATTAATCACTTTAATACCACGGGCATCGGTTACTCTTACCCAGCACTCTTCAGTAAAACTGATCACCAGACGAGCCAGACCATCAGCCAGGGGTTGTGCCGGCTCCGCAAGAACAGCAGTAGCCTCTGAAGTGGAAGGTTCAGCGTTAATGTTATCTGAATCCTGGGTCCGGGCAGCAACTACCGGAGCTGATTCATCCGGAGTGTCCTCAACAACGGCTTCTTCAGCCTGAGTCTCTGTACTTTCCTGCACAACAGGTTCCGCTGCCGGTGATTCTTCTACAGGTTCCGCTGTTTCAGATTCACTCTCTGCTTCAGCCTCATCGGTTTCCTCTGCCTGTTCACTATTTTGCTCAGTTACCACCACAGTAGTGTCTTCTGCATCATTCTGAGCATCGCTATCGTCAGAGGAGGCTTCCGTACCTGTTACAATACTCTGCTGATCAGTCGCTTCAACCGGATCACCTGTCCCATCGACCCCATCAGCCTCTTCGGCTGATTCAGGGATATTCATCGGGGCCAGTACAGTTTCTCCATCAGATGTATCTACCGCCACAGTGTCACTCTGACCAAAATTCATCAGGCTGAGTTCACCGCCATTACGGCTTTGCCACCAGATAACAGAGAATCCGATAATAGCAGCCAGAATAATCAGGGTCGTGTATTTAATTAACGGATCAGACAGATTACGCTGTGGTCTGATAGTATCCACAGGCTTATAGCCACGGCCACCTTTAGTATCCACTGGCGTATCCGTTGCCAGAGTATTAAATGCTGCAATGACCGGATCGGCATCCAGATCAATCAGTTTTGAATAGGCTCTGAGATATCCCCGGATAAAGGTAGGGCCGGGCAGATGATCAAAATTATTTTCTTCGATCTGCACAACAAAAGAGTGTTTCAGGTTCAGCTTTGAAGCCACATCCTCAGTGGACATACCTGCTCGCTCACGGCCTTCCTTAAGGAGATCCCCAGGCATCACCGGGGATGAATCGTTTTGCTGTAATTCTTCCTTTGGGGCAATATTTTCGGTCATGATCGGATAAGTCCTTGGATTTCTCTTTTATTGTTTCAAACGGGCCAGCTCTTCTCTCAAATGGCGGCGCTCATCATACATGTTTAACACATCAGCCAGCTCAATCCCTAACCTTAAACTCCGGCTTGTCATTTTTGCAACTGACATATATTCCTGCAGAAAGAGCCAGGCTGCAAGAGGCTGTTTCTGACTATGCCTCCGATCAGCCATTTCAAGCAGCGCAATCGGTGACCGGGCATTCAGTCGAAGCGCCTTTAAGAAAGCATCTTCCGCCTGATGAGGCTGATCAATTTTTAAAAGACACAACCCCAGATTTTCAAATGCCTGCCATCGCTTTCTGTACAGAGTATCAGATACTGTCAGTTTTAGCTGTTTACAGGCTTCATTGTAACGACCTTTTTCGTATAAAAATGCAGCAAAATTGTTACGTGCAGCAGAAAAATGGCGATCTCTATCCAGAGCCTGCAAAAAATACTGCTCTGCCAGCGTATCTTCTCCTTCAGAACGATAGACCAGCGCCATACCATGCAGGGCTGTTTGCGAGCGCGGATCGATAGACAGAGCTTTGACCAGGGATCTCTTTGCTCGTTCCCTGTTTCCTTGTAGCAGGTATGCAAATCCCATTTCAGCATAAGAATCAGATACTTTCTGTGAATCACTATACAAGGGACCCGCTACCGGAGCGCAGGCCACAAGCGTAATCATCCAGGTAATCAGCAATAAACAAATAACAACCCGATACACAATACCGGAAAATACAGTGGCAATCCGCAAAGGCCTTATCTGCAGCATCATCCCTGCCCCCAGATAGAATAAGTGAAGCCGGAAGCATCCTGCTTCCGGTAAAACATTCAGGTCAGTATAACCGGATTAGTGTCCAACCTGTACAGCATCAATAACCTGTGCTTCAGCATATTTTGCGCTGCGACGGGTTTTATCCATCACCTGACCAACCAGCTGGCCACACGCGGCATCAATATCGTCCCCTCGGGTGCTGCGTACCGTCACCACATATCCAGAATCTATCAGAGCATTCTGGAAACGCATAATGGCATTACGGCTTGGCTTGCGATAATCATTATTCGGGAAAGGATTGAACGGAATCAGGTTAATCTTACAGTCAAAGCCCTTCAGCAGCTTAGCCAGCTGAGCCACATGCTCTGGCTGGTCATTGATGCCCGCAATCAGAGTATATTCCACTGTGATGGAGCGATTATCCCCCAGAGTATCCAGGTAGCGATTACAGACATCCAGTAGCTGTTTAATCGGATATTTCCGGTTAATCGGCACCAGTTCATTACGTAGTTCATCGTTCGGAGCATGCAGGGAAATGGCCAGAGCAACATCCGTACGGCCTATCATTTTTTCAATCGCCGGTACCACACCAGAGGTACTCAGTGTCACCCGACGCTTGGATAAACCATATCCCCAGTCATCCAGCATCAATTCCATGCTATCCATCACAGGCTCAAAGTTCATCAGAGGCTCACCCATACCCATCATGACCACATTGGTCACCGGGCGGTTCGAGGAATCCGTACGAGGACCAAAAGAACGCTGAGCGACCCATACCTGGCCAATAATTTCAGCTGGCGTCAGGTTGCGCTGAAACCCCTGTTTACCTGTTGAACAGAAGCTGCAATCCAGTGAACAACCGACCTGTGATGACACACACAATGTACGACGCTTGTCATCCATTGGAATCAGTACTGTCTCGATACAGCTCCCGCCATCCACTTTCAACACCCACTTACGGGTACCATCATCAGAAAAGTCCTTGTAGACCACCTCAGGTCCACGCACTTCTGCAATCTCTTTCAGCCTGGCACGCAACGCCTTACTCAGGTTCGTCATCTCATCGAAGTCATCCACACCATAATGATGAATCCATTTCATCAGCTGAGTGGCACGAAAACGCTTCTCACCGATAGATTCAAAGAACGCTTCCATTTGCGACTTAGTTAAACCGAGTAAATTGGCTTTTGTCTGAGTGCTCATAATGTTCACCGGTACCGGAGTGGCAGCCTGAAAAAAATTGCAGGAAGGGGGAAAGCCCCTGGTCAGATAGGGATTAAGCATAATCCAAAGCACAAGCAGCCACACAAGGTGGCTGCTTAAGTCTGGTCAGGGACCAGCAGATCAGCCCGGAGGCTGTTCTGTTTTAACCGCGCGGGCAGATCTCTTCAGCGTTGAAGAAGTAAGCCACTTCACGCTCTGCAGAAGTAGCAGAATCTGAGCCGTGAACAGCGTTCGCGTCGATAGACTCAGCGAAATCACGACGGATAGTGCCTTCAGCCGCTTCCTGTGGGTTAGTCGCACCCATCAGATCGCGGTTCTGAGCGATTGCGTTTTCACCTTCCAGAACCTGAACAATAACAGGACCAGAAGTCATGAAAGCAACCAGATCACCAAAGAAAGGACGCTCTTTGTGCTCTGCGTAGAAACCTTCAGCCTGCTCCTGAGACAGGTGAACCATTTTAGCTGCAACAACCTGCAGGCCTGCATTCTCGAAACGAGCAATGATCTGACCAACAACATTTTTAGCTACTGCATCAGGTTTGATGATAGAAAGAGTGCGCTCTACCGCCATCGGAAATACTCCAACGTCTGAAATCAATGAAAAATAGATATTAAATTAAAAACCCGCGAAGTATACGCAGATTAAAGACAAATTAGTATGCGTCAGAGCCGTTCAGCGAGAAAAATTTTCAGAAAAACGTCTTTTTTACTGAACAGCGCTGCAAAAACAAATAACGTCAGGCTGGTTCAGGGCCTGAATATCATCAGTACTTATACGTTGAAGCTTTCACCACAACCACATTCATCTTTAATATTCGGATTGTTAAAGCGGAAAAAGCTATTCAGCCCCTGGGTTACAAAATCCACTTCACTGCCATCCAGAATTGGCAGTGCATCCTGATCCACGATGACTTTAACATCATGCTGCTGATAAACATGATCACCTTCGGCAATATCATCAGCAAAATCCAGTACGTAAGAATAACCTGAACAGCCACTGGGTTTCACCTTGACTCTCAGGCCTTCACCCTGACCACGATCCTGCAGACACTTCTTAATATGCGTCGCTGCAGATTCTGTAATAGTTACCGCCATTGCAGACTCCTTCCGGCCCAGTTTCTTTATTTCTGCACCGGTCAATCAAAAAACAGATCAGTTACTACACAAAACGGATAAGAAGCCATAACGATCGCCCGTCAGGCTTCCACGACGTATCAGAGGCTACTGCCCTCTTAATGCCGTCACCGCTTTGACCACAATATCAATAGCCTGTTCCACTTCTGATTCAGTGGTAAAACGCCCCAGACTGAAGCGTAAAGAACTCAGAGCCTTCTCTCTGGGCAGACCTATACCGCTCAGCACATAGGAAGGATCCACACTGGCAGAGTTACAGGCAGATCCGGTCGATACCGCAATATCTTTAATCGCCATTAACAGCGCTTCACCATCCACGCCAGAAAAACACAGATTAATAATGCCCGGATAACCATCAGCATCACCGTTTATAGTGACATCCGGTAATGACGAAATTCCCAGCCACAACTGCTCTCTCAGGACAGAGATATGCTGTTTATCCTGCTCCATGCGTTGCGTTGCCAGGGTAAAAGCTTCAGCCATGCCTACAATCTGATGCGTCGGCAAAGTCCCTGAGCGCATCCCTCTTTCATGCCCACCGCCATGAATCTGTGCTGCGACTTTCAGATCAGGATCGCGACGCACATACAAAGTACCAATGCCTTTCGGACCATAAACTTTATGGCCACTGAATGACATCAGGTCGACAGGCAGCGCTTTCAGGTCAATAGGCAACTTACCGCCAGCCTGAGCCGCATCCACATGGAACACAATATCTCTGGCTTTCAGTACATCACCAATCGCAGCAATATCATTAATACTGCCCAGCTCATTGTTGACCATCATAAAAGACGCCAGTATGGTCTGATCCGTAATGGCATCCGCCACCTGCTCAGCTGTAATGACACCTTTCTGATCCGGCTTAAGGTATGTTACATCATAGCCCTGAGTTTCCAGCCAGCCACAGGTATCAAGCACAGCCTTATGCTCAATAGCCGAGGTAATAATATGTCGTCCGCGCTGGCGTCGGGTCTCTGCTACACCTTTAAGTGCCAGATTATTCGATTCAGTTGCCCCTGAAGTCCAGACCAGCTCTCGCGCATCACAGTTCAGTGCTTTCGCAATTTTCAGACGCGCTTCTTCAACGGCCTGCTCTGCAAACCAGCCCGGCATATGGGCTCTGGAAGCCGGATTGGCAAAACAGCCATCCGGCATCAGATACTGAATCATCTTTTCAGCTACCACAGGATCAACCGGGGTGGTAGCAGCATAATCAAAATAAGCCGTTTGCATAGCCAGAACTCACACTCGCTAACTATCTGAACCAGATGTTTCTATCATCTGTCTGCCTTTGTACATTAATACCTCTGGTATACAAACAGAGGCCAGTACCCATAGCACAACAGGGATAAAATCAATGTCTTATCAGGACAGAACATCCTGAAGATAAAAACCTGATAGCATACTCTCTTGCTTCAGGAAAATCTTCTGTGTATACGACGGATAAAACAGATAAAAGGCGGTAGAGCCAGACGATGTCTGACCCCTGAAAAACAAAAGATGCAACCTGCAAACAGCTGAATCAGCCAATGGCAGCAATACGAATTTTATCGCTATCAGGCATACCACAAGCATCCCGTGCCGTCTGCTCATGCTGAAGCACCAGCTCACCCAGGCTAATACCACTCAGAAAGTCGTGAATCTGATCGCTGAGCTGACACCACAGATGATGAGTCAGGCACTCTTTGCCATCTTTGCAATCGCCCAGACCACTGCAACGCGTCGCATCCACGGATTCATTCACCGCATCAATAACCTGAGCGACAAATATTTCATGACTGTCGCGACTCAGCTGGTAACCACCACCGGGGCCCCGTACACTGCTAACCAGTTCATTACGTCGCAAACGGGCAAACAGCTGCTCAAGATAAGACAGGGAGATTTCCTGTCGCTTTGAAATATCGGCCAGACTTACAGGCCCTTCGGTGGCATGCAAAGCCAGATCCAGCATCGCTGTCACTGCGTAACGACCCTTGGTTGTCAGCCGCATGGTGATCTCTCCGATAATGATGACTTAAAACATTATTATGCTAACACCCAGCATTTTGGTCAAGTATATAACTCCATGAAGAATGTAACGACTTTATAACAGACACCAGAAACGACGGTCGCCATGTCCTTACCCGGTCACGACGCTCTTGCACTGAGTACAGTATATTCTCCGGATAATAAAGCCTGAAACGCAGCGCTATATCTTCCCAGAAATGCTCCGACACGCTTCTGTCAGCGATATGAGAATAATAGCGGCTTTAAGCAGAGCTACTTTTAACCTGATACTTAAAGATGTGTCTTAGCAGCTTAATCGGCACGATGCCGGGATGCCTTCTGAGTGGCAGTCAGTATACCTCTGAGAATATTCAGTTCCGTCTGATCCAGCCTGGATCGCTGATAAAGACGACGCAGCTTAGGCATCAGCTGAGCAGAGTGCTCCGGCTTATAAAACTCAATATCTCTGAGCGTCTGTTCCAGATGATCGAAGAACCGTTCCATATTATCGCCATCAGCCCAGGGAGTATCCCAATCACTCTGCCATTGATTTGCCAGCCCTGCAGTCACCGATGATTCGGCTGACGCTCCGGCCTGCATGATCTCTCTCTCGTTCATTGATGCGACACGAAGCTCATACGCCAGTACCTGAACCGCTGCAGCCACATTCAGCGAACTGAAGCTTTCTTCTGTTGGAATGTGAACATGGTAATGACACAGAGCCAGCTCTTCATTCATTAGCCCCCGGTCCTCACGACCAAAAACCAGTGCCACAGAAATAGCCTGCTGCTCTGTATTTTCTTTCACAAGGGCGGCCATTTGCCGGGGGGAAATTAAAGGCCAGGATAGATGACGCTGACGAGCGCTGGTACCAATCACCAGCTGACAATCCGCCACAGCATCTTCCAGAGCAGACACCACACGCGCCTGCTCCAGAATATCGTCAGCCCGAGAGCTGCGGGCACTGGCTTCCGGATCAGGAAAACGCTTAGGATCGACCAGAACCAGATCCGCCAGCCCCATGTTTTTCATCGCACGGGCAGCCGCCCCGATATTTCCCGGATGAGTGGTATTTACCAGTACAATACGAATCTGTTTTAGCATAGCTCTGTGTAACTCAGTGATGAATAAGCAGGATGACCTTTTTTGTCACCCTGACAATGGAAAGACCTGACTCAAAAACCGAAAATTCAACCGGTTAATCAGCCATCGGTGTATCCCCGGTTTATCCGGTTTATTGTAGCAAAAAAGCCCGCCTGTTAAGTTTTACTATTAATTCATCGAAAGCCCTCGCTTTCGTATCTGTTTCTGGTATCATCGCCGCCCTCGTTCTTTAACAATTTTCACCCGACGGTATTCACATGCATCCAATGGTTCAGTTGGCGTTGCGTACTGCGCGCAGTGCTGTGCAAAATTTTCAGCGTATTAATGAGCGTCTCGATCTGGCGCGCGAAGACAACGAAGTCGAGCAGCTTCTGGAAGACACAGCACGCTCTGTTGAAAGCTTTATTATTAAACAACTGAATCGTGCTCATCCTGAGCATAGCTTCAAAGGCCACTTCGAACGCCCTGTCACCGGAACCGGTGAGGGTAAAGACGTTGTCTGGATCGTGAATTCATCCCACGGGTGGAACAATCTGAGCCGCTCTCTGCCTATGAGCGCTCTGTCTATCAGCATTGAAGTCAAAGGCAAGCTGGAACACAGCATTGTCATCAATCCGTTTACCGGTGACGAATTCTGCGCATCCCGTGGTCGGGGAGCACAGTTGAATGGCCGCCGTATCCGTGCCAGTCAGCAGCGTTCACTGGATGCGGGCAAATACAGCCTGGGCCTGCCAGAACTGAGCCAGCGCGCCCGTAACTTCCCTGTTTATCTGACACTGACCCAGCAACTGGGTCAGGTTGCTGAAAGCATGCATGCATCTGGCTGTGTATTGCTGGATCTTCTGAATACCGCTGCCGGCTACACAGATGCCAGCATTGTATTCAGCAGCCAACAGGACGAGATGCGTATTGCCGCTCTGTTTGCCAAAGAAAGCGGTTCACTGATCGGTGCTATTGACGGTACGCCAAATCTGCCTAAAGATGGCAACCTGCTGATGGCCAATCCGAAAATGTATAAAGTGCTGCTGCAGATTATCAAAATTCACCTGTAACAGCTCCGGTTTGCTTTCTTTCTCTACGAAAGCCAGCGCCCCAGCCAATTCATCGGCTGGGGCGTTTTTTATTACCAGTCATCCCTGCTGAAACAAACTGAAAGCACAAAAAAAGCCGGTGCTTCTGCCACCGGCTTTCTCATACTCAGCGATTAGTCAGCATCATGGACGATCATCCACAACTTCCCCCTCCGTTTCAGGCACGATCAGGTCATCACGATCAATATTCATCATCAGCAGAATATTGGCGGCCACATAAATCGAAGAGTAAGTACCGACCAGCACTCCCACCAGCAGAGCAATGGCAAAGTTATGAATCAGCTCACCGCCGAAGAAGAACAACGCTAACAGCACCAGCAAAGTAGTCAAAGAAGTGATTAAGGTACGGCCCAGTGTCTGGTTCAGAGAAACATTCACAATCTCTATCGGAGAACCGGTACGCAAACGGCGGAAGTTCTCACGAATACGGTCTGACACCACGATGGTATCGTTCAGTGAGTAGCCGATCACGGCCAGCACCGCAGCCAGTACCGTCAGATCGAAGTCCAGCTGTAAGATAGAAAACAGCCCCAGCATAATAATTACATCATGAGCCAGTGCTGCAACCGATGCTACAGAAAACTTAAACTGGAAACGCAATGCGACATATACCATCACCAGCGCCAGTGCCAGCAGCATACCTATGCCCCCCTGGTCACGCAGCTCTTCACCGACCTGAGCACCCACAAATTCTGCACGCTTCAGCTCAACAGTATAAGCCTCATTCTGCTTAATAGCGCCCAGCACCTCATTACCGACTGTAGGCGAAAACCCCTGAGCCAGACGTACCAGCACATCGCGTTCAGAGCCGAAGTTCTGTACTGTGACATCCTCGAACCCGGCATTTTCCAGCTGAAGACGCAGCGCCTCCAGCTCCGGAGCCTGCTCAAACCCGACCTCAACCAGAGTTCCCCCGGTAAAGTCCAGCCCCAGCTTCAGCTGGTTAACAGCCAGAGATCCGATTGAAAGCACAATCAGGATGATAGAAAGAATTCCAGCGATTTTCCGGCCTGCCATAAAATCGATGGAACGATTGATACGAGACATAATATTATCTTCCGTCATATCTGAAGCAGACTCTGGTCTGCTTCAGAACTCTGTTTCAATCCGATCAGATCGACAGCTTTTTCAGCTGACGGCCACCATAAACTACATTTACCAGCGCACGGGTTACCATAATCGCGGTAAACATAGAGGTCAGAATACCCAGCGACAGTGTCACGGCAAAGCCTTTCACCGGACCAGTACCTACCGCAAACAGAATCACGGCAACCAGCAAGGTAGTCAGGTTAGCATCAAAAATGGTTACGAACGCACGCTCAAAACCAGCATGGATCGCCATCTGAGGGGACATACCATTATTCAGCTCCTCCTTAATACGAGAGAAGATGAGCACATTAGCATCTACTGCCATACCCAGTGTCAGTACGATACCGGCAATACCCGGCAACGTCAGTGTTGCTGACATCATGGACATCAATGCCGCCAGCATCACCAGGTTGGCCGTCAGTGCCAGGTTAGCAATGATGCCAAACACTTTATAGAAGGCCAGCATAAAGATGACCACCAGTGCCATACCAATCTGCACCGAAGTCACGCCCAGTTCGATATTCTCTTTACCCAGACTTGGACCAATGGTGCGCTCTTCTACAAAGTAAATAGGCGCTGCCAGAGAACCGGCACGTAGCAGCAGAGCCAGTTCAGATGCTTCACCCGGAGCATCCAGACCGGTAATACGGAAACTGTTGCCCAGTGCACTCTGAATGGTTGCCAGGGAGATGATGTGTTTTTCAACGTACGGTGTACGTTTTTCAACTTTCTCACCTGCATGCTCAACAACAGTCGTCTTAATCTTGTGCTCAACAAACAACACTGCCATACGACGACGGATGTTATTACGTGTCGCACGGTTCATCAGCTTACCGCCCTGGCTGTCCAGGTCAATATTCACCTGAGGAACACCATTTTCATCAAATGCTGACTGAGCATTGGATACGCTGTTACCCGTGATAATGATGTCACGTTCCAGCGTCGCCAGGCGATTCGGATTATTACGGAAAGGATATTCTTCAGTGTCCAGAGTGTTGCTGTCTGAACGGGCTTCCAGACGGAATTCCAGGTTAGCCGTCGCACCCAGCACACGTTTGGCTGCGGCAGTATCCTGCACACCGGGCAGCTCAATTACGATACGGTTACGGCCCTGACGCTGAACGATTGGCTCAGATACACCCAATTCGTTCACACGATTACGCAGGGTAGTCAGGTTCTGCTTAACAGCATAATCTTCAATATTGCGTACCGCTTCTTCAGACAGCTGCAGGTCCAGATAGAAGCTGTTATCCGCTTCACGCTCGACCTGAGTAAAATCTGCAAATTCATTACGCAGCAGGAATGTCGCTTTCTCTCTCAGCTCTTCGTCTTTGAAACGAATACTGATCACCCCATCATCACGGGTGATTCGGCGATAGCGTAAACGCTCAGTTCGCAGCAGCGTCTTAATTTCACTGATATAAACTTCGTTACGCTGAGCAATTGCTTCTTTCATATCCACTTCCATCAGGAAGTGTACACCGCCGCGCAGGTCCAGACCCAGCTTCATCGGGCCAGCCCCAATATCTACCAGCCATTGTGGCGTAGTGGGGGCCAGGTTCAGGGCAACAACATAATTATCGCCTAATGCCTGCTGGATAACGGTTTTCGCTTTCAGCTGATCAGCATCACTTTTGAAACGAATCAGACCTGAATTGTTCTCAACTGACTGGCCAAAGTAGCTGATACCCGCACGATCCAGTGCTTTGGCGGCTTTGTTCAGTTCGGTATCTGTCAGCTGTACGGAGCCACGCTGACCTGTCAGCTGTACTGCCGGATCATCCGGATACAGATTGGGCAGAGCATAAATAAAGCCCATTACCACTACAGTGATAATCAGCAGATATTTCCAGAGGGGATATTTATTGATCATGAGCCATGAGTTCCTTAAAACATCCGCTGTAAATCAAGACTGCCGGCTCAGGCCGGCAGTCAGGGATGTCGATAGATTGCGCTCTTAAATTGACTTAATCGTGCCTTTAGGCAGAACAGCAACGACAGAATTTTTCTGTACGTTCACTTCAGTGCCTTCTGCAATTTCCATCACAACAAACTCGTCACCGACTTTGGACACTCTGCCCACAAGGCCACCACCGATTACGATTTCATCTCCCTTGCTGATACCACTTACCAACTCACGATGCTCTTTAGCACGCTTGCTTTGTGGACGCCACAGCATGAAATAGAAAATCACTACAAAACCAACCAGCAGGAAAATCTGGCTCATAGCACCTGGCTGGCCTGCCGCTGCAGCAGTACCTTCAGCAAAGGCTGGAGAGATAAAAAAGCTCATCGATGAGTCCTCTACAATATGATGAAATTATTTTTCTGAATCTTTTTGACCGAATCCGGATCTGATTTGTTTTATGGGGCCATTAAATGCAAAAACAACCGCCGAAGAACAAAGACCTGTATCTGGCAGACAAGTTCCGGAAAAGTTCGGCTTGTCTGCCGGTATAAAGCATACCTGCTTTACACCACTAAAAAATTACTCTGCTAATTCAGGCACTTCCATTCCACGACGGGTATAGAAGTCACCGACAAAGTCGTCCAATTTACCCTGTTCAATAGCCTCACGCAAACTGGCCATCAGACGCTGGTAGTAGCGCAGGTTATGAATAGTATTCAGCTGAGCACCCAGCATCTCTTTACACTTATCCAGATGATGCAGATAGCTACGACTGAAATTCTGACAGGTATAACAGTCACAGCCTTCTTCCAGAGGACCAGTGTCATGGCGATGCTTCGCATTACGGATTTTGATCACACCATCAGCAGTGAACAAGTGGCCGTTACGGGCATTACGGGTTGGCATCACACAGTCGAACATATCCACCCCACGGCGCACACCTTCAACCAGATCTTCCGGCTTGCCCACCCCCATCAGATAGCGCGGACGATCCTCCGGCATCATTGCAGGCAGATAATCCAGCACCCTGATCATCTCTTCTTTTGGCTCGCCCACAGACAAACCGCCGATAGCGTAGCCATCAAAGCCGATATCAGTCAGGCCTTCCAAAGACACTTCGCGCAGATCCTTATACATGCCGCCCTGGATAATACCGAACAGCGCGGAAGGATTGTCACCGTGGGCGTTCTTTGAACGCTTCGCCCAGCGTAGTGACATTGCCATAGACTCTTTCGCTTCCTGATGCGTGGCAGGATAAGGCGTACACTCGTCAAAGATCATCACCACATCCGAACCCAGATCACGCTGAACCTGCATAGAGCGCTCAGGATCGATAAATACTTTCTCACCGTTCACCGGTGAACGGAATTCCACTCCTTTTTCAGTGATTTTACGCATCGCCCCCAGACTGAATACCTGGAAACCACCGGAATCGGTCAGAATCGGCCCCTGCCACTGAATAAAGTCGTGCAGATCGCCATGCTCTTTTACCACCTCTGTGCCCGGACGCAGCATCAGGTGGAAGGTGTTCCCCAGAATGATCTCAGCACCAATCGCCTCAATATCACGAGGTAGCATACCTTTAACAGTGCCATAGGTACCCACCGGCATAAATGCCGGGGTCTGCACCGTACCACGGGGAAATGTCAGCTGACCACGACGGGCTTTACCGTCGGTGTTTTTCAGCTCGAAATTCATAAAGCATTCACGAGACATAGATAACAATCCGGTTTTCGGCCCTGATGGCCGGTTCATAATAGCGCTCGGTTGAGCTGAATGATCCCGGTGTATTCCACATACGCAGTGCAAATTTCACCGGAACCGGTCGAAACAAGCGGTACAGGCTATGTCACCTCGCCGGAACCAATTATTCCTGATAAAACAATATTACTCAGAAGGCTTCGCCTGCGCACTGGGTGGCAGATCCGGTTCTGAATTCCGAGTAATAAACATAGCATCGCCATAACTGAAGAAACGGTACTTTTCCTGCACCGCCTCACGATATGCCTGCATGATATTCTGATAGCCGCCTAATGCACTGACCAGCATCATCAGAGTGGACTCAGGCAAGTGGAAATTGGTTACCAGGGCATCCACCACATTAAAACGATAGCCCGGATAGATAAAAATATTAGTATCGGTGGCCATCGGCTCAATCTCGCCGGAAGCAGATGCCGTTTCCAGGCAACGAACACTGGTAGTTCCTACCGCAATCACGCGATTGCCACGGGCTTTAGCAGCCTTAACCTGCTGGCAGACATCATCGCTGACCTGAATGTATTCAGAATGCATATGATGCTCAAAAATATTATCCGCTTTGACAGGCTGAAAAGTCCCGGCCCCCACATGCAGCGTCACAAATGCAGTTTCAACACCTTTAGCCTTCAACGCATCCAGCAAGGCCTCATCAAAATGCAGACCGGCAGTTGGTGCCGCCACCGCACCGGCATTTTTGCTGTAGACCGTCTGATAGCGTTCCCGGTCACTCAGCTCATCTTCACGTTCAATATAAGGCGGCAGCGGCATATGACCTATCTTATCCAGAAGATCCAGCAGACTCGCATCCAGAGGAAACTGCAGCTCGAATAAAGATCCCTGGCGTCCCAGCACCTCAATCTCAGTACCATCTTGCAGTAACAGTTTTGCACCGGGTTTAGGGGATCGGCTGGATCGAATATGAGCTAACGCTGTATTATTGTCCTGCAGGCGCTCCAGCAGAATCTCGATTTTGCCGCCGGTTTCTTTCTGACCAAACAAACGTGCCGGAATGACTCGGGTGTCGTTAAACACCATCAGGTCACCGGGCTGAACCAGCTCAAGAATATCGGTAAAGCCACCGTGATGGATACCGCCCATTTCGCCGTTTAACTGCAACAGACGACTGGCAGTGCGTTCAGGCATAGGGTAACGTGCGATCAGCTCATCAGGCAGATCAAAAGAGAAATCAGTTCGTAGCATCGGGACTAAATTGAATTATCTGCAGAAGAAAGGAAGACGGGAATAGTAGCTTAAAGCCCGTTTGAAGTCATTATGTCTGCTCTGTAATCATAGCCCAGGCTACACTATTACCAGATACAGATGCTGTTAACCGGGTACAGAATTGATAACGACCTTACTTTACCAGCCAATGCGGGCTCTCGTTTTAATGCACTGCACATACCCAAAAACATCTGATCGGCTAAACTTCTGACCAGGGCGCTCATCTCGTTGAGCTGTTCATATCTGAATTAATAGATAAAGGAGGAGTCTGATGTCATCCGGTATTCAGACGGCAACCTCCTCTGCCAGAGAACTGACAGAGGCTATTAAGGAAATTGCTCCCCGGCTGCAACAGAATAACACCTGTCTCATTATTTTGTTTTTCTCCCCGGAGTACTGCACAGAGTCATTCTCTGAGGTGATGCAACATGCCTTCGACAATGTTCTGGTTACAGGCTGCAGCACTGCAGGTGAAATCAGCCCATCAGGCTATCAGCAGCACAGCATATGTGGCATCTCTTTTTCCGCCGACTATTTCAATATCAGCCTGGCATTCTATGATCACCTCAGTGAACTGAACCTGAAAGCGTGGCACGATAAGTGCATTACACTGCACAGCCAGCATAATACCCGCTATCAGCTACCGGACGATACCAGTACATTCAGTTTGCTATTCAGTGACGGGCTTTGCCGGAAGGAAGAACCCCTGGTACGCATATTGGCCAGCGCTATTTCGGGTATTCCGCTGGTTGGAGGGTCTGCAGGAGATAATACCCGTTTTGCACAAACCTTTATACTGCATCAGAAACGTTTACAGAGTAACTGCGCTGTACAACTGCTGATCACAACCAGCCTGCCTTTTGCGATTTTTAAATCACAGAGTATCCGGGCCACAGAACAGCGTATGGTGGTGACTGACGCTATCCCGGAAAAGCGCACAATTCTGGAGATAAACGGTCGCCCCGCTGCCAGTGAATATGCCCGACAGCTGGGCCTGAGTCACTCACAGCTCATCACCGACGAACTACTGGCTGCTCATCCTGTAGTTGTGGTGATGGGCGATAAAGAATATGTGCGCTCCATACAAAAAATAAACCCGGACTTAAGCCTGACATTTTACTGTGCCATTGACACAGGAATTGTTATCCGGGCGGGGTACAGTACCGATCTGGTATCCAGCCTGCAACAACACCTGACCCAGGCACAACGACAGCTTCATCGTATCCAGACCACTCTGATGTTTGACTGCATTATGCGACGGATAGAACTGGAGCAGAAACAGCAGCTGCAACAAGCTTCAGATCTTCTGAAAAGCTATCATCCTTTAGGGTTCAGTACCTACGGTGAGCAGCTGAACGGCCTGCATGTCAACCAGACCTGTACAGGCATTGTATTAGGCTACCCGGAACCGGGCGACTCAAGGAAGAAAACCCTATGCCCACTTTAATTCCCGACATACCGGAAACCCAGGAACATAAAATTGAACGCCTGAAAAAAATCATACAGGTTCTGATGGACAGGGCAGAACATAGCCTGAACAGTGAAGGCAGTGACTTTTCCCTTTTTCAGACCACGGTTACACTGGAAGAAAAAGTAAGGCAAAGAACCAGAGAACTGCACGATGCGATGGATCAGCTTGCTCTGGCAAATAAGCAGCTGGACACATCATTAACCGAATTGAAAAAGACACAGAATCAGCTGGTTGAATCCCGAAAAATGGCTGCTCTGGGCGGCCTGGTAGCAGGTGTTGCTCACGAAATTAACACCCCTGCAGGTATTGCCGTCACTGCGGCATCTTTGATTGGAGAAGAAATAAAAGAACTACGCCTGTTGCTACAAGAAGAAAAACTATCGCGCACTCGCCTGGATGAATTTCTGAATACAATCGGAGACAGTAACACCCTGACTCTGAGAAACCTGCAGCGGGTTAGCCGTTTGGTGAAAGACTTCAAAGAAGTCGCCGTCAATCAAAGCAACATGGAAAAGCATACCATCAGACTGGACCAGCTTATTCGTAACACCTGCCAATTTTTGCAACCCAACCTGACAGACAAACAAACCCGACTGAATCTTAATCTGGAAAAAGGCGTTTATGCGCACACCTATAGCATTGCTATTGAACAGATTATCACCAACCTGATCACGAACTCACTTGAGCATGGCTTTCAGCCAGAGCATTTGCAACCTGCAATCACCATTGAAAGTCGTACAGACAACAATAATATTCAGCTGATTTTTTCCGATAATGGTCAAGGCATTGCCGAAGAGATCAGAGAAAGAATATTCGAGCCTTTCTACACCACACGACGAGGACAGGGTGGTACTGGCCTGGGACTGCATATCACCTACAATCTGGTAACAGAAATACTGCAGGGCCAGATTGAATACCAGCCCGACAGTAAATCCGGAGCCCGATTCTGCATCTGCTTTCCTTTTGAAAGCTCGGGGTAACCATAGACTATAGACAACACTGTCAGATCTTAAACTACTGCGCCAGGTTATACAGTTTCTCGGATTCTGCAGCCTGATCATCACTGGAAAGATTCACTCTATTGATGGATTCTGCCGCCGCCTTCGATAAGAACAAGATATTACCTACACTCAGGTTAATTTCTTCCGCTACCAGTGATTGCTCCTCGGCAGAAAAAGTCTGAACGACTGGCAGACTCTTTAATAATCATGTAATTAATACATATCTTCTTTAACCTGACAACAAAATTAAAGAAGAGGGAAAGTAACTTTTTTAGCCATATAAAAAGGTTCTCACAACTGCACTATTTTTACATGCCATAGGGCTAAAAAATCAGAGAGATTTGATATAAAAAATAAGAAATCTGGGCAGAAAGCATCAGGAAGTCATTGACGATACTGAAGATTCTTTTATAATGCGCCCTGTTGTGTGCAAAAGTCAGTACACAGTGCCAGTGTGATGAAATTGGTAGACATGACGGATTCAAAATCCGTTGCCTTTGCGGGCGTGCCGGTTCGAGTCCGGCCACTGGTACCATCATATTCCGAACAAAAGCCAGCACGTTCTTAACAAGAGTGCTGGCTTTTGTCGTTTTTAGCGACAAGAAATTAATTCCTGCCTTTTCTCCCCGGTCCATATCCTGTCTATTGTGTGCGGAATTTGTGCGCATTGATTTCCACAACTCCGGTACTAATGACCAGGACTTGCCAAAACAGGGTTTATCACTTGAGTATTGTCGTTGACCCGGAAATTCCGGTTTTCCGGGTCGTCTCCGGGTCAGACTTTAACCTTTCCTACCAAATAAGAAAAAGTAAGGCCACTATTTTTCATCCCATATTTCGATCCATTACTACCAAACAGTGCATAATAAAGAGAGATCTTATATATTTATTGATTAAGTCAATTGTAGGGATCAATGTCACCTTACCCCTTACATAGAAAGTATTTATCTAAAGCTCTTTTGGCATAGATAGAATAAGGAAATAGCATTGAACGCAAAATCAAGCCAAGGTAGTCTGGATCTTGTCCATAACGAAATATTAATAATTGACAAACCAATTTATTTTCGTAATGAGAAGAGTGATATAGGGGTTATTTCTCAGCTAGCTTTAGAGCCAGGAAGTTTGAACTTTAGCGCCATACATGAAAACGAGAATTTATTTAAGCTGACTCATGAAACAGGAGTCTCATTCCTTGCTGAATTGAAGAAAGGTACTGGAAGCAAAAAAGGAACCTACCAAATTAAAGGTTGTGTACAACGATTAAACACAAGTATTGAGTCATACGCTGATAACGTTTCCATAAATGGGGTTGGTGAATCTGGTTGGACCTTACGACCGGCTCAATCAGGAGCTATTTATTCACTCTTATCTCACTGGTCTCTGACTAAGGATGTCGCTACAGTTGTCCTACCTACAGGAACGGGAAAACAGAGACAATGCTTGTCGCAACGCTTGCAGATAAAGCTAAAAGAACTTTGGTTATTGTCCCTACAATTGACTTAAAAAAGCAAATTTCAGATAAGTTTTCAAGCTGGGGGATTCTTAGACGTCTTGGTGTAATACCAAAGGATTTCCCCAACCCTACTGTTCTAACCCTAAATAAGACGCTATTAGATATAGACTATTTACCGACTATTGAGAGCGCTGACATTATTATTACAACTCCTGCTCTGATAGCGCGGGCTACAACAGAGATAAAGCAAAAACTCACAACCTTAATATCACACGTTTACTTTGACGAAGCACATCACGTCAAAGCAGATGAGTGGGAATCAATTAAAAAATTATTTATAAATTCAAAAATAGTTCAATTCACTGCAACTCCGTATAGGAATGATAGAAAACCCATTGAAGGAACAATTGTATATAACTACCCTTTATCAAAAGCATTAGAAGATGAGTGTTTTTCTAGGATTTCATTAGTTTCTGTAGATGAAAGACATCCTCAAAAAAAAGATAAAGCTATAGCCAAAGCAGCTATGGATAGGTTGTTAGAAGATAGAAAAAATGGGCTAATCCGACATAAGATGATGGTTCGAGCAGAATCTAAACCTCATGCCGAAAGGCTTTACAAGTGCTATAAAGAGTGGTTTCCAAATGAGAGAATAGTTTTAGTGCACTCGAAAACAAAAGGGAGAAAATCAACTGTTGATGAGATAAAACAGGGAAAATACGACATTATTATTTGTGTTGACATGCTAAAAGAAGGATTCGATTACCCTGATTTCAAGATAGCTGCAGTTCATGGTGTACACAAGTCATTATCAGTATTACTACAGTTCATTGGTCGATTTACAAGAACACAAGATGGCTTAGGGGATGCTTCTTTTGTTGTCAATTATGCTGAAGAAAAGATGTCCTTAGAACTGGAGAATTTATTCCAAGAAGGCTCTGGCTGGGAAGAAGTTATCAGTGAAATTGCAGATGCTAAAAAGTCAGAAGCCGAGTCCCTTTTAACGTTTCTTCAAGGCTGTAAACCATACTCTGGCTTCGACTCCCCTGATATAGACCTTAACCCTAAATTAGTATATCCAGCTTTGAGCTGTGTTTGCTATAGCAGTGATACCGTTAACTGGGCGGGATTTAAACACGCATTTGATCTAAAAAAATATGCACTTTCTCAACCATTTATCAATGCTGATGAAAATGTGTTTTACTTTACAACACAGAAGAGAGAAAAGGTAAAGTGGGCTCGTACAGATAGCATGAGAGATCAAACATGGGATTTGATTGTAATGCATCATGATCCATTATCAAAAATGCTCTATATTGGATATTCTGAAAAGCGTTTAGATGTCAATTATCTTGTTGAAAAAATAACAGAATCAGATGCTTCAATAGTTAATGGTGATTGTGTATTTCGTGCTTTCGACTCCATCAAAAGACTCAGTATTGTTCATGCAGGTATATTCAAACCTGCAAACCATTTACACCGCTACTCACGCTTAAGTGGAGCAGATGTAACAACTGAACTAACAAAGTGGAAAGAAGGCAGGAGATGTCAAAAGTCTGATTTTGTTGGCGTTGGCTTTCGAGATGGATTCCCTGTAAGTGTCGGTGCATCGGTGAAAGGAAAGATATGGAGCCCTGCTCGTGTTGGAGATTTAAAAGAATGGAAATCATGGTGCCTTAATATAGGTAGCATGGTAACTGATAGCACTATCAACTCAAACCAGATTCTTGAAGACTCAGCATCAAAAATTCAGTTAGATCACTATCCAGATAATCTAATAGTATTAGCAACAGACTGGTCTGAAGAGCTTTACAAACGAATCCATAAGCTTACTATCGAAAGGCCTAAATTCCAATCAACAATGTTATCTGAGTGTGAACTAAAATACTCCTTTCACTCAGGAAATAAAGCTGAATTCTTATTAATAACCTACGATGACTCAATCCCATTCTCTATTGCTCTCGGAGGTGAAAAAGGGCATTACATCGAAGGCTTAGATGACTGTAGTATAAGCATTGATGGCTTAAAAAGCACTCCCATAAAATTAAAGCAGTTTTTTGAAGAATACCCTCCTACAATATTCTTATTAAATGGCTGCACTTTATCAGGATGTATCCATACTGACTATGGTGAAGCTTTTGCCCAACAAATACCCTCAAATAGAATTGAAACTCTTACGTGGGAGAATGTCGACTATACAAAAGAGTCTTTATATAAAAGCAGTGAAAAACGAGATAATTCAATACAAGAATATATGATGAAACGACTATCAAATCGAGGTGCCAAGATAGTATTTAATGATGATAACTCTGGTGAATCAGCAGATATTGTAGCTATTTTTCTAGAAAACGAATTGATTCGATTTGAAATGGTCCACTGTAAATATTCAAAATCAAACTCAGGATCAAGATTATCTGACCTGTATGAAGTATGTGGTCAAGCAATTGTTTCTTTAAGGTATAAATGGAAGCCTGAAGAGTTACTAAAGCATCTGGAGAGAAGGAATGGGTCTGGTATCCTAAAGGGTAAGAGATTTTATACAGGTAAAGATTCTGATATTGATGAAATTAGAAAGTCATTAAAATATACTGAAGTACAGTTTGAGTTTGCCGTAGCTCAACCAGGAGTTGAGACATCAGCTATTTCTCTAGATATGAAAAACTTTTTAGGGTCGGTATACTCTACAGTAGTAGAAATGACTGAGACAGAGCTAAAGTGTTATTTTAATAAGTAAACAATATAAGCCGCTACTACATTAAACGTATTCCAATAAACTTCAAACATATATTACTTCTCCGATAAGTCTTTGACATTGGAGGAGTAATATGGAGAAACGTTTCCGTTTCACCAACGATAAAATCCGCTCACTGCCCCCAAACCCACCTGATGCCCGTGGTACTGATCTTGAGTTCTCCGATACTGATGTGATGGGTCTGAAGTGTCTGGTCGGTAAATCCGGCAATAAACGCTGGTTGCTCAGATACCGTAATAGCTCAGGTAAACGCCGTAGTATCGCCTTAGGTCGCTTTCCTGATATTGATGTATCCACTGCCCGTAAAGTGGCCCGTAAACATCTGGCTCAGATTGCTGAAGGCATTGATCCATTAGAAGCCCGTGAAGAGATCAAATCACAACCTACACTGAGTGAATTTTTCTGGGATACCCACCTGCCACTGATCCAAACCCGTAATCGCACCTGGAAACAGGATAGTCAGCGTTTCCGTACCCTGATTGAACCTACCTTAGGCCAACAACGATTAACCGATATCACGGTGGCTCAGGTGCAACAGCTACAGTTAAAGCTGTCTCAGGGTGGTAAGGGCAGAAAACCACTGTCACCAGCCACCTGTAATCGAGCATTAGCTCTGCTAAAGACCCTAGGTGCTCATGCGGTTAGGTTGGGATTAGTCGATACCAATCAGGCCGCTAAGATCCCGTTGCTACAGGAGAATAATATCCGTACCCGTTTTCTGGATCTGGATGACTCTAAGCGGCTACTGGATTCAGCGGGTAACTTTAAGAATCGTTCGATAGGTGGTCTGGTTGCCATGTTGCTATTAACCGGCTGTCGCTTATCTGAGCTTAGGTTAGCCACCTATGAGTATTTTGATCGTAAGAATCGGGTACTTACCATCCCTGCTAGTCAGACCAAAAATAAGCAGGGCAGACTGGTTTATCTGACCGATAAGATGCTGGAGGTACTGGATTCGGTTCCGGCTAAACCCGGTAATCCTTATCTGTTTCCGGGTCGGTTAGCGGGTAAGCCACTTTCTAACTTCCGCACTGGCTTTAATCAGATCCTGTTAGCGGCAGGCATTACTGATCTGGAAAACATCTGTCTGCACACACTCCGGCATACCACCGCCAGTAATATGGTCTCTGCCGGATTGCCATTAAGTGCCGTTAAAGCCCAACTCGCTCACCAGTCTATTCAGAGTTCGGAGCGCTACGCCAAACTCACACCGAAGTCCTTACAGCAAACCAGTGAACAGGTATCCAAACTGTTTTCTGACTAACCCTTTATCGTTTTTGTATGAACCAGCCCGATTGCCTTTGCGGTAATCGGGCTTTTTTACGTCTGGAGAAAATGCCATGCGACTGATTAACCGTTGGCCTGAAGCCACTGACTTTGAACTGCCGAAGAATACCGTGCAGGAGATGATGAACCTGATCACCGAACCCTTTGATAGCGAGCACGAGGCTAAGGCCTTATGGCGGCAACTGGGTACGGCACTGATTGTGATTGATCCTGATGACACAACTGAGGTACTGGAAGCCTTCAGTGATCGCTTAGTCGAACAGATCCGCTTCGCCCTGCAATACCCCGAAACCGATGACGCTTTAGCCAATGACTATCAGCTGATTCTGAGTATTTCCATTATAGTAGGCGCTGAACTGATACCGCCGTTCTAAATAATAGCATGCGGTTTCTGAGAGTTATCCCTTATAGAAATCCGACGCCCCAAATGACACAACAAAGGGGCCAGTTGATCAAAATGAGACAGAACCCAGTCAGGCTGACTACTCAGAGACTCTAGCTTGCTGTAACCGAAGTCCACAAAAACAGACCGTACACCAGAGTTTCGGGCAGCACAAACATCGTTTTCTGTATCTCCAATCATGAGACAGGCCTCAGGTGCCTCCCCTATTTGATCCACTATCCACTTAATCGGCCCTGGATGAGGCTTGCGGTAGGGTAATGAGTCACCGCAGACTAAAAAACGAAAATATCGAGTCAGATCTAAGCCTTCCAGGACAGCCTTGACCAGAACTTCTGCCTTGTTTGTACAAATAGCAAGGTCTAAGTTTTGGGCCTGAGCACTTTCTAACATCGTAATCACACCCGGAAAAACTTTCGTTTCATATATAGGTGCAGAAAGATAAGCCTGAAAATAACGTAACTATTCAGCCCGCTCTCAACTATTTGCTACCTTGACGAATAGTTGAGATCTGTCAGTTTATGCATAGCAACAGACATTGAAGAGCAT
>NZ_JACJFM010000258.1 GCF_014164585.1 Oceanospirillum sediminis | reverse complement strand
CCTTTAGTAGAGGCGGTCATGGCCGGTTACAGAGGAACAAAAGGACTGAGCTTTACTTCAAGAAGTGTCAGAATTGGAACGTGCAGGAAACAGTAGCTTTCAGATAATCCTGATATTGCCTGAATATTACAGATGTGTTTCGGAGCAGTGATCTGCTCCGGAAAAGGTAACTTAGTCCAGACATCCTTTACGAGTGGCAATAGAGCCAAAGCCGGTCGGGATAATACCCAGCACTTCCAGATCCAGATCACCCAGAATCTCATTGTAGATCCCGGTCATCTTGCCATTCGGACCATACACTTCGCGGGCTTCTTTCCAGTCATCCACCACGTAGCTCAGCCA
>NZ_JACJFM010000257.1 GCF_014164585.1 Oceanospirillum sediminis | reverse complement strand
CTGGTTGACTTTTACTGTTATGAACGCGGCTTTTTATGCCATAACGATTATTGAAATAGACCGACATTTATATTTTTTGGAAAACAAGACCAAAATGTATGAAGTATTTGCAATGAGTAAGGAACAGGCAATTAACTCAGCAGAAACAAAAATAATCTACGAAAACTTGACACGAAGGGAAATAGAAATTACTTTATCTATTCTGAGCAATCTTAGTTACAAACAAATAGCCAAAGATTTATTCATTGCCGAAAGTACTGTCTCTAAACACGCTTCTAATATCTATAAAAAAACTGGTGTAAAAAATAGAAGGCAATTCATTAGTCGATATCGAAAAAAGGCG
>NZ_JACJFM010000256.1 GCF_014164585.1 Oceanospirillum sediminis | reverse complement strand
TTCCAGTTCATCCACACCATGCCGTCGTCCGTGCCGTGCTTGGCCATGTGACTCGTGTAGGCTCCGCCCATGTAGTATCGGCCGTTGGGATTGGCCGAGTGGCAGCGGTTGTACCACCAGCCGCCACCGTCCTCCCTGGCGCACTGTTTGGAGGGATCACCGGGGGTCCAGTTGTCGTTGTCTCTGTCGTAGGTGCTGAACATCATGCCGTTGTGAATGGTCATCGTGCGGTTTTCACCAAACAGTTCCAGTGCTCCCTCCAGGAAACCGTTGCCGGCGTTACCAGAGTAACCGTCGACCGCCAGCACGTAGTTGGACGTCTCTGATTGGACGGTGAACTGGCG
>NZ_JACJFM010000255.1 GCF_014164585.1 Oceanospirillum sediminis | reverse complement strand
TTATTGTTTACAAACACTTTATAAGGTGCAGTACCTGTTTCGATTTCAACGGCCACAGCACCTTGTTTTCCAGAAACAAATTTTCCAGTCAACAGGTCTGAAGCTTCAATTTTAAGACTAACACAGTATTGATATGTTGTATTTGTAATTCCTATACATACATCATAAGTACCTGGATCTAAATTTGGAAGATTTAAAAGCTCGTTAAACGTATATTCAGTGCCTCCAATAGTTACATTATAATTATGCCTGAATTTTGTATCAATCTTTATTTGTCCGTTCTTACCTTGACAAGTTTCATCAATGGTTTCAATGGTAAAATTATCGGGAGCCACATAAATCTCA
>NZ_JACJFM010000254.1 GCF_014164585.1 Oceanospirillum sediminis | reverse complement strand
GCAACCGGGCCCAGGCTTGATTATCCTGTTCCCAGGCCCTTTCCAGTTCTCTCAGATGATGAGCATTACACAGCGCATGCTGGCAGCTTTTGTTGGTACTGTGACAGATAGACGGCATGGGCTTTAACACCGGGTCCATACTGGACTGAAGATGTGACACCTTCAGGAAATTCTGCGACAAAGCGTCGCCCTTGTTCGTCTTCAAGTATCTGAGCCTGATATTCCACAACGGTCCGGGTGATATCAATATCAAAAACCTGGCGCTTCTGATAGCCGACTTCTTTGTATTGACCTTCAGGTAGCCGCCTTCGATCAACTCTCAGTATCTCAACTTCGTCAGGGGAGT
>NZ_JACJFM010000253.1 GCF_014164585.1 Oceanospirillum sediminis | reverse complement strand
AAACACCCATAGCTATCAACCAAATTACCTTAACGTGAAATAGTGGTTTATAAATTTCGTAATTATCAGGAATACCCATAACAATACCCATAGCGGCAAGCCCTAAAAGTACCGTAAACCAGCCCAACCATTTCGCTACAATATGCCACCTAATTAATCCGTAGCCTAATAAAACCAACCCAACACCAGAGAACACACGACCAAAACGAATAAAGCACGTTACATATTGATTGGTGTATAAAATATCATTTACAAATGCCTGAATTTCTGTAGCAGACTTTCCCATGGTTTGACCAACACCCCAAGCACCAAAATTATAAAAATATGCATTTGCAATAGCTAAAGTAA
>NZ_JACJFM010000252.1 GCF_014164585.1 Oceanospirillum sediminis | reverse complement strand
GTGCCACGCTCTCTTGGCGGAAGGTCAGTGACATTGCGATTATTCAGCAGAATATCGCCATCAGATGCGGCTTCGTGACCAGCAATCATACGTAGCGTTGTTGATTTACCGCAGCCGCTGGGACCCAGAAGACAACAATAACTGCCACCAGGAATTTTCAGATTGATCTCTCTTACCGCCAGACTCTCGTCGTAACGCTTGGAGACTCCGATGCGTTCCACAGAACCTTTGCTCATAAATTTTTCCAGAATTGTTAGCAATCTTTGTTGTTTATGTTAGCGATCATTGTGCCAGGCAAAGAGATATATCTTTATAATCTTGTTTTTATTGGTTTTATTTAATGCTGAGC
>NZ_JACJFM010000029.1 GCF_014164585.1 Oceanospirillum sediminis | reverse complement strand
AATCTGATTGCCGTCCATGATTTATCCTCTCTGAAAAAAGTGCTTATTTTGCTACAACTCTCAAACAGGAATCCACACCTAACGTCGAGGAGCCTGTTTTTCTTTCCAGAGCGCTTCTCCGCATAAAGTACGAGCTTTATTTCAGAGAGAAAGACAGGCTGCTGGCAGGTAAATTAGCCGATTCATCAGTCATATCATCTTTGACCTTAAACGTTATCCATATCTGCAATAGCTAATCTGAAGTCGCAGGCTTACGAACAGTGTCATCGAAAAGTGAAGCGGATTAGTCGTTTTTCAGGTTGCTTTATAACCGCGACTTATACATGTGCTCATAAATATCATTCTTGCTTTAAAAAGATACGAAAATTAATGTAAAAAAATAATTAGCGTATCTGTTTTTAGATTTTAGTTGGCTGGCTATATGATATAAGTCTTGAAAAATAAATAAGTATCATTAAAAGCAAGCCAGGTGTCAGGATATATAATTGATTTTGATCAATTAAAGCGACACAAATTTAAATGGTTATGTTTACTTTTTTGTGTCGCTTTAATATTGTGAGAAACACAAAGTCACTCCAACAATAAAAAAATAGCTTGACGAGGTTGATAACGATGCACGATAAAATTGCACATACCATGGACATGCCGCCAGCAACGCCACAGCCGAATGTTTATCCACTGAGCTGGGAAACTAAGTCTTCCAAAGCGGAAGAGATCTGGGATGCTTCTCTGCGTGAAGCGTGGAACCCGAAAGATCTGCCATGGGATACGTTCGATCCATCCAGCTACTCATGGGAAGAGCGTGAAGCCATGGCGTACTGGTGGACTCTGCTGTCTGTATTTGATGCATCTGCTCCTCCGGTATTTGCAGAAGCCTTTATCAAGACTTATGAAGACCACGAAGAAGACGCAATCCGTCGCTGCTTCTTCTCTGTAACCCGCGATGAGCAGAACCATGAGCAGATGTGTGGTCTGGTTATCACCAAACTGCTGGAATGCAGTAGCCCTCTGGAATATGAGCCAAAAACAGATCTGGGTAAGCGCCTTAAGCGTAATGCTGCATGGCTGTACTACAACGGTGGTCGTTACTGGAACGGTTACAAGCAAGCAGTACCTAAGTACAGCCTGGCCGTACTGTTCAGCTCCTTCCTGATGGGTGAGATCGCTGCTGCGACTATCTTTAAGCAGATGTCCCAGAGCTGTGAAGAGCTGGTTTTCACTGAAGCATTCAAAAACATCGGCCGTGACGAAGGTCGTCACATGGCAATCTGCCTGGCGCTGATGGAGCGTGATTACCCGAATCTGTCTCAGGAAGATCGCAGTGTCATCACCAAGCAGATCCGTGCCGGTTACCTGTTCCTGTCTGCGGTGCTGTTTGAGCCGCCAGAAGAGTTCTGGGATCTGCCAGAAGATTTTATTGCTACCCAGCGTGAAGCAGAAGCGATTGCTCGTGAAGCAGGCTTTGGTATTCCTACTTATGAAGATAAGAAGGAAAACTGGCGCAGCGCTATGCTGAACCTGAAGGCTGTGCTGGATAAGTATGACACTCCATTCCCGGCTATTCCTGAAGTAGGTATTTCTGGTCAGGAAGTGACTCAGGAAGATCTGGACGCTGCGGACATTATCCCAATCTTCTGATGGATTGAGCGGTATAAACCAGAGACGCTCCGGTGTCTCTGGTTTGTTGCTATCTGAAATATGTGAAAATTTATCCGAATTGATACAGGCCCGTTGACCAGCCCTGCTCTGAATATCATCTGAAACTGCAATACATAATAAAAACTACCCATTCAGAGTTGTGCAACGAGCCAGCAACAGAGACTCAGGAGAGACCCATGGGAATCATTCTTCTATCACCGTCAGGTAAAGCCGTTGAATACAGCCGGGGCGAGACGGTACTGGAAACCCTTGAGCGAGCGGGTTACGCTCTGCAGAACAACTGTCGTGCCGGTGCCTGTGGCGAGTGTAAAGTAAAAGTTACCCGGGGTGAGTTTGACCAGGGTATGGTACTGGATATGGCTCTGTCTCCGGCGGAGCGCGAAGAAGGTTATGGTCTGATGTGCATGGCCAAACCTCTGACAGAAGAGCTGGAAATTGAGTGGGGTACTGAAGATGCCCAGCCCAGGCTGTTCCCGCCAACTGAAAATATTCGCTGTGTTGTGACTGATCGCATTGAGCGTACCCCTCGTATTATCGAATTACGTGTGCGTCCGATAGGTAATCAGATGCGTTACTGGCCTGGCCAGTATGTCATGATTAACGATACTGATCGTCAGATTACTGCCCGCTGTTACTCTATTGCCAACGCGCCAACGAATGATGGCGAAATTGTACTGCAGATTACCCGTGTGCCCGATGGTGAAACCAGTAACTGGATTCATGACAGCCTGTTTCCGGGTAGTATGCTGAATATGTCAGGCCCGTACGGAACCTTTATCGGTGATCCGAGTACTGATGGTCCTGTATTGTGTCTGGTCGCAGGAACTGGGCTGGCCCCTATTCTGGGACTGACCGATGCAGCTCTGAGACGGGGTTTTAAACAGCAGGTGCACCTGTTGTTCTCTGGTAAAAAAGAAGAAGATATTTACTGCCGTGGTCTGTTAGAGTTCTGGAATAAGAAACATCGTCGTTTCAAATTTATTCCGACGCTGACGCAGGAAGAAAAAGAGGGCTATCATCACGGCCGTATCCCAGCGATTCTGGGGGATCTGTATAAAGATCTGTCCCGGCATTCTATCTATATTGCCGGTAGTCCTGAGTTTGTGGAAGCCTGTGCTGAAGCTGTCCGTAAACTGGGGGCTCAGGATGAGATGATTCACAGCGAAGGTTTCTTTGATCAGGCATTACCTGTTGCACCAGAAAGCGGGCGTCTGGTGTAAAGTGCTGTATGTCAGAATAAAGGAAGCCCCCATTCTGGCAGCTGGTTGTCTGGTGGTTTTTATGGGTTCAGTGCTGGCTTCAATGGCAATGTGGTCAGGCTGAACCCGTTATCAGCTATTCATGTTGCCATTAATGCTTTCAGTCTGCCCCGTATTTATCCTGGTACTATCCCGTGGTTATCGGTCTTCCCTTTTGTCAATCACCTGCAGATCAGGTTTAATCCTGATGCAGGTTGTTTTTCCTGAGATATTCTTTCAGTGGCAGCATATTATGTTTCCGAAGCTGGGCTCTTAGCTGGTGGTAGCTGAGTTGCAAGTATTCCGCTGTTATTTGCTGATTGAAGTGGTTTCTGATCAGGGCTTCTTCTACCAGCTGTTTTTCCATACTGGTAATCTGGCTATGAAAGTCCCGTTTTTGTATCCCGCTTTGACTTGTATCGTGGCTGAGAGGAGAGGGTGCGTCCGGTTTACTGTCATCCTGATCTGATGGGGAGCCTCTTAAGTCTGTAGCTTCCTGGGTTATTGTTCGGACGGTATTTTCAGCTGATGGCCAGGGACTGACAAAAGGATCTATGATGATATGGTCAACTTCCTGTTCCGGGTCTTCCCAGCGATAAATACTCCGCTCAATCACGTTCTTTAATTCTCGTACATTGCCTGGCCAGTGGTAATGACTGAGTGTTTCAATCGCTTGTTGTGTAAACCCAGGGAAAAAGGGTCTTTCCAGTTCATTGCACATCATGATTGCAAAGTGATTAGCCAGTAGGATCAGGTCATTATCTCTGGCACGTAATGGCGGTATATGGACAACATCAAAGGCTAACCGATCAAGCAGGTCAGCCCTGAATTCTCCTTTCTCTGCCATTGTTTTCAGGTCTGCATTAGTGGCTCCGATTAAGCGTACATCGACCTGTATCGTTTTATGGCCGCCTACCCGTTCCAGCTCGCCGTATTCAATCACTCTGAGCAATTTCTCCTGAACCCGGCTGGAGCAGGTGCCCAGTTCATCCAGAAACAGGGTGCCACTATCTGCGCGTTCAAAACGGCCTTTATGCTGACGACTGGCTCCGGTGAAGGCCCCGCTTTCGTGGCCGAACAGCTCGGATTCAAGCAGTGTTTCGCTCATGCTGGCGCAGTTCAGCTTAATAAAAGGAGCATCCCATCTGTCAGACAGATAATGAAGGCGTTCGGCTACCAGCTCCTTACCACTGCCTCGTTCACCCAGTACCAGAATGGGCTTATTCAGCAGAGCCAGTTTTTCAGTGTGCTCCATCATATCCATGAGGGCTGATGACTCACCGATCATTTGCTGTTTCATGCTGCTCATTAAATAACTTCCTGATCATTTTATAGTTTATAAAGCTATTTTATAGCTTTTTTAACCAGTATTAAAACCCATGTAAAATCACCAAAAAATATTAAAAACCTTTTGTATCAAAGAGTTATGCTGTTTTCTGGTTTTTGGCACGCAAATAGCAATGTATAGAGTTAAGCAAACAAGTTAATGAGTAATCAGTTTGCTGAGCGCTGAATTTTCCGCTTCAGCAAAGGTTATCTTCAAGATCTGTTATGAAACAGGAGTGACACTATGGGTATTTTTTCTCGCTTTCAGGATATTGTAAACGCCAATATTACAGCCCTGCTGGATCGTGCTGAAGATCCTCAGAAGATGATTCGCATGATGATTCAGGAGATGCAGGAAACACTGGTGGAAGTACGCACTGCGTCCGCTAAAGTGATTGCGGATCGTAAAAGTACAGAGCGTAAGTTAGAGAATCTGCAGAAAGAGGCTGCGGAATGGGAAAGCAAAGCTGGAATGGCGCTTTCTAAAGGACGTGAAGATCTGGCACGGGCAGCACTGGCTGAACATGCAACCGTTGCAGAGATGGCTCAGCAGACGGCTGAAGAGCTTGAACAGATCAATCTGCATCTGGATGAGCTGAATAATGAGATTACACTTCTGCAGCGTAAGCTGGATGATGCCAAAGCGAAGCAAAAATCTCTGGTAGCCCGTGAGCAGAGTGCACGTTCTCGCCTGGATATGCGTCGTCGCTTCAGTCGCGAAAAACTGGATGATGCTTTTGCTAAGTTCGATCAGTACGAGCGTCGTATGGATGATCTGGAAGCAGAAGTGGAAAGTTATGATCTGGGCAGTAAAGATCTTGCCAGTGAGATTGACGATCTGGCTCGGAACGATAAGGTAGACAAAGCTCTGGCTGAACTGAAGGCCAGAATGGAGAAACAAAACTCAGGTGAGTAACTATGTCCGGAATGGTGTTCTTTTTTGTTCCTGCTGTCATTTTTATGGGGTTGGTGTTACCGCTCTGGCTGATTTTGCACTACATCAGCAAATCAAGGCAGTCCCGTGGTCTTTCTGCTCAGGATCGCCAGGCGCTGGTTGAAGCCCTGGACGTCGTTGAAAAACTGGAAGATCGAATTGAAACGTTAGAAGCCATTCTTGATGCGGATCACTCAAACTGGAGAACCCGACGTTCGGGTTCTTCAGGAACCGCATCGGCAAGGAGTGAATAATGTTTAAAAACAAGCATCAGGGTTACAACATGGATCTGTATCGCAGCGACAGAAATCGCTGGATAGCAGGAGTATGTGGTGGAATTGCAGAGAATATGAACTGGCCAGTCTGGCTGGTAAGGCTGGGCGCTTTTGCACTTTTTATTGTGACGGGAAGTTTCGTTATTCTCGCTTATATTCTGGCTATTTTTTTACTGGATAGAAGAGATAAAGTTATTGAAGACTACGAGCGTACTGATCGCTCCCATAGTCATGGAGGTCATGCCCATTCGGCCCGGAGACATCACTCCGGAATGAAAGAAACGGTATTTAATTATCAGAAAACACCTGGTAGCCAGGTAAAAGATCTGGCATCAAGACTGAAGGATCTGGATGGTCGTCTTCAGTCAATGGAAACCTATGTGACCTCACGCAAGTTTCAGATTGATCAGGAACTGAAACGCTCCTGATCCAGCCTTCGAATATTTCATGTTAAGCATCAGGTCATGGCCGATTGAGTTTTAATCGGCCCGGACCTCACTTTGCCTGAATTCTGATTACCGGGTTATTAAAAGGGAATTGCAACATGTCAGAACAGAATCTTAATCACGCTGAATTTAAGAGGAATATAACAATGGTTCCGGCAAACTCTTCATCTGTCACTGCTTTTATTATGCTTATGGGGCTGATTATGCTTATGATTTCAGCCCGCTCTGAAGCCGGATACTTTAACGCTGCCATGAAGCGCATCATGGTTGAAAATAAAGATCAGCCGGTCCCGGTTTTATTATTTTACCCCAGTGAACAAGCGGAAATGTCCATTGATATTGGCCCTTACAATATTCAGGTTGCTCCGGATGCTGATATTAGTCCCGGGAAGTTTCCATTAGTGCTTATTTCTCATGGTTCAGGGGGCGGCCCTCTCGGACACAGAAGTATTGCTCTGCATCTGGCCAGACAAGGGTATGTGGTTGCTGCAGTGATGCATCCGCAGAATAATTTCATGGATAACAGTGCAGAAGGGACAGACCTGAACTGGCAGCAAAGACCAGAACATCTGCGAGTCGTGATGGATCACCTGTATGGCAATAGTGCAATATCATCTTCCCTTAAACCTGATACTGTTGCAGTAATAGGCCATTCTGCCGGTGGCTATACCGCTCTGTCTGTTGCTGGCGGTGAAGCAGATCTGAATAGGCTGACAGGGCTATGTGATCAACACCCGGAAGACAATGCTGTATTCTGCCAGAAAAAACCGGGGGATCTATCTGCACCTGCATTTAAAGAAAGAGCTGTGATACCCGGAGTACCCGATAAACGGATTAAGGCACTGATTCTGATGGCTCCGGTAGGCATTGTTTTTCAGAATGAGGGGGCATTGAATAAACTGAATGTTCCGGTACTTCTGATGCTATCAGAGCACGATGAATTACTACCTGAGGGCTTTCATGCCGGGATTATTAAGGATAACTGGCCTCAGGGTGAAAGTATCCGCTATGAACGGGTTTCGGGGGCCGGGCATTATGCCTTTATCAGCCCTTTACCCGACATGTTGAGAGCTAAAATAGCTGATGTGGCTTATGATCCTGATGGTTTTGACCGGGTTGTATTTCATCAGAACCTGCCCGCCCGATGTGATAGCTTTCTGAAAAAATATTTAAAATAGAATTCTTATTTAAAAGTTTAGCGTCTATTTTTCTTTTAAAAACATATGGTTATATGGGTGTAATAGAGTGTAGTAGAGGATATTTCTGGAGTGGAGTAGTATTAGCGAGACGGTCATTGTCATGCTGTTACAGACTTTTGGTGAGTCAATTTAATTGGTCAGGGGGAATTTTTTTCTCTGCCTATATGACCTATGGATGGCTGTGTGAAAGAATTGATCAGGTATATCAGATTTCCTTGTCTTATGGACGCCTGAACAATATGGCCATTTGAATAGAAAGCCCAAAGTACTATGGATTGTTTCTTCGATGGGGTGTTAGTCGTTATGCTTTTTTATTCTTGATGCAGCTGATAGTTTCAGGCTTTTTGTAAGCCTGCTGCATAAATTGTTTTATTGCATGTTCTGACTGGTCGGAATACAGGGGAGTGAAGTATGATGAGCATACTGAAAAAGGAGTGTACCGGAGATGATATTGTGATACGGATTTTAGAAACATCTGCATTTTCTTTTCCAAAAAGTTTTAAAAAAAGCAATGAAGACTTTTTCCTGTCCCCCAAACGAACAAAAGACGGCTATGTTGTAGCAATTGCTGATGGCGTAGGCTCATATAAGGGGGCAAAGGAAGCATCCAGTGCTGCTATTTCATGTGTGGATGAACTGGCTTCTGAAATGGATCAGGTAGAAATAGAGTCTGTCTTCAGCTCTGCTTATAGAAGAGTGTGTTCTTTATTCGATATTAATAATGATTTTGAAAACGCTTCAACCACTCTGACAGTGTGTCATATTAATGATAAGGGGTTGACTGTTGGTCATGTCGGTGATTGTCGGGTTTATATTAAAAGTGGTAATAAGCTGAAGCAAATAACAAAAGACCATACTCATTATCAGCAATTACTTGATGAAAATATATACTCGAAAGATGAAATAGAAAGAATGGTAAGAAAAAGTGCGATTACTAATGCCATATCGCGAAAAATTACCTTTAAAGTAGAGGAAACCTTTATTCCGAAAGATGAGCTGGAACTGGATGATAATCAGCTATCAATATATCTGATGAGTGATGGTGCCTATCATTTCTGGGAGAAACGCCCCCAGTTTTCTCCTAATACTATGCGTAGTGTGTCAAAATTCTGTACAAATTTTCTGCGTAGAATAGAGCGAAATATTCCAATAGATGACTACTCTATGGTAGGGTTTACAGTTGAGTGGAATGACTGAGGCCGGTTATCAGACCCGGTGGTCAGTATTAGCTACTTTGCTTATTCGTTCACAATGTTCTTTTTTTTATTGGGATTTAAGATTTAAAGTTAAATCATTTTCCGATTTTGATCTTAAGTGGATAAATGATATTATCCAGCTCTCTCTTGAGTTACCTTCGAGGGATTTATTCTTTTGATTAAATATAGCTTTATAAAGCCATTTTTATTGTAATCGATTCTTGTTTGCCAGGGGTTATTGGTATTAACTGGAAACAGGAAAAGGCATGCCCTATAGAGAGGCTATCTCTCTGTTGTCCCCCTCTGAACTGATTCAAAGCTTGCGGCTGGGAGCCAGAGAGATATACGGGATGATAATCATAACTGCCAGAAAGCTGAGTAATAGCTCAAAAATTGTTCTCTGATATTCAAACAGAAATTCAGTGCCCATAAACCCTTTACCGTGATATAGCACAGCCATCAGCACTGCGGGAAACAGACAGATAAATAATCTGGTCATTCGGCAGGCCCAGCGCTTATTCCATAAATTGCCTATCAGGCAGAAAAGGAAAATAGCTCCCATCAGACAGGCCCACTGTATATCGCGGATAAAATAAGACAATTCAGCATACTGAGGCGCAATGCTGAAGCTGAACACCATTTTATTCCACAATGTGCTCAATTGTTCACCGATTGATCCGGATACTTCAAGTGCAGCTGACAATGCGGTAAGGGAAAATAGCAGGTTGAACAGGCAAACACCGATATACACAAGACTGAGCCATTTAAGCATCGTTACATCTCCTGTGGTTCTTCAGACGTAACTCAACCCTGAGTTGCAGTATTCAGTTCATAGCAAGACAAAGAATGTCTTATATAAAAAGGTAGCTGACTTTCCTCTTATACGGCGACCAAAAACAGACTATTCTGTAAAAAAATGTATCTGTTTTCATTAGGTTAATGGACTCTATCATGAACAAAGCAGCTCTTTTTCTCCCTTTAATAATATTTATATTCAGTTCATCTGTTATTGCTGAAACCATTGGAAATATCAGTGCGGTACAAGGAAGTGCCAGCATTCAGCGAGGAGAACAGGTTTTGCCCGTCAGGCCCGATACCCTGATCCAGACCGGTGATCAGCTTATTACTCCAAAAGGCGGTAAAATCAGATTCCGTTTGCGTGATAACACCCGAATTACACTGGCTGAAGGCACCCGGTTCAGTATTAAACGTTATCAATACAATGCTGAAAAGAGTACGTCTGATGTGAAGTTCAAGCTGGCAGAAGGCGCATTCCGGGCTGTTACAGGTGCGATAGGTTTGCAGAAAAAACCGGTATTCGAAGTGGAGACCTCGGTAGCTACTATGGGTATACGAGGAACCGATTTCTGGGGTGGCTTTATTTTCTCTGACGCTCTGGATGTGACCATGATTTCCGGTAAAGGCGTTTATATCAGAAATGCTGATGGTCAGGTTGAACTGACTCAGGCCGGTCAGGGGACAACCGTTAAAGCAGGGCAAGCTCCGGGGGCGGTCAAAAGCTGGCCTGAAAGTAAGCTGCAAAGAGCGATTGCGACAACTGCACTGGAAGGTGATGAATAACTGAGTTATTGCGTATCTGGTGCAGTACAATTCTGTTGGAATCAGCAGAGTGTTTCCTGACGTGGCATAATCCGACATCATTGATAAATGGGATACAGGAAATCATCTTATGGATATTGATGCGCTCAGAAGCTTTATTGCCTTTGTCGATACCGGCAGTTTTACCCGGGCTGCCCGACAAACCTTTCGTACACAAAGCGCAATCAGCATGCAGATGAAAAAGCTGGAAGAAGAGACCGGGCAATCCTTATTTGTTCGCAAAGGACGAAATCTGGCGCTAACAGATGATGGTCAGCTTCTGGTCAGTTATGCTCGCCGCATTCTGGCGATGCATGATGAGGCTCTGGCTGAGCTGAAAAAACAGGAGCAACTGCCACCTCTTATTATTGGTTGTCCGGATGATTACGCTCAGTCTATTCTGCCTGATATTGTTGAACTGATCCTCACTAGTCAGCCAGAACAAAGTATTCGTATCCACTGTGACTGCAGTGCAGAGTTGCGTAAGAAGCTGGACCTATGCGAAATAGATATGGCTATTCTGACCCGTTCTCCGGAAAAAGAAGAAGGATATCTGTTGCGCAATGATACTGGTGTCTGGGCCTGGGGAGGGGATGATACCCTGTTAACCCGTGAGCGATTGCCCCTGATTCTGTATGAACCGGACTGCCAGTTCCACAGTACAGCCATTGATGGTCTGGAACGACAAGGGAGGGCCTATCAGCTGATAGCTTCTTCAGCCAGTGCCACAGCGATTAAGAGCCTTGTGCTTAAACATAAAGGCATTACTGCTATGGCCAGATCCAGTGCTGAAAATGAATTGATGACGATCACTCATACTGATCTGCCACCCTTACCGGCTGTAGATGTGGTTCTTGCACTATCAACGGCACCTCATCAGGCTTTTGGTTCAGCAAGAATGGCAGGTATCTGCAGCCAATATCATAAAAACTGGTTATTGAGCTGTTCAGAATCTGAGCTGGCTTGTTCTGCCTGAGTTTTTAAAGCGTAGCGCTTTATATTTTTCCTGGCAGATATTGATGTCATAAGATCATAGCCTTAGACTCCGTATTTTACTTCACTCAGGCAACAGATGGATTTTTTCAGACGTCACTCCGGCTCAGCAACAACACGTGTCAGCATACAAAAAGAAGGTAACCGCCAGATCAGGCAAATCAGTGAAGCGGTTACTACCGTGCCCTGGGGAATATCTCTGTTCTCTCTGGCATGGACAGCAGGTCCTGTTACTCTTTTTGCCGCGCAAATCAGTTATCTGCTGGGATACAATAAAGCACCTACTCAGGAAAACCTGGTCTTTTTTTTCGTTTATACCGTGATTACTGGTGTTGCAGGTATTGTTGCCCAGTTAACCTACAAGCTGACACAGGTTCCTAAAATAGAGCAGCAGAAAAAGCAGATCTCACTGGTACTGGAACAACTCCCTGAATTACGCTGGCAAACACTGGATCTTGCAACTCACCCTCTGTCAGCGGAACAAAGAGCGCGCTATGTTGCCCGTATTCTGTTGCAGAAAGTAGATCTTGACCCGGAATCCCTGAAACAGGCGGTTTTTGATCTCACGGGCAACAAAGCTTTTGCCCGTCTTCTCAGTCAGATTGAAATCTACCGACAAGTGGGGATGGATCGAAGGATTGATGATCTGACAGACAATCAACGTTTTCTGATTCGCCATGTCATGATTGAGCTGGAACATATTGAGCCTGATGCGATTCCGATCCTCAGGACCCGATTACAAGGCGATAGCCCGGATTTGAAAAGTGGTATGCCGCGCCAGGAAAACTTTATTGAGCGTATTTTTGCGGCGATTGAAGAAGAAAACGATCTGCTGATGACCCATGAAGATGTTGAGGAGATGATCGTTCTGGCTTTTGAGCTGCTTTGTGGCCGGAAGATACCTATGCTGGTGTTTGATTATAAAGGTCGCTGGGAGCTGGCTAATGCGCTGGATAATATGGAAACAGTACGCAGTGAATACCGTATTGCTCAGGCTCGGGGGCTCAGTCGTATCCGTGCACTGGCCAGCTACATTAATAAGCAGAAAACTGAACGTAAAGAGCCTGATGCAAAAAGCATTGAACTGTTACAACTTAATCAGTCAGCAGATCTGCTGGTTGAACTGGCAGAAGAGTTTATTGATGAAAAAGCGGCTGATCTGAGAGAGTACTGTATCAGAACCCGTAAGCAGCGGAAGAAACCAGATAGCCTTTGGGTGCACCAACAGGCCGATATTCTTTCAGATGCGATCTCTCTATGGAAAGAGATTCGTAGAGCGTATGAACAGATTGGTAGAAAACATGCCCAGTTACTGAAAACATCTGATCGCTGGGAGAAGTTTATTTCACGCTTTTCCGTGCAAGAGGAAAAATTGCAGATTAATTCAGGGCAACGGGGTCTTAGAGTTAAAGAAAAAGAGATTTCTCTTGATGATAAGGATAAAGCGGATGTCTGCGAAAAATTATATCGTTTTCTGGTAGACAATAAGTTGACTACAGAAGACCAGAGTAAAGCACGACAAAAATCATTACGAGGCCGTGTTGCCAGCTCAGAATTACCTGATGACCATATTACACCTGAAATGGCTAAACAGCTGGCGATTGAAATTGCCCTGGCGCTGGAACCTCATATTCACCTGAGCCGTCCTGAGATTCAAAGGGCTATTTACAGCACCTATGCTACTTATATGAATGATATTGAGCCAGGCATGAGTGCAGCGACTAAAGCTGCGATGGGGGCCGCGATGGCTGTTGAAAAACGACATGATTTTTCTGGTGCTGCAGAGCGTCTGGCTCTGGCTCTGGTAAAACATTACCGGGTGGAACTCAGCGAAGAGGCCATCGCTTTTTTGCGGGATAACTACCATGCCAGGGAATCAAGACTGAACCTGATCAATCAGTATTCCAGTAACCGGGAGCGCAATGTCAGCTATCTGAACCTGCGTCCTCCTGTGGTCGTCGCGCCAAAGAGGGAATGGTATCTGGCATTGATTGAAGCAAGAAGGACTGTACTCTGATTTGAGGTGAATAGTGTTGGGTGTGGGAGGCTGGTTATCACTTATGCTGTATACATTTTAGGTTTAAGTAAGGCCAGCAGTTCACAGCTACTCTCAGATAAATCCTGCCAGCTGTCACCATCGAATCCAAGCTGGACATAAGCACACGTCGGGATATTATCCAGCTTGCAGTCTGTCAGCCAGTTGACCAGATCCGTTAATGCCGGGTTGTGGGCAATAACTGTCACCTCTTCCAGTGTATCGTTTAATTGCTGGCACCAGATCAATAATTCCTCCGGGTCAAAGGTGTACAGGCGATTATCCAGCTGCCAGTGAAGCTTATTTTTTTCAGATTCTTATCAATCAGCTCTATGGTTTGTTGAGTACGGACAGCAGGACTGCAAAAAATAGTATCCAGTTCACTGGCTGCCATCAGAATAGGCCTTGCCATGACTCCGCAGGCTTTGATGCCTCTTTTATTCAGAGGTCGTTGCTTATCTTTTAATTCCGGATCTGCCCAGCTGGATTTAGCATGGCGTATGAGGTGTAGTTTTTTCATAAAGTTACCGACATCCCGGTCAATTATCAGCCATAAGGTTAGCATAGTTTTGTTACGGTATGTATGGATGTACCTGAATTCATGCAATGATTCGACATTCCCTAACATGAAAGCCCGTGACGAGTATCAGGCCTATCGGCGATAATGAACAGATCTTTCGCCGATAACACAGTAACAGGAGCGAAACATGGCGCTTAAATATCGGGGGATAGCACTGATTCTGGCTTCATCCCTGATCATATCCGGTTGTGAAACGACCAACCCTTATACCGGTGAACAACAGACATCAAATGCAACTAAAGGCGGCCTGATCGGGGCTGGAGTCGGTGTGCTGGTCGGACTGGCAACAGGGGATAACAGTAAAGAAAGACGAAATCGGGCTATAGCTCTGGGTATGGCTGGCGGCCTGGCCGGAACCGGTATTGGATATAACGCCGATCAGACAGAAGCTAAGCTGAGAAACAAACTGGAAAGCCAGGGCGTCAGAGTTATCCGGGAAGGCGATAATATTCGCCTGGTGATGCCAAACAGTATCACCTTTGATAAAAATGAGGCCACACTTAAGCCTCAGGCTCAGGACACTATTGAAGCCGTTGCTCTGGTTCTGCAGGAGTTTTCAGCCGTTACCGCTCGTGTTAATGGCCACACAGATAATACCGGATCACGTAAGCTGAATGAGCGCTTGTCTCTGCAGCGAGCAGAAAAAGTTGGTATCGCTCTGGGGAGGCAGGGTATAGCAATGCAGCGTATCAGTATGACAGGTTATGCATTTGATCTGCCTCTGGCATCAAATAGCACAGCAGAGGGCAGGGCGCAGAACCGAAGGGTTGAGATTTACCTGGTTAATCCGCCGCCGCAGTGATTTTTGCGAACTTCTGTAATAAAGAACCTGGCACGGTTGAGTGCCAGATTCTTTATGTAAATCGCTTAATATCCTGTCATTTGCTCGGGGGTTGCGTGAGATTTTAGCCAGTTACGGACAATTTCTACTCCGGGTTTAGGACGGAATAACCCTGGAGGCTCTAACATATAAAATTGAGATTGAGTGGTCAGACTTTTATCGACCGGTCGAACCAGCAATCCACTGGCCAGATACCCGTCCACCAGGTTGGCCCAGGCCAGAGCAATTCCCTGACCGTTCAGAGCGGCCTGAATGACTAGTAAATAGCTGTTCATCTTCAGACGCCGTGTACTTTCACCAGGAAATGGCAGACTACAGCCATCAAACCAATCCCGCCAGTTCAGCCAGTATTCTTTGACCTCCAGTGATAACAAGGTGCCTGTATGTAGCTGTTCCGGGTTGCTGATCTGTGGATTTTTTTCTAAATATCCTGGACTGCATACGGGAAATACATTTTCGCTGAACAGAGGTGTCGCTGTGAGTGTGTCAGGTTCCTGATGGCAATAAAACAGAGCCAGGTCGAATTCGTTATGGCGCAGGTGCCGTAATGAATCAAGGGCAATGATACGCAGATCAATATCCGGATACTCTTCCTGAAATTGATTAAACCGAGGCAATAGCCAATAAGATGCCATCGCATTAGTTGTTACCACTGTTACTTGCTTTTCGCCCTGCCATTGCAGTACATCCCCGGTCGCACTGGCTAGTTGTAACAGTGACTGTTGTACATGTTCGTAATATTCTGTCCCGGTATCGGTTAATAATAGTGCTCGTTTATCACGGATAAACAGAGCTCTTCCAAGATAATCTTCCAGGTGGCGAACCTGGCGACTGATGGCTCCCTGAGTCACATTCAGTTCATCGGCTGCACGGGTAAAACTGAGATAACGGGCGGCGGCCTCAAAAGCCACCAGGCTGTTGAGTGGTGGTAAAGGTTTGATACGCATTGCTAAACCTCAATGCAGTGGCCCGGATGGCCTGTACGGTCAAAACAGGAAAAGCCGTAACCAGAGACTAAAGCCCGGATTACGGCTTCTTAATTATTATTTTTCAGAACTAAAGCAAAGATAAACAATGCTCAGCGAAACAAAAAAATTTGATACTACCAGCTAAGAACATCGGGCAATACAGCGTTGTTTGCTATGAAAATGCTGGTTTTGCGTTCAGCTTAAACCAGTTCTGCTGACTCCGCTTGCTCAGACTTCTGTGGGGATCTGTCTTTTTGCGACACAGGGTTAGCTGATGTTGAGTTCTGATACTCTGCAATTTGTGTCAGTGCCTGAGCTATATTGACCTGTGCAATGGCTTCGGTCTGCATTGCTTTATGGATCGAGATAGCCATTAAAACCACGAGTAAGGCAGCAGGAAGAGCGGCGCAGATGGTTGCGGTTTGTACCGTTTTCAGGCCACCGGCCCACAGTAAGCCCGCAGCAATCGCACCGATTACCAGTCCCCAGGCAATACGACTGGCCTGCGGCGGTTCCAGACTGCCACGGGACGTCAGGGTACACAGTACCAGAGTGCCTGAGTCTGCAGAGGTCACAAAATAAGTAACCAGAAGGATCGTAGCCAGAGCACTCAGTATATAACTTACTGATGCACCAGAACGGGCCTCAATCTCATCAAACAGTGTAAAAATCGCCTGAGTGGAATCGGCTTTTGTTGCTTGAAGAATGGCACCACCTTTAAACTCTGCAGCTTCTCCTGTCAGCTGTTGCTCCGTGACCTGAGCCTGATGAGCTGTACGGTCTTCGTGTTCGTATTTCAGCGCAGAGCCGCCAAAGGCTGCCATCCACAGGAAGGTAATCAGAGTAGGTGCGATTAATGCACCGACAATCAATTCACGAATAGTACGACCGCGGGATATTCGGGCAATAAACATACCGACAAATGGCGCCCAGGTTAGCCACCACGCCCAATAGAATGCGGTCCACCAGTTTTGCCATTGGGAATCTTCCTGGGCATCACTCCACAGGCTTAAGCCGATAATATTCTGGCTGTAATCTGCGGTGCCTTCCAGCCAGGTGTGCAGAATATAGCGAGTCGGACCAAAGAGCATTACGCCGACCAGAAGCAGGGCTGACAGCCAGACATTACCAATAGATAACAGACGCACCCCGCGACCGACGCCGGACATGACCGACATAATGGCAATCAGAGAAATTGCAAAGATCAGAATGATCTGAGTACCCAGGCTGACTTCGACATTGAACAGCTTCTCGATACCGGTACTCATCTGTTCGACACCGAGGCCAAATGAGGTCGCGATACCAAAAGCGGTAATCGATACCACCATAATATCAATAATCTGCCCCAGCCAGCCCTGCATGCGTCGTTTACCGAATAGCGGTTCCAGTGTGGCTCGAATGGTCAATGGGCGGCCTTTCCGGTAAGACATGTAAGCCAGCCCCAATGCTACTGTTATGTACAGGGCCCAGGGATGCAATCCCCAGTGGAAGTAGCTAATACGCATGGAGGTTTCAGCTGATTCAATACTCATACCTTCAGAGGAAAACGGATTGCCTGCATAATGCCACATAGGCTCAGCTACGGACCAGAACAACAGACCTATGCCCATACCGGCACTGAACAGCATGGATAACCAGGAACCCAGACTGAACTCTGGCGCTTCGTCATCTTTGCCCAGTTTGATATTGCCAAAGCGGCTCATCATCAGATAACCCATAAAAAGCAGTACACCGGTGGCCATGGCCAGGTAAAACCATTTAAACCGGTGCAGAATATCTCCCGAAATATCCGTGAACAGCGCTCCGGCTTTATCTGCCAGTACACCACAGACCACAACAAATCCAATCACGAGGATTTTTGAAATCAGGGTTAAAGTGGGGTCTATTCCTTCGAACAGACCGTTATTCTTATTCATCTATCAGTATCCTTTTTATTATATCGATAGGCACTTGTAGCTGATTTTTTATTTACCTGTTACCTGATATACGCTATCAGACAGGCGCAGGTATTAATCTGTGCTGACAAGCTTTGAGGTCGTGTTTGTTATGTGGCAGGAGCTGTAAATCGTAATGCCGTATAAAAATCACAGCGCTTATGCTTAAAGCCGGAAACCACGTTTAATTGTTATTGATCTGAATACAAGGCTTCACGCATTCGTATGCTTCCGTTACCTGGTTCAGGTCAGGGAAGAGACAAATATGTGAGCATGTCCGTTTCAGATACTCTTCAGCCTTACGGCAAGGGAAATAATCTGAAAAACAATGATCTGCATCAAACGACTTTTCGGCCGTATATTAATGAGTATTTATCATGGGTGGGGGCAACTGGCTTTTGTCAATGGATGCACAGAGGTCAGGCGCTATCACTCTGTGCATTTTCTTTCGGTAAATGGGAGCGTCTGTATCAATAATATTGGCAGCACATGAACGATTAACGCTGATCATCTATCATAGACTGCATCGCATCGACCCAGCTTTGCAGGCCGCCGCTGGCTTCGATACGGCTGATGCCTCGTTGAGTAAATGTCCCTTCAGTCGCGATAGCGCGACCTATATCTCCATAGCTCAGTTCTGGTTGAGCTTCGGCAAAATCTACCGCACTACTAATAGAATAAGCGACCATCTTGCGAGCAGTATCTGCATCCATACCCTGAGCACAACTCCAGTCGATCAGTTGTTGAATCAGGAAATAACTCCAGCCATGTAGACAGGCATGGCTTAGTGATATATCGAACAGATCTTCAGATGGCAGAGGTACTACGTTACCGATCTGGTTAAATAGTTGCTCTGCCACGGGGTTAGCAGGATAAAGTGGAACTGGGCCGGAACATACTTCAGCACTGGTTGACGGTATTACCCGCACCAGTTGGCTGCTCTGCAATGGAGGGAATTGGCGTAGTTGATCCAGTGATACGCCTGCTATAGCAGAGATGACCAGCTGATCTGGCTTAAAGCTGAGGTCTTGTAACAAATCTTCCAGACCATCAGGTCTGACTGCTAACAGGACTATATCGCTTTGATCGATGACTGACTGATTATCTATTGCTATATGGCAATTGCAGCTTTCAGACAGCTCGGCTGCTGTTCTTGCACCTCGGGGAGATAGAATGATTCTACGTAGATCGCCGCTATTTCGTAGCCCCTTAATGGTATAGCTGGCCAGATGACCAACGCCAAGTACTCCGAAAGTCTGGTAATTCATATTTTCTCCTCGCTGATACTGATATTTTGATTAAGTCGGCATAATAACAGGCCTTAGCGCAGCCAGTCTTCTTGCCAGGGGTAAGTGGATAACGGCATACAACCCTCTTTGGTAATCAGCACCTGCTGCTCCAGCTTGATACCCTCTTTACCACCCTGCTCACCGATGTAGCTTTCAACACACACCACCATATTCTCTTCAAAGTGGCCGTTATAACCGGCGCTTTTCCAGTCACTGCCCTGGTGGGCTACAGCAGGGAATTCATCAGCCAGGCCAATACCATGCACCACACAGCAGTAACGGTTGTGATAGAAAGCGTCAGGGATCGGCCAGGCACGTTCGCTAAACTCCTGGAAGCTTAAACCGGCTTTTAACAGCCCCATATTGGACTGCACCTGATCATAAGCCAGTTGGTAAAGACGACGCTGTTCATCGGTGGGTGGTACATGGCCCACAGTCCAGGCACGGGAGATATCTGCACAGTAACCGTAAGGGCCGATCAGGTCGGTATCAAAGGAGACGATTTCCCCCTCCTGCATCACGCGGTCACTGGCTTCCTGCATCCAGGGGTTGGTGCGAGGGCCAGACGATAACAGTCGAGTTTCGATCCACTCTCCGCCATTGCGGATATTCTCAAAGTGCAGCCAGGCCCAGAGTTCATTTTCTGTCATGCCTGGTCGCAGCTCATCGTGCATACGTTGAATGCCCTGCTCACAGACACGAATGGTCCAGCGCATCAGCTCCAGCTCTTCGGCAGATTTAATCAGGCGTGCTTCTTCCATCAGACTATGTCCTTCTACCAGAGTAATGCCCTTGACCATTAGCATTTCCAGACCTTCCAGGTCTGCTTTATCCACGGCTAAGCGAGCGCCTTTTCCGGCATATTGCTTGACAACTGAGGTGATTTCATTGGCCCATTGCTGCGCTTTTTCGCTGATACGAGAACCCGCGCCAAAGTAACTCCAGTTCACGGCGGTGCGTATCTCATCCACCAGATCATTGCCTTCCAGCAAATGCTCACAGTTATGGAATTCCCACAGGATCACCGGGCCTTCGGCAAATACCAGGGCGTAACGGGCAAAGTTGTGCAGCGTCCACACCTGCATATTGGAGCTATCGGTGGCGTAACGAATATTCACCGGGTCATAAAGCAGTACGGCAGCACAATCCTGCTTGATCAGCTGCTCTTTTACCCGTTGTAAACGGTAACGACGGGCCTTGTGATGGGTGTCGATTGAAACTGGATTAACCAGAGGCCTATCCGCTGCGGCTCGGTTGAGATAACCGGTGGTGTGTTCAGGCAAAACTGTCGCTTGTTTTGATAGATTGGGTGCTCGCTCGGTCGCGGTTGACTCTGTATTAGCAGTGATATTAATCGAGGTGTCGATGCTCATAGCCGATCTCTTATTGTTGTTTGCTTTTAGGTTATTGGTTTCAGGTTGATTGGCGCAAAATAAAAGTTTCCCTACCCCGGTGTAAAACGAGCAATCCTCATGAGCTTATGAGCATTTGTCGGGCAAATTTTCTCATGCCATATCCATGACTTTTCCTCATGACCTCGCGGCTGAAAAATCGTTTTTTCCGTTTTCTTCTCCTCAGTAATATCGGCAGCAAATAGCGACCTGCGCTGGTGCTCTTCGCTGGCACAAACGCCAATCAAGCACATGCAAAACGCTAAGCAACAAGTCACTTAAAAAAGAGTGTCATTACAACAAGAGTGACTCATCACGTGATGAGCAAAATGGAGAGTTTCCAATGAGCGAGAAAACCAAACAACAGCTGATCCCTGCCGAAGTCCTGGATGCCGTACGTCAGCCGATTGCTGAAGCGAACGGTATGCCAAACGCAGTTTATGATGATCCTGCGCTGTTTGAGTTTGAGCGTGACAACGTGCTGGGTAAAACCTGGGCCGGTCTGGCGTTTACAAATGAGCTGCCAAAAAATGGCTTCGCTAAGCCAGTTGATTTTATGGGCCTGCCACTGGCCATGATGCGTAACCGCGACGGTGAAATTAAGGTGTTCCATAACATCTGTAGTCACCGTGGCATGATTATGCTACGCGAGGAAACCGAAGTAGAAGGCATGGTGCGCTGCCCATACCACTCCTGGACTTACGACCTGAACGGCAACCTGAAAGGTACGCCACATATTGGTGGTGTGGGCAAGCACACCGCTGAAGGTTTTGTCTGTGAAAAACATGGTCTGAAAGAAGTACGCACCGCAACCTGGATGGGCATTCTGTTTATCAACCTGTCTGGCGATGCGCAGCCATTTGACGAGTTTATCGCCCCTCTGGTGAATCGCTGGGAAGAGTTTACCGGTAAAGGTGGTTTCGAGAAGGTTTCTCCGGCGCCAACAGGCAGCAATATGGAGCTGACCGTAGAAGCCAACTGGAAACTGGCGGTAGAAAACTACTGTGAAGCCTATCATCTGCCTTGGGTACACCCGAGTCTGAACACCTATTCTCCGCTGGATCAGCACTACAATCTGGTAATCAACGATTACATGTCCGGTCAGGGTAGCTACACCTACAACCTGTCTGATGTTGCTGGTACCAGCCTACCTCAGTTTACCGATTGGCCACAGGACAAGATCCGTCAGGCCGAGTACATCTCTCTGTACCCGAACGTACTGTTAGGTGTTCAGGCTGATCACGCTTTTGCCATCATCCTGCAGCCTCAGTCCAACAGCCGCACGCTGGAAAAACTGCAGCTGTCTTACGTAGGTGATACCTCTTCCGGTGATGAGTTTGCCGCTTGTCGTTCCGCCGTACTGGAAAGCTGGAAAGTGGTGTTTGGTGAAGACGTATTTGCGGTAGAAGGCATGCAGGACGGTCGTAAATCGCCAGCCTTTACCGGTGGTGTGTTCTCACCTGTGCTGGATGGCCCAACGCACCACTTCCACACATGGACTGCTGAGCAATACGCCAGGGCACAGGAGAGCTAATCGATTAGCTGATTTAGCACTTTAGAAAATCAGAGAATCCATACGGTTGCAGGTTAACGCTTGCAGCCGTTTTGGTTTCTTTTTTGAACCATGTTTTAACGGCTTTATTAAGCAAAAAATCGGGACACTGCAGCTGTTTCTCCCGATAGCACCACCTTTAACAGGCTCCCTGGAGCAGGTCAGTCATAAGAACGCGAGAATAACAACGCGGGCATAAAAACGAGAACGCAACCATGACTCAAAAAAATCACTGGCTAAACTTTATCAACGGCCAATGGCTGGATTCCCCTCAATCCATTGAGGTGGATGATCCAGCAACGGGACAAGTTTTTGCAACCATCGCCTGTGCCGATGCCGAGGCGGTGGATCAAGCGGTTAAAGCCGCCCGAGCCTGCGTGGACTCGGGTGTGCTGAGCGATTGTCGCCCGGTAGAACGTGCGGCCCTGCTACAAGGTATCGCTCAGGAAATTCGTAACCTGACAGATGAAGCCGCACCTCTGCTGATGCAGGAGAACGGCAAGTCACTGGCCGACGCCAAAGAAGAGTTTGTCATGGCGGCGAAGTACTTCGAATATTACGCCGGTATGGCGGATAAGATCGAAGGTAAGTCGATTCCTCTGGGTAAGGATTATGTCGATTTCACCGTTTATGAACCGGTCGGCATCTCCGCTCAGATTGTACCCTGGAACTTCCCGGTGGATATCTGCGCCCGCTCTCTGGCCCCGGCACTGGCTGCGGGTAATGCCGTCGTTGTTAAATCCCCTGAGATCTCGCCTTTGGCGATGACCTGGCTGGTTACCGCCTGTCAACGGGCCGGTCTGCCGGAAGGTGCTTTTAACCTGCTCTGTGGTTACGGTCATGAAGCGGGTGCTGCCCTGGTGGCTCACGACGATATCGATCAGATTGTCTTCACCGGTTCTGTGCCGACCGGTAAAGCGATTCTGCACAGTGCTGCAGAACGCGCCATCCCAAGCGTGATGGAACTGGGCGGTAAATCCGCTGCGGTCGTGTTCCCGGATGCAGATATGGATCAGCTGCTGAGCAGTGTGAAATGGGGCATCTTCTTTAATGCCGGTCAGGTGTGCTCGGCCATGTCCCGACTGCTGGTACACAGAGATATCTACGCTGAAGTGGTTGAGCGTGTGACCGAACTGGCTAAAAGCCAACAGCTGGGCGCTGCCGTTGAGGGTGCCGATCTGACTCCAGTGGCTTCAGGCAAACAGCAACAGCAAGTTCTGGCGATGTGTGATCAAGCGGTGGCTGAAGGTGCCCGTCTGTTGACCGGTGGTCAGGCTCCAGAGCGTGATGGTTATTTTGTTGAAGCGACGGTATTTGCCGATGTCATGCCAGAGATGAGCATCTTCCGTGATGAGGTGTTTGGCCCTGTGATCGCCATTACCCCTTTTGATACAGAAGAGGAAGCCTGGGCGCTGGCCAATGGCACCGATTTTGGTCTGGTAGCCGGTGTCTTTACCCATGATCTGACCCGTACCATGCGTGCGACTCGTGCTCTAAAAGCCGGTCAGGTGTTTGTTAACGAGTGGTATGCCGGTGGTATCGAAACACCCTTCGGTGGTATCAAGCTGTCCGGTTTTGGTCGCGAAAAGGGTCAGGAAGCCCTGTACAGCTACGTGAATACCAAAAACATCGCCATCCGCGTTAGCAAGTAATTGGGGGATTGATTATGGCAACTCCAATGAAAAAATGGCTCTGCGTCATTTGCGGTCTGATCTACGACGAAGCCAAAGGCTGGCCTTCCGACGGTATTGCACCAGGCACCCGCTGGGAAGATGTGCCCGATGACTGGATGTGCCCGGATTGTCTTGTTGGCAAGTCCGACTTCGAGATGATCGCCATCAGCGAAACACCGGTAGAAGAAGCCGCACCGGTTGAGATCGCAAAAGAAGATCCAATTGTGATTATCGGCACCGGTTACGCCGGTTACCGTCTGGCGGAAGCGATTCGTCAGCGTAAGCCTGAGCAACCTATTGTGATGTTCAGCAGCGATGACGGCGCTGATTACTCCAAACCAGGTCTGTCTAATGCGCTGGCGCGCGATAAAGGTGCGGATGAGCTGATCACAGAAACTGCGTTGGAGATCGAACAGCGTCTGAATATCCGTATCTATGCCCGCTGTAAGGTACAAAATATCGATACCGAAGCGCGTCTGCTGCAGACCGATTTTGGTAGTCAACATTATGCCAAGCTGGTGTTTGCCACCGGTGCTGCACCGATTCAGCTGTCTTTCGACGGCGATGGTGCAGATGATGTACTGAGCGTCAATGATCTGGAGGATTACCGTCGTTTCCGTCAGCGTCTGCAACCGGTTAAGGGCCAGCAGTCTGTTAAAGATCTGCAATCTGCCAAAGGTCTAAAATCAGGCCAGCACGTTACTCTGATCGGTAATGGTCTGATCGGCTGTGAATTTGCCAATGATCTGGCAGCAGCGGGTTATCCGGTCACCGTTGTCGGCCTGACCGGCTGGCCAATGGATCGACTTCTGCCACAGCAGATCGGCGAACAGCTGCAGTCGCAACTATCCTCACTGGGCGTACAGTGGCAGCTGAATAATACCGTTCAGCGTATTGATCGTCTGAGTGCTACCAAAGATGAGACTAATAATGTCAACGCGGGCTATCGCCTGACGCTGGCCGATGGCACAGAGCTGGAAACGTCTCTGGTGCTGTCTGCGGTCGGTCTTAAACCTCGTACCGAACTGGCTGAACAAGCGGGTATTAAGTGCAACCGTGGCATCGTGATCAACGGTGGTCTGCGTACCAGTGCCAACAATGTCTATGCCCTGGGCGACTGTGCCGAGATCAACGGTCAGCTGATGCCTTATATCGCGCCGATCAACTTTGGTATTCCGGCACTGGCCGATTGCATGCTGGGCCGACCAACCATGGCGCAATATCCACTAATGCCTGTGATGGTGAAAACCCCCGCTCTGCCACTAACGCTACTGAGTGCTGCACCTGAGACAGAAGGCCAATGGCATGTGGAACAGAGCGAAAATGGCATGCGAGGTTTGTTTGTCGATCACGACGATCTGATTAGTGGTTTTGCTTTAGCCGGAGATTTAACCTCCGAACGTCAACACTGGGTAGATGAAATCAAACAGGGCCAGCGTTACTCCCTGTTGAAGGAGTTGGTATGAACCGCAATAGCGGAAACAGCAAGGTGAAATTGCCTGCTGATGATCAGAGTAATGGCTGGTACGAAATTTTAACCGATCAGGCTCCTTCTAACCCGCTTAAGGGCAGCGACAGTACCGATTGGCTGGTGATTGGCGGTGGCTTTGTCGGCATGGCGGCGACCCGTCGTCTGGCCGAGCTGAATCCTAATCAGAAAGTGATGCTGGCGGATGCCCAACGTATTGGTCACGGTACATCCGGGCGTAATTCCGGCTTTATTATCGATCTGCCCCACAAGGGCGATCTGGAAGGCCCGGATATCGAGCGTAAACGCAAGTTTATCGGCCTGAATCGTGCCGCGATTGAGTATATGGAAAAACAGGTGACGACCCACGGCATTGAATGCCAGTGGTCACACGCCGGAAAAATACAGGGAGCGGTCAGCGAGCGCGGCATTAAGTTTCTGGAGCATTTCCAGTACCTGCTGCAGGAGCTGGGTGAGCCGGGCACCATGCTCAGCGGTGCGGAGCTGAAAAAGAAAGTGGGCACGGATTACTATCAGCAGGCACTGTTTACGCCGGGCTGCATCCTGATGCAGCCCGCCGCTCTGATGCGTGGCCTTTTGGATACACTGCCTGACAATGCCATCTGTCATGAAGACACACCGATTCTGGGTCTGGAGCAACGCGGTAAACGCTGGGTCGCCAAAACCCGTCACGGCGAAATTCATGCGGATAAGGTGCTACTGGGCACCAATATCTTTACTGAACAGTTTGGTCTGCTGACCTCGCGTATGCTGCCCATTATGACTTTTGCCAGCATGACCCGACCGCTGACCGAGGATGAGTTCAAGGCCTTTGGCGGCAGTGATGACTGGGGGCTGACACCTGCGGATTATGCCGGTACAACCCTAAGATTCACTCAGGATCGCCGCATGATCGTGCGTAATCAGTACCGTTTTGTACCGAACTACAGCAGTACCGGTCGTGAACGTCAGCATATTCGTGAGAAACACCGCGATGCGTTCCTCGCCCGTTATCCAAAACTGAGCCATGTGCCATTTGAATACACCTGGGGTGGTGTCTGTACCTTATCCAGTAACTACACCTCTTTCTTTGGTGAGCTGAAACCGGGCTTATTTGCCTCCTGCTGCCACAACGGTGTGGGTGCAGCACGGGGGACGATCTCCGGCAAACTGCTGGCGGAACTGGCCAGCGACGGTGATAGCCAACTGCAACGGGATATGCTGGAAGTATCAGGCATGCCAGCCTGGATACCACCAGAACCTTTCCTGGGTGTGGGTGTGCGTACCCGCTTAAAGATGGCGGAATGGGTCAGTCGCAGCGAGATCTGACGTCACGTTTTAAATAGCCCTGATACAAGTTGCCAGCCCCAAAGGAAATGAAAGATAGCTCTATCCTTAGGCGCTTTTTGTACTCCATTTTTGATTGTTATAGGTTTGAGGTTGCAATGTCTAAAGCTCAGGTTATTCGTTATAGTGATCTGCAATTTACCCATCGTGGTGGACCACCAGGACACGCCGAAGTGGCACGTGCTGTCGGCACCGACATCAGTAATACTATGGCTGCCGGTTTTGCCCGTTTTGATGGCTGTCAGATCAGCTGGACACTGCTCTATGATGAGGTTGTGGTTGTACTGGAAGGCGTGTTTCGTGTACGCACACCAGAGGCGGTACTGGAAGGTAAAAAAGGCGATGTGCTCTGGTTACCAGAAGGTACTGAACTGCAGTATGAAGGCGAAAAAGCCAGAATTTTTTATGCGGTACAACCCGGTAACTGGAAAGAGATTTATGGTATAGAGCCATAAATACTCAGGGACAGATTGGCGACCATATTGCTTTTTAATATGGTCGCAATCCTCGAGGGCCGTTGACAGCAAGGGTCAGGCGTCATCCCGCCAGGTGTTTTCAATAACGGCTCCACCCAGACAGTTGTCGTCAATATAGAATACAACGGACTGTCCTGGTGTCACTGCTCTTTGAGGCTCATCAAAGATAACTTCAAAGCGGTTATTACCGACAGGCTTCACCAGGCAAGCCTGATCACTCTGGCGGTAGCGGGTTTTAGCCCTGCAGCGAAATTCATCTTCTGATGGTGGCTGCCCTGCAACCCAGTCCACACTTTCTGTTGCCAGTCCCCGGCTGAACAGCAGAGGGTGATCGGTGCCCTGAACCGCTATCAGGACGTTATTATCCAGATCTTTCTCTGCAACAAACCAGGGATCTTCAGAATAATCCTTCAGACCACCAATACCCAGCCCCTGCCGCTGCCCGATGGTGTAATACATCAGGCCGCTATGATCTCCGATGATATCGCCATCTGGTGTAGTAATTTTTCCGGGTTGAGCTGGCAAATACTGCTGCAGGAAGTCCTTAAAGCGGCGTTCGCCAATAAAACAGATTCCGGTACTGTCCTTTTTACGGGCAGTAATCAAGTCATGTTTTTCAGCCAGAGCCCGTACTTCCGGTTTTTCAATTTCACCGACCGGGAAGAGTGTTTTACCGATTTCGTTATGGCCTACAGCATGCAGGAAATAACTCTGATCTTTATTGTTATCCAGGCCTTTTTGCAGTATCGCTTTGCCATCCTGCTCGCCCCGTCGAACATAATGTCCTGTGGCAATCAGGTCGGCTCCCAGAGCTTCGGCATATTCCAGAAACGCTTTGAATTTGATCTCTTTATTACACAGGATGTCAGGGTTAGGCGTGCGGCCTGCTTTATACTCTGCCAGAAAGTGCTCAAATACGTTATCCCAGTATTCAGCGGCAAAGTTTGCTTTATGGAGTTTGATACCTATTCGGTCACAAACGGCCTGAGCATCGGCCAGGTCTTCCATTGCTGTACAGTACTCGGTGCCATCATCTTCTTCCCAGTTCTTCATAAACAGGCCTTCGACCTGATAACCCTGTTCCATTAACAGAACGGCTGATACGGAAGAATCAACGCCACCGGACATTCCGACGATGACTTTTATCTGGCTGTTGTCGCGGGTTGGTGCGTCAGCCGGAGGGGTCTGAATATTAGACATGATATTTCGCTGATTGGATATTTCTTATCTCCAAGCAAGCCGTCAGATACCATGTATGGTATCTCTGACAGTCTGCTCAGGTTCAATTTATGGGGCAGTATAACGGATCAGACCTTGTTTCGTCTGGCTTTATTCAGTCTCTGTTTCCGACTCAGGCTTCGCCGTTCTCCGGATGATTGAAGTCATAAATGAAGTCCAGAGGGTAATGTTTACCAGCCCGATAATCTTCAAAGCATTTAAGTACAGCCTCGCTACGCATTCTGTCTTTCTGTTGTATCAGCTCTTCCCAACTAAGCCAGATAGCGTCTTCAATACCTCTATCCAATGGCAAGTCAGGATCATGACTTACAGGTTCCGCAATAAAAGCGTGTCTGTGGTATGTCGTATGCTCAAAAGCCTGATTGATATATAATCCCAGCAAACCTGTTACGCGGACAGTCCAGCCTGTTTCTTCCAGGGTTTCCCGGATTGCAGCTTCAATCAGACTTTCTCCTTTTTCAATGTGTCCGGCAGGCTGATTATAAACCAGACGTCCCTGACTCCATTCTTCTACCAGCAAAAAGCGGTTATCTTTCACGACTATGGTGGCTACGGTGCTATTAGGCTTCCATACATCAGTACGCATGGTCATGTTTATTCCTTATCGGCTTTTTGGGCGATTGCCGGAAGCTGATCTTCCGGCTCCGCTTTTTCTGTTCGATTTTCGAGGCTTACCTGCTTTATGGGATTCGGCAGGTTTTTTCCTTACATTGGGGCGTCGATTCGCTTTTACATCGGTTGCAGGCAAATTGATCTGTAACTCTTTGTATTCTCCTGGAGACAGTTTATCCAGGGACCAGTCACCTATGCTGACCCTTATCAGTCTCAGAGTAGGAAAGCCGGTTGCGGCTGTCATGCGCCTGACCTGACGGTTCCTGCCCTCCGAAATGGTCAGCTCAATCCAGCTGGTGGGAATGTTTTTCCGCTCCCTGACCGGAGGAGTCCGGGGAGGGAAATCCGGCTCTGCTATTTTTCTGGCTTTTGCCGGGCGGGTCAGACCGTCTTTCAGTGTAACTCCCTGACGAAACTGCCTGAGCGCTTCTTCAGTAATTTCACCGTCTACCTGTACCTGATATGTTTTAGCCAGCTTCATATCCGGTGAGGCAATTCTGTGTTGCAGGCGTCCATCATCAGTCAATAGAAGAAGACCTTCTGAATCATAATCCAGCCGTCCGGCAGGATATATCCCTGTCTGAGAAATAAAATCAGCCAGAGTCTGGCGTCCTTCTTTGTCGGTGAATTGAGAAAGTACCAGATAGGGCTTATTAAAAAGAATCAATCGACTCATCAGACAGGTATTCCAATCGTGGGGATAATCTAGCTGTTGTATTGCAAAGAGTTTAACTGATTTGTCCGGCTACGTGTATGGCGTCTATGTGTGTCGCGATTGTTAATTTTTTCCTACATCTGACTGATAAAAAAGGTTTTTTTATTTCCGAGTTTTTTGATCGGAATTAGGGTTTAACCTGTATGAGAGTATTGTTTTTCCTTTTTTTTTGATTATTCTTACTTTATAAGTGGGTTATTTATCCCCATCTGTGAATATCTGATGGGGAACTTTTATGAGACCCAGAGCACTTTTTCTGCAAAACAGAGTCCAAATTACTTGAGCTTGTGGGGATTCGTGCTTATGTTGTAACCAGGTACTTAAAACTAAACTTTTATTTAGAGGATTGACGGTTCGCTATGGCTAACCAGTTTTTTGATCTGTACAGGCAGGCCGCCATTGTGAATCAGGCCGATGACCAGGAAAGTCATGACTACGAAGGTGATGTTGCGGTTGCACCTGCAAAACCTGAATTAAAACAACCGCCTATGTATAAAGTTGTTTTGTTGAATGATGACTATACTCCCATGGAGTTTGTTGTCGAAATCCTGACTACATTCTTCAATATGGATCAGGATAAAGCCACGCAAGTCATGCTGGCAGTGCATACTAAGGGGAAAGGTGTGTGCGGTGTATATACCAGGGATATTGCTGAAACAAAATGCGTCCAGGTGAATCAGTACTCAAGAGAGTGTCAGCATCCGCTACTGTGTGAGATTGACCGGGCTGATTGACAATAAAATATAGCGGCAAGTGAGGGTAGCCCCATGTTAAGCAAAGACCTCGAATCCACATTAAATGCTGCATTTACCGTTGCGCGTAGCAAGCGCCATGAGTTTATGACGGTTGAACATCTGCTTCTTGCTCTGTTGGATAATGATTCAGCAGCGCGCGTTTTACAGGCCTGCGGAGCTAATCTGGATAAGCTACGCATCGATCTGCAGGACTTTATTAATAGCACGACGCCTCTGATTCCGGATGATCAGCTGGAGCGTGAGACCCAGCCAACGCTTGGCTTCCAGCGTGTGCTACAGCGTGCTGTATTTCATGTGCAGTCTTCCGGTAAGAACGAAGTTACAGGCGCCAACGTACTGGTTGCGATTTTCAGTGAACAGGAAAGTCAGGCCGTTTACTTCCTTCGTCAGCAGAATGTCGCTCGTGTTGATGCGGTGAACTATATCTCTCACGGTATCTCCAAAGTCTCTGGTCATGATAATCCAGGTATTGGGCACGACCATGATTCTCACCATGAAGAGTCTGAAGAAGCGGCAACGGAAAGCGATGCTAACAGTCCGCTGACTGGTTATGCGACTAATCTGAATGAACAGGCTAGAATGGGTCGTATTGATCCGTTAGTTGGGCGTGATCATGAAGTAGAGCGTACCATTCAGATCTTGGCCCGTCGCCGTAAAAATAACCCTCTGCTGGTAGGTGAAGCCGGTGTTGGTAAAACGGCTATCGCTGAAGGCCTGGCTAAGCGCATTATTGATGGCGAAGTGCCGGATGTTATTCAGGAAAGTGTCGTGTATTCACTGGATATGGGCGCTCTGCTGGCAGGGACGAAATATCGTGGTGATTTTGAAAAACGCCTGAAAGCTCTGCTCAATGAGCTGAAAAAACAGCCTCATGCGATTCTGTTTATTGATGAGATTCATACCATTATTGGTGCTGGTGCAGCGTCTGGTGGTGTGATGGATGCTTCTAATCTGTTGAAGCCACTGCTGAGTTCCGGAGAGATCCGCTGTATCGGGTCTACTACTTTCCAGGAATTCCGTGGCATCTTTGAAAAAGACCGTGCACTGGCACGTCGATTTCAGAAGGTCGATGTTCTGGAGCCCAGTGTGGAAGATACTATTGCTATTCTTAAAGGACTTCGCAGTCGTTTTGAGAAGCACCATGATCTGAGCTATACGGATGAGGCGCTGGAAGCTGCAGCAACTCTGGCTGATCGTTATATCAATGATCGTCATATGCCGGATAAAGCGATTGATGTGGTGGATGAGGCTGGTGCATATCAACGCTTGCAGAAAGAAGAGGATCGTGAATCAACGATTCGCGTGGAGCAGATTGAAGCCATTGTCGCTAAAATTGCCCGGATTCCTCCGAAGAGTGTTACTACTTCGGATAAGAAGGTACTTAAAGATCTGGAGAAAAACCTGCAGATGCTGGTATTTGGCCAGGATGATGCGATTACTTCTCTGTCTAATGCCATTAAACTGTCCCGTGCAGGCCTGAAGGCACCAGAGAAGCCGATTGGTTCTTTCCTGTTTGCCGGGCCTACCGGGGTTGGTAAAACAGAGGTCAGTAAACAGTTGGCCAATATCATGGGTATCGAACTGATACGTTTTGATATGTCTGAGTATATGGAGCGTCATACTGTATCCCGTCTGATTGGTGCGCCGCCAGGTTATGTTGGATACGATCAGGGCGGCCTGCTGACTGAAGCGATCACCAAGAGCCCGCATTGTGTGTTGCTACTGGATGAGATTGAGAAAGCACATCCTGAGGTATTTAACCTGCTGTTGCAGGTGATGGATCACGGTACGCTGACCGATAATAACGGCCGTAAAGCAGACTTCCGTAATGTGGTCATGATTATGACTACTAATGCTGGGGCTGAAGCGATGAGCCGCCGCTCAATCGGTTTCTCTCATCAGGACCATGCGACAGATGGTATGGAGGTGATTCGTAAGAGCTTTACTCCTGAGTTCCGCAACCGTCTTGATGGCATTATTCAGTTTGCACCATTGAGTTTCGATATGATCAAGAGTGTGGTGGATAAATTCCTGGTTGAACTTCAGGCTCAACTGGATGAGAAGAAGGTTCATCTGGTTGTTGATGATGCGGCGAAAGGCTGGCTTGCTGAAAATGGATATGATCCTGAGATGGGAGCCCGTCCTATGGCGCGTCTGATTCAGGAGAAGATTAAAAAGCCTCTGGCAGAAATAATTCTGTTTGGCGATCTGGCAGAGTCCAGTGGTGAGGTGCACATTACTCTGGATGAGGAAGGTGAGTTGTTGCTGGAAGCTGAAAAGAGAGAGATGGCTTAGGTCCGTCAGCTATCCTGTAATACTCTCTGTTCTGCATCAGAGTGGAATGCAAAGGCCCGGTTTTATAACCGGGCCTTTTTATTATACCGCTTGCCTTGTATAACAGGTGAAGTCCAGATTCTGAAACAGAGCCGACTTTCGCTTTCGATAGGCAATTATTCCGGAATGACCGTCTCCGCAATACGTTGTAATTAACGGGCGCGGTAAACAATACGTCCTTTCGACAGGTCGTAAGGTGTCAGTTCAACCTTAACTTTGTCACCTGTCAGAATGCGGATGTAGTTTTTGCGCATTTTACCGGAGATGTGAGCTGTAACAACGTGACCGTTTTCCAGTTCTACGCGGAACATAGTGTTTGGCAGCGTGTCAATCACGGTGCCTTCCATTTCCAGGGAATCTTCTTTTGCCATGCAGTAATTACCTCGGGTTCTTCTGCTGTCTTGATGCGTTAAATGCGTATTTTAGTTGACTTGTATACTGAATTCAGCAGCAAATCAGATGAAGCTACACACAAAAAAATCGCGCGTATTTTGCCTTATTTTAAAAGGCTTAGCAAAAAGTTCCCGGAAAAAATGTGAAAAAAATCAAAATAACCGATCAAACCGGATAAATTATCAGGTGAGCAGAGCGGATGCGTTCCTGCTGTTTATCTGCCATGCCTTGCTTTTAATTCTGTAGTTTAACCGGATACCAATGGTTGTCTCTGAGCTGTTCCAGTGGTTGGTACTCTGTTTTGTAACTCATTTTTCGGCAGGCTTCGATCCAGTAACCGAGATAAACGTAAGGCAGTCCCAGATGGTCTGCATAACCGATTAGCCAGAGTACAACAAATACCCCAGGAGAACGCCGGGATTGATCAGGGTCGTAAAAGGTATAAATGGCAGACAAACCATGCTGAAGCTGATCCATTGCAGATACAGCAAAGAGCTTACCCGAAGTATCCCTGAATTCAATCAGATAGGCAAAAGATTTATCCAGATTCAGAAATGAGCGATATTGATCTTCACTGGCCGGGTACATGTCTCCATCGCTGTGGCGTTCATTGATGTAGCGTTCATACAACTGATAATGTTCTTCATTAAATCGGGCTGGCAGGACCCGATAAGTCAGATCCTGATTGCGATTAAGGATTTTCCTGTGTTTTCTTTTGGGGCTGAACTGTTCAACAGGTACTCTTACAGATATGCAGGCATCACATCCTTTACAGTTAGGGCGGTAGAGATGACGCCCGCTGCGACGAAAACCTACCAGAGATAGCAAATCATAAATCTGGGGAGTCAATGGGTGCTCGGGATCCAGAAACAGTGTGGTTGCTTCGCGGTTTTCCAGATAACTGCAGGCATGGGGTACCGTCATATAAAATCGCAGCTGGGATTCAATAAACGGGGTATCAATACTCAAATTATCGATTCCTTAATCTGTTCACTGATCGTCCAGGCTCCTGGTATTCCAGGAGCGGCTCCATACCATTTAAGGTAGTCCAGAAATTCTCTTCTTTCGATTTCTGAAGCTCCGAAGCTGGCCAGATAGTCTGTATGTATCTGGCAATCAATCAGTTTGAAGTTCCAGGCATCCAGTTGTCGGGCCAGATGAACAAACGCCACTTTAGACGCATCATTCACCCGGGTAAACATAGATTCTCCACAGAAAATTTTACCTACAGCCACGCCATACAGGCCGCCGGCCAGCTCGCCATCATGCCATGCTTCGACAGAATGGGCATAACCTTCTTTGTGGAGTTGCAGGTAAGCTGATTTCATCTCACCGGTCAGCCAGGTTTCAGATGTATAGCTACGGGCGGATGCGCAGCCTTCAAGCACCTGTTCAAACGCCTGGTCAAAGGTAATCTGAAAAAGATCTTTTTTCAGTACTTTGCGTAAACTGCGTCGGATTTTCAACTGTTCAGGTTGCAGTACCATTCTCGGGTTCGGGGACCACCACAGGATAGGTTCTCCCGGATTATACCAGGGGAAAATACCTGAACGATACGCGCCTATAAGCCATTGCGGGCTGAGGTCGCCTCCGAACGCAAGTAATCCGGGCGGATCTGTCAGTGCCATATCAACCGGTGGGAATGCGGGAGGCATTTCCGGGTCCAGCCAGGGTAATTCGATCATACAGGTCTCTGATCCTTGATTCTTTCAGTATATTGTTTTTGCTCAGGTGTCAGCTCGGGTATTATAAGGCTTCTGTTTTTAATGGTAGAAGCTTAATGACAATGGACCAGCAACCCTCAGCCGACCAACAATTTTTGCAACGAATGAAAAATCTGGCCCGTGAAGGGGTAGTGATGTTCGTGCTGACCATATGTATTTTTTTGTTCCTCTCGTTTCTGAGTTTTGATCCGGCTGACGGCGGCTGGTTCAGTACCGCATCAAATGCTGCGCCTGAGAATCTGATGGGAAGCTTTGGTGCCGTTATGGCGGATCTTTTCTTTGGCTTATTCGGCAATCCTGCTTATTTACTTCCGATCTCCGCAATCATCTGGGGTGGTTTGCGCCTGAGCGGTATTCTGCCTGAGTGTAAAGAGCCCAGAGTGATAGCCATGAGAGCCGGAGGCTTCCTGTTCTGGCTACTGGCTAATTCTACCCTGGCCAGCCTGCATTTTTATACTCCGGATAGTCCGTTGCCCAGTGGTGCTGGAGGCGTAGCTGGTGAAGGTATTGCCGTGGCATTCACCTCAATTTTTGGCCTGTTAGGTGCCTCTATACTGATGCTGGTACTCTGGATGACAGGTTTCACTCTGTTGACTGCCGTATCCTGGTTACAGGTTATGGATGTGACGGGCTTTCATGCTGAAAAACTGGCCATGAAGTGTTTTCAGTTTTTACGCCAGGAAGCAAAAGATTCCAGTAAAGGTTTGCCTGAGCAATTTTCTGCACCCAATAAAAATCCGTTATCATTCCAGGATGTTCTGACTTCCGGGCATTCTGATCCCTTGATGCCATCAGAAACAGATCATAAAGCAAATGATAAAGTGGTTACATCTGCATCGGTTTCAGAGGCTGATGCCGGTAGTAAAACGGGTACTGCTATTCATGGACTGGCTCCGGAAAACCGCATTTCAGAAGAAGGAACAGCGCAGACTGCGCCGTCTCAGGCCGCAGACCATAACGTTTCACAGGACCTGACAGCCCGGATGCAATCGGATGTCCAAACCGAAGGTCCCCATGCCTCTGTTCCTGATATCAGTATGCAGTCTCAGGTATCCCCCGGTCCTGAACTGAATATGGCCGGTACGATGGCAAAACAGGAGCCATCATTGTCCGGGTTGGCTGCGGACCCTTCTGATCATGAGACAATGGCATCGGATACTTTGTTAAGTCGCAGTATGGCCCCAGGCTTTAATATGCCGACAGACAAAGAAAAGAGTGGTTCAGTCTTTCAGACGGTTAAAAGTATATGGCATAGCCGCCCGGCATTACCTCCGGTGTTTAAGAAAATACCGGTTGCCTTTGATGAGAATGCTGTTATTGATCGCAATGAAAGGGTAGAACCTGGCCTTGGAGGTATTCCTTCGCCAGAAAGAAAAGAGCCTTCGCTTGGGATAAACGATGGCGCAAATGCAGACAGAGAACAACTTCCGTTTCAGACTGGTCCGACACCTGAAGATGGAGAAGACCTTGAAAAGGAATCGGTTAAATTCGATGCGTCTGCAGTACAATCTGAAAATGGACCTGATGCTGTACTGAAGGCCGATGAGTCTGACAGAGATCCGGCTATAGCAGCTGCCCTGGCATCCTGTGAAGAAGATAAAAGTAATGCCAGTGGCTTTATACGCCCTTCCTGGATGAAAAGTCCGGCATCGGAAGCACTGGCACCGCCTGATATCAGGATGTCATCAGGTGCTACAGGTGACTCGGGTCATGATATTGCTGATGAGCATCTGCAGCAAGAAGGTACTGACAATAGCGTGAGTCAGAACCGATGGAGCTCCCGTGGTGGTGATATTACCGGGGATAATGAAGATGATCCTTATACTGAATATGCTCGCAGAAAGCATGATGAAATCCATGAAACCTCATCAGAGCATAGCAGCGATATTACAGGGCCTTCTTTACCCGAAGAGTCTGACCGGAACAATGACATTGAATGGAAAACAGATACTCAGGTCCAATCTGAGGTTCGGGAATCTCAGCAAACAACTCCACCTGAGTATGCTTCACAGAACGCGGTGCCAGACGAGGCTCCGACTTTATTGGCAGAGAGTTCTTCTCCGTCATATGCTGACAGCACTGCGGATAACCCGAATGATCTGACTCCTCCTTCAGAATCTGAAGAGCTTGCAGTAGAACAAGCTCAGGGGAGCTTCAGTCGTCCTGCCTGGATGAGAAAAGCTGAACCTGAGGCTATTAATCCGCCAGAATCTGAAGCGAATCTGACAGTGGATAATGTTGCTGCTGCGCCCCGGAAGATTTCTGTGCCGACACCAGAAACTCCCATCGATCATGCTGTTCTGGATAATAGTGTTTCAGAAGAGCCTGATGCACTTGCGGATGAACCTGTTTCAGCAACTCTGAAATCTGTTGCCGCTGAGCCTGTTAAGCCAGAAGAAGAAAAAACAGAGCAGACACCGGGTGTTGTTGAAATCAGACCTGAAGAGAGCGTGGAAACCAGAGTTGAAGAAAGCGTGGCACAGCCACAGAAAGAGCAATCCTATTCTGAGCAGGTTGATGAGAGTCTTCGGGCCGTCACTATGCAAACAGAGCAAGGGGAAATCTGGAGTGTAGCCCGTTTCCAGAAGTCGGGTGTGGATTATGACGATGAGATTGAAGGTGATCTGCCCGGGCTGGATTTGCTAACCCAGGATGACGATGAAGCGGAGCCCAGCTTTACTCATGAGCAGTTGCAGGTCATGTCAGAACTTCTGGAAACACGCCTGAAAGAGTTCAATGTTAAAGCTGAAGTGGTTGAAGTACATCCCGGGCCTGTGATTACCCGTTTTGAAATTCAGCCAGCTCCTGGGGTGAAAGCCAGTAAGATTTCTAATCTGGCAACGGATCTGGCAAGAGCACTGGCGGTGAGCCGGGTACGTGTTGTCGAAGTAATTGCTGGTAAATCAACGGTGGGTATTGAAATACCTAACCAGAACCGGGCAATGATCCGCCTGTACAAAGTTCTGAATCATGAGTGTTATCAGGAGGCTTCTTCGCCACTGACGCTGGCTTTAGGGGATAATATTGCGGGGCAGCCTGTTGTCGCAAACCTGGCTAAGATGCCTCACCTGCTCGTGGCCGGTACGACTGGTTCAGGTAAATCGGTGGGTGTTAACGCTATGCTGATCAGTATGTTACTGAAAGCAACGCCGGAAGAACTTCGCCTGATTATGGTCGACCCCAAAATGTTGGAGCTTTCTATCTATGATGGTATTCCTCATCTGTTAACTCCGGTGGTGACAGATATGAAGGATGCTGCAAATGCCCTGAACTGGTGTGTAGCAGAGATGGAAAGACGTTATAAGCTGATGGCAGCTATGGGAGTGCGTAATATCGCAACTTTTAATAGCAAGCTGGATGAAGCTGCCGCTCAGGGAGCTCGTGTTGCTGATCCAACCTGGCAGCCAGAGCAGGGGGAAATTCCTCCTACTCTGGATAAATTACCCTTTATTGTGGTCGTAGTAGATGAGTTTGCCGACATGATGATGATTGTCGGTAAGAAGGTTGAAGAGTTGATTGCTCGTCTGGCTCAGAAAGCCCGGGCAGCGGGTATTCACCTGATTCTGGCAACACAGCGGCCTTCTGTCGATGTGATTACCGGTTTGATTAAGGCAAATATCCCGACTCGTATTGCTTTCCAGGTTTCTTCAAAAATTGATTCCCGGACCATTCTTGATCAGGGGGGAGCCGAGCAGTTATTGGGCCATGGTGACATGCTCTATATGCCACCCGGAAGTGCTGTGCCAGAGCGTGTGCACGGTGCCTTTGTCGATGACGATGAGGTACACCGGATTGTTGATAACTGGAAGCGTCGTGGCAAGCCTGATTATGTTGATAGCATTCTGAATGGCTGGGAAGATAATGGTGCATCAGCGGATGGTTCTGAATCGTCCGGAGAGGAAGATAAAGACGCTCTGTATGATGAGGTGGTTGCCTTTGTAACTGAAACCCGAAGGGTGTCTGCTTCAGGTATTCAGCGTCGTTTTAAAGTGGGATATAACCGTGCTGCTCGTCTGGTTGAAGCTCTGGAAGCTGCCGGGGTGGTATCCGGTATGGGCAGTAATGGTCAGCGGGAGGTTCTGGCTCCGCCTCCGACAGGGAATGAGCCTTGATGCAGTAGGTATACCTGGCACAATAAATATATCCGATAGCGATTTTGCTAAGGGCTGAGTAATCAGCCCTTTTTTAAGGTTTGAATATGATGAAAAAACTGAGTGTTCCAGGTAACAAATATCTGGCTCTGTCAAAAAAACTGATTGCCGGATTGTTGCTGCTGGTCAGTAGTATTCTGCCAGCACAGGCTGATCAGGCGGCGGTCAATCGTCTTGGTTCTTTACTGGATAAAATGGATTCATTAGATGCAGGTTTCCAGCAACGTATTCTGGACGCCAGAGGCGCTCGTTTGCAGGAGGTTGATGGTAAACTAAGTCTTAAGCGGCCAGGTAAGTTTTACTGGCAAACAGAAAATCCGTTTCCTCAGACGGTTGTTTCAGATGGTTCCACACTCTGGTTATTTGATCCTGATCTGGAACAGGTGACTATTCAGCAGATTGATGAATCTATCTCTCGTACACCCGCTATGTTGCTAAGTGGTGATGTCGCCTCGATTACAGAAAAATTTGAAGTACTGAAAGTCAGGGATAGTGATATTGAAGAGTTTGTACTGCGCCCGAAAGAAGAGGAGTCTCTGTTTGAAGAGTTACGGCTGAATTTTGCTGATCAGTGGCTGGTCAGCCTGCTGTTAGTGGATAGCCTGGGACAGAGAACCGCGATTGAGTTGCGTGATGTCCGGTTTAACCAGGAGCAGAAAGCCGGGCGCTATACGTTTAATGTGCCTGATGGCGTGGATGTGATTCAGCAATAAGGCGAAATATGGATCTTTTCTCTGATCAGGACGTAGTCTGGCAACCTCTGGCTGCCAGAATGCGCCCTCGCAATCTGGATGAATATTGTGGGCAGCATCATATTCTGGCTGAAGGCAAACCTTTGCGGCAGGCGATTGAACGGGATCAGTTGCATTCCATGATTTTCTGGGGACCGCCAGGGGTAGGAAAAACCACTCTGGCCAGATTAATCGCCGAGCTGACCCAGGCAAGATTTGAAAGTATCTCTGCTGTTTTATCTGGTGTTAAGGAGATTCGGGCCGCTGTTGATAAGGCTCAGCAGGCCAGAGCTCAGGGGCAGAAGACACTGTTATTTGTAGACGAGGTTCATCGTTTTAACAAATCACAGCAGGATGCTTTTTTGCCTTATGTAGAAGACGGTACTTTTATTTTTGTCGGTGCAACCACAGAGAACCCTTCGTTTGAGCTGAATAATGCGCTGCTTTCCAGAGCTCGGGTTTATATCCTCAGAGCTCTGGAGCAGCAAGATCTGTTACAGATGCTCAGATCGGCATTACAGGATACGCGAGGACTGGGTGATCAATCGCTTTATGTGGATGATGATAACCTGTTATTGCTGGCTAAAGCGGCCGATGGCGATGGAAGACGTTCTCTGAATCTGCTGGAAGTGGCGGCTGATCTGGCTGTTGAAGAAACCGATACGTCGGGGCGTGTTCGCAGAGTGATTAATCCTGAGGTGCTGAATGAAGTACTGGCGGAAAGTACACGACGTATGGATAAAGGAGGGGATCTGTTTTATGAGCAGATTTCTGCTTTGCATAAGTCTGTCCGTGGGTCTTCGCCTGATGGTGCTCTGTACTGGTTCTGTCGGATGCTGGATGGAGGCTGTGATCCGCTCTACATTGCCCGGCGTGTTGTGCGGATGGCCAGTGAAGATATTGGTAATGCTGATCCCAGAGCGCTACAGCTCTGCCTTAATGCCTGGGATGTTCAGGAGAGGCTGGGCAGCCCGGAAGGAGAACTGGCAATTGCCCAGGCGATTGTTTATCTGGCTTGTGCACCAAAAAGTAACGCTGTTTATATGGCGTATAAACAGGCCAGAGCTCATGTCAGAGAAAGCGGACACTTCGATGTACCTGAGCACCTGAGAAATGCACCGACGACCCTGATGAAGGAAATAGGCTATGGTCAGGAGTATCGTTATGCTCATGATGAACCTGATGCTTATGCTGCGGGAGAAAACTATTTTCCTGAAGAGTTGGCGCCTACTCACTATTACAGCCCCGTACCCCGTGGCCTTGAAACCAAAATAGGTCAGAAACTGGATTGGTTGAGAGAGAAGGACAGAGTCAGTGAGCTGCAGAGATACGACATGGATCAAGGTTTGTAAATTCAGTGGCATAATACCCATAGCTATTGGATGCTTTTTGATACAGATCAACCCGATAAACTGAACCTCTGTCTATATTCGAAGGAGTTTCCTAAGAAATAATCGGAGGTGCACATGAGCACTATCATGGCGCAACTGCATCAGGATCATATTAACCTGAGCCGTTTACTGGATGTTCTGAAAACAAAGCTGGCATGTCTGAAGTCGGGAGAGCGTCCTGATTACCAGTTATTATTAGATGCGATTACTTATATTATTGACTACGCTGACGCTTATCATCACCCTCTCGAAGACATCATCTATCGTTATGCTGAAACACAGTATCCTGATCAGCAGGCTGTATTGCAGGAGATTGAACAGGAGCATGTCAGCATCAGGGAAGCATCGGCTTCATTTCAGCTACTGACAGAAAATATTCTGCATGACGCCATTGTTCCTATGGATCAGTATACAGAGCGTCTTGAAAGTTTTATTGATCAGCAATTTGCCCATCTTAATCATGAGGAAGGACGCATTTTTCCAATGCTTGATAATACGATGACAGATAACGACTGGCAGAGTGTTATAGCGCAGGTAACAGAGCAGGATGATCCTTTATTTGGTGAGAATGTAGCTGATGAATATAAGCGTTTATATCGAGAACTGATGCTGGACAGTGAAGTCGCCTGATCAGGCAGAGTGTTAACTTGCTGAGTGTCTCTCTGCATTCTGAAAATACTATCAGATGAAACCTCTGAAAAGCTGTTATCAATAATAATTTGATATAGCAGCCTTTTCAGAGGTTTTTCTGTTTTCTGTAATTCGAGAAAAGCGGTATTGGGGCTTTGCCGCTGAATTCAGAAAAGATTTCAGAGAAAGTTGATCAGGGGGCTTTGGTTACGCAGTTGTTTTCTCTACAATTACCTCTTTGATTTTCAGTGTATTAACTCCGGACAAAGAGCAGGTAAGACTTGTACCAGAACGTAACGCCGGATAACAGAGAGGCAGATTGATGAATCAGATGCTGGCTGTAGCGATTGGCGGAGCTGTAGGTGCTATGGGGCGTTACTGGATTGTTGGTCTGGCGACACAATGGTTTGGCAAAGGGTTTCCTTACGGTACCATGCTGGTCAATGTGGCAGGTTCGGTTCTGATTGGCGTTCTGTACAGTTTGATTGTACAGCACCTGAAGCTGGAGCCTCACTGGCAGGCTGTACTGATGACCGGATTTACCGGAGCATTTACAACCTTTTCGACTTTTGCACTGGAATCATTGAATCTTTTTCAGAGCGGACGGACTACTGCTGCACTTGTCTATATAGTGCTGAGTGTCATTTGCTGTCTTGCTGCAGTAGCCGTTGGCATATGGTTAGGCAAACAACTGGCCTGACAAAATTACATTGAACTGATAACACATGGGTAATGATCAATGCTTGATCCTAAGCTGATTCGCGCGGAACTGGAAACAGTAGCGGAAAAACTGAAAATTCGTGGTTTTGAGCTGGATACTGCACGTTTGCAGGAGCTGGAAGCTCGCCGTAAAGAGCTGCAGGTTGAAACTGAGCAGTTGCAGAATGAGCGTAATACCCGTTCCAAATCCATTGGTAAGGCTAAAGCCGCCGGTGAAGATATTCAGCCTCTGCTGGCTGAAGTCAGTGATCTGGGGGATCGTCTGGATGCCGCGAAGCAGCAACTGAGCGAGCTTCAGGAAGAGCTGAATGGTATTTTGCTGACCATTCCTAATGTACCACATGAATCTGTTCCTGCCGGTGACAGCGAAGATGATAACGTTGAGATTCGTCGCTGGGGTGAGCCGAAACAGTACGATTTTGAACCAAAAGATCACGTTGATCTGGGGGCGAGAGATGGTCTGCTGGACTTTGAAACTGCGGTAAAGATCACTGGCTCTCGTTTTGCTACGATCAAAGGCCCTATGGCTCGCCTGCACCGTGCTCTGACTCAGTTTATGCTGGATACTCATACTGCAGAACATGGCTATGAAGAGGTCTATGTGCCTTATATGGTCAATAAGGATTCTCTGCGCGGTACCGGCCAGTTACCTAAATTTGAGGAAGATCTTTTTAAACTGCAGGGTGAAAGTGAGTACTACCTGATCCCTACTGCAGAGGTGCCGGTAACGAACATTGCTCGTGATGAGATTCTGGCAGCTAACGATCTGCCGGTTAAAATGACGGCTCATACACCTTGTTTCCGTAGTGAAGCGGGTTCATATGGTCGTGATACTCGCGGGATGATTCGTCAGCATCAGTTTGAAAAAGTTGAGATGGTGCAGATGGTTGAGCCATCAAAATCTTTCGAGGCACTGGAAGAGCTGACGGGGCATGCAGAAAAAATCCTGCAGCGTCTGGGTCTGCCATATCGTGTTGTGACTTTGTGTGGTGGCGATCTGGGCTTCTCTGCTACTAAGACCTACGACATTGAAGTATGGCTGCCGGGACAGCAGAAATATCGTGAAATCTCTTCTTGCTCTAACTTTGGTGATTTCCAGGCTCGTCGCTTGCAAGCCCGTTTCCGTAATCCGGAAACAAATAAGCCAGAACTGCTGCATACACTGAATGGTTCTGGTCTGGCTGTAGGTCGTACTCTGGTGGCTGTTATCGAGAACTATCAGGATGCTGAAGGCCGTATTCATGTGCCAGAAGCACTGCAGCCATATATGGGTGGTGTAACCGTTATTGGTTAATCCATCCGCCTGTTTTAGTGCAAAAAGCGGCCAACGGGCCGCTTTTTTATTCACAACATTTTGAAATCCGGGCCTCACAGGCTTATAGCAATAATCCTGATAACGTCATTAAAGGCCTGGGATATACCTGGCCGGGTCATAGGGAATCCAGGTGTATGACTCTTTTCAGCATTGAGTACTGCAGGCTGTTTCCACTATCAAAGCGGCGCAGACTGCTGAAATAATAAATGGCGGGCTATGCTTATCAGCAAGGCCAGAAATATCTATTTGCTGAAAGACCTGAAAACCTTTAGTACTCAGGAAGCTGAATTATGAAAATGCTGCCATTAATGGCAAATACCCGTGAATTCGGTGCCGTGATTATTGGTCACAATAAAACGGCTCGTCGAAAACTACAAGCTTTGCTAAGAGCTGACACTCTGGTGGCTGTGGCATCTGAGCAAACATTCTGTGATTCTCTTCAGACACTGATCGATGATAATAAGATATCAGTGGTCAGTGTCGATGATGCCCTGAATAACCAGGTTCGTTTTCCTCTGGTGATTCTTGCTGAGGGTGGGGCTGACTGGCAGAGAGAGCAGGCTATCAGAATGAAAGCCCAGGGACGCCTGGTCAATGTGGCGGATCATCCGGAGATGTCGAATGTCTCTTTGCCTTATCTGATTGACCGTCATCCGGTGGTTATTGCTGTAGGATCAACCGGTGAAGCGCCTGTTCTGGCCAGAATTATGCGTTCTAAGCTGGAAGCACTGATTCCTGCGTCCTTTGGTCGTCTCAGCCTGCTGGTATCGTCCTGGAATGAAAAAGTGCGGGCGGTATTTCCAGTCAGCAAAATCAGAGAGCGCTTCTGGTCACAACAGCTCCAGGGGGCTGTTGGTGAGCTGATGATGTCCGGCAGAGAAAAGCAGGCCCATAGCCAGCTGGAGACAAACCTGCAGGCAGCAGAAGTGGATCAGTTACAGGGGGAGGTGTATCTGGTCGGTGCCGGGCCCGGTGATCCTGAATTGCTGACTCTGAGAGCTGTGAGACTGATTCAGCAAGCTGATGTGGTGTTATATGATCGCCTGGTTGCACCAGAAATTGTTGATCTGTGTCGCAGCGATGCAGAACGTATCTATGTAGGTAAAGCTCGAGCAGATCATGCGGTGCCTCAGGGGGAGATTAACCAGCTTCTGGTCGATCTGGCTCAGGAGGGTAAGCGGGTACTGCGCCTGAAAGGTGGTGATCCCTTTATCTTTGGGCGGGGCGGGGAGGAAATTGATAAGCTGAGTCAGCACAAAGTGCCTTTCCAGGTCGTGCCTGGCATCACAGCCGCAGCGGGTTGCGCAGCCTATGCAGGTATTCCTCTGACACACAGGGATTACGCTCAGTCCGTGCGCTTTGTGACCGGTCATCTGAAAGATGGCACCACTAACCTGCCATGGAGCGAGCTGGCTTCTTCTGCACAAACTGTTGTCTTTTATATGGGACTGGTGGGTTTGCCAGAGATTACCCGTCAACTGATCGCTCATGGTCGTGCTGAAGACACTCCTATGGCTCTGATCCAGCAGGGAACCACCCGTAACCAGCGTAATATTATTGCGACTCTGGGCACTATGGTTGAGCATATTGCGGATAAAAAAGTAGAACCTCCTACTCTCATTATTGTTGGTGAGGTCGTTTCTCTGCATGCACAGTTGAACTGGTTTGATCCTGAGCAGGCTGGTGGCAGTAGTGGTTTCTGGGCTCGTCGGAACGATAATTCATAATCACTCTTCTGCTTTCTTACCCATTTTATCTGAGCGGAGCTGTTGATCAGCTCCGCTTTTGCATCTGTATTTCTGTCTGATTCGTATTTACAGATAACATGCCGGATAAAAGCGCTTCAGAAACTACTATTTGTTCTATAGACAGGCTTTTATTCAGGCTTCAGCCGTATTTTATTTTTCGGGAGCGAACCAGAATGGAAAGACGTACTTTTTTGCAGGCTCTGATCAGTTTTCCAGCTGCTTTTTCTGTTACTGCTAAGGCTGATCATCAGTCAGACGATAAGATTGTTCCTCTTGAACTATCTGAGAAAGAGTGGCGTAACAAATTGACGAAAGAACAATTTTATATTCTCAGAGATGAAGGTACAGAAAGAGCATTTACCAGTCCATTAAATGACGAGAAACGTTCAGGTGAATACCGCTGTGCCGGGTGTGATTTACTGTTATTCACATCAGATATGAAGTATGACAGTGGAACAGGCTGGCCCAGCTTTTTTCGTGTTGTTGACGGCCATATCGGAACATCTGTTGATTTTAAGCTGATTTATCCGCGTACAGAATATCACTGTGCCCGTTGTGGAGGGCATCAGGGGCATGTGTTTAATGATGGGCCTGCTCCAACCGGAAAGCGCTGGTGTAATAATGGTATAGCGCTGCGTTTTGTTCCGGCATAAATAACTGAATACCCGAACCTGTTAGTAAGCCCGTGCTGGTTACTTTTCTTCTGTCTGTCAGAAAATACCCACTGTTCATCGTGGGTGTTTTTTTGCGCTTGCGAAATGGATTTTCTAAAAAGGTAACTAAAAAGATGGTTAACGACTACAAAATGATACAAAAACAGTGGTATTTCTTGGACTAAAGTAGAGAGTAAGGGAAAGGAAGCAACACGTATCATGGTGCTGCGTACCCTATACAAAAACAAGAAATACAATCCTGTACAGGCAGGCGGGAGCATAACAACATGAGCCAGAAGGCCAAATCTAATACACTGGTGACTCTTGTCACCGGTATACCATTATTGGGTGCTATCATTTATGGCATAACATCGGGGGATCTGAGTACGGGGTTTGGAATTATCCTGATTATTGCCGCTTTGATTGCTTTATCGACCTCTTTTTTCAGCCGTTCCGGCGTATCTTCTTCTCATTCTCTGTTACATGATCTGATCAGTAAAGAAGATCTTTCGACTGACGATCTGGTCAGAGTCAGAGAAAGTGTACGCTCTCAGGGGCTAACGGGTACTCCTCTGGGGCGATTTATCGCTGGCTTTGCTAAGTTACGTCTGATGGCACAATCTTTGGCGGGTACTTCAAGTCAGACCGCTATATCAACAGCAGAAGTTTCCTATCTGGCTGATAAAATGGATAAGAGGCTTGATGTACAGCAGGAGGAGGTTGAAAAGGTAACAACCCGGGTTGAATCCATTACAGTCACCATGCATCAGGTGTCTGTGAATGCGAGTAGTGTGACAGAGCTGGCGACTCAGGCTAAGGAGTATAGTTTTACCGGGAGAGATGAGCTACAGGAAGCCATTGACCAGATGAGAGATATCAGCTCCCGAACCGATCATGCGCTATCACTGATCAATGAACTGAATGAAAAGTCGGTTCATATTCAGGATGTTACCAGGGTTATTGAAGGCATTGCTGAGCAAACAAATTTGCTGGCATTAAATGCTGCTATTGAGGCGGCACGTGCTGGTGAGCACGGTCGTGGTTTTGCGGTAGTTGCGGATGAGGTGCGTAACCTGGCCAGTCGCACAGCAGACTCTACCCAGCAGGTGGGTGAAATTGTTCAGGAGATCCAATCCAGTACACAAGAAGTGGTATCGACCATTGAGGATCTGGTATCCCGGATTTCATTCGGATCTGAAAAAGTTGAAACGGTTGGTAATCGTCTGGGCGATATGGCGAATCAGTTTGATGAAGTCGAGCAGCAAATTAGCGGGATTGCTGAAGCCGTCAGTGCAAGTCATGGGCATATTGAAGACATCTCCGCTTCTATTGTTTCTCTGAAAGATGAAATTACAGAAGGCAATAGTCAGATGCACACCCTGTCAAAGCAGGCCGAGCAACTGATGGAGGGTGCAGAAAAGATGACCGCAGAGCTTGCTCGCCAGGCTGGAGATGGTCAGCACAGGGATGCTTACATGGCTTGTCGTGATGGTGCAAAACGAATCGCAGAGGCTTTTGAGCGAGCTGTATCAGATGGCACTCTGAGTATGGATGATCTTTTTGATCGTAATTATCAACCGATACAGGGCACTCACCCCCAGAAATATTCAACACGCTTTGATGCTTTTACTGATCGTATTTTACCTTCTATTCAGGAAGATATTTTAAAAACCAATGGTTTTGCGTATGCAATTACAATTGATGATCATGGTTATGTGCCGACGCATAATAACGGCTATAACCAGCCAGAAACCGGAGACCCTGAGATTGATCTGGTGAAAAGCCGCAGTAAACGTATCTTTAATGATACCACAGGGTTACGTAGCGGTCAGAATAAAGAGAAATTGTTACTACAGACTTATAAAAGAGATACTGGAGAGGTACTGCACGATCTTTCTGTTCCTGTACTGGTAAATGGGCGTCATTGGGGAGGATTCAGGGTCGGTTATTTACCGGGTTAACAACTAATACGAATAGTCTGAAGTATTATGAGAAAGGGCTACAGGTTTTCTGTAGCCCTTTTTTATTTCTGGAGCTGTATGTAGTAGCCCTTTGCCTGAGTTTAAGCTACTGCCTGCCAGAAGGTTATCTGCCTGAGGCATAAAAGGATACGGCATATCCTCTTGCCTGAGCAAAATAGTAGTAGCCCGGATATATCACGGCTTCCGGCCAGATCTCGGGAGCAAACTTATGAGAGTCATACCTTATGGTTGAGCTTCTGGCCAGAAAACTGAGACCGTCATCTGTAGCAGAGTAAAGCGAAAAACGTCTGACAGGGTTATTCTTCAGACTGACGGAATTTTCCCACGCTCTGAATGGATAAGGGGGCCAGGGATTGCCTGTATCAGCTGTGTACAACGATGTAGTTGTACTGCTTTTAGAATAGGAGCCGTGTGTACTATCCGGATCGGTATCATCAGTAATGTTAACACTCATGCCGTTGGTTTGTTTTCGGATCGCATTCCACTGGGTATCTGAAAGGCGGATAAATAACCCTTTTGCTGCTTCTTCAGACCAGTTAAGCTCAAGCTCATCCTCGATATATGCCTGGTTGCCGAGGGTATTGGTTTTCATATTCAGAGCTAACATGGGTATCTGAGCGTAACCACTATTCTTCACCAGAGTACTTCCGTAGCGGCAGTGGGTGATGAATGAATCCAGAGGACCATCGCCATCCACATCCAGTCGGTATAATCCACTGCCTTCAGCGGAGAAAGAGGCTTCTATCTCATGACAGATCCTGCCTTCACCCAGAATGTCTGAAGGATACTCCGGATCGCTGTATGGAACTTCAGGAACGGGTTCGGTCAGTGCCAGAGTAACATTGCCTTCGCTGCCAGCTAACGATTCTCTGGCTTGCATTCCCTTAGATCTGGCCACAAGGTAAAACATATTCTCAAGATCACGAGCCATAATGGTGGCCTGACCCTGTTGATCTGTAATGGCTGCTAATTCGCCATTCAGATAGATTTCGGTCCCTGGTTGTATGGCCTGGAGGTTATCCTGAGTATTGATTGTTAATGCCCGATAGCTCTGACTGTCTGTGTAGTTACTCTGAGGTAGCGCAATACGGCAACTTAGCTGAGTGATACCTGACGCTGAGTCACTATCGGCACAGCTACTGATGAGTTCACCTTGTTGGTAGACGCTGGCAAAAAACAGGTATTTTGCATCTTCTAATGGCTGAGTAATATTCCAGCTTACTCTGTTATTTTCGTCAACTTTCGCCAGATCCGGCTGGTACTGGATCAGATTGGTGCCATCAGAAAAGAGCAGGCTGACAGAATAGCCGCTATCGTGCGTCATCATTTCTGGTAACGACAGAACCATCAGAGAGGGTTCAACCGTCTCCTGATTAATGGTCAGATCCAGAGTCAGTGGTGTGGCTTCCAGCTGAGCTGTCTGGTTGCTGCTCAGGTATACAGTGTCACTCTGGTTCAGATAACCGGCAAGATAGTTACCATCCAGAACCCGGATTGTATTCAGAGACAGGCTGTCTGCGTTAACAGCAAACTGAACCGGATCGGCATAGGTATTTTGCCTGAAGCTTGAGACCTTATTATTGTAACTGACTTCCAGTACCGGTTTTTTTAACCGGTTCAGCTCTTCTGCCGAAAAACCTGTACTCATATATTTCAGGTTATCACGGGTGGTTCGATAGTCACTGAGCTGAGTAAGTGGAACAAAACCACTGGTGACGTCGGGTAAAGGAATAGGCTGAGTTGTAAATACAGGGTCCAGTGCCAGTTCAAATGTTCTGTATCTGACAGGCATACGGGATGGAAGCTCACCAAAATATTGCGCATCCCCTATGTTCGCAATAATAGATGCACTTTCGTAATTCGTTTCAGTTTCATCCTCTGCCGGGTCGTTGTACAGCAGATTGAAAATATCTGTGGTATTGACCAGCTGACCCTGGTCATTTAATTCCGCTGGCCAGTCGATGACCCGAATTTTATCAAAGTTGGTATCTTCTATTATCAGTCTGGCCTGTACTGACTGAGCCGGTTGCTGGCTTAGTTGTCTGGTTTGTGCGGCAGATGTCGATGGTTCTGGGAAGGCCTTAATATAGGCGTTAAACTGTGTTGTGCTGGTCAGAGGTTCAGGCGCAGGTTGTCGGATCGTATCCGTTGTATCTGTGTTGCCTGTTGTGTCGCCACCAGAACTTCCTCCGGAGCCGCCATTACAGCCAGCCAGCACAGAGGCCGCAACAGGAATTAAATACCATTTCAAATGTTTCATAATTAGTCCTTTATTTATTTGGCTTGTCTTACTTAATTTGTGAGAGCAGACATGGGGATTTGCTGAAGTACACGTCCTCCTTTCGTTATTGTTTCATTTCAGAGAAGGGATAAACTGACATGGCATCATCCGGAATATAGACTTTCAGATAGTCTGCTTCCTGTTAGCTGTTCCGTGTTGTCTTTCTTATCCGCGGTATTTACTGCCGGAGCCGCCATTGCATGCTGTGAGCAGAATACTGAAAATAAGCAATGTTATTAAACGAAGCGGGGGGTATGGGGGCGAAAAAGCCTTAAAACAGAGCATTGCGTAATCCTTCATGCAATTTCATTATCAAAGATTCTAACAGCGATAATGACAGTCCTTTGTACTAATTATCAGCACATCCTGTAACAGAATGTCTGGCTGATCACTTTATAGGTAAATTTGCTTTCTGGACATAGTCTTTATTATTCATCGTTTTCAATTTCAGCCGCTGTATTTAAAGGAGGATAAATGTGAAGGTTACATTTTTGGGGACATCATCTGGCGTGCCAACCCGACAAAGGAACGTATCAGCAACGGCTATTCAGCCGGAGGAAGGCAAGGACTGGATTCTGGTTGATTGTGGTGAAGCAACACAGCATCAGCTGTTGCACTCAGAGTTATCACCGCAGAGACTCAGAGCTATTCTGATTACCCATATTCATGGTGATCACTGCTATGGCTTGCCCGGATTGCTGGCTTCCTGTCAGTTGAATGGTCGTACTGATGCCCTGACAATCATAGGCCCTGAAGCCGTTCTGCAATATTTACGGGCTGTAATGGTTTTCACTCAGTTGCATATTCATTTTCCTCTGCAGTTTATTGCTCTTGATCGTGTCTCAGACAGTACTGCTCATATGCAGCTTTTTAGTCAGCTGGATATCCATGTGAGCGAAGCTGCAGAATCAGGTGCCAGACCTTTATTATCGATTGCGGGGTTTGATATCACGGCATGGCCCCTGAATCATAGAGTTGATTGCTGGGGCTATCGTCTGGAAGAAAATAATGTCCCTCTTAAACTGGATGTTGAACGTCTTCGTCGTGATGGTATTACATCCGGAGCTCACTTTGCCCGGTTGCAGAAAGGACTTGATGCGATATACACCGATGCGGACGGAGTAACACGTACTCTGAGTTGCCAGAATTACACCGGGCGATCCCGGTCTGCGCGAGTTGTTGTGATTGCGGGTGATAATGATAATCCGGAATGTTTGCGGGGTGCTTGCGATCAGACTGACCTGCTAATTCATGAAGCAACTTACACGGAAGATGTACTGGGTAAAGTCGGTCCAGGACCTGGTCATAGTTGTGCACGGCAAGTAGCCTCTTTTGCTGAAGTGCAAGGTCTGAAAGCGCTTATTCTGACTCACTTCAGCTCCCGATACCTGTTTAAGGCGACAAAGCCTGCAGACCGATGCATTGATGAAATTGAGCAGGAAGCACGATCTGTTTATGCAGGGGATCTTTTTCTTGCAGAAGATCTGGCCAGATTCAGTATCGACAGAGAAGGGAGGGTGACTCGTGATGGGTAAAAAGAACAGACTGGAGTGTTTCCGGGTGATGCCAAAAGTAACGCAATCTGAGGTTTCTGGTGTCCTTTGGTAAAAAATATGCCATAAAGTGTGTGACTTTGCTCAGAAATCAGTAGGACATAATATTCAGTTTTTGTTATTGTTCCCGCCTGTTTTCCCCTCAACTGCATAAATTAGATACAAATACTCTTAAAAAATAACAAGCAATCGGAAAAGACCTGTCTGAGGGCTGCTTATTATCGCCCGGTAGTCGTATGTTCCGTTTGGTCCTATTGGTTCTAGGAGATGACCATGGATACTTTGTTAAATAACTTGTCTACCCGAACAAAGGTGATGGGCAGTACTGCAATTCTTTTAATCATTCTGTTGTTGACTTCATTACAAGCCATTTTCTCAATGTCAGAAATTGGAGATGAGCTGGAGTCCATTACATATCAGGATATTGCTCTGACAGAAAAAATTACTCTGGTCACAGAGCATCAGCTGGAACAGGCTATCCATTTCGAACGTGCTGTGAAATACGGTATTTTACTGCCAATAGCCGGTTCTGAAGGTTTTAAATCTGTTGATCCTGGTAATGTACGTCAGCACTTTCAACAGGAACAATCTGAATTTTCAGAGCTGAGTCAGTTAATTGGCCAGGAAATAGCTCAGGCCCAGAGCATTGCCAGTGAGGCGGTGAATAAATCGCATACCGCTGAAGAGAGGCAGGAATTCAGTATGGTTCTGAGTAAACTGAGCGATGTGAAGCAATATCATGCTTCTTTTGAGCACAAGGCCAGCCAGGTATTTAACTTTCTTCGTAGTGAACAAACGGAGGCAGGAGAACACCTTGCTGAGAAGGTTGAAAAAGAAGAAGAACAGCTGGATGGAATCCTGAAAGGCTTGTTAAAAGAGATTGAAACTTTTACTTTTCAGGCTTCAGAGCGTGCTGTGCAGCATGAAAGAGAAGCGCTTAGCGTTCAGGTCACCAGTATCATTATTGCCATGCTGGTTGGGCTGATACTAAGCTGGATTGTTGTCAGAAATGTTGTTTCCCGTCTGGAAGCAACAGGTAAAGAGATGAACCGGATTGCAGGCGGTGATCTGACCGTAGCCATTAACGTCCAGGGGAAAGATGAAATTGCCCATTTGCAACAGACCATGATTGGTATGCAACAGGCGCTGCGCTCTATGGTGCAGAAGGTTCATGATGTGACGCGCCAGTTATCCGGTGCTTCCGATGAGCTGGCGCAGATTATGTCTGATACCAGTGCCAGCACTCGTCAGCAACAGCGGGAAACAGAACACCTGGTTGCAACCCTGAATAACATGGGACAGACCGTTAATCATGTAGCAGAGAGTGTCAGCTCGGTATCGGAGTCAGCCCGTGAAGCTGACCGTGAGACTCGTAGCTGTGATGCTCTGATGACTAATGCTGTCAATGATATTAGTGATTTGTCTTCCCAGTTACAGCAGGCTTCTCAGGATATTACGGCGCTGGAGTCTCAGGCTGAGACGATTTCCAGTGTGCTGGAAGTGATTCGTGGTATTGCGGATCAGACTAACTTACTGGCATTGAATGCGGCGATTGAGGCGGCGCGAGCTGGTGAGTCTGGTCGTGGTTTTGCCGTCGTTGCCGATGAGGTGAGGGTGCTGGCCGGGCGTACTCAGGAGTCAACCCTGGAAATTAATACTATTATTGAGCAGCTACAGGACGGAGCTCGTCAGGCGACGGGCAGTATGGAACAAAGTCGTCTGAAAGCCGGAGATGTGGTCTCTCAGGCTGAAGAGGTTGGTCAGTTACTCAGCAATGTCGCTAATATTGTCAATGATATCAGCAGCCGGATCGCTGCTGCATCAGAAGAACAGAATCGGGTGGTACAGAGTCTGAATCAGAAAGCTGTCAGTGTAGGTGACTGGGCTCATCAGAATGCAACGGCTGCGGAGCAGACTGCTGAAACCGGTGCTGAACTGGCAAAAATGGCCGATGGTCTGAAGCAGCTGGTATCTCACTTCAAAGTTTGATGTATTGTGCTTCCTGATGTTGCTAATGCTGTGATGATTGTTTAATGATGGCAGGGGATGATAAATCTGGCAGTGCTGTTTCACTGATAAAATGAATACAGTACTGCCAGAAATGCGATTGAATTGAGCAGAGTATGTTCTGGGTGATTACCTGGTTTCTCCTGATCAGGCCTGAAAAGTTTTAATTCAGATCTGATCTGCCTCATTGTAGCTATTCACCCGGATATACTGACTCAGAGCTAGAGGCTGACGCTATATGTCAGCATAGCGTTAGCCGGAGCGCCATAACCGATATTGTTTTTCCCTGTGCCTCCGCCCGTTGCTCCGATATGCCATGTCTCATCCAGAACATTATTCAGATTCAGCTGAATTCTGTGTGGCCCGGTCTGGTAGGCTGCCATCAGATCAACAACAGTATAAGCGGGTAAGGTAGCCGCTTCATTGGATACTGTCCGGTCTGATACGTAACGAGCCCCGCCACCAAAGGTCCAGTGAATATCAGGAGAGTAGCTGCTCCAGAATGAAGCTGTTTTTTCTGGTACATCATTTGGACGCAATCCAGTGGCTTTATTTTCAGCATCCAGATAACTGACTCCGGCTGTAATTTGCCATTGTGGAGTGATTATGCCACGTAGTTCTGCTTCGATCCCCTGATGACGCTGTTCATCAACAGAGGTCACAATACCTTCGGCGCTGGTACTCGGAGTATCTTTATCAATCCGGAAAATAGCCGAGTTCAGCTGTAATCTGTTATCCATCAATGCCAGCTTGAAGCCCGCTTCAGTGAGATCACTTTCCTGTAAAGCCTGTTTTGTCGGGGAAGTATAAATTCCCGCCCAGGGCACCTGATAGGACCGTCCCCAGGTGGTATAGAGGCTCAGATCATCCGTTGCCTGATAAACTGCAGCCAGTCGGGGACTGAATTCAGACTGTTTAAATGATGTTTTGCTGCCACCGGCAATGCGGGTTGTTTCAATGCTGTCATAGCGAACGCCACCGACCAGTTGAATATCCGGAGTCAGCTGGTAAATATCCTGCATATAAACAGACTGGCTCTGCACTTCATTATCGCTACTGGTTGCCGGGTCAATGACCGGATTAATCTGAGCTCTGGTATCCGGGTTATCCAGACTTGTTGTTGCCAGTGTCAGGTTGCCCATCGCGAACGTCCGCTTCATCGTGGCGGCTTCTGCACCAAGCAGCCATTTATGGGCATCATGCTGTCCGGTCAGCTCACTTTGCAGGCCATAATCTTCCTGAGGGTCATAGTGGAATGTACGAATGAAGCGTTCAGCCTGATAGACATCAGTGCTTTGAATACGGGTGCCTGACTGAGTAATATCAATTGTGCTGTAATGCAGTCTGTTTGTCAGCGTCATCTGATCGGAAATGCGGGATTCTACTGACAGAGCACCATGCAGCGTTTTGTTGTTCTGGCGATCGCTCTGGCTGCCATAGAATTGGCTGCGTGGAGTATCAATGGGTTGGCCATCAACGGAGGGGATACCGCGATAAGGTTTCTGATCCTGATCCAGGTATTCCATATTCAGATCTATTGTATGGTCAGCACTTGCCTGCCAGCGAAGGCTCGGGGCTATAAACAGCGTATTGCCATCGATATGATCGACAAATGAGTCCTGCTGCTTGTATTCCAGATTGATGCGGCCATTGATGTTCTGGCTGAGCTGATCACCCAAATCCGCTTCGATGCCTGTATGATTAAAGCTGCCTGCACTGAACGTCAGGTCACGCACAGACTGGCCATCCGCTTTCTTTGTTACCAGATTCACCAGACCTCCAGCAGAGCCCCTGCCATAAAGAGCACCAGCTGCACCTTTAATGACTTCAATCCGTTCGATATTAGCCATGCTACGGAAGCCCTGATTACCACCCGCATCTCTCAGGCCATCCCGATAGATATCGTACATGGCTTCAAAACCGCGAATAGTAAACTGATCCCGGGATCCTTCTCCCAGAGTCAGAGCAATGCCCGGAACATGTTTTACCGCATCAGATAACTGTAATACTCCACGCTCTTCCAGTTCCTGTTCTGTAACAACAGAAACCGACTGTGGCGTCTCTTTCCAGCTCAAAGGCATTTTCAGTGCGCTCTTGTTTTCAGAGTAAGCACTTTGTTGCTCTGTGACAGTGATTTTTTCCAGCTCTGTCTGCTGAGCAATAGCCGCCTGACTACCCAGTATACAGGCTACGGAAAGTGTCAGTGGATGTAGCAGAAATAATTGGGTACTGCGACAGATTTGCTGATCTTTTTGTGGGGTAAAGCGCATGGCGGATGCCTCATTCGATATGAATTTTCGGGCATCATATATAATTGGCGCCAATCTGTAAATGTAATTGATAAATATTATCGTTTGTTTTTTTGGGCGAAATCTCTCTGTGCAGAAGCTCAATTCTGCGTGATTGGCATGTATTCGGTTTCGCTGGCTCGTTTCCAGCCGGTTAAATGCAGGTAAATCAGATGCTCCAGCCGTAACAGGTCTTTATTCTTAAGGGCTTCCACCATAGCAAAGTGTTCCTGGCAGGCGCGTTCAGAAGCCATCGGCTGGTGCCAGCCCGGTTTACTGACCCGTAGTCCTTTTTCTCTCAGCAGGCGTATTTCCTCTGCCAGAAAAGGATTGCCACAAAAATCATAAAAGTATTTATGGAATAAAAAGTTACTTTCTATCTGGGATTGAGTGTCGCCAGATAGTAAAGAAGCCCGGAAGGTAATCGCCTGCTGTTGCAGTAACTCCATGCCCGCTTCAGTGATATTCTGCATGACCTTGCGACAAGCCCCTTGTTCCAGTAGTAAGCGGGTTTCTGTAATCTGCTCCCGCTCTTTCGGACTATGCTCTTTTATTCTGTGGCCTTTGTAGGGAACGTGTTCCAGTACTCCTCGTTTAGTCAGCTCTTCCAGTACCTGGCGTACGGTAAAGCGATTGACGGATAAGTGGCGCTCCAGTTCATTCTGTCGCAGAAATACTCCGGTTTGCCAGCGGCTGATCATGATGTCGTGCTGTAGCAGGTTTGCCAGCTGTTCAATACGCTCCTGCTGAGATTTTCGGCTGTCTGAGTCGGATGGGGATGTCACGCGATATTCTCCTTGCTATGTCCGGGGGCAAAATATTCGGGAAGATTAAGCAGTTGCAGGCAGAGGGTCAATGTTTTTTGGCGCCAATTCTGCGGGGTAGCATCATAGAATGGTTCTGCCAGCCTGATTTCTCTTAATCCGGAATCACGGGTTTGCTCTATTGGATAAAAATACAGTTTTTGTCCTTTGGCTGGCTGTGCTCTATCCGGGGCATCAGGTACAATTGAGCTTCTGTTTTGTGGGAGTGATCATGCTTACCGATGCCATCAAGTCAGATATCCAGTCTGCTTACTCAACATTTCTGAAAAATCGTAGTCTCAAAGCCCGTCACGGGCAGCGATTGATGGTTGCTCAGATCGCCCGGACACTGGGTGGGATTCAGACCAGCAGTGATGGAATTCGTACATCAGGTCCTCATGTATGTGCTGTTGAAGCCGGTACCGGTACCGGTAAGACTCTGGCTTATCTGGTAGCAGCACTACCGGTTGCCAGAGCCAGGGATAAGCGTATTGTGGTATCCACTGCAACGGTAGCCTTGCAGGAACAGCTGATATTTAAGGATCTGCCGGATCTGCAGAAAAATGCAGAAATTCACTTTAAGTACGCGCTGGCTAAAGGGCGTAGTCGTTATTTGTGCCTGACCCGACTGGAACAGGCTCTGGAAGCCGGGACTGCAGAAACGGCGCAGACGACCCTGTCTCTGTTTGACGAATGGATGCAGGCCAATACTTCTCAGGAAGCTCAGGCTTTGTATCAGGATATGGCTCAGCAGTATCTGTCAGGTCGTTGGGAGGGGGACAGAGATAGTTGGAAAGATACTCTGGAAGAGCCGATGTGGCGCAGAGTGACGACGGATCACCAGCAATGTACTAATCGCCGCTGCAGTAATTTCAGTGGCTGCGCTTTTTTTAAAGCCCGTAATGAACTGGATGGTGCGGATATTATTGTGGCCAATCACGATCTGGTTCTGGCCGATCTTTCTCTGGGGGGAGGGATTGTGCTGCCTGACCCTCAGGATACAATCTATATCTTCGACGAAGGCCATCACCTGCCGGATAAAGCGATTGATCACTTCGCAGGAAGTTTTCGTATTAATGCGTCTTTGCAGTGGTTGCGTTTGCTGAAAAAATCCCTGACAGATCTGAATGCTGAATTAGCGAGTGATGATCTGATTGTTCGTCAGCTGAATCAGTTACCAGAGATTCTTAATAATCTGGAAACTGAACTGGCGGAGTGTTATCGCCAGTTGCATGAGATTACTCAATTCTCTCCGGAAAGTATGGATAATGACGTACGTCCTGTGTTCCGGTTTGAAAAGGGGATTGTACCGGAGAGTCTGGTGACTCAGGCCATGAACCTGAAAATCAGTTTTGCTTCCTTATGTCAGAAACTGGAAGTGATGGTCAGACAACTGAAAGATGGTATGGATCCGGATGCCAACAGTCCATTAGGTAAAGCTGAAAGTGAGCAGTGGTTGCCGTTGGCGACTATGTTGCATGGTCGTGCGGTGGCCGCCTGGGAACTCTGGGGAATGTATGCGCAGCCTCAGGCCGAAGATACCATGCCGGTAGCCCGCTGGATTACCCTGCAGAATCAGCAGGTTGATATCGATCTGGAAGTGTCCTGTAGCCCAATCAGCGCCGCTGGTACTCTGGCCAGTAAACTCTGGCAACCCTGCTTTGGTGCTGTGCTGTCATCTGCTACTCTGACGGCTCTTGGACGATTTGACCGTATTAAAACCCGCACTGGGTTACCAGAGGATGCGGATTGTCTGGTGGTGCCGAGTCCTTTTGATTTTAATACTAATGGTGTACTGGAGATTCCTGTACATGCCTGTGATCCGGTGCAATCAGACCTGCATACTGCACAAATTGTCAGTTATCTGAAATCAGGTATTGACCACTCGGCAGGAACCCTGGTGCTGTTCTCTTCCCGACGCCAGATGAGGGACGTACTGGACAAATTACCGGCAACACTGGTGAATGAAATTCTGGTACAGGACGATATCACTAAGCAGGTTCTGCTGGAACGGCATAAAGCAAGGGTAGATAAAAAACAGGGCAGTATTATTTTTGGCCTGGCCAGCTTTGCTGAAGGTATTGATCTCCCCGGAGATTATTTAAAGCATGTCGTTATTACCCGTATACCATTTTCTGTGCCGGATGATCCGGTAGAAAAAACCCTGTCTGAGTGGATTGAGCAAAAAGGCGGTAATCCCTTTATGCAAATTACAGTACCTGATGCCTCAATCCGCCTGGTACAGGCCGTAGGTCGTTTGCTCAGAACCGAAAGTGATACCGGAAAAATTTCTTTGCTGGACAGACGAGTATTGACGAAGCGTTATGGCAAACAGTTACTGGATAGTTTGCCGCCATTTCGTATGGATGTGCACTGAGTTGCTGTCTCTTCCAGGGCCTTTGCTCTGCACGAATGTTTATGAGAGTTTGTTTTTATGAATACCAGGGATATCCCCTGGTCGTTTTAGGGTTTAGCTGAGTGTTTTTCAGTCGTTTCGTCAGCTAATATTGATGGCACATGGAGGTGATGTGGGGTATGACTGGCACGGATGCCAACTCCCTCCCATCTCAATGGCTTCATGTCCTTCTTCTCTGTTGTATTTCCTTGAATTTCTTTGTTTATCATCTTCTTTTCTTTGATTTTTCCAACGTAATCCCTTATTGATATTCAGATGTATTGACTGTTCGAATACTGGCGGTTTGTGTTATCTGTCTGGATATTTGCAGAAAAAAAGATTTTGGCTCTGTTTTTTCCTGATAAATAAGATCCATTTTCTATGCCTGATCTACTAATCTAGTGTTGCTTGCTAAGTATAGCGTTGACTGAAAAATATCTTTCTGATTTTCAGTTCGCAATACTATGATCCAGTCACTTTCTTTGTCTGGTAATAAAAGATAAAAATTCTAACTAAGAGGGTACGCTGCTGTGTAAATGTAGCAGATGGATGTACCGGCTTTTTTCTATTCAGGAGACAATCATGGCACGCGCTGCTAAGGCAACGATTAATCTGGCTGCTTTAAAGCAGAATTACCTGTTAGCAAAAGAACTTGCGGGTGGTAAACAGGCTGCAGCAATTATTAAAGCAAATGCATATGGCCATGGGGCTGTTCAGGTTGCCCGTTATCTGTCCGATGTGGCCGATGCTTTTGGCGTCGCCTGTATAGAAGAGGCTATGGAGTTAAAAGATGCAGGTATCGAGCAGCCTGTTGCTTTGTTAGAAGGTTTTTTTACTGCGGATGAACTGGAACTGGTTAATGAACATAAACTGATCACGGCTGTTCACAGCGACTGGCAGGTTGAAGCGATCGCAAGTACAACATTCGATCAGCCAGTCACAGTCTGGGTGAAATTTGATTCAGGTATGCACCGATTAGGCTTTGATGCTGACGGTTTCCGCCAGGCGCTGCAGACATTGAAGGAACTACCGCAGGTTGGGCAGCTGGTTGCTATGACTCACTATGCCTGTGCTGATGAGGTTGAATGTGAATATACTCAGCAGCAGTTGAATAAATTTCTGGCTGTGTGTGCTGATTATGATTTGCCGGTTTGTACCGCGAACTCGGCTGCTATTCTGCACTGGCCTGAAACTCATGGCAAAAACACCTGCACGGATTGGGTTCGTCCCGGTATTATGCTGTATGGTGCCAGCCCTATGGATCAGAATACTGAAAATAGCCAGCGTCTGCAGACTGTAATGACACTATCTTCTGCTCTGATTGCCGTTCGGGAGCTGGAACCTGGTGAACCGATTGGTTATGGCCGACGTTTTGTGACTGAGCAACCAACAAGAGTAGGGGTTGTGGCGATGGGGTATGCCGATGGTTATCCCAGACATGCCAAAGACGGTACTCCGGTTGCTGTTAACGACAAAATGACCCGGATTATCGGAAAAGTATCTATGGATATGATGACGGTAGATCTGACAGATTTGCCTGATGCTCAAATAGGTGATCCGGTTGAATTATGGGGAGAGCAGGTTGATGTTAATGACGTAGCTTCTTGTGCTGATACCATTGCGTACACTTTATACACTGGTATTACCCGCAGGGTTCCTCTTGTGTATAAGAGTTGAATCGATAACTTATTCAAGTGCTTAATATCAACTAAAGCAGATGATTGTCCATCTGCTTTAGTTTTTAGGGCTGGCGGCCATTTTCAATGAGGATATCATTTTGTCTGTTGAGCTTCCCAGGCCGCTATCAGTTCATCAACAGGTATGCCATTAATTGTCATCTGTTGCAGAGTGCTGTTTCTGATTTCGACACATCCCATATAGACATCATCAAAGATGACATTCTCCATGTTGATATTATTAAATGTCGTACCGCTTAGATTAGTGTTGTTAAAGCGGCTATCAGCCATGTTGACGTCATCAAAGTCTGAGCCGCTGATATTTACATTTTCCAGTTTAATCATGGCGTTTACTTATCCCTTATACTGCTAATGTGTAACCCACTGAGAGTAATCGATATTGCGGGATTGCATTCCTGAATCAAAGCTTTCTGATAGTCGTTGGTCAACTGGTGATAGAAGCCAATACTGCCAGCATAGTAACTTTGGCTTATCAGGCATTCAGGTATCTTACGAATCCCTGTCAGAAAGCTCTACCGTTAAAATATGCTTATTTGGGTTACTGAGTGTGGTTGCGACAAGATACTGTCGCGATTAATCTTTCGGTCAGCTTTGTCGATGTAATTTGTGATCTGGTACAGATACTGGCCGATAATTCTGTTTTCTTTACAAATTTTATTGTTTGAGAGCTTTAAAAATTACCAGCGCACGCTACAGTTAGAGCTGAATAATTAATTTTTATGGATCTGCCAATGCCCAGGAAAAAATACCCTTTGATTTATTTCGTCACACTGCTGTTTATGGGGCTGACATTCCAGGTTCAGGCCGTATCTAAACCAGTGGGAACACCGATACTTATGCTAATGCAGGATTCGCAGCCTAAGTATATTCTGCAGAGAACCGGAGTGTCCGGGTTATGTGGAGAGCTTTATCTGGCCATTCAGCGTCATTTACTGCTGGAAAGCATTGAAAGCAATATCGTTGAACAGTTTCTGCCTATTAAACGTATTCTGACGATGGTGGAGCATGAAGAAGATTATATTTTTTGTGGTGCTGGTCGGGATAAAATGAGAGACCGTCGCTTTGCTTATGCCAAGACGCCTGTCTATCATGTGAGTAATGTGCTGGCAGTACATCAGAAGGATCATTCTGATCCTGAGTCTATACGTGATATAGCCAAAAATGATGGCATTGTTGGCGCGCTTTACGGTACATCTTCTGCGGACTTTCTGAAAGCAGAGCTGGGTTCTGAGCAGGTTAATGACACTTTTACAGATATTGAGTCGGGTTTAAAAATGGTAGCAAAGCCTCCATACCAGATTCGATACTTTTATTACCACGATCTGGGGCTTAATTATCTGACAAAAGAATCCGGGTTGCCGCTCAGAGTATCCTCCACTCGTTTCAGAACGGTACCCCAATGGCTGATTTACAGCAAAAAAATGGATAGGAAAAAAGCCCGTGCTCTGGAGAGAGTGCTACAGAATATGAAACGCAGCGGTGAACTGGAGAGTATTGTCGGTCGTTATATTTTCTGAATCTGAACCATTTCCTTATTACTGCCTTCCCTGATCAGGCTGACCTGCGGAGATCTCTGCATGGTCAGCTTTTTTGTATGTATCAATATGTATTCAACGTAATAGCAGGTAATACAACACCTGTCTTTTGCCTGATAAACTTTTTTATAGTTCGCTGAGTAAATGTTCTAAAAGGGTTTTTCTGATTTTTTGTCATTATCTATCGTTGTATGAATGTTGAATCTCGAACTGAAGTCGAATTGCAAAAAAACATGTTTGTAACAAAATGTATCAATGGTCTGGATGACTGGTTATATAGATATAACAAATAACTGGTGGTTGCTAAACGGAGCTTTTACCTGATGCACCAGTACTCTTATTTGCGCTAAACATCAGGATTTCAGATATGCCAAGAAAAATTCCAATTATTCAGCTACGTCCTGGCATGAAAGTCGTCAAAACAGATATCAGCTGGGACAAAATGCCTTTCTGGCAATCACCTTTTATTGTCAGCACTTCTGAAGATATTGTTCGTCTGACCACGTGCTGTGCTGAAGTATTTATCGAATCTGAAGAAGATAAGATCAATCAGATAGCAACTTCTGACACATCATGTTCGGCCGTAATATCAGCGGAGTCTGATGCCCGGACACAACAACAGAAAACCGCTGTTAAAAGTGATGGTGTGGTAAAGGAAGCGTATAGCGGTGTTCAGCAGGAACAGTTACGAACAAAGGAAGTCCGGGGAAAAACAGCGAACAGGCAATCTCTTAAAGTTATTTCGGCTAGCACAGATAAAAGTATATTAAGGGAAAAAATCACGGTTAATTTTGCGGTGCAGAGCTACCATAGAACATTATCTGTACTGAAACAGAGCTTTGATCAGTTACGAATGGGAAAGGCATTACAGGCTGATCTGCTGGAAAGCAGTATGATGCCCCTGATGATGTCTTCGGTTGCCCGACCAGAAACTCTGGCAATCATTTGTAACCTGAAGGAAGAGAAGAATACTCTGGAACAAAAATCTCTGGATGTGGCTGTTTTATGTCTGATGTTTGGCCGATCTCTGGGCATGAACAAAAAACAGTTACAGCGCTTAGGTATGGCGGCGTTATTGCACGATGTGGGGATGTTGAAAATCCCGGCACATATTCTGAAGCAGAAAGATACATTATCTTCAGCACAGCGCGTTCATATGCAAAAACACGTTGAGCATAGCTGCAGGTTGATGAATGTATCAGAGAAATTGATCCCTCTGAAATCGATTATTGCCTTTCACCATGAGCGTTACGATGGTCAGGGGTATCCAAGAGGAATTAAAGGAAATCGAATTCCTCTGGAGGCTCGGATTCTTGGTCTGGTGGCTACATACGAAGCGATGATTCGTCAGAGGGAGTATGCCCAGAGACTGAGCACCACTCAGGCACTACGTGATCTTTATCGCCTCAGAAATAAGGCTTTCGATAGTCAGCTGACTGAGCGTTTTATCAAGTCCATGGGTGTTTATCCGCCTGGTACCCTGGTACAGCTGAATAATGGCTATGTAGGGATGGTTGTTTCTGTTAATGAAAGCCTGCCTTCTCGCCCTTGTGTGCAAATGGTATGTAACCCCGATGGTGCAACTCTGGATAATCCAGAACCGATCAATCTGGCCAGCAAGGACTATATTAAACTGCAAGTGGCCAAAGCGCTTGAACCGGATAAAGTGCCTTCCGAGGCCCTGCAGCAAATCAAAGATAACCTGGGAATCGCTGCTCAGGCTGCCTGAGTAAAAGCACAGTGAACCTGTTTATGGCAGAAGGCTTTTTTGGTTGGCTGGCATTAGCGTCTGTAAACGCAATGCTCGCTCATTATCTAATCTGTTTTCTTGTTGGTATAAGCGCAACAGGTCATCTGGTTCAAGCATCAGAGCAAACTGCTTGTAATATTCCTGCCTGATACGCAGGGACTGGCTTTCTATCTCAAAAAGTGATGTCAGTACCTGCAGAGAAAAAACATTGCTGTTCTTGCTTGAAGACTCCAGTTGATGGGATTGAAGAAGATTACTCTTGTCTGTCAGTTGTTTTTTCTTGTTGTAATATTCGTCGTACAGGGGCCAGAATGCTGTAGCCTGCTTTTCAGGTAAACGCAGTATTCTCTGTAGCACAATTTTAGGATCTCTTTCTTTAATGTTCAGTGCTTGTCCCATATTCTGAACGCTCATCAAAAGACGGTTATCTTCATTAGCCTGTACCGACAGTGTTGGAAGTATAGAAAATACACTGGTTATCAATAAATTCCTGATCATAAGCCTTTGTAACCTGCCTTTTTATCCTCTGTTTATCTTACGTCTTCTGGTAATGGTTTGATATCGAAATAGATCGCCTGTAACCAGAGAAAATTCTGTCTTTGAAAGGTAATAGAGTGCTTAAACCGGTAATGCCTGATGAACTGTATCAGAAATATTGGGCCTGTTATTTTTCTAATATTGGGACTTTATGGAGGACCATATGTGGCCAGAATAAGTGACGTATAAATGTCTGATTCGGGAAAGGGAAAATGAACACAGCATTGCCGGAGCAATCGCTCTCTGAACAGAAAGCCGGTTTGGCTTCATTACAGACAGATGAACTGCCTCATGGCAGTAAAAGTACTGTCCGGCGTGGAGCAAAACGGGCCAGTTATAAAAAATCAGAGATTTTTCATCTGCTTGATGATCTGAAGCTGGCGCATGTCGGGTTTATCTCAGATAACTGTCCGGTCATTATTCCAATTACAGTATGGCGTATTGACGAAAGTATCTATTTTCACGTGGCGAATAAAAGTCGATTGCAACGCATACTGGAGCAAGGACAGGAGGTTTGTTTGTCTCTGGCGGAGTGCTCTGAATGGGTAATGGCTAAATCAGCTTATCATCACAGCGCTAACTACCGATCTGCTGTTTTGTATTGTACGGGGGAGCGAGTGACAGATGATCAGGAGTTTGATGAGGCGTTTAAATCCGTGATTAATGAACTGGAAGCAGATCGCTGGCAGCATTTGAGGCCTCCCAGCGTATCTGAGCGCAAAGCCACTGCGCTGATGAAGCTAACAATTATTGAGGGCTCGTTTAAATCACGTTCAGGAGGCCCATCCGAGGACCCGCAAGATATAGAGCTGGACGTCTGGCATGGTGTATTACCTGCTGGTAGCTGCCCATTTCATAGAATGAATGAGTGATTATCTGGCCTTTTTACAGGTTGTCAGCCAGCAAGAAATTACTGAAATAGCCTGATAATCGCGTACACTTCAGATAGAGACACTGTTGAGGTGCTATAGCGTGTTAGTGCGATTAATTCTGTTTTGTTTTTTGGTGGCCGGTGTTTGCTCCGTCAGAGTGCAGGCTGATACCCTGGTTGTTGGTCTGGCTGATGCTGACTATCCACCGTTTTATTATGAAACCGATCAGGGGTTTGAAGGCGCTGCAGTAGAAGTTGCTGAAGATCTGGCTCGGGCAACGGGGCATGAACTCATCTATAAACGTTATCCCTGGCGGAGGGTGCAGCATAATCTGAATGCCGGTGTTGTGGATATGGTGATACTGTATTTCAGAACCGCTGAACGAGAGCAGGATGTTATTTATACCGATAGTCCTCATTTGAAAGAGCGCAGTTCACTGTTTGTGCCGGTTCATCTGGATATTCAGTTTAATGGGGAGCTGGGTTCTGTCAGTCAGTATCCCTTTTATGGTGTCAGAGGGTATTTTTATGGGGATGCTTATCAGCATGCCGCGTTTCTGAATAAATTTGAAGTCAGTAATGAACCTGAATTGATCAGAAAAGTGGCGAACCCAAGATTGAATCTTATCGGCATTGGTAATAAACCCGCATTAGAGTTTTATGCCCGGAAGCTGGGCTTTGAGGGGCAGATTCGCTTTCTGGCCCCCGATCTGTATGAAGGTGATAACTATCTGGCTTTCTCCCGTGCAAGAAAAGATGCACGACAACTGGCCCGCGCCTTTTCAGAACAACTGATCGTCTATAAAAAGAGTAAAAGGTACTATCAGGTGTTGGAAAAATACGGTATCCGACCATAAACGCGGATAGATCCGAAGGTAAAGCGGCAAGTTTGTCTGAAGCGTCGTTATACCAGATAGAAGACGCTGTAAAATGGATCAGATCTCATAAACCGGTGGGTGCTAAAATAAGATCTGACCCTCTTTCTGCTTTACGGCATTTACAGACCTAATTTATCTGCAACATAATCAGCATCTTTATCACCACGACCGGACAGGTTGACCAGGATTTTCTGATCCTTTTCCAGTGTTGGTGCGACACGAATTGCCCAGGCAACGGCGTGCGCGCTTTCCAGTGCAGGAATAATGCCTTCAACGCGGGAGAGTGTCATAAAGGCGTTCAGACACTCTTCGTCTGTGACGGATTCGTACTGAACGCGACCCAGATCTTTCAGATAACTATGCTGTGGGCCAACACCCGGATAATCCAGACCGGATGCGATGGAATGAACAGGCATAGGTTCGCCGTTCTCAGTCTCCAGCACGTAGCACTTCATACCATGAATTTCACCAGGTTTACCCAGTGTCAGAGTCGCTGAGTGCTCGTCTGTTTCAAGCCCTTTACCGGAAGGCTCTACGCCCACAATGTTGACATCTTTATCTTCCAGAAAGGCTGTAAACATACCCATCGCATTAGAACCACCACCGACACAGGCTGTGATATAGTCTGGCAGCTGGTTATGTTTTTCCTGGAATTGCTGGCGAGCTTCGGTACCAATAATACTCTGGAAGTCTCGTACCATTTTCGGGAATGGGTGAGGGCCAACAACAGAGCCAATGGCATAAATATAGTTGACCGGGTCTTTCAGGTACTCTTCAAATGCGCTATCAACCGCATCTTTCAGGGTTGCCGTACCACGCGTCACTGGTACCAGCTTACAGCCCAGAATCTTCATTTTGGTAACATTAGGATGTTCTTTCTCAATATCCACCTGCCCCATATGAATTTCACATGGGATGCCTACCAGAGCACAGGCCGTAGCCAGAGCAACACCGTGCTGACCGGCTCCTGTTTCGGCGATCACTTTAGTTTTGCCCATATGTTTGGCCAGCAGAGCTTCACCCAGGCAGTGGTTGATTTTGTGAGCACCGGTATGGTTCAGGTCTTCTCGTTTCAGGTAGATCTGAGCACCGCCAAGCTGCTCACTCAGGCGAGATGCGTGGAAGATAGGGCTTGGGCGACCCACATAGTCAGCAAACAGCTGTGCCAGCTCATTCTGGAACCCCGGAGTCTGACGAATCTCTTCATAGGCGTCATTGATGTCGTCCATGATTTTTTTCAGTTCTGGCGGGATAATCTGGCCGCCGTATTCGCCAAAGAAGCCCGCCGCATCCGGCATCGGGGCAAAGTCAAACTTACTCATAATTTTCTCTCAATTGTTCTGGCTTTGTTGCTGTCAGTTGTTTTACCGGAATAAGCCTGATCTGAAACGGGCCTGTCATCGGAAAAGGACTGCAGTCTTGCATATATGAACTTCTAAATATAAAGCGGTAAAGTAAGATTTCCAACCAGCAGTTTGTATTAAGGTAATGAAATTAAAAAGTTTTAGGGTCACCAGGTTGTTTCTTCTGGCTTTCAGAAAACTGAATTTTTGCCAGATAAGTACAAGGTATCATCAGATGCTGGACAAATCTGATCTCAGACCGTAAAACGCTCATGTATACCTGGACCGCAGTATTTTGATGTTCATCGGTTAGTTATCGGAAAAAGTGACTTTCGCCAGGAAACTGTCGTTCAGGCGTTTAATCCAGAGCATAAATCAGAGGATTGTTGTGATAAAAGCCGAAAAGCTTTATTTCTTCCGTTGGGATCACTGCTGTCCGGTTTAAAAAAACGGAAGGGGCTGGAGAGCTTAACCTCTGGGGATTACGGTAAAATAGCAGTTGTCGAGACAGCATTTTA
>NZ_JACJFM010000251.1 GCF_014164585.1 Oceanospirillum sediminis | reverse complement strand
CTTTAGAAGATCCTGATAAGGCTATTGAAAACGGATATCTTATTGCAGACAAACTAAATATTGATTTACTAGATGCAAGAAAAAGAGGCTATCACAAATGGGTTGACAAAAAAGTTTTTAAAGATTATGGAAAAGTTTCATACCTTGACTAAAACAACTTCCGCTTCTCCGCAACATTATGTCCGCTACGCTTATAAAACACCTTTTTACCATTGGCACAAAAGGTGTAATTTCCTGAGGCTTTCCTTTCAGAAGCTGATATTAAAATTACATCTTTTACATCACATTTGTAATCTTTCGCAACTTTCTTTTTAATATGGCTTATAGTTGCCCTACCCTTTTTGAGCTGT
>NZ_JACJFM010000250.1 GCF_014164585.1 Oceanospirillum sediminis | reverse complement strand
AGTTTATTTTATGCTATTATAATAACAGCATCAGTTCTTTTATCAGGAGAAACAGAGAGTAATACTACTACTAATGAATCTCAAACAACGACTACCACTAATAGTAGTGATGACGGAGGAAAGTTTGGAGGCGGAGGAGCTAGTGGAAGCTGGTAAAATCAATATTAACTCAAACATACACAGGCGGTATTTCTGTCTGTGTATGTGATTTTTATAAATATGAAACTTCAACTCAATAAAAAGAAAATTTTAGTCTTATTAATTCTATTGGTTACACTATTTTTAGTGTTTTATTTTAATAACGTAGAATCCTCACCAATGCCCTTTGGTGGTGGTAGTTTTGGAGGTAGT
>NZ_JACJFM010000249.1 GCF_014164585.1 Oceanospirillum sediminis | reverse complement strand
GAAAGCCCGACCCGACCGAAGGAGGGTAGCGCCCAAATTATACTATTGAAATTAGCATACTTACCAATAAATTGTACTTTTGTGCTTTAAAATATTTCTTAACCTTAAAAAATTAGTATAGCATGCAACTGTACAATACATTAAGCGCGAAAGAAAGAGCAGAATTAATCGAAAAGGCTGGCAAGGATCGATTAACACTTTCTTTTTACAAATATGCCAAAATTGAGAATCCTCAAGAATTTAGAGATCAGCTTTTTATAGTTTGGAATTCCCTTGATGTTTTGGGTAGAATTTACGTAGCTACGGAAGGCATTAATGGACAATTATCGCTTCCTGCTGATCGATTTCAAG
>NZ_JACJFM010000248.1 GCF_014164585.1 Oceanospirillum sediminis | reverse complement strand
GTACAGTACCCTACTATTCAAAAGCCGCAATTCTTCCTGGTGAATCTTCAATGATTAACATAAAATATGCTACCAACAGAATTGGGAAATTTTCAAAGTCCATCACTATCATTTCAAATGCCAGCGAGCCCCAAAAGCGTCTAAGGATTAAAGGCAATGTGATTTCTAAAAATACTGTAGCTGTTAAATAATTTATGTTATGAAATATATTATTTTATTGATTATTAGTTGTGCAGTTGGCGTTTCGTTGCACGCACAGGAAGTAAACAAAGAAATCTCAATAGAAGGGGAATCGCCTTTTTTATTGGGCAAAATTGATAAAACAGGACTAACATCTTCAAGTTATAAAAG
>NZ_JACJFM010000247.1 GCF_014164585.1 Oceanospirillum sediminis | reverse complement strand
CCATAAAAAACCAAAAGAGGCTCCAACCTAGGGTGAAGCCTCCTTTTTTCAAGATAAGTGTTTAATCAATTTAAAACATACATCTCGATGGTTGGTTACATAAGAATATCGATTAATAGCATTATAATTATTGAGATATCAGACGTTAAATTGATTGCTTAAAATTATAATAAGTTGATAGGGAAATACAATACCAGAGTTCAGGTAGATTTGCACATTATTTTGGAATTGAAATAAGAATAGAAGTGCCCTTGATGCCATCACTATCTATTGAAAGTGTTCCTCCAACCTGCTGAATTCTAGATTTCATGTTTTTTAAACCAAGACCGTTTTTAGCTCTTGAAACATTAAA
>NZ_JACJFM010000246.1 GCF_014164585.1 Oceanospirillum sediminis | reverse complement strand
TGAGTTGTCTTATTTTGAATAGAGCATTCCTATAATTAAGAACACAAAAGAAATAAATGAAGAGAGTGTTCTTATAGTATGCAAGCGGTTCCATGGTTGCTCAAATTTGTCCCGAAGTTCTTGCAATTCTACCTTTGAGAGTGCTTCCAGATTCGATTTGTCTAATATTTCGTTTAAAGGCACATTGCCGAAAATGGTTACCAAGCCTATTCCTATAAAAAACAGTATTGCTGCAATCAGAAATAGCAAAAAGCTAGTATTGTTTCCCTTAAATAAATAAGTATTAAGAAAGAGTAGTAGAACCGGTCCAAAAAATACAATCATAAATTTGCCATTAATGATTGCTCTATTC
>NZ_JACJFM010000245.1 GCF_014164585.1 Oceanospirillum sediminis | reverse complement strand
CTCTTTAATCTAAAATTTTAATCTGTTTCAAAAGTTAAAAAAAACCTTCCGTTTTATTTTTTAGCTATATTTAGGTACTAACTATAACTTTTTAATATTATGGAAATTAATTTTTTAGCGATTTTAGTTGCTGCAATTTCAGCCTTAGTTGTTGGTTTTGTTTGGTACAATCCAAAAGTGTTTGGAACCGTTTGGATGAAAGCTGCTGACATGACCGAAGAAAAAATGAAAGGTGCCAATATGGGAAAAATATTCGGTATGGCTTTAGTCTTTGCATTATTATTAGCAATGAGTATGCTTACTCTAACCATTCATCAGTTTGGAGCTGCTGGTATGGTTGGTGGCGATGTTG
>NZ_JACJFM010000244.1 GCF_014164585.1 Oceanospirillum sediminis | reverse complement strand
CCATGATTGAGGAAAAAATTACCAAGACAATGATGCATAATTATTTTAAAGCAGGGATTATTGAGGCTCCAATCAAGAAGAGATATGCACGAAAACATTTGGCAGGAGCAATTGTGGTCGGTGTATTTAAAAATGTATTCTCACTATCAGAAATAGAGCAAGGATTGCGACTAATTCTTGCGGATACTTCACCTGCAGAAGGCTATGATAACTTTGTAAAAATATTTAATAACCAGAGTTCTCAAGAAACAATAAAAATGCCCCCTGTAGCCAATATTAGTTTAGAACCCACATCTACTATGCTTATACAGTATAGTGCGATTCAATCGGTTTTGTTTTGGTTTTTAGCAAGA
>NZ_JACJFM010000243.1 GCF_014164585.1 Oceanospirillum sediminis | reverse complement strand
ATATAAACTTAACAGTGAATGCTGGTAATGATTATTTAGTTGGCAACCCGTATCCTTCAGCTATAGATGCCGTTCAATTTCTTTTAGACAATAAAGCAGAAATTTCTGGTTTAGGAGCAACAAACGGTACGTTATACTTTTGGAAACATTGGGGAGGAGGTTCGCACATAGCCAATGATTATCAAGGGGGCTACGCTACATTTTCTCTTTCGGGCGGTATCCCAGCAGCAACTCAGGGCACTAATAGTCCAGACATAGCCACTGGGGGAAATCTTATTAAAATCCCTAACAGATACATTCCTGTAGGTCAAGGATTTTATATTACCGCAGAGACTGATGGTACAATAAACTTT
>NZ_JACJFM010000028.1 GCF_014164585.1 Oceanospirillum sediminis | reverse complement strand
TAAACAATCGGTATCAGCAAGTAATGCCTTAACCCTGTTATTTTGTGGGCAGCTGCCAGATATCTTTGACCGGGCAGCTGAATAGTTACGTCTGTTATTCATTAACCTTTCCTGCAGGTTCAGTAAAATGGCCAGTGAAGCGAGTCAACGGCCTGTGAAACAAGTTATTATATCGGCGCCTTCCAGGCCGTTATGATAACTTACGCAATTTGATCCAAAGGAGAGTATCAAAACACGTCTGCACAGCCATGTATTCGGCAGAACACCTGGTCAGTACTACTTCTCCATACAAGAATTTGCAGCTCGGCTCTGTAGTACCAACCGGATTGCTGATCTGATAACAGGATTATGTCATCAGTTCTTCAGGATGATATCGACCATCAGATCACTGGCAATGTCTTCCAATGCTCCTTGCAGTTCATCCAGATCAGCATTTGTAGCAACAGACAGATCCGCATCCGCTTTAAACAATAGCTCCGCAGACATAGAGCCGGATACCAGCTCTGTATTCAGGCGTTCAACGTTCACTTTTCGTTCAGCCAGTGCCTGAGATATTTCACGGACAATGCCTGGTTTGTCATGCCCCACCAGCTCCAGAGTGAAACGCTGCTGATCTGACACAACTTCTGGCTCTGACGTTCTTTCAGCAACCACTTTCAACCCTTTCTCTTGCAGCGCTGTCAGCTCTGCCGTCAGGGCCTCAACCTGCCCCTCAGGTACTTCAGTGATAAGAATACCGGCAAACTTACCTGCCAGACGAGACATACCGGACTCCAGCCAATTACCCTGATGAGCCGCAATGGTCTGCGAAAGCAGTTCTACCAGACCAGGTTTATCCGGACCAATAACGGTCAATACCAGAGATGTCTTCATAATATGCTCCTGTTGCATTTACTGTGGCCTGAGTCCACCCCAAAGACCTTTATATAACCGTTTTACTATACCACTCCGCTCATAATAGTCAGTGTTCTTTCACTCTGTCTGAACATTTCTACAGAAAAAAACACCATTACATTGATTCAGTTACAGATAAGACGAACTCTGAATAAATTTGACCTCAGCATATAGAATCCAGGGCCATGAACGAATAAGAAAAACCTGATGCACCAAATATTACAGACATCATCACGTTTTTTTTATATGGTATTTTGCAGACAGCAAAAATAATAAAATTACTGTTATTCACCCTTATGAAAATCATCGCTCGTGTACTGCTAGGTTACCTTTTTTTTATCGCTCACCAGACCGAGGCACAAGACCTTTATTCCCGGATTCGGATATCGACCATTGAATATCCTCCTCTTTTTCAGTCTGCCTATCTCCCGGATAAAGGCTATGGCGTTGCATCAGACCTGACTATAGCTGCTTTCCAGGCTGTCAATGTCGACGTTAAGTTTGATTACATCCCAATGATTCGCAGCGTCAACTCTGTTGTTACCCGAAGGCATCCTGCCAGTCTGGGGTCAATCAACTGGTTTATCAAAGACCAGAAAGAGCACGCTGTAGAGGCGGTTAATCTGTTCAATATCAGCTTTAAGCTCTTCTATAAAAAAGCACGCTTTCCATCAGGTATGTCATATCAGAAGCTCAGTGAACTGAAACCATTCAGTATTGGTAATGTTCGGGGGAGTTCCACCACTCCTGTCGTCAATCGGGCTCATCTCAATATTCGCTGGACCAGTGCACTGGAACAGAATTTCAGAATGCTGAATGCTGACCGAATCGATTTTGCTATTGGTGGTGAAACGGCTGGCTGGACTCTGATACAGACATTATTTCCAGGTGAAGAAGGTCAGTTTGCCGTTATAGATGAAGCCATTCATACCGTGCCTATCGGACTGGTATTTCATAAAGATGAACAAGGGCTGATACAGAAGTTCAGACAAGGCATCCACCGAATTATCAAAGACGGCAGTTATCTCCGTATCCTGGCACGATACTACAGGAAGGAACAGATCACTTCATCTCTTCTGACCCCGAATATTATTAAAAACATCCAGCCAGATAATGACTAAACCTATTGGACAACTTACTTCCTGCCAGGACGTCCGGCTAACAGGCCAGGCGGCAGGAAATACAGGCTAAAACATCAAAAGCTTTTCTGTTTCAAGCCGGGCCCGATCAGTCACTGAACACAGCGGTTCTGGCACCATTCAGAAATACCCATCTTTGAATATGACAACGAACCGCATTAAACAAAGTGATCCGTTCAATATCCAGTTGATCGGTACGATGACGATAAAGCAGATCATTAGTGGCTCAAAGTACAGGAGTTCTGCTCGGAACAATCCTATCCTGTTAATCATAGACCCTTGAGGTCAGGGTTGATTCCAGAATACAGTGCCATGAAATGACCATGCAGTCGAGAATAAAACCTGAAAAGACAATACAGTTTCAGATATAACCTTAAACCTCTAATATAAAGAGACTTATTTTGTTCGGAGAACGGTGATATGGGGCCTCATAAAAAACCGGCCAGCTTTATTCAATACCTCAACCGGCGAATAGTGCTGGCAGGTCTTATTCTGATCACCATATCAGTGACGGGGTTTCTGGTACTGGATTACTATACCCGTATCAGTCAGAGTGACGCTCTGCGAATTAATATGGCAGGCAAACAAAGAATGCTGCTGGAACAGAGTGTTATGTACAGCTACCGGATCGCATCACTCAGTCGGCCTGACGAAATCAGACAAGCTCAGCAGGCACTGGCCAGCAATTTACTTCAACTGAATAACAGTCATCAGGCGCTGATTCATGGTAGTCAGGATGGCAGTATAAAAAAGGTCCGCACCCCACATTTAGAGCAGCTTTACTTTCAAGATGATCAGTCGATTGATCCACGCCTTACACGCTTTATTGCTGAAGCCACTTTACTGACGAACAATCAATTAAGTTCTCTGCCAGCGATCAGTCAGATCAGGCAACTGGACTTTTCAGTGAACCCCGGATTGCTGAACCAACTGGATCAGGCTGTAAAAGAGTACGAAACCATCAGTAAGCAACATACACAACATATCTGGCAGATTTCTCTGGTCGCAACACTGTCTTCCATTATTATGGTGATCATTGTATATCGTTTTTTACTGCACCCATCTTTACAGGGCTATCAGAACAGCCTGCATTTACATGACACTCTGCTGGAGAATAGTCTGGATATTATTCTGATCTGCTCAGAAAACCATATTATTGTTGACTGCAATCAGCAAGCAGAGCAGGCATTGGATATTACAACACACAGCACAATGATCACTGATCTGTCCTTGCCTGAGTATTCTGCGACCATCGGCATTGTCCAGGGCAGTCATCAACAAACCCTGTTACTACACGGCCACAAACAGTGTGATGTTGAGATACGATATACCCGTATACCGGTCCCTGGAAAACACTATTACGCAGTTTTTATACGAGATATCAGTGATCAGATCCTCTATCAGCAGGAACTGATTATTCAAAAAGAATCGGCTGTTGCAGCCATGGCCGAAGCCAGGCAGGCTAATCAGGCTAAATCAGAGTTTCTCGCATCTGTCAGCCATGAATTCCGTACACCATTGAATGCTATTATGGGATTTGCTCAACTCATGACAGATGATAAAGAGTTGCCCTGTGAGTATCAGGACTTTGCTCAGGAGATCATTCAGAGTGGTCAGCATCTGCTGCATCTTGTCAATAATATCCTTGAATACGGCAAAATAGAATCAGGCAAACTGGAGTGCCATGTTCAGGCTATATCACCGGTGTCACTGATACAGCAAGCCATAGAGATAATGCTTCCGATTGCAGAGCAAGCAGAAATACAACTGGAAAAAAACAGATTGCCACCATTGCCTGATCTGCGTGTTGATCCTTTATTTCTTAAACAAATCCTGATTAATCTGCTCTCCAATGCAATTAAATATAATAGTTCAGGAGGCTGGGTCCGCTTAACCACTGAGCAGGAAGAAGGCTACCTGAAAATCCAGGTCGAAGATAATGGTCATGGTATAGAGCTGGCAGAGCACCGGGATTTGTTTCTGCCTTTTAACCGTGAAGGGCATAAAAATAGCTATATCAGTGGCACAGGAGTCGGTTTAAGTATCTGTAAATACATGATAGAACAGATGAAGGGAGACATAGATTACAGAAGTATTCCAGGCAAAGGCAGCACCTTCTGGGTCCGCCTGCCTCTGGCCCGTATTGCTTTTGAAAGCTGAATCAGGTTACAGATTATATGTGACCGCTATAGACACAGAAAGACTCGATTAAGAGTTAACTATTCTGACAAAATGCCCATGCCATTGAAATATGCTTTTATCTTATAAATCCGCTCTGACACGAAGTGTCAGAGCGAATTGAGCAGATCAGGCCTCAGCCAGTGAATCGGCCTCACTCAGGGTTGGGTAATCAGTATAGCCCTGCGCGCCCTGACTGTAGAACGTAGAGGGATCGGCTTCATTCAAAGGTGCCTTCAGGCGCAGTCGCTCAGGTAAATCCGGATTGGCAATAAAGCTGCTACCGAAAGCAATCGCTTCAGCCTGGCCAGATTCAATCACCTGGTTTGCCTCTTCTCCACTATAGCCCATATTCAGAATAAGATTGCCTTGATAATGCTCACGTACCGGTGACACAACATCACCTGATTGAATACCAAAGAAATCACTGCGCATCAGATGAAGATAAGCCAGATTGTAGTCATTCAGTTTCTTTGCCAGCCAGGTAGCCAGTTCAACAGGGTTGCTATCCTTCATGCTGTTAAAACTATTCAGCGGCGAAATTCTGACACCTACCCTGTCACTGCCCCAGACTTCAGAGACGGCTTCAATCACTTCCAGCAACAGTCGTGCTCTGTTTTCTATCGCACCACCATATGGTCCACTTCTCAGATTAGAGCCGTCACGCAGAAACTCATCCAGCAGATAACCATTCGCGCCATGTACTTCTACACCATCAAAACCAGCCCGCTTTGCATTAATTGCAGCCTGTACAAAGCCTTTGATAATACCAGGAATTTCATCATCGGACAGCTCACGAGGTATCGTATAGGGCTGCTTTCCTTCTGGAGTATGTACTTCATCATCAATTGCCAGTGCTGAAGGCGCCACAGGCACGTCACCGTCATTCAATGCGGGATGACAAGCTCGCCCGCCATGCCATATCTGCAAAACAATACGTCCGCCTTTGGCATGCACCGCATCTGTAACCTTTTTCCAGCCTTCAATCTGGGCTTCAGAATAGATACCAGGCTCACGCCAGAAAGCTGAAGCTCCCTCTATCGCCATTGTAGCTTCAGCGATAATCAGCCCTGAACTGGCACGCTGGGCGTAATGCTCAGCCATCAGATCTGTTGGTACATGGTTTTCATCTGCACGACAGCGAGTCAGAGGAGCCATCAGTACACGGTTAGACAGCTCAATTGCTCCCAGATGCAAAGGAGAAAACAGATTGCTCATGGACATAGCCTCTTAATCAGAAATAACTGCAGCTTATTTGAACAAAGAAGCCCGGTAGCCGGGTAGACAGGAAACCCTCAGAATAGTTTTAACTAAAGGTTGTAACCCAAAAAATCTATAAAGCAAAAACGGAGGGTATCGGATAAGAATAATCAATCGAAAAACATAAAATGTGGCTCTGCAAGTGTTGCGGCTATGCTGCTTCACCACACTTTATTGTCCCCGGATGCCACAGAATAACCACTCTGTAACATCATAAGGTTTTGTATACTCAGGGCCAGGATTACTGCTGTTCAGCATCCGGGCTATAGTTGCGGCGCTGGATATTAATCTGCTCTGTCTGGTTAATCACCAGAGCAATATTGGCCGCATCATATAAACGCAAGCTGTAATCCTGACCTGCTCGCAGTAATGCAGAACCACAGCTGTCATCGGCACAGGCAGACTTCAGACCAAAAGTGTCAGCACTTTCTGTAATACGTGCATTTACTGGTCCGTCAAAAATATCACCATTCGGCTGTACACAAAGCGCACGGGTTACATTTACTTCAACATGATTATTGTTGATGGATGCATTGGCAGACAGCAGGCAGCGCTCTGGCAGCTCAGCACCAGTCTGAGAACCTGTCGCTTTTAACAGCAAGTGAGACAGGGTTTCGCCTTTACTGATTGATTTATCAACCAGCACCTGAACATTCAGCACAGTATCTGCCGGTAATTCGTAGCCTGTTGCAGAAGGTGTTTCAGCGTAAGCAGGAAGGCACGCCCCCAGAAGAGCAGTTGTCAATAATCGTTTCATGGCTCACCGTTTCTGTGGATACAGATATCTACTAATCAAAAGAAGTCACGCGAAAAAAGCGTTGCCCGGGCTCGGACCCTTCATGCAACTGGTGCGTTCTCTTATTCTCTGCAGCCCGTTTATTCCTGTCTGTCAGGCCTTTGTACTGCATTGTGATCCGCTTTTTTGAGCGCGAAGTATAACAGATTCAGATTTTTTTACAGGGGAACGCTGTCCGGGATTATGCTTGACCAGCTTAGTCAGGTAAAATGGACAAATTGTCGCACCCTTGCGCAGCTACTTTCAGCTATTATATGCTCCCCTGTCCGGAATAATATGGACACAAAGGCTGATATTCCCTGACAAATTAAAAACTTAAGCTTATTTTAAATTAGAACGTAAGCATAAAGAATTGACACTGATTAATGTTAAGGTAACCCAATGACAGAAAAACTGGCAGACCTGTACGAAACAATTCTGGCAGAGGTAGGTGAAGATCCTCAGCGAGAGGGCCTTCTGGATACGCCTGTTCGTGCTGCTAAAGCCATGCAGTATCTGACCCGAGGCTATCAGCAGACTCTGGAAGAGGTCACCAATGGTGCTGTCTTTTCATCAGAAACGGATGAAATGGTCATCGTTAAGGATATTGAACTCTACTCCATGTGTGAGCACCATCTTCTGCCATTTATTGGTAAGTGTCATATTGCCTATCTGCCGGCTGGAAAAGTACTGGGCCTGTCAAAATTTGCCCGTATCGTCGATATGTACGCACGTCGTTTTCAGATTCAGGAAAATCTGACCAAACAGATTGCTGATGCTGTCCAGCAGGTTACGGGGGCACGGGGTGTTGCTGTGACAATTGAAGCAAAGCATATGTGTATGATGATGCGTGGCGTGGAGAAACAGAACTCCATCATGAAGTCCTCTGTCATGCTGGGGGCTTTCAGGGAATCCCAGGCAACACGTCAGGAATATCTGACATTAATCACTAACTGATTCAAATCAGCGGTTATAAGCCCCGAAGTTATACTCCGGGGCTTTATCTTATCCGGCCAGCTTCAGGGAGAAGACAATGCCTTTACACGCCGTCAGTAATGCCAGCAGTGGACATAATCTGGCCACTATTCAGATCAAGAACCTGCGCCTTCGAACCTATATTGGTATTAATGAAGATGAAATACTGAATAAACAGGATGTGATTATTAATATCACCATTCAGTATCATGCAGATCGTGCCGTCAGCTTTAATCATATCGACGAAGCGCTGAATTATCGGACTATTACCAAGGCCGTCATCTCTCATGTAGAAGAGAATCGCTTTGCACTACTGGAGCGACTGACCCGTGAAATTCTGGATATTATTATGGGTTATGAGCAGGTCGAAGTGGCTCAGGTTGAAGTCGACAAACCCCACGCTCTGCGTTTTTCTGATTCCGTTTCCATTACGCTGTCAGACCGCAGAGAACCAGCAGACCAATAATGCCTGTAACCTGAATTTATTCCGGCACAGATCGTTCAAAGTCATTTAAAAGGAGGCCTGATGCAAGGCGAAATCACTCATTTTGATACGGAACAACAGCTGGGTACAATCAAAGGAGAGGATAACCAGCAGTATCAGTTTGATCTGACGGGCTGGAGAGGCCGGGGATTACCAGATAGCGGCATTCTGGTCAGTTTTGAACCGGAAGGTCAGGAAGCTCGACAGGTGTTTAATCTGCCAGCGGGTCAGATGCAGGCCAGAGCCACCAAAAGTGCGGACAGTGATGAAATTCGCCCGGTACAGACCTCATTCTGGTCTGTCATGGCTATCGGAACCGCTGCTATGTCTGTCCCCTTAGGCTATTTTGTTGCCTTGATTGCTCTGCTATTTGCTTTGATGGGATTCAGAGAAGCCCGACTCCAGCCTGAACGTTATAAGGGAAAAGGCATGGCTCTGGCAGCCGGAGCAATTGCCTGTATCGTATTAATCCTTACACTGATACTGAAGCTATCAGGCTCGGAGAGCTGATTTTTAACCGTACTGATCACTTCTCGCCATGAACTCTCTGGACTGCAGAGCAATATCTGAAAATAAAGTGACCCCGTCTGGAATGAATATAACGATGAAAACCCATCATTTGCTACCCATACTGACCCTGAGTACTTTATCCGGCCTGATCAGTCCCCATGCTTCTGCCGATACACTGGGAGTCTACCTGGGTAGTTCCTACTGGTCTCCTTCATTTAGTGGTGATTTTAAATCGGCAAGCTCAGGGCAGGGCCAAATCGGCCTTAAGAAAGATCTGGGCTACAGTTCAGGGTCAGCGAATCATCTCTATCTCGTCCTGGAACACCCTCTTCCTATGGTTCCTGAACTACGTATCGACAGAACTAATCTGAGCGAAACCTCCCGTAATCGTCTGGAACGTACCATAGAATTCAGAGACACGACCTACAATGCAGGTACAGAGGTCAGCTCCGAGTTCGACCTGTCTCATACTGACTTCACTGCATACTATGAGCTGCTGGATGACACACTGGCCGCTTCTTTAGACCTGGGCGTGACCCTGCGTATCTTTGATGGTGAAGTACGGATTGACCAGGAGCATCAGAAACTGGATGCTCATGTACCTCTGCTTTATGGTAGCGGACAGGTCAGGATACCTGGTACAGATTTCTCTGCCGGTGGCAGTATGCAATATATCAATACCGGAGATATAAGACTGACAGACTACAGAGTATTTGTAAGCTACACACCCGTCTATGTGCTGTCCGGAGAACTGGGGTATCGTAGCTTTAATCTGGAGCTGGATGATGTGGATTCACTGGATGCGGATTTCGACGCGAAAGGTGTTTATGCCAGCGTTTACCTGCATTTCTAATGGCTATATGCAATAGCTTTTAAGTACTCAGGTTTATTATCTTCGACACAACGAACGGCAGAACTCTGTTTCAGGGCTCTGCCGGAATAGCAGGTTCTTCCAATTCAGGAACAATAATACGCACTGCGATACCTTCTCCCGGACTGCCTGTCGCGACAATCTGTCCTTTCAGTACCTGAGTTACCTGATTATAGACGATATGCATACCCAGTCCGGTACATCCCTGACTGCGACGAGTAGTATGGAAAGGCTCAAAAAGTTTATCCAGTACATCCTGTTCAAGTCCTGCACCGTTATCAGAATATTCCAGCACCAGACTATGATCGCTGACATGAACCTTCAGCGTAATACAGTTCGTGCTATCACTCTGACTAAAACCGTGAGTCAGGCTGTTATTAATCAACTGCCCCATCACCTGCAACCAGCTGGATGGTACGGTTGACCAGTAAAGGCCGTCATCTACCTCAATTTTCAGGCTGGCCTGCTTCTCTGTCAAAGACTGCTGCAGCCCCAGGTTCAGATCAGCAATCAGATCTTTCATGTTAACCTTTTCAACCTGAATCCGCTCAGTTGTAACCGCAGTCTGTTTAAACATCTGGACCAGACGTACAACACGCTGCAAATTATTATTAATCAGATCCACGACTTCTTTATCATCGCTGTCATCACCAATATCCAGCATTGATGTTGCGGTAATAGCGACTCCGAGCGGAGTATTGATTTCATGAGCAATACCGGCAACCAGGTTAGCCAGAGATGCCATTTTCTCTCTTTCAATCAATTGATTCTGCGTCAGTTCCAGCTCCTCAAGAGAGTTTTTAAGCTGTCTGGTTCTTTCCTGAACACGTAATTCCAGTGTCTCATTCAATTCCTGCAGCTGATTCTGGGCCTGCTTTCTTTGTGTTATATCAACAGCGGTGCCTCGGAAACCACTGAAGCGTCCTTCCGTATCCTGTACCAGGCCCTGAAAGACAAAATAGCGGTTCTCTCCATTCAGAGTGACCCTCAGCTCCAATCCGGAAAAACTATCTTTACCAGTAAAAGCGGTCTGTAGCATAGGCGCGTCCAGAATCTGAGCCAGATTCTGCTGTCTTAGCACAGTTTCCGGAGTATGCCCCAGCTGAGAGCGCATCTGTTCAGAGGCAAACGTCAACTGTCCCTGATCATCCGTTTCCCATAACCAGTCTGAAGCCACATTGGCAAAATCAGTAAAACGATTTTTTTCCAGCTCTATTTCACTATACAACTGATGCAACATCTGACTCTGCTGGTTAATAGCCAGCGCCAGAATATCCAGCTCATCCTCTTTTGCGGTAATAAATACGGGCTTATCCATTGCCAGAGGAACATGTTTCTGACTGGGCCGGAAGCGTTCCAGATAGCGCATGATACTGAATATCCGACGATTCACGCTCAGATGAAACACCCAGAGAATCAGAGCAGAGACAATAAAAGTCTTAACTCCATTAATCAGTAACAGAGAAGTAAAGGTTCGCAATAATTGCTCATAAATCTCTTCGGCACTGGACTGGACATACAACGAGCCAAGAACAAAAGGATTCTGAGAACCAGGCCCTTCATAAACCAGAGGGATACGACTCTCAAATTTATCCCCTTCAACAGCATCTCCGGCTTCCCAGGCCTGATTTCCTGTATTGGAACTGACTCTGATATATGCCAGCCCGGGGAGCTTTACCAGCCCCTCCAGACGCAGTTTAAGCTGACTTTCATTAAACTCCCACAGGTTAATTGCCAAAGACTCAGAATGCACCTGTTTCAACTCGGCATGACGCTGCTCTACGGCATTTACTTCTCGCGTATAATCCGTATAAAGCTGTAAGAAAGTCGACAGCAAAGTAATACTGCTACTGATGATCACCAGAATAAGAATAATACGCCGACCAATAATACTGGCCAGAGGGTGATCAGATAACTGTCTGGAGTGCTGATGAAGCATAATCGGAATGAAATACCTTTAAACAGACGTCTTTGTCAGCATAGTGCCTAAAGCCATGCGCAGGCAAGCAAATCCGGGAGGATATCCGGCTTTATCCCGCTTTTTTATTCTCTGTCTTTATTTATTATTTTATCCGATAAGGATTCAGCAGAAATAAAAAAGACCCTGCATAATGCAGAGCCTTTTTACCAGATAAATACCGGCAGGTCATCTATTCAGACCCTATGTTCCATAACTGATCCGATCAGTGACGGAAGTGACGCATGCCGGTAAAGACCATAGCCATACCATGCTCATCAGCCGCATCGATCACTTCCTGATCACGCATAGAACCACCAGGCTGAATTACAGCACTGATACCGGCTTTAGCAGCCGCATCAATACCATCACGGAATGGGAAGAATGCATCAGATGCCATAACAGAACCCGGAACTTCCAGGCCTTCATCTTCTGCTTTAATCCCGGCGATCTTAGCACTGTATACACGACTCATCTGACCGGCACCAACACCGATAGTCTGACCATTTTTCACGTATACAATGGCATTAGATTTCACAAACTTAGCGACTTTCCAGGCAAAAGCCAGATCACGCATCTGTTCTTCGCTTGGTGCTTTTTTGGTGACTACTTTCAGTTCATCATCAGTCACCATACCCATGTCACGGTCCTGGACCAGCAGACCACCGTTAACACGCTTGTAATCCAGACCGTAATCACGCTCGCCCGGCCAGTTATCAGAACAATCCAGCAGACGTACATTAGCTTTAGTCGCAACAATTGCACTGGCTTCTTCAGAAACACCTGGCGCAATAATCACTTCAACAAACTGGCGATCAATAATCGCTTTCGCCGTTTCTGCATCCAGCTCACGGTTAAAGGCGATAATACCACCGAAGGCTGATGTCGGGTCAGTCTGAAAAGCCAGCTCATAAGCCTGCAGAGGATTTTCAGCAATGGCTACACCACATGGGTTAGCATGCTTAACGATCACACAAGCAGGCTCAGCAAAAGATTTCACACACTCAAATGCCGCATCGGTATCTGCAACATTATTGAAAGATAGCTCTTTACCCTGCAGCTGTTTTGCTGTGGATACGCTGGCTTCTACAGGATTCTTCTCAACATAGAATGCAGCCTTCTGATGAGGATTCTCACCATAACGCATCTCTTGCTTCTTCTCGTACTGAACATTGTAAGTACGCGCGAAGTTTTCGCTGCCACCTTCAACCAGGCGACCAAAGTAGTTGGCTATCATGCCATCATATGCTGCGGTATGTTCAAACGCTTTAATAGCCAGATCAAAACGGGTTGCCTGAGCTACAGCGCCTTCGTTAGCATCCATATCATTCAGAATACGGCCATAGTCATTAACGTCTACAACAATCGTCACGAAAGCATGATTCTTAGCCGTGGAACGTACCATGGTAGGGCCACCGATATCGATGTTTTCCACCGCCATTTCCAGAGTGCAGTCTTCGCGGGCTACAGTAGCTTCAAACGGGTACAGGTTTACTGCAACCAGATCAATACCCTGAATACCATTTTCAGCCATGACATCGTCATCCTGACCACGACGAGCCAGAATACCACCATGAATTTTAGGATGCAGAGTCTTAACACGGCCATCCATCATTTCAGGAAAACCAGTGTAATCAGATACTTCAATTGCAGGCACACCTTGCTCGGTCAGTAGCTTGAACGTACCGCCCGTAGACAGGATTTCCACACCGCGCTCTGTCAGCGCTTTAGCAAACTCAACAACGCCGGTTTTATCCGACACGCTGATTAAGGCCCGGCGAACCGGCAGGTTTTGTGCATTTGCAGCCATAGTCTCGTCTTTCTCAGAGGGTGATTAAGAAAATAAAAACGGCAGAATAATACTGCCGTCCGGATAAGTTCGTATCTAATTATAGCAAGCCATAGTGCTTAAGCTTTTTCCGCAGCGTGCCACGATTCAGCCCCAGAATTTCTGATGCCTGGCTCTGATTATCACCGGTATATCGCATAACCGCTTCCAGCAGAGGAGCTTCTACTTCGGCCAGCACCATCTGATACAGGTCAGTCACTGGTTGCCCATCCAGGTGCGTAAAATAATTATCCAGTGCAGCCTCAACACTGGTTCGTAATGGCTGGGCAGTGGCAGAATTATCAGCCGTATCTTTCCCCGTCTTGGAAGACGTTACCGCAGATTGTTTTTCAGAAATATCCATATTGTTCAGACTATTGTTCATATCAGGCCACCTGACTCGCCAGAACGGCCATTTCCGGGCACTGGTTATGGTTCAGAAAATAGATCACAGCCTGTTGTTGCTGTACCGGAGTTTCCAGCTGATTAAACAACTTGCGGAAACTGCTGCCATCATTCCGGGTTCCCAGATACCAGTTCACATGTTTTCTGGCAATCCGTACTCCCATATGTTCACCATAAAATTGGTACAACGCCTGCAGATGCTCTGTCAGAACAGCTTTAACAGTCTCTTTATCAGGTTCAGGCAATTTTTCCCCGGTTGCCAGGAAATGATTAATTTCGCGGAAAATCCATGGGCGTCCCTGAGCACCACGGCCAATCATTACAGCATCAGCCCCGGTATATGCCAGTACATCACGGGCCTTTTCAGCAGAGCAGATATCACCATTAGCAAATAAGGGAATCGAAACAGCCTGTCGGATAGCCGCTATAGTGTCATATTCTGCATTGCCTTTATAGGCATCAGCACGGGTTCTGCCATGCACTGCCAGAGCCTGAATCCCGGAATCCTCGGCAATTCGTGCTATCGGGACACCATTTCTGTTGTCATGATCCCAACCAGTACGAATTTTCAGGGTAACAGGAACCTCAACAGCAGCAACAACAGCCTGGAGGATATCGGCCACCAGCTTTTCATCTTTAAGTAAAGCAGACCCCGCCGCTTTATTGCAGACCTTTTTAGCCGGGCACCCCATATTAATATCGATAATCTGGGCACCCTGAGCCACATTCATACGGGCAGCCTCAGTCAGCATCCGGGGATCCCCCCCCGCAATCTGAACAGATCTTGGTGTATCTTCACCTGCATGATCAAGGCGCAACCTGGATTTTCGGGTATGCCAGAGCTTCACATCAGCGGTCACCATCTCTGAAACCACCAGTCCCGCTCCCATCTTTCGACATAATTGTCGGAATGGACGATCGGTTACTCCGGCCATAGGAGCCAGAATAGTTGGTTGTGTAATTTCATAGGGACCAATTCTGATCATACTAACCCATCACTTTAATCTGACGGCCGGATGCGACATTATATCTCCGGACTTAAAGACACAGTATGGTCTTTGTATATTCATCCGGTCCGGTAATTTGAGGGGCGCTAATAATACTATGTATGCCCTGAGAGTAAAGAGATTCGCGGCCTTGAGGCTAAAAAAACTGAGGACCGGTCAATTGAGAGAAGGAATAAAGACCAGCCGGAAGCTTTCAATCAGATTTTCATCACCCTTTACAGTCAGAGTCACGGCAACCGGTAATTCCGAAGGCAACTGATGATCTGCAAAAGGCATTTCAGCCAGATATTCTTCAGGCTGTGCAATATACTCAGTTACTACACTCCCTGTTGCATCCTTTAGCTCCACCAGAATAGCCGGAAAAGGTACCGTCATCTGTCCTTTATTTTCCAGAACAAAGTCGATCTGCAGGGTGTTATTGCCTTCAGGAATAATACCTTCCTGGCCATAACTAAGCTGATCGAAATCGGACATAACGGGATGATCGCACCCGGTAACCGCGCAGATACCGTCTACCAGAGCACTCATTGAAGGATGCTGGCTAAGCATACGGGTATTACCAACAATCACCAGAATCACCAGAACTAACAGGCTAAGTCCCATCGCCACTGGTACCCAGCTTTGCTCCATCAAAGACCTTTTCTCCTCTCCATCAGTCGAAGACAGTTCGGTATCATGATGTTCATCAGCCAAATGAAGCTCAGGCGGGCCGGCCGGAGATACAGTCTCTTCAACATCTCCAAACAGATCCTTATCTGCTCTGTGGTTATGAGAAGGTGATATTGAAGAGTTCAGGCTGGTTTCATCAACACACTCAAGCACAAACAGATGGTGGCTGGCATTGAATATTTTAAGACAGGCTCCACAGCGTGCTACGCCATAGGCGTAGCTCAGCTCAGATTCAGTAACCGAAAAACAGGCCTGACAATGAGGGCAACGAGTGAGCTGAGCATCCATCATGTATATCTTTCATCCAGAAGGCATAAACACATAATAAAAGGCTATCTGATCTCAGGCAATGGTTACATAACCTGACATTACGAAAAAAACCTTTTATCTGTGAACCCGGCTAGCCCTGACGTATTTTGACTGCACTCAGGCAGACCCATTCATCCAGGGCCTGTACCGGATCAAAATCAAACCATGGGCTATATGCCCCTATTACTTCATCGGCCTGATGCTGAAGAATACCAGATAACACCAGCTGCCCTTCATGGCGAACCAGCTCAGTAATAACCGGGGCCAGATCAATTAATGGCCCGGCCAGAATATTAGCCAACATCAGATCTGCACGGGTATCTTCCAGTTTACCAGGCATAAAAACCTCAAACTGCTCATCCGGCAGATTGTTCCTGCGGGTATTGTCCCGGGTAGCGATCAAAGCCTGAGGGTCATTATCCACACCCCATGCCTGCTTTGCGCCCAGCAGCAATGCCGCCACACCCAGAATACCGGAACCACAACCATAGTCGACAACCGTTTTACCGCTGATATCATTCTGGTCAAGCCATTTCAGACACATAAAAGTTGTCGGATGAGTTCCGGTACCAAACGCCAGTCCCGGATCCAGAGTCAGATTGACAGCATTGTGGTCAGGAGCATCTTTCCAGCTCGGACAGATCCAGAGCCGCTCACCCACCTGAATCGGATGAAAATTATCCATCCATTCTCTTTCCCAATCTTTATCTTCCAGTATTTCAACTTTCACAGGAGGGAAATCCGTTGCCGGAAAAATATCTTCCCAGCCAGCCCGTATTGCCCGGGTCATTGCCTGAGCGTCCTGATCGGCATCAAACAACCCGGTAATCCGGGTATCCTGCCAGAGCGGTGTTGTCCCCCGGATAGGCTCAAATAAAGGCTGATCCTTACAATCCTCCAGTGTAATGGCATTGGCTCCGGCAGCCATCAATAACTCTTCCAGAATCTCTGCATGAGAAGGATTGGTATCAATTTTTATCTGTAACCAGGGCATGAGGGGGAATCTCCGTCAGATAAATCGGGGCATCAGCCGGCCTTTGTACAAAAACGACACGAGCAAATGCATTATCGGGGGCGCAGTTTAACCTGCTCAGGAATAAGAATCATCCAACAAAATCTGCTGGACAACAGATAAAACAATAAACCCTGCAAGAGCAGGGTTTATTGCCGGTCATAATCTGAAGGCCTGCTTCACATTATGTGCAAACCGGACATTCACAACAATTTCATTATGTTGCTTATGCCGGGAAGGCTATCAGTTTGCAGACACTTACAAACGGATTAGTCACCCAGTTTCTTCTCCAGATAATGGATGTTGATACCACCTTCCATAAAACCATGATCACGCACCAGCTCCTGCTGCAGAGCAACATTGGACTTAATACCTTCAATCACAATTTCATCCAGTGCATTACGCATACGGGTCAGCGCAATTTCACGGGTTTCACCCCAGGTAATCAGCTTACCAATCAGGGAATCGTAGTATGGCGGTACACTGTAATTATCATACAGGTGTGAATCCATACGTACGCCCAACCCACCTGGCGCATGGAAATGAGTCACACGGCCCGGAGAAGGCAGGAAGGTTTTTGCATCTTCAGCGTTGATACGACATTCGAAAGAGTGGCCCCGAATCTCAATATCTTCCTGTTTAACCGACAAAGGCAGGCCACTGGCAATGCGCAGCTGCTCTTTAACGATATCCACACCGGTTACCATTTCTGTCACCGGATGTTCTACCTGAACACGGGTGTTCATTTCAATGAAGTAGAAACCACCGTCTTCGTACAGAAACTCAAAGGTACCCGCCCCACGATAGCCAATATCAACACAGGCTTTAACACAGCTGTCCTGAACCGCCTTGCGGATATCGTCAGGAATGCCCGGTGCAGGAGCCTCTTCCAGAACCTTCTGGTGACGACGCTGCAAAGAACAGTCACGATCCCCCAGGTGAATGGCTCCACCCTGGCCATCTGCCAGTACCTGAATTTCAACGTGACGCGGGTTCTGCAGGAATTTTTCCATATAAACCGTATCATCACCGAAAGCAGCTTTAGCCTCTGCTTTCGTGACCTGAACGGCATTCACCAGGTGCGCTTCAGTATGCACAACACGCATACCGCGACCGCCCCCACCGGCTGCCGCTTTGATAATCACCGGGAATCCGATACGACGCGCTATTTCGATGATAGTCGCACCATCTTCAGGCAGAGGTCCATCAGAACCCGGGACGGTTGGTACACCGGCTTTTTTCATTGCCTCAATCGCTGAAACCTTATCGCCCATCAGGCGAATAACGTCAGCTTTAGGGCCAATAAATTTAAAACCACAGCGTTCAACCTGCTCAGCAAAATCAGCATTTTCTGCCAGGAAGCCGTATCCCGGATGAACGCCTTCAGAATCAGTGACTTCTGCGGCACTGATAATGGCCGGGATGTTCAGATAACTATCAATTGATGGAGCCGGACCGATACATACGGATTCGTCAGCCAGACGAACATGCATCAGGTCACGATCTGCGGAGGAGTGTACAGCTACCGTTTTGATGCCCAGTTCTTTACAGGCACGCAGAATACGCAGCGCAATCTCACCCCGGTTTGCAATAAGTACTTTATCAAGCATGATCAAGCCTTTGTCTCTGGAGTATTCAGGAAAAGATACTTAGAACCAATCATGACCCCCGGAAGGACAGAGCAAACTGACCACACCGGTATCAGGATCAGAATAATTACCTGGTTCAGGCAATCGTTACCAGAGGCTGATCAAATTCAACCGGCTGACCATCTTCTACGTGAATCGCTTCAATCACGCCATCTTTATCCGCTTCAATCTGATTCATCATCTTCATCGCTTCTACGATACAGATGGTGTCACCTTTCTTAACCGTCTGCCCCGGAGTCACAAATGCCTTAGCGCCAGGTGCCGGAGCACCATAGAACGTACCCACCATAGGCGATTTCACCTGGTGTCCGGACATTGCCGGAGCCACCGCGGCTTCAGAAGCAGGTGCTGCTGCCGGAGCGACCGGTGCAGGAGCGGCAGCCATAGGAGCGACCGGTGCCGGTGCATACTGAATAGCAGCGCCCGAAATGTTACGACTGATGCGAACAGACTCTTCGCCTTCCTGGATTTCAATCTCTGCAATATTTGATTCTTCCAGCAGTTCGATCAGTTTTTTTACTTTACGGATATCCATGACAGATCTCTTAACTTAATGATGTATGGTTACAGAAAACAAACAGCTTTCTGTAAAGTTCGCTGAGTTAAAGGCCGTCTTAATATCGCCTTTAACCGGAAAGTACGCAGTCACCGCACCAGCCATGCCTGCAGAATACTCTGAGTGATTATTCTGATGATGCCGACAGCTTAGCCAATGCAGCCTGAAGTGCCAGGTCATACCCCTGAGCTCCCAGACCACAAATCACGCCAACAGCCACGTCAGACAGATAAGAGTGCTTACGGAACGGTTCACGGGCATGGACGTTGGACAGGTGAACTTCGATAAAGGGAATGGCTACTCCCAGTAAAGCATCACGCAGAGCGATACTGGTATGAGTAAAAGCAGCAGGGTTAATCAGGATAAAATCAACGGCTTCTTCTCTTGCAGCGTGAATACGTTCAATCAGAGCATGTTCGGCATTGCTCTGAAAGCACTCCAGCTGATGTCCCTGACCGGCTGCAGTAGCCGCCAGTTCCTGTGAGATATCTGCCAGTGTCTGAGCACCATATATCTCAGGTTCTCTGGTGCCCAGCAGGTTCAGATTAGGGCCGTTTAGTACCAGAATAGAAGCCATAGTCAGATAAAATCCGAATCAGAATTTTAAGAAAAAACAGCAAACGACTGTTCGAATGCCAATAATGGCTAAATTCACTGAAAATCGGATAACTGACATAAAAAATCAGAAAAATAGCTAACAACTTGAAAATCAGGGGATTCAGCGAGCTTTAGTTTGCCGAAAATGAAAGAAGTTGTCCAGTTTTTGAATGTTATCGTTTTTTAGCTGGATTTTAGCGGATTTATTGTGCTTTTTATATTTCATCAGAAAGCCATTGTCTACTGCCATATTTTTATGGCACCAGACTCAATAACTGTCGATGCGGCGGATAGCAAAGGCCAGCGTCAGCACACCCCTGAAATTGCACCTCCAGTACAACACCCTGATGCAATTCAGCCTCCGAGAGCTTCAGAGGAACAGCAATATCAACTCTGTTCCGATAAATTTCGACTTCACCTCTGAACTCATCCATCGTTTGTATGCCATCAGGGGTCAGTAACTCTCCTATGACTGTATTTTCCGGTTCCAGTATCCGCACACTGAAACGGGAACGATACAGATAATGCCCCGGTTCTATCTCCCAGGTCAGATTTACCCGTTCCCCTGTAAGGTCAGCATCCAGCCTGAAAGCCTCTTCAACCGGCATAAAGCGACTCTTCGATGCACTGACACCTGACGGCGATGAATCAAAAAAACCACTCCAGGCCTGCAAAGAGAAAAAAGTGAGTGCGGCAGTCAGGGTAAAACGGATCACATTTGTCATATTGATTGAGTCCTGTAAAGAAATAACACGCTGGCCATGATATACGCACCATACACCGCAGCAGTTTCATCATGACAGTTTACTGACCACGCCTATGCCCCTTTTGTTCACAGGTTGATCATTGCAACTCTGGAGACAGCAGGCTAATCCGAGTTGCTTTCTCATTGTTTATGGCACGGACCATAAACGAAAAACCTGTGTCACTATCAATGACTCACAGATACGGTTTGTCACACAGAATCCTGTCTGTTGTAGCGGTTTACTGATTTATAGCAAAAAACTGGTGCTTAATACCGGGATTTGCCTCCTGTCTCTTTGCAAATGATGTATTTTTTGCCAATCTGTCAGGCCAGCTTCTGATCCTGTTCCCCGATACTGCAGTTCCGGGGCATTTACCCTCAGGGTATGATGATCGTAGAAATGATGGATCAGACAGTGCTGACGCTAAAGGAAGAAAAGATAAAGGATACTGACTATGCAAACGGATCACTTCAATATTGCCGTTATCGGTGCAGGGCATGCCGGTCTGGAGCTATTAGAGCGCCTTTTTGAAGCAGAGTTCGTCAATATTATTGGTGTTGCTGATACTAACCGCCACGCTCCGGGTATACTGTTAGCCAGAGAGCACCAGGTTCATGTAACATCTGATATGTTTGACCTGCTACAAAAAAGCGATGAGATCGATATTATTATCGACGTCACCGGCGTCAAGTCTGTGCGCGATGCTCTGAGGCAACATATGCAGCAAAGTGGAAACTATCACACTATTATCATGCATGAACGCATCTCTGCTCTGTTACTGTCGCTGTTCAACGGTGAAATGGTGGCAACCAAGGCCAGTGATGACTTTTACTAGACAGTAAAGTTCTGTCAATCCCGAAAGGCAGCGTACGGACGCTGCCTGTTTAAAACGGTTATACCATCCCAAGGGTCAGAACTGCCGGTGCTGCTGACTATTTACAGAGGTCAGCTCCCCGGTTTTAAGATTCATCGCTGTCAGACGTCCACCCCATACACATCCTGTGTCCAGTGCATGAATCCCTTTCTGATCAACCTGGCCCTCCAGAGCAGCCCAGTGCCCGAAAATTACTGGAGTCGTATCCTGGCGAGTATAACTGAACCAGGGTGCAAAGCCTTCAGGGCACTGCTCCAGACCTTCTTTACTGTCAAATTCCAATTGCGAATCCGGTGTACAGAAGCGCATACGTGTCAGATAGTTAGTAATCGCTCTCAAACGATCCATACCTGAAAGCCCCCGGTGCCAGCAATCAGGATAGTTGCCATACATCGCCTCAAAGTACTCGCAACACTGGCGACTGCGGAGTGCCTGTTCCACTTCCGCAGCATGGTTCAGCGTATCATTCAGGTTCCAGACCGGTGGAATACCGGCATGAGTCATAACATACCCCAGAGATTCATCGTAATGACACAGGGGTCTGTGTCTCAGCCAGTCAAGCAGTTCATCCCTGTCAGGCGCCTTCAGTATCCCATTCAGAGTATCTTTACGCTTTACTCTGGCACCACCGAATGCAACCGCCAGCAAATGAAGATCATGATTACCCAGTACCGCTTTAACCCGATCTCCCAGAGCGCTGGCAAAACGAAGTACCTCCAGCGACTGAGGTCCCCGATTAACCAGATCACCGGCCAGCCAGAGCTGATCCTGATTAGGATCAAACCCTACCTTATCCAGTAACGCTTCCAGCTCAGAAAAACAGCCCTGAAGATCTCCTACAGCATATGCATTCACGCCAGCGATTATCCTTATTCAGACTACCAGAAACATGTAAAAGCAGATCAATGCAGAATATCATCCCGCGCCATACGAAATACCGGAATGGGCACATTAAGCGCTACATCCATTTCGATATCCTGCATTTCGTAATGCCCCTGCATAAAACCAACAGGAGTGGTAAACACACAACCCGAGGTGTAGCTGTAAGAGTCACCGGGAGCAATAACGGGTTGCTCCCCTACAACGCCTTTACCCTGAACCTCACTCACTTTACCGTTGCCATCAGTAATAACCCATGCCCGATTCAAAAGACGAATATTATTATGATTACGGTTAGTGATAGTCACCGTATAGCTGAACACGAAGTGATGCTCCTCCGGCTCAGAATCTTCCCGCACGAAAGCAGGTTTAACATGAATATCGACCAGATCACTGCTGGCAGGCATATTCTGGTCAGTCATGACGATTCCGCTTATCGGCCAGAAGGTCACTCAGCTCAACAACCTTCTGTAATGAAAGAGTTTCCGGGCGACAACCCGGATCGATATTCAGAGATTCTATCTCATCTGCTGTTAACAGTGTTTTCAGATTATTACGCAAAGTCTTACGACGTTGAGTAAATGCGGTTCTCACCAGAAGATCCAGACACTCCACAGACTTCGCCGGATGAGGCAGTTCTTTATGAGGTGTCAGACGGACAATAGCTGAATCGACCTTTGGCATAGGATCGAAAGCTTCCGGTGGCACCAGGAACAGGGCTTCAACGTCACATAAGTATTGAGTCATAATCCCCAGACGCCCCCAGTCATTGGTTCCGGGAGCAGCAGCCAGACGTTCAACGACTTCTTTTTGCAGCATAAAATGCATATCCTGGATCACACCTTTATGATCCAGCAGATGAAAAATCAGCGGAGTGGAAATATTATATGGCAGGTTGCCAACCACACGTAACGGCTGATCATCATCCATCAGTTCTGCAAAGTTAAATTTCAGCGCATCAGCCTGATGGATATTAAATCCAGGATGATTGAAGAATTTGACCTTCAGCCCTGGAATCAGATCCCGGTCCAGCTCAATGACATCCAGACGATCTGCGGATTCCAGAATAATTTCTGTCAACGCGCCCATCCCCGGACCAATTTCTACCAGATGCTGTTTTTCTCTGGGTGAAATACTACGAACAATACGACGAATAATGCCTTCATCCTGAAGGAAGTTTTGCCCGAAGCGCTTACGGGCACGGTGTTGCTGAGGCTTTTTAGCCATTGATAGTCCTCAAGAATTAGCGTTAGTCTGGCGAGCTGCAGCCATCAGCGCAGCATAGCCCAGCGCAGTCCACAGACTGCCATCATCAGCCTGCCCCGTTCCGGCCAGATCCAGAGCGGTGCCATGATCAACCGATGTACGGACAATCGGCATCCCCAGAGTAATATTCGCAGCCTTGCCAAAACCGGCATGTTTCAGCACTGGCAAACCCTGATCATGGTACATTGCCAGAGCTGCATCACAGTGCTGCAGATGATGCTGAGCAAACAACGTATCTGCTGGCAAAGGGCCTGTCATAGGCATCCCCTGCTCCGACAGCGTCTGTAACGCCGGGTTGATCACCTCGATCTCTTCCCGTCCCAGATGACCATCCTCTCCTGCATGAGGGTTCAGACCACACACCAGAATCCGGGGATGTTCAACCGCAAAATCCTGTTGCAGTGAAGAATAGAGAATACGACCAATCTGCTGAATCCGTTCACCGGTAATCGCGTCCGCAACAGCCCTTAATGGCAGATGAGTCGTAACCAGAGCAACCCTCAGGCCTTCTGTTGCCAGCATCATTACGACCTGTTCAGATGCTGTCCTATGCTGCAGAAACTCAGTGTGTCCGGAAAAAGCCACACCCGCTTCATTGATAACACCTTTATGAACCGGTGCGGTCACCATTGCCTGCCACAGCCCACTCAGACAACCGTCCGTTGCAATTTCCAGTGTTTTCAGAACATAGCCGGCATTCGCCGGGCTGAGCTGGCCGGGTGTTTCCTGCTCATACAGGCTAACCGGGTGGACATACAACTTACCGGGTCGCATCACCGGAGGACTTTCGTGATCGGCCAGAGTCACGATATCAACGGTCAGCCCCAGTTGTGAGGCACGACGCTGCATCAATGCCGGATCAGCCAGCACAGTTAATCGCATCTGCTGAATATCAGCACCAGACCAGGCCAGCTTTGCCTCGGCCTGATGCCAGTCTGATGCCAGCTGCAGAATCACATCAGGACCTATACCAGCCGGCTCACCGGCAGTTATGACCAGGGAAAGCGTCATATCATCGAATCTCTACATAAGCTGCAGAACGAATTTCTCGCAGCCAGTTTTCCAGTTCAGTATCGAATTTTCGCTTATACAATTGCTGACGAGCCTGATCCAGTAACACCTGCCGACCAATATCCTGGCTACGTCGTCCATTAACCTGAATAATATGAAAACCAAAAGGACTGCGGAAAACCGGGCTGATACCATCTACAGGAGTATTATTCATCGCAGTTTCAAATTCAGGTACAAACTTTCCAGGGCCCGCCCACCCCAGACTACCGCCATCACCAGCCGAGCCTTTATCATCAGAATAGTTACTGGCCAGTTCAGCAAAATCCTCACCGTTTTTAACACGCTCACGCAGGCTGCTAATCAGTTTACGAGCCTCAGCTTCCGTACGCAGAGCCGTTGGCGAGATCAGGATATGGCGAGCCTGAGTTTCGGTAATCAGCTTAGACAAGCCACCTCGTTTTTCCAGCAGCTTCACAATATGAAAACCAGTCGGACTGCGCAGAGGCTGAGTCAGCTCATTAATATCCAGCACCAGCGCCTGGTCAGCAATCAGTACCGGCAGTTCAGAGCCCCTGCGCCAGCCGGAATCACCACCTTCCAGAGCAAAGTCATCATCAGAGATACGGATAGCCAGCTGAGCAAAGTCCTCTCCATCAATCAGCTGCTGATACGCTTTCCGGGCTTTACTTTCTACCTCAGCAACCTGCTGAGGCGTTGCCTTGTCCGGCAGATTCAGAGTAATTTGCTGCAGATGATAATCTGTTGAGTTCAGCTCACTTTTCTGCTGACTCAGAAAAATATCAACTTCCTGATCCGAGATATGAATACGCTGCCCTACACGGCGCTGACGCAGTTCATTAATTAATAATTCACGGCCAATCTGCTCCTGAACTACACTGAAAGGCAGCCCCTGACGCTCCAGCAAACGACGGAACTGAGCTGTAGTCATTTTATTCTGCCGGGCTACGCTGGCGATAGCAGAGGCTAACTGTTGCTCATCCACTTTGATTCCCGACAGGTTAGCTTGCTGAATCTGTACCGTATCCAGAATCAGGCGGTCCAGTACCTGCTGGCGTAACTGCTCTCTGGGAGGTGGAGTAATATTTCTCTGACGCAGATTCTGATATACAGAATCCATGCGGGTATCCAGTTCAGTCTGCATCAGAGCTTCTTTATTAACGACCGCGACCACCTTATCCAGGGCTTCACGAGCCGCATGGACCGGAAACACAGATCCCAGTGTCAGCCCCATTACAAGGCATGCTTGCGCAACTCTTTTCATAATTTTCGCTTTTACTGTTTATCTTTATCTGAAATAACCGATTTGATTAACTGTCTGCCTGCAGACATCACTATGTCTGCTACTCGGACATCACTATGTCTGCCATCCTGACATGGTAATATCTGCTGTACTGACATTACCATGTCTGAGAGGTGTAACCCGGTATAAATTCCTGCGCTCTTTGATAAGCGGCACCCTGTCCTACAGCACCGAATCCTTTCAGTACCAGTTGAATCAGAAACTTTTCTTCCTGAGCATTCGGATTGTCGAAATCATCCCCTGAATAATACTCATGGTTCGCAATACGCAACATCCAACAGCAACTTTCATACTCCAGTCCTGCAATACGCTCCATGTAACGCCCGGCTTCCATATCCCGGCGTCCGATAATAAACATACGCCACTGGTCATTCAGCGGTGCTGCAAATCCCAGGTCAGCCGTTTCTTCATAACGATCATCTCCAGCACCGCAGGTTCCGCTGATATCACAGTCTGTGTAATGTTTACTGTGTCTCAGCTGGAATGATATGCCAGATGCATGCCGTATGGAAAAGCGTTCTTCACGACGTTCAGTGCGGAAATTTGATCGATCCGTATTCATCAGATAACTGGTACTCATCGTCAACCAGTCAAAGGGGGAATAACGGGCTTCAGTCACCAGAGGAGATACACTTCGGGTATGCTGATAATCCAGCACTTCGTTCGGATCACTGCTGGTGGTAACACTTCTGTCTTCCGGGTAGAACGCCTGCCCGATCATAAAGGACAGCTTTTCACGTCCGGATTCATCATCAATAAAACGGCTGGTCAGCCCCAGGCTGATCTTATGCAGATCACCCTGTCGGTCATTACCGGTAAATCGGGTATCACGGAACAACTGATGACTGTCAAAGCGGTACTCATCGGTATCAAACAGAGGAATATCGGTCTGCTCTTCTTTTGGCGACCAGGTCCAGAATAAACGAGGCTCCAGGGTCTGTGTGTAACTCTGTCCAAAGGCTGTCATTGTCCGGTCAAAAATCAGTCCGCTATCAGCGGTCACTACCGGAATAACTCGCTGTTGTGAGCTGTCAATCCCCTGAGGCTGGTTGCTCAGTTTGTAGGCAGACAAACCCGCTCGGGCATTAATAGACCAGAAACCGGATACGGATTCCTGACGGAAACCGATATATGGCTCCAGATACGTTCGCTGAGTTTCCAGTTCACTGCCCCAGATCACCGTACCATCATCGGCCACACGACCACGAGAACCACTACCATCATCAATATTACGACGGAACGTCACCGTCTGATTATTACTGCCCCAGCTCAGACCTGAACCACGTCCGGGCCGCATGCCCGCACGGTAATTTGCTTCCAGTTCAGGTAGTTTATAATACTCCCGCTGAGCATCTGTTAATGCCGGGTTCAGCTCCTGGAAACCCTGTAACGCCGCCCTGAAAGACCAGGCTCCGTGGTAATAGCGAGTTTCAAATAACTGATCCAGCTTCTCAGTATTGGCATTATCAAAACCGGATTCAAAAGAACGGAAATAGTAATCGTCCGAAGCTTTGCCATAATCCAGGTAATAGCTCCAGCCCTGAGCAATATAGCCCTGGGCCTGGGCTGCAAACAGATCACGATCTTCGTTGTTAAATTCTGAGTCTCTGTTCAGGAAACTATACTGTATATGCCCCTTATGTTTTTCAGACAACAGATAGCGAAATTCGGTATTCATCAGCACGCCCCTGTCCCGGAACCAGTGCGGGGCCAGAGTAGCATCATAGTTAGACGCCAGATTCAGATAGATCGGTTGTTTGTATTCTTCCAGACCTTTGTTATCCAGCGACAGCTCAGGCCAGAGCAATCCCGTATGCCTGCGATCATCAATCGGAAATTTTAAATAAGGCCAGTAAAATACCGGAACATCAGATAACTCAAGACGGGCGTGTTTTGCAGTACCAAAGCCACTGTCTTTATCCAGTTCAATATCACTGCTGATAATCTGCCAGCTGTTATCATTGGGCGGACAAGAAGTATAAGATCCATCCGTGACTTCAATAACGCCATCCCGGACCATGCGAATCCGGTCTGCCTTCCCTCTGAATTCATTCTGATACAACAGATACTGAGCATTACTGATTTCCATGCGCTTATCGTCGGGATAGAACTCCCCTTTATCGCCCAGTAACAAACCATTTTGCTGCAATACCCTGACCTGGCCCGTTGCCCGCATCAGAGAACGGTCTTCTGTCATACTGGCCTGATCAGCCTGCACCTGCATATCAACAGAACGGGCCGTCACATTACCATTCAGACTGACACCGCCATCGGTCTGATATTCTGCCTGGTCTGCAGTGATTTCCGTGGTGCCGGCATATACCGGAGGCTGAAACGCTTCATGCAGATAAAATCCCTGGCAGCTGGATTGACTGACCACTGTCCTGCGCTTTGTTCTATCCAGGCTCAGCTTCTGCTCTTTTGTCAGGCTGCTGAACGGCTGCCAGCCCAGCTCAGCGCCAACATGGTCAGATTCAGCCAGAACAGGTACAGACACCAGAAAACAGGACAATAACGACAGTACTGAGCCCGATAATGAAGATGGGCGATATATAGCACTGCGCACTGCCAGAGCAGACTGGTTCAGAGGAAAATCAGGCTTAACAGACGGTTTCAAGGGACATCCTTTTTTATCACTGTATTCAGTCAGAACGGTTTGACCGGCAGATTCCGGATAAGCAGCGGGCCATTATAGCGGTTCACTGCTACCACGTCTGTAAAAGCAGGTATTTATCTCAATACCTGCTCATACAACCTGGGCAGTCTCCATAGACTCTGCGATAATAGCCGCCAATGACACAGGAGTATCTATGGAACCGCGCTATCAGCAGCTTTGCCAGTGGCTGACACAGGAAACTGGCCTGCCCCATCCTGAACTAACCTCCGTCGCAGGAGATGCCAGCTTTCGTCGCTACTATCGCCTGCAAACAGAACAGGGCGCCCGTATTGTGATGGATGCTCCACCACCTCAGGAAGACTGCACGCCTTTTGTCACTATCGCCAGACAATGGTTCCACAGTGGAATACCCGTTCCTGAAGTGCTGGCAGAAGATCTGGAACAAGGTTTTCTGTTGCTGGAAGATTTTGGCGACAGGCAACTGCTGCCTCTGCTGAATAAGGGAAAGCAGGTCGCTGGCCCGCTGTACAGACAGGCCATTCATGAATTACTACAAATTCAGCAAACCGATTCCTCAACATTGCCTCAATACAATACGGCCTTATTGATGCAGGAGCTGGAACTGTTCCGGGAGTGGTTCTGCTCTCGCTGGCTGGGCATCACCCTGAGTCAGCAAGAACATACTATGCTGGATGAGGTCTTTCAGCTACTGACCCGGGAAGCCCTGCAACAACCGGCAGTCACCGTGCACCGCGACTATCACTCACGCAACCTGATGCTGCAGAAAACGTCAGGGTCTCCTGCGCTGGGTATTATTGATTTTCAGGATGCGGTCAAAGGCCCGATTACCTACGATTTATTATCCCTGCTGCGTGACGCCTATATTCAGTGGCCTCGGGAGCAGGAACACCTGTGGCGAGATGAATTCTGGCAACAGATGAACCAGAATGGTCTGTGCCCGGAAAACTATCAACAGGCGCAGTTTAACCGGGACTTTGACCTGATTGGGGCGCAGCGTCACATCAAAGTGGTGGGTATTTTTGTCCGCCTCTGGTTAAGGGATCAGAAATCAGGCTACCTGCCAGATATTCCACGAACCTTCAGCCACTTGCTGAGTGACTGTCAGGGTTATGATGAGCTGAATACTTTCCGTCTGTGGCTGGAAAACAAGATCCAGCCTCTGATGGAAGAAAAACACCGGCAACTGCCAGAGATTTTATCACCTGCCAGCGGGGCTACATTCTGATGCAGGCAATGATTCTGGCTGCAGGGCTGGGGACTCGCATGCGCCCTTTGACTGACCATACTCCGAAACCCATGCTCAACGCAGCAGGAAAACCCCTGCTGGCTCATCAGCTGGAGCGCCTGATTAAAGCCGGGGTCAACCGGATAGTGGTTAACACCAGCTACCTGGCAGAGCAGATTGAGGACTATATTGCACAAAACCACTGGCCAGTTGATATCGCACTATCTTATGAGCCTGAGCCACTGGAAACCGCCGGTGGGTTGCAGCAGGCTCTGAAGCAAGGATTGCTATCGGATCAGGAAGTGATTCTGCTGGTTAACGGTGATATCTGGTGTGATTATGACCTGGAACAGCTGAAAACAGCTGCAGCGGCTTTATCACAGGGTTTATTGCTGGCCCACCTGGTACTGACAGATAACCCTCCCCATAACCCGGATGGCGATTTCAGGTTATCCGAGCCAACCGAAGAGATTTCACAGGTACAGAATAAAATCAGCACCCGACAGGATAATCGTTGCTATACCTTCAGTGGCATCAGTCTGATTCACCCTGCTCTGATTCCTATGAATCAGCCCCCGCCGATTGCTCTGGGCCCCTTACTCCGGGCAGCAACCGATCAGGGACAGGTCTCCGGGGAGTACTATCAGGGTTACTGGCTGGACGTGGGTACACCTGAGCGTCTGCAGCAATTATCAGATTATCTGGAGCAGAACCCTGCTGCAGGCTGAAACCCGATACTTACGGCAATAACCTGCTATGAGTATTTACACTGCAATACTGATTCACAGCCATAAAAAAAGACCGTTCAAGCGGTCTTTTTTACCCTGTAAACAGGGCTATCGGAGATAGGAAACAGGACGGAGGTTAACAACCTGCCCATCGATTCAGTTCAGAGGTTTATTTTTTCATCTGCTGACCAAATTCCAGCATACGGGTCAGTGGCAGCATGGCTTTCTCGCCCAGCTCCTGGTCAACAAACACTTCCTGATCACCTGTCTCCAGCACATGAATAATGGAGTCCAGTGCATTCATCGCCATCCACGGACAGTGTGCACAGCTACGGCATGTCGCACCATTACCAGCCGTCGGGGCTTCAAGGAAACGTTTTTCCGGGCAAAGCTGCTGCATCTTGTAGAAGATGCCGCGATCAGTCGCCACAATAAAGGTATCATTATCCATATCCTGAGCCGCTTTAATCAGCTGCGAGGTTGAACCCGCCACATCGGCCAGCTCAACAACAGACGCCGGAGATTCAGGATGCACCAGAACAGCGGCATCCGGATAAATCTTTTTCAGATCCAGTATACCCTTGGCTTTAAACTCTTCATGTACGATACAGGCGCTGTCCCACATAATCATGTCGGCACCAGTCTGCTTCTCGATATACCCACCCAGGTGCTTGTCCGGAGCCCAGATCAGCTTTTCACCTTTATCTTTCAGATGCTCAACCACCTGTAGCGCAATACTGGAGGTTACAACCCAGTCAGCGCGAGCCTTAACGGCTGCAGAAGTGTTTGCGTATACCACGACAGTGCGATCAGGATGCTGATCACAAAACGCACTGAATTCGTCAACCGGGCACCCGATATCCAGGGAACAGGTTGCTTCCAGGGTGGGCATCAGGACACGCTTTTCCTGACTCAGAATTTTGGCAGTTTCTCCCATAAAGCGCACTCCGGCTACAACCAGAGTCGATGCCGGGTGACTGGCACCAAAACGAGCCATTTCCAGGGAATCAGCAACACAACCACCGGTTTCTTCTGCCAGAGCCTGGATCTCATGATCACAGTAATAATGTGCAACCAGCACAGCATTTTGCTCTTTCAGCAAGGTTTTAATTCGATGCTTTAATTCAGCCTGTTTTTCGGTATCAAGGGCAGGTGTCTCTCCCAGGTGGGACAGATGTTCACGAACCAGATCCTGATCTGCAGTACTCATGGGCGAACTTCAACTCATTCAAGCAAGAGAGCATCTGAAAGGCAGAACAACTGATCTCACAGATCGCTACGACATCACCAAAAGAAGTATATGCCGCTGCCTCAGCCTTCCTGTGCAGGGAATACTACCAGGGTCTGCGAAGACTGCCGGTCCGAAGCTCTCGATAGTGTTAGGATTGATAATCTGCTCTGACAGGAACATCCCCTCATGCTCCACAGCACTATTCAGCATGCATTATCAGAAGGCAGAAGAATTCTGACCGGCGATACTACCACATTTTTGTGGCATCCGGTTTAAAGGATTGCAATTATCAGATGACAACTGACAGGAAAGAAATAACAAACCGCCTGTGGATAATTCAACTTATCCACAACCTCAACCGAAAACCGGGTTATTAAACCAGTAAAATCCGGGGGCGCCGGTTTAGTGCAGAGAAAAAAAAACCCGCACACTGTGCGGGTTTCTTCATAATATGGTGGGTCGTATAGGATTCGAACCTATGACCAATTGGTTAAAAGCCAACTGCTCTACCAACTGAGCTAACGACCCTCAGCTAATGACTGGTTTAACTGCCTGGCAGCTCTGATTAAATGGTGGGTCGTATAGGATTCGAACCTATGACCAATTGGTTAAAAGCCAACTGCTCTACCAACTGAGCTAACGACCCATAATCAGAAACAAACCCTGCTCTGGCAAACAGCCTGAACATTCGTCATTAAATACAGGTTGAGAATGGTGGGTCGTATAGGATTCGAACCTATGACCAATTGGTTAAAAGCCAACTGCTCTACCAACTGAGCTAACGACCCGCTCAACTTGTGGGCGCAAAGTATACGGATATTTTCCCTCTTCGCAACCCTTTTTTAATTTTTTTTCTGTTGAAATACAGAATAGCAGACAAAGACCCGGCGACCATAGTTTTCAGGTCATATATCTGCTGCAATCATGACTATCTGTACTGTTTATTTACATTCCGGATAGCACGGGTCTTCTTACGCTGGCGATCAATTTTCTCGCGTTTATCCAGAGAGTCCTTAACAAAACGACGCTCCAGCCCGGCCTGTTGAGATAACTGATCAATCTCCTGCTGAGTCAGTTCAATCCATTCACCGGCACGCGCTCTTTTATCCAGGAACACAGAACCGTAGCGTACACGCTTCAGACGACTGACGGTTAACCCCTGAGACTCCCACAAACGACGCACCTCACGGTTACGGCCTTCCATAATCACCACATGGAACCAGGTATTGATACCTTCACCACCGAACTCCTGAACATCGGTAAAGTTGGCCATGCCATCTTCCAGCATAACCCCTTCGACCATCGCTTTCACATGCTCGGGTTTCACCTCACCCATCACACGCACAGCATACTCACGCTCAATCTTCTGAGAAGGATGCATCAGGCGGTTGGCCAGTTCGCCATCGGTTGTAAACAGCAGCAGACCACTGGTATTAATATCCAGACGGCCAATAGAGATCCAGCGCTCTCCTTTCAGTTTAGGCAACCGGTCAAAGACGGTACGACGCCCCTGAGGATCATGCCGGGTACACAGTTCACCTTCCGGCTTGTTATACATAATGACACGACGAGGTACATCTTCCTCGGCCACCAGCGTCACAACCCGGCCATGGACTTTGACAATATCACTGACGGAAACCCGATCACCCAGAGTCGCTTTTTCTCCGTTAATCGTTACTTCTCCGGTTTCAATCAGACGTTCCATTTCACGACGCGAGCCCATACCACTACGCGCCAGCACCTTCTGCAATTTTTCAGTTTTAACTTCTTTCACAAGCTTGCCTGTTTATTCGTCAGGATCCGGGATCGGTGGCAGGTCCTGCGCCGACACCAGAGGATTATCTTTATCATATTCACTGTCACTCAGACGCTGATCCAGTCTCTGGGCCAGTTCTGAGAATGACAAATTATGTTCCGTCTCTGTATCAGCTTCCGAGTCAACACTCTGATCACGGCTGATACCTGAATCGGCTAATGAGCTTTCAGGTCGTTCCTCAGCAGAAGAGTTCTGTTCTGCTTCGCTGCCTGCTATTTCTTCAGCGTCTGCTCGCCCGTACTCCCGCTGTAACAGATCAGCTACGGTCAGTCCAGCCGCCTCGTCATCGGACACAGAAGAGACTTCCGCTACGGCGTCATCCGTTAATACCGCTTTACCAACATCAGCCCCATCCGCCAGCGTTTCTGCCATCATCTGACGACGTTTTTCTTCCTGTTCAGCCATCAAGCGCGCTTCTTCTGCAGCAATCTCCTCCTGCTGCTTAGCCTGCATCTGATCTCCCAGATCCCGGATTTCGCTGAGCGTCGGCAACTGATCCAGTGCCTGCAGATTAAAATAGTCCAGAAAATTCCGGGTTGTGGCATACATCGCGGGGCGTCCTGGCACTTCACGATGCCCGACAACACGAACCCACTCCCGTTCCAGCAACGTTTTCATAATTGAGCTACTGACACTGACACCACGAATCTCTTCGATATCGCCACGGGTCACCGGCTGACGATATGCAATCAGTGCCAGAGTCTCCAGCAGAGCGCGGGAGTATTTCTGTGGCCGCTCCTGCCATAAACGAGAGATACGACTGGCATACTGAGGTCGGGCCTGTATACGCCAGCCACTGGCCACTTCAACCAGTTCTATTCCTCGCCCGTCATAATCCTGCTGCAGACGATTCAGCACCTCCCGGAACAGACTCCGGGCCGGACGCTCATACTCTTCAAACAACTCTGCCAGCTGCTCAATCGACAGAGGCTGATCAGCCACCATTAACAGGGCTTCAACCACAGGCTTCAGCTGATCAGCTTTCATCGTTGTTATCAACCTCTTGTTCATCGGTAAACTCATCATCCGGTGATACAGACTGAACTGATTTCAAACGGACATGTATCGGACTGAAGGGCTCCAGTTGCACCAGCTCAATCAACTTACTCTTCACCAGCTCCAGGGTTGCCAGAAATGTGACAACCACTCCACTCCGGCCCTCCTCAGGAGAAAACAGGCACTCAAACGGGTAATAATCCGGTCCTTGCAACTGCTCCAGAATCTGACTCATGCGTTCACGGGTCGACAGCGTTTCCATCTCAATGTGATGATGTGCCTGACGATCCATGCGCTGAACCACTTCTGCCATAGCAACCAGAACTTCCTGCAAATCCACATCCGGCGGCGGCCGATAAGCTTCAAATTCAGGCGTACCGGCCTGAACAGGAAACACTTCCCGATGTAGCCTGGGCAATTCATCCAGCTTTTCCGATGCTTCTTTTAACTGCTCATATTCCTGCAATCGCCGTATCAGCTGAGCCCTGGGATCTTCCTCATCCTCTTCAGCCCCTTCCTGGTTACGAGGCAGCAAACTGCGGGATTTGATTTCTGCCAGCAAAGCAGCCATCACCAGGTATTCACCCGCCAGTTCAATCTGCAATTCGCGCATCAGATCAACATATTCCATATACTGGCGTGTAATCTCAGCGACATTAATGCTCAGAATATCCAGATTCTGTCTTCGAATCAGGTATAGCAACAGATCCAGAGGGCCTTCGAACGCTTCCAGAAACACCCGAAGCGCTTCCGGTGGAATATAAAGATCCTGCGGGGGTTCAGTCAGCGTTTCTTCACCCACACGGGCCCAGAACTCTAACTGTTCAGGCGTTGCAACAGAACTCATAGGGTTTGTCCGGACAGAAAACGAGGTTCGCTACGCTCAGAACAACAGGCAACAACAACCAGACCTGTCAGATCCGGTAACAAAAAGATAATACAGCGACTCTGATAAACCCTGTGACACTTAATCAGACAGCGTACAACAGCCAGATTTAACAGAATAAAGAACCAGGTATATGGGCAGTCAACCATCACGGCCGTCTGTACTCCTGAATAACGTAGGGAATAAGAGAATTTTACCACGGGATAACCATCTGCAAAGTAAAATTTTTCTTTCGGGGAAACCTCTTTCAGATACAGACCTTTTAACCTCTTGATAATCAAAAAAACCCCTGATAAAAACCAGGGGATTCAGTCTCGGCACCAGTCAATGGTGCATAGAAATCAACTGTAATCGGAGCATTCAGGCTCCGAGGCTTTATTCGAACGGAGACAGATCGCCTTTACCAGCCCGGACCACAACAGGAGGCAGATCTCTCAGGTCCAGCACCGAGGTCGCTTCCATAGAGCAGGCTCCACCATCGATGACCAGATCCAACTGATGCTCCAGTATGTCCCGGATATCATAGGGATCGGTCTGAGGGTCGTCCTCTCCAGGCATAATCAGTGTCGTGCTCATCAAAGGTTCACCCAGTTCACGCACCAGTGCCAGCGTAATGTTATGCTCAGGAATACGCACCCCGATAGAACGACGTTTAGGATGCAGTAACAATCTTGGCACTTCGGTTGTTGCTTCAAGAATAAAAGTGTAAGCACCGGGTGTATGTGCCTTCAGCAGACGGTAAATACTGTTATCCACCTTAGCATACGTCGAGATATCAGACAGATCACTGCACACCAGAGTGAAGTTATGCTTCTGATCCAGCCGGCGGATCTGCTTGATTTTTTCTACCGCCTTTTTATCTCCCAGATGGCAACCCAGGGCGTAACCTGAGTCTGTTGGATACGCAATCACACCACCCTTGCGGATAATCTCAACCGCCTGACGAATCAGACGCTCCTGAGGGTTATCCGGGTGAATCTGAAAAAACTGACTCATAATCTTTCCTTAATAATACTTTTTTGCAGCCTGCCATCAGCTGTCAGTAGTATGGCCCGGAATCACTGATCCTGCAGCCAGCTCTGCCATACAGGCTGTATATTCTCAGGCAATCTGCTGTACCGGCCAGGCAATTGCCATTGAGTAATAAAATGAAAATCACTGCCAACACTGGCCATCAACTCATATTCCGCAGCCAGCTGTGCCATATATCGAGTCTGATCCTGTGTCTGACTGCCAGACACCACTTCCATCGCCTGCCCGCCGACCTCCTTAAAGTGTTTTAACAGGGCACGGCGTTTCATATTGGTCATTTTGTAGTGCAGGGGATGCGCCAGTACAGCAATGCCACCAGCAGAGGTGATCCAGTGCACCGCTTTGCCGATTTCAGGCCACACATTCTTCACATCGCCTTTTTTACCCGCTCCCAGATGCTTTTTGAAAGCCTCCTGCATCGAGTCCACCACACCTTCATTAACCAGTACCTGGGCAAAGTGAGGTCTGCCCAACTCGCCACCATCGGCCATCTGACGAGCTTTACCCAGAATATCATCCACACCTAACCCGGATAATTTATCTGCAATCATTTCAGCGCGGCGTCTTCGGGCTTTTTGTTGCTCCAGCAATCCCTGGCACAGCACATCATTATCTTTATCAATATTCAGGCCAACAATATGGATATTGCATTTACTCCACACCGTAGATAACTCAACACCCGAAATCAGTGTCATATCGTGCTGATTTGCCGCAAGCCTGGCTTCATCAAGCCCTTCAACCGTATCGTGATCTGTCAGAGACAGAGTATGCACGCCCTGTTCAGCGGCCAGTGCAACCAGATCAGCAGGAGATAACCTGCCATCAGAACAGGTCGAATGGCTGTGCAGATCAAAACCTGCCCAAAATGAATTCATAATGAACCTTAATACCAGAATACTGGTTATACAGATAACGCGAACAGACCCCAGCCTGTCCCGGAACAGACAGAGAGATTATACCCTGGGATAACAGAAACGAACCGGAAACATAATCCATGGTCTTAATTCAGTAATCTGCAGACAGCAAGGCTGTAAAAAAAGCGCCTGTCATGCGAAGATTGCTCCCAATATTCTGAGTATGAAAGACAAGTGTCTATAACACCATGAAATTACTTCTTGATTTTTTTCCTGTCGTTATCTTTTTTGCAGTCTATCACTACACAAAAGATATGATCCTGGCGACCGCAATCCTGATTCCGGCAACGATTATCCAGATTGCGATTGTGTGGTTTAAAACCCGCAAAATTGAAAAAATGCATGTCGTTACCCTGGTTCTTATTATTGTGATGGGGGGAGCGACGGTACTGTTACAGGATAAAACCTTTATCCAGTGGAAACCTACCGTTGTGAACTGGTTGTTTGCCGCTGCCTTCCTGGGCAGCTATCTGATTGGCAAAAAACCTCTGATTCAACGCATGATGGAAGGCCAGATCGAGCTGACTCAGCCCCTGTGGCATAAGCTCAATGCCTACTGGGCCGTTTTCTTTATTATCATGGGTGGCATCAATATCGCGGTGTTTACATTTTACAGTGAAGAGACCTGGGTTAACTTTAAACTCTTCGGCATGCTGGGCCTGACCCTGGCCTTTATTATTGCTCAGGGTGTCTGGCTGACCCGCCATATCAAATCTGATGCAGAAGAGCAGAGTTGATGCTCTGCAACTATCAGAAATCACCTGAATAACTTATAAAACTGAATAACTTATAAAAAAGGGAGCCCCCTATGCTGTACGCATTTATCTGTCAGGACAAAGAAGGAACCCTGGAGCAACGTATGCAGGCGCGTCCTGCACACCTGGAGCGCCTGACACAGCTTAAAAATGAAGGTCGTCTGATCCTGGCAGGCCCCCATCCGGCTATCGATAGTGAAGATCCGGGTGAAGCAGGCTTCACCGGTAGTCTGGTTGTCGCTGAATTTGAATCACTGGAAGCTGCTCAGAGCTGGGCCGATGCGGATCCTTATAATGCAGCAGGCGTCTACGAAAGCGTCACCGTTAAACCTTTCCGTAAAGTACTGCCTTAAAGTCTTACAGACGGTATCAGACAGCGCAGATAGAAACACGCAGCAACTTTATTGCCTGCTATCCTGACAATCTGCCTGTCTGTCGCCAGCTTGAGTATAACAATCAACGACAGTATCAGCCTGTACGATAAACCTCACTTCAAAGTGATACTATAACGAAAAAACCATAAATCATGGTCTGATAACCAACTGAATTTTTTAGTCTTTTTATTTTTTCCAACAGTTTCTGTGGATAACTTTGTGGATCTTGTCAGGACAATCTGCCCAGAGGCTTATCCCCTGTAGCAAGCCCTCAGATTGATCACTTTTTAACCATTAATTGATACCGGAATCACTCAAGTGCCATCTGCTCAGAATCGCTATCGCGTACTCGAACATGCCTCTCTGGACTGGGATGAAAACAGCCTGCCCGTTTCCAGTGAATTTGATGACGTCTATTTCTCAAAAGCCTCTGGCCTGGAGGAAACACGCTACGTCTTTCTGCAGCATAATCAACTGCCTGAGCGCTGGCAGAGTTTTCCGTTTTCCCCGGACAATGCCTTCACTATTGCAGAAACCGGATTCGGCACCGGTTTAAATTTTCTCTGTGCCTGGCAGGCTTTTTTACAACACGCCCCTTCAGATGCTCGTCTGCATTTTATCTCGGTGGAAAAATACCCGTTGCGCCAGGATGATCTGGCTCGCTCTTTAAGCCTCTGGCCCGAACTGGCACCTCTGGCAGAACTACTGATTCAGGCTTATCCACTGCCTGTACCGGGTATACACAGACGTCACTTTGATCATGGCCGGGTTCAGCTGACACTGCTCCAGGGAGATGCAACGGAACTCTTCTCCGCACTGGAAGCCCGGGTCGATGCCTGGTTCCTGGACGGATTTGCACCAGCTAAAAACCCGGAGATGTGGACACCTGAGCTGTTTCAGGCGATTCGCCGTTTAAGTGATCATCATACCAGTGTCGCAACCTTCACCGCAGCCGGTATTGTACGTCATGGTCTGAAAGCCGCCGGGTTTGAAATCAGAAAAACCAAAGGCTTTGGCCGTAAGCGCCATATGGTTTGTGGAGAGCTGATCCTTGAAAATGATCTTCCGGTACAATCTGCTCCTGCACCCGACGCACCCGAAATTACGCCTCTGCCGCTGGCCACACCATGGCAGCAGACTCCCTGGTTCTGTCCTCTGGCACAACTGAGCAATGCCTCAGGGCCAGCTAATGGTAAAAAAGCACAGCAACCACACTGCGCTGTTATCGGAGCGGGTATTGCAGGCTCGACCACAGCTCACCGCCTGGCCAGTCAGGGATACAGGGTGACACTGATAGAACAACACCAGCCCGGACAAGGAGGATCAGGTAATCGTCAGGGGGTGTTGTATATCAAACTGGGCACAGAACCGTCAGCGCACAGTCGCTTTTATCTGGCCGGTTTTGAGTTCTCCCGCCATTACCTGAATCAGTATGCCAGTGCGGATACCAGTACAACTGAAGATGGGCTGTGGAAAAACTGCGGTGTGCTGCAGCTAGCTACCAGTGAAAAAGAGCAAAAGCGCCAGCAAAGCTTCCTGCAACGTAATGAATTCCCGGAGCAATTACTGCAAGGCGTCAGCCCTGACCAGGCATCTGATATTGCCGGCACCCGACTGGAACACAGTGGCCTGTATTTCCCGGGAGCAGGCTGGGCGCGTCCGGCAGAACTGTGTCATCATTTCAGTCAGCACCCGAATATTGAGCTGAAAACCGGTACTTTTGTTGATCAACTCCGACAAACAGATCAGAGCTGGCAGCTACTGGATTCTGCAGGGAACATCATTACCGAAGCGGATCAGGTGGTGATCGCCTGTGCCGCCAGCGCCAGCCATTTTGCTCAGACCGCCTGGCTGCCCACCAAATCCATTCGCGGACAAACCACTTATCTGCAGACCAATACACAAACCCCGATCCTGAAGAGCGTTATCTGTCATGAGGGCTATATCGCACCAGCAACAGATCAGACACTCTGCCTGGGTGCCAGCTTTAATCTCCGGGATGATGACACCGGATTAAGAGAGAGCGATCAGCGACACAACCTCCAGCTTTTGCAACAGGCGATGCCGGACTTTTACCAGGATCTGCAGGACAGCCATACCGATATCACTACGCTGGACGGTAAAACTGGCTTTCGCTGTGCCAGCCCGGATTATGTACCTCTGGCAGGTCCGGTGCCTGTGTATGAGCATTACCTGGAACATTATGATCGTCTGCGCCACGATGCGACCAGAATACCTCAGGCAGAGCCCGCTTATTATCCAGGTCTCTGGCTGAATACCGGTCATGGCTCCCGAGGACTGGCCAGTGCTCCGTTATGTGCAGAAGTACTGTCAGCTTATATCGGCAACAATCCTCAACCACTGGAGCGTGACCTGCTTAATGCGCTGCAGCCCAGCCGCTTTATTATTCGAGGCTTGATGCGAGGAAGACTCTGACTCTGTTCAGAGCCTGATTCGGCTGCCAACGGAGTCAACTAAGTGGAAATAGATCTGATCAACGGGTTATCAATCATTCTGATAGCCATCAGTATATCTCTGGTTCTCAGTATTCTGTATTACACCCTGAAAACGGGCATATCCCCGATGCCCGGCTCAGCCAGAGCCAGACGCTGTGTTCTGGATCATCTGACGCGTATCAGTGAACAACACCCTGACCAATCACTGACTATCACCGAAGCAGGTTCTGGGTGGGGCCATCTGGTGATTCCTGTTGCACTGCGTTTTCCACAGCATAAGATCACTGGATACGAGCTGTCCTGGCTGCCCTTTATTATTTGCCGCTTCCTGAAACTGATACTGCAATTGGATAATCTGACCTTACACCGACAGGACTTTCTGATAGCGGATCTGTCATCCTCCGATATTATTACCTGCTTTCTGTATACCGAAGGCATGAGTAAACTCAGACAGAGCCTGGAAAAGCAGGACTGCTTGCCTCGCTGGCTGATCAGTATCTGCTTCGCCTTGCCAGGCTATCAGCCAGAACATACCCAACGATTGAATGATCTGTATAACACTCCGGTTTATTTCTATCTGATGCCCGAGAACTGAGCGACCTGAAGCAACAAATCTCAGAGCCAGAAAGAACATTTCATCCCTATCCGTTTTATTGCTCAGACACAGATTTAACCTGATAGCATTGATCTGAACCAGCAACACTGTTTACTCCTGGTAAACAGTGTATTAATCAGAGAAGAGCTTTATAAGCCAGAGTATTACCTCTATCTTATTTCCGATATAAAAAGTTGGTTATTCTCATAGACCAGCTTTCCTGAAAACGATCAACAGGATGCAAAATGGCAAAACCCAGCCCAGAAAACTTCACCGTTGTAAGCAGTTACTCACTTTCACCTAATATGCGTCGAGTGAGACTTGCAAGCCAGTCTATCCAAAATTACCCGCAGGATGCAGAAGGCGGTTATATCAAGCTTGCATTCCCGAAACACAATCAGGATAAACCGTTATTACGCACTTACACCATCAGTAATATTGACCATACAAATAGCTTTTTAGATGTGGACTTTGTCATTCATGCTGATGGTGGCCCTGCTTCACAATGGTCTGAACAGGCACAAGCAGGAGATACCATTCAGATCGCAGGGCCGGGAGCAGGCAAACCCGTTGACCTTAGCGCAGACTGGTTTCTGATCGCAGGGGATATGACAGCACTACCTGCTATCCGTGCTAACTTAAAAAGGCTACCAGCTGATGCAAAAGGCTACTTGATTTTAGAGCTGATCAGTGAAGAGGATAAACAAGCCCTGGATCTGGAACTATCTCAGTTACCACAACAGCTGGAAGTACAGTGGCTGATCAATCCAAATCCGGGGATTAATAAAGTACTAAACCAAAGGATTCGTTCACTGACGTGGTTAGAAGGAAAACCCGCAATCTGGTTGGCAGGAGAGTTGGATGAAGTCCTGGAAAGCCGCAAGCACTTAAAAGCCCAGCCTGATATTCTGCAAGGGCGAATGTATGTAAGTAGCTACTGGCAACATGGTATGACAGAGGATCGACATAAGATTGAGAAGCAGAAAAGATTGTGAACAGCGAAAGAAACTGTAAATAAAACAGTGTAACGTCCCATGCCTGAGCCAGTTAACCACCTTACTAAGAAAGGTACAGCAGAAGCTCTTATTCCAACGTCTGTCATGGCCATTCCATCAGGATGACAGTACCAGGGTGGACAGATAGAGATCCATACTCCACAGAATAATGAAGGGAATCCGTAAGTTCAGCTCAGAGCAGAGAATATTCATTCTAACAAGGTAATATTCACTAATACTAAGGGCAATAACAACAGAGCGATTCCTATTGCTGAAGCCTTGTATAATTTATCACACAACAAAAAAGACTCTTATTTAAGCCCTGTTATAGTGCATTCTGCTCTGCTGTTAAAAGATCCGGCATTGATTTACCCGACAGGCAATTAAGTCATGTATTACGGCATAACTTCGCCAGTCACTTTATGATGAACGGCGTCAACATTCTGGTGCTATAAAGAGTACTGGGCCATGCAGATATAAAGATGACGATGCGCTATGCCCACTTTTCACCAGACCACTTTGAAAATGTGATCAGGCTTCACCCGATTTCAGAGTGGACACAAAGTGAACACATTGCCTAAAGGTGGTCACAGGGACCGTATAACCCTGAAACAAAAAACCCCGGTAAGCCTTTGACTTACCGGGGGTTTTCTTTTGAATTCGTGGTGGGCCCAGCAGGACTCGAACCTGCGACCAATGGATTATGAGTCCACTGCTCTAACCAACTGAGCTATAGGCCCTGAATACGGTTGATATTCTACAAAAGCTTTTACCTGGATTCCAGCTTAAATTCACGAAAACCTGTTGATATTTAAAAGAAAACCCTGATTTCTCAATCCCCCTCTTCATTCACAGCAGACCACACATTGTCAATTACAAAGCATTTCATTGTTTTTTATCAGATGTTGTAAACAAGTCTCTGCAAGAACCATAAAAGATATCATTCCTTTTCTGGCAGTTTTTTTTGTTGCAGAGACCGGGTCAGACAAAAATTAATCCGTTAGTTAAATTTTAGAAAAATCAAACAGGAAGCCAAGCAAAAATATATAAAAACACCACGCTTTTACTAATCCAGCACTAAAAAACAGAACATTCCTGCTTCATATTACTAACATCTTACTAAGAAAGCAGAACGACTGAATCCAGCGAAACGAATTTATTTTAAAAAAAAGAGCAAAAAGTAGTTGTAAAGTCATAAAGTCCTGCTCTAATAGAAAGTGCTGCTACAGACTGAGATGCCTAACTGCAGTGTTAATGATGGAGCGTCCTTCTGGATGAGCCATGTGAGTTTTACCCCGGCAAGAACGCCGGACGCTAGAGAAAAATAAAAGAGGACGTTATGTCAGGTTTAATCACTGGTACCGTAAAATGGTTTAACGACGAAAAAGGTTTTGGCTTTATTTCTCGTGAAGGCGAAAGTGACGTATTTGTTCACTTCCGTGCCATCAATGGTACTGGACGTCGCTCCCTGCAGGAAGGCCAGCAAGTGACCTTCGAAGTAACTCAGGGTCAGAAAGGTCCACAGGCTGATAATGTAACTGTAGTAAGCTAAGCTTCACCAGTTCATAGAAGTACCCACCTTCTGGTGGGTATTTTTTTGTCTGCACGACAGACATAAGGCTTTTTTCAGAACGCCAGTGCCTGCACACAGATTTCAAGAGATGCCGTTTCATTCGGATCGCCAATCAGAGCAGTGCTGACGGTAAACCGCACATCCGCTTCTCCCAGGCGAATACCATAAACCTTCTCTTCACTTCTGTTCTTTCTGTATGCTGGTCTTGGGTCCTGTTGTAATACCTGTTCAACCAGTGCCTGATAATCCCTGTTTTCAGCATTATTAAATTGCTGTTGATAACGTTGTAGATCCTTCTGCGCCTGAACACTCCAGTATACCGGTAAGATATCCGGGCTTTCTGCCGCTAAGACGTTCTCGGCATCAGCGACCTGATCCACATAAGGAATATAGGGTTTGATATCCAGTACAGGAGTACCTTCAATCAGATCAAGACCACTCAGATGAAGAATCACTTCCTGATCGTTAGTTTCAACCTGCTCCAGCCGTACCACAGATAGACCAATTGGATTAGGACGAAATGTCGAGCGTGTGGCAAAGACTCCGATTTTTTCATTACCTCCCAATCTTGGAGGACGAACTACCGGTTTCCAGCTCTGTCGCAGGCACTGGTGAAACACAAATTGAATCCAGATGTGACTACTGGATTCCAGCCCCCTGGCAACATCCGGTAAGTTAAACGGCGCAACCAGTTTCAGCTTACCTCTGGCCGCCGGAGCCAGTCCAGGCTGCCTTGGTACACCAAACTTTTCTTTATAACAGGATTCAATAAACCCTATAGCCTGAAACTTAAACTCCATGAATCCGCCTGCACTGAGTAAAAAGCTCTATTATCAGTAAGAAAAAGCACGGAGAAAAGCGCTCCGGAGTATTTGTCTGTTCGTCGGCTTGTGGGAAAATGCGCACAATAACACCTTCTGATAAGGCCTGGTGCCTTTATCCGGGATAAATACAAGAGGTATACCGTGATTGATTTGGCAACCTATGCAGCCAGGGCTCAACAGGTGATTGCAGCCGGACAGTTTCTGTACGGCGAAGGCTGGTCCCCGGCCACCAGCAGTAACTATTCTGCCCGTATTGATGATCAGCACCTGGCCATTACAGTCTCAGGCAAACATAAAGGCCAGCTGAAAGCTGAGGATATTATGGTGGTAGACCTTTCAGGACAGCCTGCTCAGTCCTCTCTGAAGTCTTCTGCTGAGACACTGTTACACTGCGTACTCTATGAATGGCAGGCAGAGATCGGTGCTGTCCTTCATACCCATTCCAGAGCAGCAACGGTGCTGACCCGCCTGTTGAAAGACCAGGATCATCTGAGGCTGGAAGGCTATGAACTGCAGAAAGCTTTTCCTGGTATCGACAGCCACGAAAGTGAACTGATTATTCCTGTCTTTGAGAATACTCAGGATATTCCCGCTCTGGCGGAGGAATCTATGGTCTGGCTGAAACAGCACCCGGAAACGCCAGCGTATCTGATTCGGGGACACGGTTTGTATACCTGGGGTAAAACAATGGCAGACACTCTGCGTCATATTGAGGCAATGGAGTTTCTGATGGCCTGTGAACTGGACACATTAAAGGTGACACGATGAGTTTTCTGAAAGTTTATGCAGCCGGTCAGCCACAACAGGCTGAACAGACATTAACCGATGGCCTGGCCATTCAGGCTGCCCTGGCAGAACAGGGGGTTCGCTTTGAACGCTGGCAGGCCAGCCAGCCACTGTCTGCAGAAGCCGGGCAGGATGAAATTCTGGCAGCTTATAATGATGAAGTGTCCCGCCTGAAACAAGACAATGGTTTTCAGACTGCAGATGTGATCAGTCTGACACCGGATCACCCTGACAAAGCAGCATTACGCCAGAAGTTTCTGTCAGAACACATTCACAGTGAAGATGAAGTGCGCTTCTTTGTACGTGGTGCCGGTATGTTTTATATGCACCTGAACGATCAGGTGTTTATTGTGGGCTGCGAACAGGAAGACCTGATCTCTGTGCCTGCTGGAACAAAACACTGGTTTGATATGGGCGACAATCCGGATTTCACCTGCATCCGTCTGTTTACTAACCCCGAAGGCTGGGTGGCTCAGTATACCGAAGATAAGATCGCAGACAGCTTTCCGCGTTTTGAGGATCTGAGCGCATGACCATTAAAGCCATTGTGACAGATATTGAGGGGACAACAGGCTCTATCAGCTTTGTTCACGAAACCCTGTTTCCTTATGCCAGGACCCATCTGCCGGATTTTATCCGTGAACATGCCACACAGCCTGCCATTGCCGAGCAACTGGACGCCGTGCGTCAGGAGATTGGGCAGCCGGATGCCAACACAGAAACGGTTATAGAACAACTGTTGAACTGGATTGCAGAGGATAAAAAAATTACCCCTCTGAAAGCTCTGCAAGGGCTGGTGTGGGAGAACGGTTACAAAACAGAAGCGTATAAAGGCCACCTTTATCCTGATGCCTTTCAGAAGCTGAGTGACTGGCAGCAGCAGGGCATTCGCCTGTTTATCTATTCATCCGGCTCTGTCTATGCCCAGAAGCTTCTGTTTGGTTACAGCGATTTCGGTGATCTTAACCACCTGTTCGAGGGAAACTTTGATACACTGATTGGTGGTAAGAAAGATGTGGCATCTTATCAGGCTATCGCTGAACAACTGGACCTGCCAGCACAGGAGATTCTGTTCCTGTCAGATGTTATTGCGGAGCTGGATGCGGCTCAGGCCGCAGGGCTGAAAACCACTCACCTGATACGTGAGCCGGGTATGGAAACCGGAGAGCACCCACAGGTCAGTCGCTTCGATCAGATCGACCTGACTGCATTCTGATGCCATAAAACACCATACAACAGAACCTGTTACATACAGGTTCTGCTCTTTTAGCAGCCTGATACTGATTTTTTGTGACCTTTTCTATCAAACCACCTCTTTTTCTTCAATTCTGTACTTTAGTTGCCCTTTCTGCTCTGTTGTATTTAAAAAAAGCCTGATAGACTGCTTTTTTTAGTGGTTGGAAAAAATTATGAACCGACAGAAAGTACTCGTCAGCGCGTGTCTTCTTGGAGACAAAGTTCGCTATGATGGCACCTCCCGTCCGGTAAGCCACTCCGTTCTGGATCAGTGGCTAGAAGATGGCCGGGTGGTAAAAGAATGCCCGGAGACTCTGGGAGGGCTGCTGGTCCCAAGGCCTGCGGCAGAAATTGAACCCGGCTTCGATGGTCATGATATTTACCACGAAGAAGGTAAAGTGATCACCAAACAGGGTCATAATGTCAGCCAGTATTTTGTCCGTGGTGCACGACGCGTGGTCGAACGTATTCAGGCCGAAAATATTCGCATTGCAGTGATGAAGGCCAATAGCCCCTCCTGTGGCAACGAACAGATCTACAGCGGTGAATTTAACAGAATGACACGCACAGGGCAGGGGGTAACAGCCGCCGCGCTGACCGAAGCCGGCGTCAGAGTCTTTAATGAGCACCAGCTGGAAGAAGCCCACCAATATCTGGAGCAGCTGGAATCAGAAGAGACAACTCCGGCGTGAAGCATAAAAAAACAGCCTGATGGCTGTTTTTTTATGCATGCAGAAAGAGAGCTGTCCCGATCAGATTTCCACCAGCCTCATAGACAGATCAACCGCATCACAATCCTTAGTCAGCGCACCGATAGAGATATAATCCACACCGGTCAGAGCAATATCACGCAGCGTTTCGTGAGTCACTCCTCCAGATGCTTCCAGCCTGGCTTTGCCATCCGCAATACCAACGGCTTCACGCATCATATCCAGAGAAAAGTTATCGATCATGATAATGTCAGCCCCCGCATCCAGCGCTTCCCTCAGTTCATCCAGGTCCTCGACTTCCACCTCAACCGGCTTACCCGGAGCAATTTCATGAGCCCGTTCTACGGAAGCAGAGATAGAACCACATGCCGTAATATGGTTCTCTTTAATCAGGAATGCATCGTACAGGCCAATACGGTGGTTATAACACCCACCCTGCGTGACGGCATATTTCTGCGCCAGACGCAGTCCGGGCAATGTTTTACGGGTATCCAGCAGCTGCACATTAGTATCGTCAACCAGATCAGCATACTGACGACAACGCGTTGCTGTTCCGGATAAGGTCTGCACAAAGTTCAGAGCACAGCGTTCGCCGGTTAATAAAGAACGGGCCGAACCTTCCAGATAAAACAGTACCTGGTTGCGAGTCACACGATCACCGTCTTCTGCCTGCCAGATCACCTTCACTTCCGGGTCGATCTGACGAAACACTTCATCCACCCAGGCAGCACCACACAATACGGCATCATCACGAGTAATCACACGGGCGCGGGCCTGCCCCTCTGAAGGGATCAAACGGGCAGTAATATCGCCATCACCGACATCCTCAGCAATTGCACGAGCAACCTGAACGGGAATATCTTGTTCTAGCAGGGATGTCATAGACATAATCAACCTCAGACAGTAGATAGGGAAAACGCTGATAGCAAAAACAAACCAGCATTATAAAATGATGAACTCAAGACAAACAATCACCCTGCATCAGCAAGGTAACAATAACGACGAAGACCTTTATCGTGAATGACATCTGGCTTTCAGTAGCACGCTCAGTACCTTCACCTAATTTTAATGACCGCCCGGCATCCGCAGAGGTCAATCTTCTGGTGTTGCACAATATCAGCCTGCCGCCTGAACAATTTGGCAGCGATTGCGTCGAACGCTTTTTTACCAACACCCTGGATCACCGTCTGCACCCTTTTTTCGAGCAAATCAGAGGTGTCGAGGTATCCGCTCACCTGTTTATCCGACGAGATGGAGAGCTGATCCAGTTTGTGCCATTAAACAAGCGGGCCTGGCATGCGGGCTTGTCGATGTTCAGGGGGCAGGAAAACTGTAATGACTTTTCCATAGGCATAGAACTTGAGGGCTACGATACCTGTCCTTACACACCGGCCCAATACCAGTGTCTGGTTGAAACTACACATCAGATTATGGCGAAATATCCAGAGATCACCACTGAGCGCATTACCGGACACAGTGATATTGCGCCTGGCCGTAAAACTGACCCTGGTCCGGCATTTGACTGGCAGTATTATCATCAATTACTCAGCCATAACGGGTGATAGCCAGTTCCGATTAAAATATTTCTGCAAAGTGCCTGGCGTTCAGGGATAAGCGTTTTAAGTTTCATAATCTCTCCGGTATGATGCGTTACTTTGCACCATTGCCTGCAACCGGTTAAAACGTTTTGCTATCCGGGAAACAACACAGCCAGGCACGATAAAAAGGCTCAGGCTTTATGCTGTTGATGATCGACAATTACGACTCATTTACCTACAACATTGTTCACTATTTTCAAGAGCTGGGGGCCGATGTCCGGGTATTCCGGCATGACGAAATATCCCTGGAGCAAATTGAACAGCTGCAGCCTGATCACCTGGTGATTTCTCCTGGCCCCTGCACTCCGGATGAAGCCGGTATTTCACTGGCTGCCATAGAATATTTTTCTGGAAAATTACCTGTGCTGGGCGTGTGCCTGGGCCATCAGAGCCTGGCCCGGGTCTTTGGTGGCCAGGTCGTTCGCGCTCAAGAAGTGATGCATGGTAAAACCTCACCGGTTTACCATACCGGACAGGGTGTATTTTCTGGTTTACCATCACCATTTGAAGCCACACGTTACCACTCTCTGGTGGTTGATCAGGACAGCTTGCCGGACTGCCTTGAGATCACGGCATGGACTCAACGGGATGATGGCACTCTGGATGAAATCATGGGACTCAGGCATAAAACCCTGTCTGTTGAAGGTGTTCAGTTTCATCCGGAATCAATATTGACCGCACACGGTCATGATATGCTGAATAATTTTCTTAAACGCCAGCTCTGATCCGGGACCCTGCATTTAACAGATCAGAGCAGCATAAAGACGATAAAATGACATGAGCTGCCAGAGAGCAGTTTTATAGGGGAACAGAGGTTATGACAATTCAACAGGCTCTGGCAAAGGTCGTTGAGAAACAGAATCTGAGCCATGACGAGATGCGTGAGACTATGCATCAGATTATGACCGGCCAGTGTACTGACGCTCAGATTGGCGCATTTCTGACCGCTCTGCGTATGAAAGGTGAAACCATTGATGAAATTGCTGCAGCAGCTGAAGTAATGCGGGAACTCTGCACTCCGGTCAGCATTAGTCAGGACAACGCCGTTGACACCTGCGGCACCGGAGGAGATGGCGCTAAACTGTTTAATGTATCGACTGCAGGGGCGTTTGTGATTGCAGCAGCCGGTGGTCATGTTGCCAAACATGGCAACCGTTCAGTTTCATCATCCAGTGGCAGTGCAGATCTTCTGGAAGCAGCCAGTATCAACCTGAACCTGAATCCTGAGCAGATTGCACGCTGTATTCAGGAGGTCGGCGTTGGTTTTATGTTTGCACCGATGCATCACAGTGCAATGAAACATGCTATTGGCCCTCGTAAAGAGATGGGCATGCGGACGATTTTTAATATGCTCGGCCCTATGACTAACCCGGCAGGCGTTAAACACCAGGTGATCGGTGTCTTCGATCAACAGCTTTGTCGCCCAATGGCTGAGGTGCTGAAGCAACTGGGTAGTCAGCATGTACTGGTCGTGCACGCACAAGACGGACTGGACGAATTCAGTCTGGCAACACAGACTCATGTCGCAGAACTGAAAGATGGTAACATCAGCGAATACAGTATCAAACCTGAAGATGTGGGATTAGAAACCCAGGATCTGTCTGGTCTGGACATTAACAACGCGGAAGAATCTCTGGCACTGATCAAAGAGGCTCTGGGTAAACAGAGCACCGCCGAATCGGTTAAGGCAGCGGATATTATTGCCCTGAATGCCGGCGCTGCAATTTATGCAGCCGATATCGCAGATAGCCTGGCTGAAGGTGTCGCCATGGCTCAGGATGCGATTGACAGCGGCCTGGCCGGAGAAAAAATGAAAGAGCTATCCAGCTTCACTGAAATATTTGCATAGGAGCCCTTTGTGAACACCCCGACTATTCTGAAAAAAATCGTTGATCGCAAATGGGAAGAGATCAAAGAGCGAAAAGAGCATACTTCACTGGAAGCTATCCGGGATATGGCACTGAAGAATCAGGATGCTCCCCGAGGATTTGCTGACAGCCTGGCCCGCAGTCTGAAAGCAGGTCGCTCCGCTGTGATTGCAGAGATAAAAAAAGCATCCCCCAGCAAAGGTATACTGAGAGAAGATTTTCATCCGGCAGATATTGCGATCAGCTATGAAGAAGGTGGAGCCAGCTGTTTGTCCGTTCTGACCGATCAGGATTTTTTTCAGGGACACGAAGATTATCTGAAACAGGCACGGGCAGCCTGCGAACTGCCAGTCATACGCAAAGACTTTATTGTTGATCCGTACCAGGTTTATGAAGCCCGGGCAATAGGAGCTGACTGTATTCTGCTTATTGCAGCCTGCCTGGATGATGACAGCATGCTTGAGCTTAATCTGCTGGCTCATGAGCTGGATATGGATGTTCTGATCGAAGTGCATGACGAAACGGAACTGCACCGGGCAATAAAGCTGCCAAATCGAATGATAGGCATCAACAACCGGAACCTGCATACATTTGATGTGACTTTGAAAACTACTTTTGATCTGCTGGAACAGATTCCTGAAGATCGTATTGTCGTCACTGAAAGCGGCATTCTTAATCAGCGGGATGTTATTGCGATGCGACAACATCAGGTAAACAGTTTTCTGGTAGGCGAGGCTTTTATGCGCGCTGATAGCCCAGGAGAAAAACTGGCTGAACTGTTCAGCTGACAACAGCGCCTGTCGTCAGATTAACCTGAAGCAGAGCGATCTGTTTTCCAGTCTGTCAGGTAAAAGTGACAGCTGAAAACAACAAAAACGGTATGAATTTCTATTCATACCGTTTTTTTGTCTTTTTTTTCGGCCAGTATGCTTATAATCAATAAGTCGCAATAACTCGCTTGCAAGAAAGCGGCTTTAACATTTTAATGCTCAGATAAGTAATTATCCGGATCGACTGATTGGTTCGCGTTAATGGATTAAACATTGAAAAAGTCTGCACTGCAAAACCGAATTTCGTTCAAACAGGCCAAGGCGACCGTACTCGTTGCTGTAGCACTGGGTCTGTTATTCAGTGGCATCCAGATTGCTCTGGACGTCAGGCACAGTCATATCAGTATGAATGAGAAAGTAGAGCAGGTCATTCATCTGGTAGAAGAGTCTGCTGTGCAGGCTGCTTATAATATCGACAAAGATCTGGCTCAGAGAGTTGTCAGCGGTCTGATTAACCATACTTATGTTCTGTATGCTGAAATCCGACTGGATGATAACTCCATTCTGGCTTCGTCTGACCGTACCCCGGAAAGTAAAAATACTGCAATCACTTCCCTGTTGCAGAATCAGCGACAGTCTTTTGCGATTCCACTGAATACTATCTACGAACAGCAACCCGTCGGCACTCTGATTGTTGAAACTGATCCGGAAGCTGTGATCATTGATATTCTGGACAGAGCCATTGTTATTGTGGGCACAGGTTTCTTACGCAACCTGCTACTGGCCGTGTGCCTGATGTACGTGTTCCACGCCCTGATCAGTCGCCCACTGACCCTGCTATCCGGTAATCTGAATCGTCTGAAAAGCCGCCATGACGGCCAGGAATTACTGCCACAGATATCTGGCCATAAGGACGATGAACTGGGCTTTCTGGTAGAAAACTTCAATGAACTCTGGCAATCCCGGAACCTGGCGGAAAGCGCTCTGCGCAACAGTGAGCAATTTAATCGGGATGTGATGAACAGCATCAGTGACATGCTGCTGATTTTTACAGAAGACTTTAAAGTATTTAATGCGAATCATCAGACGTTTATCAGTCTGGGATATGATAAAAAAGATCTGATGGGTGTCAGTTTTCACGATCTGTTTCTGGATGAAAGTAGTGAAAACACCTTCATTAACGTTCGTAGTCAGTTGCTGCAGAATCAGGATATTTCCATCGAAGGTTCTATCCTCTGCCGCAATGCCAATCAGATTCCGGTAGAAGTCAAAGCCCGCCATATTCAGCTGGGAGACGGTAACTATATTCTTGCCGTTGCCCGCGATATCTCTTTGAGGAAACAACAGGAAGCCCGGATTCATCATCTGGCTTATTACGATGCACTGACCGGATTACCTAACCGAAGCCTGTTTATGGACAGACTGCATCAGGTACTGGCCAAAAGTGTACGCCATGATCAGCAGAGTGCTCTGCTATTTATGGATCTGGATCGCTTTAAAAATATTAATGACTCTTTAGGACACGATGTCGGCGATGACCTGCTAATTGTTATTGCCAATCGCTTGAAAGTCATGATGCGCGATGAGGATACGGTTGCCCGCCTGGGAGGTGATGAATTTGTTGTCATTCTTCCTGAGCTGGCAAGTCGCATGGAGCCTGCAGCACTGAATGCCCGTCGCATTACGAACCGGATTCTGGAAAGTCTGGCAGAACCCATTCAGGTTGGTGAACATACACTGCATATCTCTGCCAGTATCGGCATCCGTTTATTCCCGGACGGTAGTCTGGATGCCAGAAGCATTCTTAAACAAGCGGATACGGCGCTGTACAGAGCTAAATCCAGCGGACGTAACACTTTTCACTTCTATCGCCCCAGTATGCAGCTACTGGCGGATCAGCATCTGGCGATGGAAAAATCTCTGCATACCTCATTGCAGAATAATGAGCTGTACCTGCATTATCAGCCACAGGTCAATCAGGATTTTCAGATTATCGGAGCTGAAGCACTGCTGCGCTGGCAACACCCGGACCAGGGATTTGTTCCCCCTGATCAGTTTATTCCTCTGGCAGAAGAGACCGGACTGATTCTGCCTATCGGACGCTGGGTACTGGAGCAAGCCTGTTTTCAGCTCTCACGCTGGGAGAAAGAAGGCCTGTGCCCGGAAAACTTCCGTCTGGCCGTTAATATCAGCGCACGTCAATTTGAACATGGAAACTTCATTGATTCTCTGAATGAAGTGATTCAGCAAACCGGTGCCAACCCTGATTTACTGGAACTGGAATTGACTGAAAGCCTGTTGATCAGCAGCCTGGAAAGCACTATTGAAAAAATGGAAGCGATCCGGGCAATGGGTATTGCTCTGTCGATTGATGATTTTGGCACCGGGTATTCATCGCTGAAATATCTGAAGAAGATGCCGATCAGCCAATTGAAGATTGATAAGTCTTTTATTGCCGATCTGTTAACCGACACTAATGACAAAGCCATCACCGAAACCATTATTGCAATGGCTAACCATATGAAACTGCAGACGATTGCTGAAGGCGTTGAAGACGCGGATGTTATGGAGCAACTTATAAAACTCGGCTGCTATCACTTCCAGGGTTATTACTTCAGCCGTCCGGTATCTGTAGAAAACTATACGGAATTACTGAAAGTTCAAAAGCTACCTCTGGCACGTTAACCCGGATAACCCCCTCCTGCGGGAACGAATCAGAGACCAGGTCTCCGGATCATTCCCCACTACCAATACAGGCCGCATTAAACACTTTCCAGGATAAACCAGATTAACGAGTTCCGTAAACAACCATCGTTTTTCCACTGGCAGTGACCAGTCCCTGTTCTTCAAGGTCTTTAAGCACCCGTCCCACCATCTCTCTGGAGCAGCCAACAATACGGGCAATTTCCTGGCGGGTAATACGAATCTGCATACCATCCGGATGAGTCATTGCATCCGGCTCTTTACACAGATCAAGCAGAGTACGGGCAACTCGCCCTGTGACGTCCATAAACGCCAGGTCACCGACTTTAATGGTGGTCTTACGCAAGCGTTCCGATAGCTGCTTACCCAGAGCATAAAGTAAGCGACTATCCTTTTCAGTCAGCTCCTGAAAACGACTATAACTGACTTCTGCAATTTCGCAGTCAGTTTTAGCTTTAACCCAGGCACTGCGTGCACCTTCGTTAAACAGTCCCATTTCACCAAAGAACGATCCCTCGTTCAGATAAGCAATGATCATTTCATTACCTTCTTCGTCTTCAATGGAAACGGTTACCGACCCCTTTGTCAGATAATAGATCGATCGACTTTCAGCCCCGGCACTGATCACTGTTGAGCGCTTATTGAAACTCCGGCGGTGGCTCAGAGCCAGAAAGTCTTCCAGACCCGGAATCTCTTCTTTTTGTACGGCTAACATATTTTTACCCTTATCAGAAGGGTCTGAACCCGGAATCTTAATCAATCCCACCTGAATTACTCAGGTCATGGAGTCAGACACTTGCAGGTTTTATACAGATCGTCCATATTCACAGCCTGTATTGTAAACTTATTTTTATTTTTTTTTCTGCCCTTAAGGAGACAAAAAGTCGATGAAAGCTACAGTAAAGTGGACAGATGGCGTACAGTTTGTGGCTGAATCCGGTTCAGGCCATGCTATGGTGATTGACGGAGCACCGGATCACGGTGGTCGTAATACCGGTCCACGCCCAATGGAATTACTGTTAATGGGTCTGGGCTCCTGTAGTTCTTTTGATGTCATTGCTATCCTGAAAAAATCCCGTCAGGATATACTGGATTGCCGGGCAGAAATTGAAGCAGAGCGGGCAGATACTGTACCTTCCGTATTTACGAAAATACACCTGCATTTTGTTGTCACCGGACATAACCTGAAAGAAGCTCATGTTAAACGAGCAGTAGAAATGTCAGCCGAAAAATATTGTTCTGCATCTATCATGCTGGCGGCAGGTGGCGTCGAAATTACACATGATTATGAGATGATCGACCTGAGCGGCAAGAACTGACAAGAAAATAAAAAACGATTATTTCTCAATCAATTATGACCCGGATAAGGATCAGACATATCCAGACCGGGTCAGATAGAATCAACAGACTCTGTAAACGCCCGCATCAGGTCAAATCTTTAGATTTTTTTTGTGCATCAGGTAGTAAATAAAGGCATAATACGCGCCTTTCCAGCTGGGTTGACCTCAGGGTCAGCGAGTATTCAACATTTGTAGTGCGCGAGGTTTCGGGCGTGAAGGATAAAATCAGGCTTCATGGGTTTAACAACCTGACCAGCTCCCTGAGTTTTAACATTTACGATATCTGTTATGCCAAGACAGAACAGCAGCGTGAAGAGTACATCGACTATATTGATGAACTGTATAATGCAGAGCGTCTGACGCAGATACTGAAAGATGTGACGAATATCATTGGTGCACATGTACTGAATATCTCACGTCAGGATTATGACCCACATGGTGCCAGTGTCACCATTCTGATTGCAGAACATGAACTGACAGACAGTGCTGCTGAGGCAGGCAATGAAGTAGGCCCGGGGCCTCTGCCTGAAACAGTGGTTGCCCATCTGGATAAGAGCCATGTCACAGTACATACCTATCCGGAAAGTCATCCGGATAATGGTATCAGTACTTTCAGACTGGACATTGATGTGTCGACCTGCGGTATGATCTCTCCGCTGAAAGCTCTGAACTATCTGATTCACAGTTTCGACTCTGATATTGTTACGATGGACTATCGGGTACGTGGCTTCACCCGTGATGAATCAGGAAGGAAACTGTTTATTGACCACGGCATTACCTCGATTCAGGATTATCTGTCAGAAGATACCAAAGAAGCGTATCAGATGATTGATGTAAATGTTTACCAGGAAAATATGTTCCATACCAAGATGCTACTGAAAGACTTCAGCCTGGATAACTATCTGTTTGGCATTGACAAAAACAAGCTGACTTTCGAAGAAGCCTCTGATATTGAGGCGCGTCTGCGTAAAGAGATGCTGGAAATATTTTATTCACGTAATATGGGCTGATCAGACCATATACTGAAGCTATAAAAAAGCCGTATCCTGTCGCCAGAATACGGCTTTTTTATTTTGGCATTACAGCATACGGTCTGTTGATCATAAACGCCAGATCAGATCCAGCAGATAAGGTGCCATTAACAGAATCAGTACTGCCGAAAGAATTACCCCCAGCACAGCCCCTGCCGCTATCGCATTCTCTCCGGGCATAAGCACCTGCATAACCAGAGCGCAGGCACTGGCCATAATCTGAGAAAAAATAATCGCACCATACATCAGCGCAGTAATGACCATAAACAGGTTAATCGTGCTTAAGGCCTGCCACCAGATACCATCAGGCGCACTGTTAACCAACAGCAACTTTAAACTGCCCATGACAGTTAAGAGTATCAGGGAAACAACAAAGTGATGGCGAAGTGGAAGAGAGGCATAAGAGACCAGAAAACTTTTCAGCATACTTCCTGAAGCATTCATTGCGTGAACTCCAAAAACGGTTTTATTCCATTAGGAGCCAGCATCCCTGGCCCCATTGTAAACTGTATGTAGCATTAATGTTACTTAATGTAAAACCCTGCATCAAGTAGTGATATAGTATTACTGCAACTGAAAGATACAAATGTCGCAAATAGCTCCCCTTTTGCCTTTTCAGTAATCAGATCCGATATACGGACTTCGTCATCACCTTAGACATCAGCTTCATCACCATTTTTACCGGTACCGGAAAACGTATACCGCCAGCATCCAGCGCCTGCTCAGCATGTTGCTCTTCATCAGTATACATTTGTTGCAGGATAGCCCGACTCTTCTGATCGTTATAGGGCAAACGCTGCATATGATCATCCAGATGCTTGCAGACCTGCTGTTCTGTTGCAGCCACAAAGCCCAGACTGTACTTATCGCCTGCGGCGCCAGCTGCCGCACCAATGCCAAATGACAGCCCGTAAAACATCGGATTCAACAAGCTGGGACGACTACCCAGCTGGCGAATACGCTGCTCACACCAGGCCAGATGATCAATCTCTTCCTTCGCTGCATGATCCATCTGCTCTCTCACTTCAGGCAGCTTTGCCGTCAGAGCCTGCCCCTGATAAAGCGCCTGAGCACAAACTTCACCGGTATGATTAATACGCATCAGTCCAGCTGCATGTTTACGCTCCTGCGCTGTCATATCCTGTTCTGGCTCATCTCTCGCAGGAGAGGGACGATAAGGTTCAGCGGCACCAGGTACCAGGGTACGCAGTACTGTATCAGCACTGATCAGCAGTTTATCCAGAGGAGTATGTTGACGTGTACTTTTCATAATAACCTCACCAGTATTTGCAGGCATGTTAACGAAAGCCGCCCTCGGAAGCCATGACTGAAAATGTTTTTTTATTCCGCACTGAGCCAGGTCAATCACACCAACAAATAAGAACAAATCTCATTTAAAATAATAACGAAAGATCAGGTCGTGATCCAGAGAAAGGGCGTTAAGCTTTGTAAGCTGAAACAGAGTCAGAGAAACACTCTGACTCTGTTAAAAGAGAGATGCTCAGCGAAGCAGACGACTGGTATGACGGGCAATCATCAGCTCTTCATTGGTCGGAATAGCAAAGACTTTTATCTTGCTGTCATCAGCACTGATCAGATATTCATTGGCTTCATTACGAGCAGCATCCAGCTTCATACCCAGCCACTCATTCTGATGCGCCACCTGAGCACGAATCTCAGCATCATTTTCACCAACACCACCGGTGAAAACAAAAGTATCCATCCCTCCCATTGATGCCGCCAGAGATCCGGTTTCACGGGAAATACGATAAACAAACATATCTATGGCTTCACGTGCCTGAGGCGTCGCTTCCTTATGCAGCGTCAGCATATCACTGCTCAGACCGGAAACGCCCATCCAGCCACTGTTTTTGTACAGCAGACTTTCAATGGCATCGACATCCATTTTATGCTCACGCATCAGATATAAGAGCACGCCCGGATCAATCTGGCCACAGCGGCTCCCCATAGGCAGACCATCCAGTGCAGTAAAGCCCATAGTAGACGCAACACTGTTACCATTTTCTATTGCACACATACTGGCTCCGGCTCCCAGATGAGCCACAACAGCACGACTGGCAGCAATATCCTTATCCAGTTCAACCAGCTTAGTATGAATATATTGATAAGAAAGACCATGAAAACCGTAACGTCTGACACCTTCGCGGGTCAGCGCACGAGGAATCGCGAAGTTACGGGCAACATCCGGAATACTACTATGGAAAGCAGTGTCAAAGCAGGCAACCTGAGGCAGACCTGGCAACACATCTTTACATACATCAATCAGCTTAAGGTTATATGGCTGATGCAGTGGTGCCAGTGGAATCAGGGTTTCCAGCTTTTCAATCACGTCATCAGTAATAACGACAGGCTCAGAATAAAAATCACCACCATGTACCACACGGTGACCAACCTGAGTAATTCTGAACTTAGTATTTCTGTCAAGCCAGTTAAGAACGACAGACAGAGCCTGATGATGCGCCTGACTATGGGCTACATCCAGCTCTTCCGCTGACAATTCCATTTTGTCGACCAGAATACCATCTACTTTTTCACTGTGATCGTAAATTTCCAGGCGAGCAGGACCAGCCAGGTTCGCAACTTTCACACGAAAGTGCTGGCGAATATCCCCATCAAATTCATCAAATACTGAGCATTTCAGGCTGGAAGAGCCTGCATTTACAATCAGAATGGAGTTCATACGGTTAACCCCTGTTTATGAGCCACTAAGGATGCGACCGCACAAGAGCTCAAACGTTCCAATGGTTTAGCCGCCCGGCTGGTAAGAATAACAGGGACTTTAGCGCCCAGTACAATACCGGCTGATTTAGCCCCCGCCAGATACTGCAACTGTTTTGCCAGGATATTGCCAGCTTCCAGATCCGGCACCAGCAGAATATCGACATCACCGCTTACCAGTGAATCAATCCCTTTATCCCTCGCAGCCTCAGCTGAAATAGCATTATCAAATGCCAGAGGGCCATCCAGAATCCCATCCCTGATCTGTTTACGGTCAGCCATTTTGCACAGAGCAGCAGCATCCAGAGTACTTTGCATGCCAGGCTTAACTTTTTCAACGGCGGCCAGAATAGCCACTTTAGGCTGCTCAATACCCAGTGCCAGGGCACAGTTGATCGCATTTTGTGCAATATCACGCTTAGTAATCAGATCTGGCGCCACATTGATTGCAGCATCAGTCACAATCAGGGTTTTATGATAGCTGGGAACATCCATCACAAACACATGACTCAGACGAAATTCAGTACGCAAACCGGCATTTTTATCCAGAATAGCACTCAGCAGTTCAGATGAACCCAGGCTGCCTTTCATCAATGCATGCACATCACCGGCTTTGGCCATTTTCGCCGCCAGTTCCGCTGATTCATGACTATGGGCGGTAGGAACAATCGTATAACGGCCCAAATCAACGCCACATTCTTCGGCAACAGCACGAATACGTGCTTCCGGCCCCACCAGATGAGGAATAATTAGGCCTTCTTCTGCAGCTTCAATGGCTCCCAGCAGGCTATTACCATCTGCCGGATGAACAACCGCTGTTGGTATCGGCTCGTAGGTTTTAGCCTGTTCCAGAAATGCATTCAGTTGCTCATGGTGATGGTCTTCAATTCCCGGGGCATCCGGCACCAGAATTTCGCGAATAATCTGATCCATGGTAAATCGATTCCTGATTAGAATTTATATGTCATTTTTGCATCTGCGAACAAGTATCCCTGCTGATTATGACGTTTTTCTGATACTCAGGTAGCATATTTTTTACGACAGTACTGACTTTATGGTCAAATATGAACTCAGATCAAAAAAAGCACCGGTTGTCATAATCGGATACAAAAATGGACACCAGAGGTGTCCATTCGTATAACAAGTTGCTTAAAACTTAACCCGGAGGCCAACTCATAGCACGTCCGCCCAACAGATGCATATGTATGTGGTAAACCGTCTGACCTCCATTTTCATTGCAATTCATCACTACACGATAACCATCTTCAGCAAAACCCAGTTCCTGAGCCAGTTTTTGAGCTGTAAACTGCAACCTGCCAACCAGAACACAGTCTTCTTCCTGCAGGTCATTCAGTGTTGCAATGTGTCGCTTAGGAATAATCAGAATATGATTCGGTGCTTTCGGGTCGATATCACGAAACGCAAAAACATGCTCATCCTGGTAAACCACATCTGCCGGAATATCACCGGCCACAATCTTACAGAACAGACAATCCATAATTTTCTCATCCAGCTTTTATTATTTTCAGGACAGATTTACAGCAACCCGCCCTACTTATTCCAACGCCTGCTAATCCTGTTATCATCCGATCACTTATCCGCAACAGGGCCAGTAACGCCATGACCAGAAGCCAATCACCAGAACAATGATTCTGATCGAATCATCTGAGCGACGATTAGAAACTAATCATCGGAAGCGTCGATTAGAAACTAATCATCGGAAGCGTCGATTAGAAACTAATCATCGGAAGCGTCGGTTTTCCAGTAACTCATGAATTCTTGGTGTCAGCAGCAGCTCCATCGCCAGCCCCATTTTCCCTCCGGGAATCACCAGTGTATCCGGCCTGGTCATAAAAGAATCTTTTATCATAGTCACCAGGTAAGGGAAGTCTACGCTGCCCCGCTCTTTTACCCGGATTACCACCATACTTTCATCACTGGAAGGAACATCCTGGGCCACAAAAGGATTCGATGTATCCACCGTCGGTACTCTCTGGAAATTAATATCTGTCCGGTCAAACTGAGGCACAATATATTTAATATAATCTGACATCCGGGATTGGATAGAATCAATCACCGCTTCCTGTGAATACCCCCGAAGTTTGGTATCCCGGTCAATTTTCTGAATCCACTCCAGATTAATAGTCGGTGCAATTCCGATCAACAGATCAACGTACTGAGCAATATCATAGTCTTCTGTTACCAGACCACCATGAAGTCCTTCATACATCAGAAGATCTGTGCCTTCAGGTAAATCCTGCCAGGGAGTAAACGTCCCCACTCTGAAGCCTTCTTCCACCATCTCTTTATCTTCAGCGTGAATATAATGGCGGTAAACACCTGTTCCATTATCCGAATATGAAACGAACAGTCTTTCCAGCTCATCCAGCATATTCGCTTCAACAGCAAAATGACTCAGCCAGCGCTTACGCTCTGGCTCTTCTATCAGAATACGCTTCATTTCATCACGGGAATAACGATGGAAACTATCACCATGAACAAAAGCTGCACTGATCGATTCTCTGTGAAACATGCGCGCAAAGGCATCTTTGACCGTTGTAGTACCGGCTCCGGAAGAACCTGTCACCGCAACGATAGGATACTCTCTGGACATATCAGACCTCTGCAGCCACAACATCAGCCTTAGCAATCATCGCCCTGAATTCATCAGGAACCGCTACGGCCTTACGTTCGTTGTAGTCAAAGAATACGATGCCTGTTTTTGCCAGCGCAACGACTCCGCCATCTGATGCTTTTGTTACCCGGTAGACCAGATCCCCACCTTTACGGGACAGTTCATCTGCTGCAATTTCAATGGTCAGAGTATCCGGATAAAAAACTTCCGCTTTATAACAGATCGCCAGATCTGCCACGACCACCCCAACACCCTGACCATCAATATCAATCTCCTTATGTCCATGAGAGACAAACAGCTTTGCCCTGGCATCATGTAATAAAGAAATCAGAGTATCGTGGGCCAGATGATTGCCATAGTTCAGATCAGTAATTCTCAATGCCATTGTGTGGCTGAAAATCGTCTGCTCAACAGGATACTCTATGCGGATACGCGCCATATTATTATTCCTCAATCCGGGAGGTTCTGAAAAAGCGGTTACGCTTCAGATTCAGCTAACCAGCAGAACTGTTTGTAAGCACTTTTTCAGAAACTCTCTTTCAATATTCAGCGGTCCGATCAGTCATCGGATACAAAACGATAAAGCCGGAGAAAACTCCGGCTTTAGCTCACCAGTGCAGGTTATTGAACCATAGTCTGTCTGTTTACAGGCTATATCAGAAACATCACCTGTCCGGCTTCAGATATCACTCACCCTGCTCGCGAGCAATGGCTCGATAGCCAATATCAGTACGGTGGAACATGCCATCCCAGCTAATCTGCTCAGCCAGTTTATAAGCATTGGCCTGGGCTTCACTGACGCTGTTACCCAAAGCCGTTGCACACAGTACACGTCCACCATTCGTAGTAACCTGACCATCGATCAGCTGTGTACCAGCATGAAATACCTTCAGGCCAGGTTCTTCACCTGGAATACCAGAAATAATATCACCTTTGTTATAACTGCCGGGATATCCACCTGCGGCCAGTACAACACCAACGGACGGACGAACATCCCAGACGGCTTCTGCTGTATCCAGCCCACCTGCCAGAGCGGACTGGCACAGACCAACCAGATCAGACTTCAGACGCAGCATAATCGGCTGGGTCTCAGGATCACCAAAACGGCAGTTGTATTCAATCACTTTTGGAGTGCCGTCAGCCATGATCATCAGACCAGCATACAGGAAGCCTGTGTAGTCATTACCTTCAGCAGCCATACCTTCAACCGTTGGCATAATCACTTCAGCCATAATACGGTTGTGGATATCTGATGTTACTACCGGCGCCGGAGAATATGCCCCCATTCCCCCCGTATTCGGGCCTGTGTCTTTATCGCCCATACGCTTGTGGTCCTGACTGGTCGCCATTGGCAGAACATTTTTACCATCGACCATCACAATAAAACTGGCTTCTTCACCGTCCAGGAACTCTTCGATAACAACCCGGCTACCCGCATCACCAAACGCATTACCAGCCAGCATATCTTTTACAGCATCTTCTGCTTCTTCCAGCGTCATTGCAACAATAACGCCTTTTCCTGCAGCCAGACCGTCGGCCTTAATAACAATCGGCGCACCTTTTTCGCGCAGATAAGTCAGTGCCGGCTCAATTTCAGTAAAGTTCTGATATTCAGCAGTGGGAATGTTATGACGCGCCAGGAAGTCTTTCGTGAATACCTTAGAACCTTCCAGCTGAGCAGCACCTTCTGACGGGCCGAAGATATTCAGGCCTTCTGACTGAAAACGGTTTACAACGCCTTCCACCAGAGGAGCTTCAGGGCCAACGATAGTCAGTTCAATCTGATTAACCTTTGCAAAAGCAACCAGACCATCAAAGTCCAGCACATCAATAGCCACATTTTCCAGCTTCGGCTCGATTGCGGTACCGGCATTACCCGGTGCTACAAAAACTTTACTGACGTTTGAAGACTGTGCTGCTTTCCAGGCCAGAGCGTGCTCACGACCACCACTACCGATGACTAAAACATTCATCTTTGCTTCATCTCACTGTTAAAATTGATCAGCCAGACATCTGTCAGGCATCCTGAAACCGGGTAATATTATCGCAGAATCCAACGAGAATCGCACGACAGAGCTGCCGCCTATTCGTCAAAGCTCACCTGTTCATATGATTTCTGTCGAAAGCGAATATCTGCCTCGATATCATAACGAAGGGCCTCTGTCATCCGGTAACTCTGAATCACAGTCATACCACTCAACCGCATTGAGCGATCAGCCTTTATGAGGCGTTTTCAATGAAGATAAAAAAACCCCGGCTATGACCCCGGGGTTGCTTTCTGCCTGGCAGAGGGAGGGAGTTAAATCAGACAAAAAGCACAAAATCCACTGATTATTGATCAGCAGGATGTTGTCTGCTGATCAATGCGATCAGTACAGACAACTGCAAGACTTAAGAACAACAAGTCTTAGCGAGCAAAAACTTTATTGACCTGCTGATCGACCAGAGTTTTAGCTTCACCAGCCAGATCCAGTACATTCAGGTAATGACTGTTCGCTTTAACCTGCTGCTCGCAGAAAAAGCTGTAATTGGATTCAACTGCTGCAACAGGATCTGTTTTCTTAGTCAGAGCAACACAATGCTGACCCAGCTCATCAGTACAACTGGACAGATAACGGGCCTGCTGTTGTAGCATCTTTTCTGCAATTTTTGCTTTACCTGCAACCAGCTCATTAACAGCTTCTAAGGGCTGCCAATTCGTTGATTCATTCAGCGTCTTAGCCGTTTTCTGACACTCTGTTATCCACTGTTCGAAAAAGCTCATTACTGCCTCCTGCCCTTTAAGGGCATCATCCCGGACAAAAAAAATATTGCACCGCACAAAACATCGTTAAGGCAAATATAGTGCACTGCACAAAAAGCTGTCAAATACTTTTTTTCGCAGCCGCAACATGATGCATTGATAACTTCAGTAACTCTTTGATAATAAGAATATTCGAAAAAAATAACGGAGAGAAATTATTCCATTGTGTTAACAGAGCTGACGTCTGTACTGAAGAATATTGCTTTATAAAAACAGTGATACAAAAAAAATCTTATCCGGCTATAACCCTCATAGCGCATTGAGTAAAATACACGGTTCAACTTTAAATCCAGCTATTGGCCAGAAACAGGATCCCCCGTGTCCAGCGAAAAACATACACCAATGATGCAGCAGTACCTGCAAATAAAAAAACAGCATCCGAATGAACTGGTTTTTTATCGGATGGGTGATTTTTATGAGCTGTTTTTTGATGATGCAAAAAAAGCCGCCCAACTGCTGGATATCACGTTAACCGCCAGAGGGAAATCCGGGGGTAACCCTATCCCTATGGCCGGTATCCCTTTTCACTCTGCAGAAAACTATCTGGCTCGCCTGGTAAGAGGCGGGCATTCTGTCGCGATTTGTGAGCAGATCGGTGATCCCGCGACCAGCAAAGGGCCTGTAGAGCGTAAGGTTGTCAGAGTACTGACGCCAGGAACCGTCAGCGATGAAGCCTTGCTGGATGAACGCCGGGACAATCTGCTCGCAGCACTGACCTGCAAAAACAATATCTATGGCCTCGCTGTTCTTGATGTCACCAGTGGTCGTTTCACTGTTCAGGAAATCAGTGAACACAGCGCTCTGCTGGCAGAACTGCAGCGTCTTGATCCGGCAGAGCTCCTGCTGGATGAAAGCGAAGAATTTGATTCAACAGTCAGCCAGAGAAAAGGATGCCGCCTGCAGCCCCCCTGGCAGTTCGATCTGGAAAGCGCCACTACTCAGCTTTGTCGCCAGTTTGAAACCCGGGATTTAGCCGGATTTGGTTGTCAGCAACTGGAAGTAGCTCTGTCTGCAGCGGGCTGTCTGCTGGAATACGTCAGAGATACTCAACGCACAGGCCTGCCCCATGTCCGCTCCATTCAGGCAGAATCCCGTGATGAATGCATCCAGATTGATGCAGCCAGCCGTCGTAACCTGGAGATAGATATCAATCTGTCCGGTGGTACTGAGAATACTCTGGCTTCCGTACTGGATAACACAGCTACGGCTATGGGCAGTCGTCAGCTCAGACGCTGGCTGAATCGTCCGATTCGCTGCCATGATCAGCTGCATCTGCGTCAGTCCTGTGTGCAGGCAATTCAGGAAAGCTTTCAATGGCAGTATATCTACGACCATCTGAAAGCCATCGGGGATATAGAACGTATTCTGGCACGAGTTGCTTTACGCAGCGCCCGCCCCCGGGATCTGGCCAGACTAAGAGACGCTCTTCAGGAACTACCCGATCTGTCGTCAGTACTTAACAGTATTAATGAAAGCGCGCTGGATCATCTTCGTTCATCCATTGTTCCCTTCCCTGATGAAGCCGATCTGCTAAAAAGAGCCGTGATTGACAATCCTCCGGTAGTTATTCGTGATGGTGGCGTTATTGCTGACGGTTATGATGCCGAATTGGATGAATTACGCCAGCTCAGCGAACATGCCGGGGATTATCTGATCCGGCTGGAAGAGCAGGAAAGAAGCCGAACCGGTCTGTCAACGCTTAAAGTCGGTTATAACCGGGTCCACGGTTACTATATTGAAATCAGTCGGGCTCAGTCCGACAAAGCGCCTGCTGATTATATCCGTCGCCAGACACTGAAAAATGCCGAGCGTTTTATCACCCCGGAACTGAAAGAGTTTGAAGATAAAGTCCTGAGCAGTCGATCCCGCGCACTGGCACGAGAAAAAGCCTTGTATGAAGCTCTGCTGGAACAATTAAACCAGAACCTGACAGGACTGCAGAATCTGGCAATATCTTTATCAGAGCTGGATGTACTGAATAATTTTGCTGAGCGTGCCGAAAGCCTCAATTTCAACCGTCCCAGACTGGTTCGGGATAACGGGATCACCATTGAAAGTGGACGACATCCGGTTGTTGAACAGGTCAGTGATCAGCCATTTGTGCCTAATGATCTGGAATTTAATAATGATCAGCGTATGGCGATTATTACCGGCCCGAATATGGGGGGTAAATCGACCTTCATGCGTCAGATTGCTCTGATCGTATTACTGGCCCATACAGGATGTTATGTACCCGCAGAAAGCGCAACTCTAGGACCTATTGATCGGATTTTCACCCGAATCGGTTCATCCGATGATCTGGCTAGTGGCCGCTCTACCTTTATGGTTGAAATGACAGAAACAGCTAATATTCTGCATAACGCAACCCCCTGCTCTCTTGTTCTTATGGATGAAGTTGGTCGTGGCACCAGTACTTTTGACGGCTTGTCTCTGGCCTGGGCCTGTGCAGCTCACCTGGCAGGGAAACTCAGAGCCTATACCCTGTTTGCAACGCACTACTTTGAACTGACCAGCCTGCCAGAACAGATGGATGGCGTTATCAACCTGCATCTGAATGCAACAGAACATAATGACAACATTATCTTTATGCATAAGGTTCAGCCTGGGCCAGCCAGCCAGAGTTATGGTTTACAGGTGGCTAAACTGGCAGGTATCCCGATTCATGTTGTCAGCCAGGCCCAGGATAAGCTGGTGCAACTGGAACAACAGGAAAATCAGGCTGAACTGTGTCGTGAGCCTCAGGCTGCTTATACACCGGTACAGAATGATATGTTTGCTATAGCAGAACCAGAACCGGCTCTGGAAAAACTGGATGAGCTGAATCCTGATGATATGACACCACGTCAGGCTCTGGACATGCTCTATGAACTGAAAGCGATGATGAAATCGTAAAATGGGCTGCTACATGCATGCCCCCATCTATCTGAATAGCGGTTGCTCGGGCATGCAGCACCTTTTACTCCTTCAGCTTCTTTCCGGAGAAAACCAATGGCTTTTGTTGTAACGGATAATTGTATTCAGTGTAAATACACAGACTGCGTCGAAGTATGCCCGGTAGATTGTTTTTATGAAGGTGATAACTTTCTGGTCATCAACCCGGATGAATGCATTGATTGTGGACTATGTGAGCCGGTTTGCCCTGCTGAAGCGATTTACTCTGAAGATGAACTGCCAGCTGATATGGAGCACTTTTTTGATCTGAATGAAAAACTCAGTCAGAAGTGGCCAAACCTGTCAGAGCGTAAAGATCCTTTACCGGATGCGGCACAGTGGGACGGTACACCGGATAAACTGAAATATCTGATAGAAAAGTGAATACAGCAGAGAAGTTAAAGTATCTCAGCAAAAACGATAACAGCAGAAAATACAGAACATAAGGGCAGCTAATTTAATCAGCCTCTGAAAAAACAGAAGGGCGGCCTGGCCGCCCTTATTCCCTGATTGCTATCTAGTCCATGACAGCTGACCCATCCTGAGTCTTCCTTGTGGCTTCCCTGACCTGAACTCCATTAAATCCTTGTCTGCCACAACTCCAGTCCATCTCCTGTGCATCCATTCACCTGCCTTCCTGGCAAGTCATGCATCCGTTCTTAATTACATCCTGTATCAGCACTCCATGTGCCTTTCCCTGAAATCCCTGATCACACCCTGTGACTTCCATTCGCCATTTCCATTGGCTATCCTTATCCTTTCTGGCTTTCCTGCCTTACATGCAATCCTGCATGTATCCTTTACACCAGACTATCCTTAAATCCTTGTCTGGCTTACTGCCGTCCTTGACCGTGGTTTAACTTTATCAAAATCCTTCTCAGAAAAAAGACCACTATTTTCAGAAATAGTTATGGCATGTTATTTCTCAAAAAAACGTGTTCTCTTAATTATTTGAAATTAAAAGACTTTTCATTTTCACCTATAGATTCAGGTCGAATAACAACCTGATAAACTTCCTTTTTCCTAACAGCTTGTAAGATATATCCTACAAAGCTCCAGGTAATAGTCTTAGTTAATATCTTATCCATATATCAGGCTCTGTTCATATCAAAGCTGAGTATCTCGCTGATATCTGTAATACCAGCTCTGAGCATTAGTAAGCGATCAAATCCTAATGCTACGCCAGAACAATCCGGTAAGCCGGAATGCAATGCCTCCAATAAAAGAATATCCTCCTGCACAGTACTCTTACCTAATTGTCGGCGTATCTTATTATCCTGCGAGAAACGTTCTTTCTGTTCTCGGGGGTCACAGAGTTCATGGTAACCATTAGCCAGTTCAAGTCCCTGGTAGTAACACTCAAATCGGTCAGCAACCAAATCGCCTTCCTGATCGCTTTTTAACCGTGCCAGCGCAGCCTGAGCAGCTGGATATTCATAAACAAATGTAAAACCTTCTTGCCCTAATTCCGGCTCAATAACATGAGACATCAACAAATCACAGCAGCTCTCTCTGTCAAGATCAGAAGCATTAATGCCAGCATAGTCAGTAGCATGACATCTCAGTTCATCAAGAGATGTGTCAAAAGGATCTATAGCAAGATGGGTTCTGAACAAGTCTCTGTACCGGGAAAACCCCACCGCTTTCTCTCCCAGAACCACTTCCAGAAGCTCCTGAACTTCAGCCATCAGCCGCTGTAAATTAAAATCAGGACGATACCACTCCAGCATTGAGAATTCAGGATTATGCCGCTTACTGGCCTCTCCATTTCTGAAGCTGCGGGATAGCTGCCAAATAGGGCCACTACCAGCTGCCAGCAAGCGTTTCATATGAAATTCAGGCGATGTCTGCAGATAAAGTGTTACAGATTCACTCATGCCACCGCCACTGCAAACGGTTATCATAGAATCCAGATAAGGATCGGTACTGCCTCCACGCCCCAGAATCGGGGTTTCAACTTCAAGGATATGCCTGTCATAAAAAAACTGACGGACCTGATTCAGCGTCTCAGCCCTCAATCTCAGGTTCTCTATTGGTGCAGAAGGTTGCCAAAGTTTATTCATAAAAGTTCCAGCAGAGTCAGGGGAAACCATACGCAAAAAAAAACCGGCCTGTATTGAAGGCCGGTTTTTTTATACCGAAAAGTGATCATGCACGGCTTACATAGTCGCCTGTACGTGTATCAATTCTCAGCTTATCACCAATATTAACAAACAGAGGAACCCGGACAACGGCACCTGTTGTCAGAGTTGCCGGCTTAGAACCACCCTGTGCAGTATCACCTTTCAGGCCCGGATCTGTTTCAGTAACGTCAAGCTCAATAAAGTTTGGAGGGGTAACAGAGATCGGTGCGCCATTGAACAGCGTCACAGTGTACACTTCTTGCTCTTTCAACCACTTAACGGTATCCCCTAATGCTTTCTCATCAGCACCATGTTGTTCAAAAGAGCCATCTGTCAGCATAAAGTGCCAGAAGTCACCGTCGGTATACAGATACTCCATATCCAGTTCCATGACATCTGCGCCTTCCAGGCTCTCGCCTGACTTGAAAGTCCGCTCCCATACACGACCAGTATTCAGGTTACGCAGTTTCACACGATTGAATGCCTGCCCCTTACCTGGTTTTACGTATTCATTTTCCAGAATGGAACAAGGTTCTCCATCCAGCATTACTTTAAGACCGGAACGGAATTCGTTGGTAGAATAGTTAGCCATATAATGTCACCAAAAATACTTAATTCTCTGTCAGGCATTCAGCCTGTAACTGATCGATAATAATCTGGTTGCCAATGATACCTGTTTCTTCATCTTCTGTGCAGTTTCCAGCACAGAAAAGCCATATGAATCGTAGCTGGCAGCAGCTTTTTTCGGAAAGTGTGCTATCCCCTGAGCAATTAATCGAGCGACTGCAACTCCCTCCTGAAAGCCTTTCTGATCTGATATCAGGAAACCGGCTATTTCAGCTGCGTGTACCAGAACCTTATCTGAACAGAATCATTCCCGGAGATATAACAGATCCGTTACTGCTTCAGGTTATGCCTCAGATTGCAGAGACTATTGCTACTTCGGGCTATGTTACAGATCCTCTGCAAGAAAAATCCAACAACCCTGTTCCCGGACTGATTCATAAATATAAGAGCAGAATCCTTCTGATTACTTCCGGAGCCTGTGCTGTCAATTGCCGGTACTGTTTCAGAAGGCACTTCGACTATCAGGATAACGCTTTATCTAAAGAACGGATTCAGCAGGTACAGGATTACATTCAGCAGGATACACATATTAATGAGGTTATCCTGAGCGGTGGAGATCCGCTTGCAACCAGTGATTTAAGGCTTAAACAGTTACTGAACAGCCTTGAACAGGTTACACATCTGAAACGAGTCCGAATTCACACCCGTTTTCCTGTGGTTATCCCTCAACGTATTACTGACGACCTGATAGAAATCCTGACTGCAAGTCGCCTGAAAGTAGTCTGGGTATTTCATATCAACCATCCACAGGAAATTGACCCCCTGCTGACAGAAGCTACTAAGAAGCTGATTCAGGCCGGTATGCCGGTATTAAATCAAAGTGTTCTACTGAAAAAAGTCAATGATTCTGCAAATATACTGGCAGCATTAAGCGAATCGTTATTTGATGCAGGAATCCAGCCTTACTATCTGCATGCTTTTGATCTAGTACAAGGTGCCAGTCATTTCAATGTCACCGATGAGCAAGCTATCAGGATCTGGCAAGCCCTTCAGAAGGAACTTCCGGGCTTTCTCCTCCCTAGATTAGTTCGGGAAATCCCAGGCAGAAGCTCAAAAACAATATTAAATACAGATATCTGAACCACAGAATAAAGAGAAATAGGCTATACCTCTATTTCTCTTTTTAAAATTTGCTTTTCTGAACGCAACGAAAAAACCCCGGCCATAGAGACCGGGGTTCTTAATTTAAAGCTTGATGATGTCCTACTCTCACATGGGGAGGCCCCACACTACCAT
>NZ_JACJFM010000242.1 GCF_014164585.1 Oceanospirillum sediminis | reverse complement strand
ATGATGTTATTATTCCAGAATTCTTTGTGAATTTTAATGATGTTGATGGAAATAGTAACTATGGAGAACAAAACTGGTCGCAATTACCTGTTGGATATTTTGTTGATGATCCTACAGAGTTAACAATAAACACAGTTGATAATTTTGTTGTTGGTACCTCAGGTGTTAATGAATATCCTGGAGTAACTAATACTTTCCCTCAAGTAAATTATGCAACTCAACATTCAGGTAAATCCTCTTACACAATTCGTTTGGGTGTTATAGCAAGGGTAGCTGGGGCATCAGCTGGTGGACGACAGCATAATGTTGAATTCGATTGTGCTTCAAATTTCTCAAACCCTTCAAGCACAACA
>NZ_JACJFM010000241.1 GCF_014164585.1 Oceanospirillum sediminis | reverse complement strand
GATGGCGCAGTAATTCACGGCACCTACAAAACAGCCCCAACCACCATAGGCAATAATGTATCCATCGGCCATAATGCATTGGTGCATGGGTGTACCATTCACGATAATGTTTTGGTAGGCATGGGCAGCATTATTATGGATGGCTGCGTGGTAGAATCCAACTGTATTATTGCCGCTGGCGCCGTTGTTCCCAAAAATACCATCGTAACATCAGGTTCAATATATGCAGGTATTCCCGCCAAAAAAATAAAGAATGCTAGTGAAGAATTAATATCAGGCGAAATCAATCGTATTGCAGATGCTTATATAAAATATTCTAGCTGGTTTAAAGAGTAATTTGGGCGTTCCCCTGTC
>NZ_JACJFM010000240.1 GCF_014164585.1 Oceanospirillum sediminis | reverse complement strand
TGAAAAACAAAGAGACAACCACGGTGGCATTCACTGCAGCTCTAGGAGGAGGGGGCGCGGCCTATGGACCGTTCAACATAGCAACAACTTTAATGTACAAAACTGTCATAACAAACATCGGCAACGCCTACAATCCATCAACAGGTATCTTCACTGCACCTGTTTCAGGTCTTTATTACTTTACCATCTTCTATCATGCTGGAGGGCAATCCGTGGCACACCTGACTCTTTACAAGAACAATGAAGTTGTCGTCATTACGTCTGATCACACGTCGTCTGAGTTTGACACAGCTGATAACGGAGGAAATGCAGCATTCGTGCAGCTGCAGTCAAGAGACCAGGTGTATGTGCGCA
>NZ_JACJFM010000239.1 GCF_014164585.1 Oceanospirillum sediminis | reverse complement strand
CTACAATTTAAAATCGTTATTTCAAACTGAAGATTTAGATTATGAATCTCAAACCATCATCAGAAGAGAGATTTTACCATCGGGAAAATCTAGAGCTTTCGTAAATGATTCTCCTGTTAATTTAAATAGTTTGCAGTTACTTGGAGAGCGCTTAATTGATGTACATAGTCAGCACCAAACACTGCAGCTAACGCAGAATAATTTTCAGTTTCAAGTGATTGATGCGTTGGCAAAAAATGAAAGAGAACTAGAATCATATGTGGTGGAGCTGACAAACTATAAGCAGTTAAATGTTGATTTAGAACAACTTAATGCCCTTAAAGCAAATGCTATTAAGGAATATGATTATAATGCC
>NZ_JACJFM010000238.1 GCF_014164585.1 Oceanospirillum sediminis | reverse complement strand
ATAATTTAAGGAGCCATCAGCTAAACTTCAACCATAAAATACAAGAAAGTTGGCTCATAACCTTTCAAACGGCCATTGGCTCCAATGAAAGTTCTAGTGAGAATTTCACCAGTAAAAATTTTAAGTTTGATGAAGCGTTGCTTAATCCAAAATTATCTTACCTATTCAATGAAAATAGTCGTTTTGACATTTTTTATCAGTACACCGTAAAAGATAATACTATCGGTAGCCTAGAATCTTTACAACAGCAAAAATTTGGTTTGGGTTTCAACTTTTCCAAAAATGAAAAAGGGGCTATTAACGGTGAAGTGAACTATTTTTCAAATGATTTTACTGGAAGCCCAAATACACCTGT
>NZ_JACJFM010000237.1 GCF_014164585.1 Oceanospirillum sediminis | reverse complement strand
AGGCTGGCATAAGGCGCTTCATTACACACCCGAATAATCGCCTGACGTTCTTCAGGACTTAAGGCCGTCGCAGGCTTCGGGCGTATCGCTTCCGGACGGCGGTCATACTGCACTTCTCCTGAATCATCCATCCAGCGCCTGAAGGTGCGGGCAGACAGTCCGATTTCTGCAGCGGCTTTCTCCCGGCGGGCTCCTGATACCACCGCCTCAGTAAACAGATCGATCAGATGTTTACGTTCATCTGGAACCGTCAGTTGTCCTCGCCCTCCCCGTCGTACAGGGCCTGTAACTTTTTTCTCAGGACCAGCAAAGCGGCGGTTTCTGCCAGTGCTTTGTCCTTTCTGTGCAGCTCACG
>NZ_JACJFM010000236.1 GCF_014164585.1 Oceanospirillum sediminis | reverse complement strand
TCCGTATGTGGTTCCCCTACACGTTGTATTGTTACAGTGCCTGTTGTGCTACTTAAAAAAATAGGGTTCGGCGGTGTATCGGGTATGGCAGGAATAACCGTAACCGCTAACGATCCATCGTCCACAAAATTGGAATTGGAATCGTAAAGTTCTGCATAAATCTCATATTCTGAAAGATGACTAAATTCTATTTCAAAAGAGGCTCCTGTAATAGAATCATTATGATAGTCATTAATATCATTATCAAAAGCTTGCCAATACCAAGATGTAAGTCCAGGGTTTATGTTACCATTTAAGTTATCGAGTGTATAGGTTTCAGTCGCATTTTCATGTACCTTGGTTGGTCCTTGTATATA
>NZ_JACJFM010000235.1 GCF_014164585.1 Oceanospirillum sediminis | reverse complement strand
CAATCCATTGGGCCTGCCAATCTTTGTTGGATAACAATCCTAATTCAAAATGATTGATGTCGCTCCATGCAGAAGCTTCTCCATCTTGGTTCCAATACTTTACCTGCCAATATACTTTTTGGCGAGACTTTAAAGGTTTTCCTTGGTATTTTACCCAAACAGACTGGTCTGTCATTTGCTTACCCGAGTCCCATAAATCGGCATTATCGGGCAACAAATCTTCACTGGATGCAACCACAATTTGGTAGGCTGACTGATGCTTAACATGCTCTGAATCGTGATCATGCTTTTCTTCATGTTCATCATGATGATGTTCCGACTCATGGTTGTGTTCTGATTCATGCTCATACTCTGAC
>NZ_JACJFM010000234.1 GCF_014164585.1 Oceanospirillum sediminis | reverse complement strand
GGGTGGCAAAGATGGTCTGGAGCTGCGTCTTGAAGGCCTCGAGCTGGACCTGAGCCTCACCCTGCACGTTGGCTGTCAGGGGCTTGATCTGCTCCTCGACGTTGGTGGCAACAGTCTTCAGCTGCTCCTGAATCTGAGCAACCAGAGGCTGCAGCTGAGTCTGAGCCTGGTTTGCCAGGTCCTGGTTGCGGACAATCTCGGTCAGGTCCTGGACCATCTTGTTCTTCATCTGCTCAAAGTATTGACCAAGTTTCTCAAGCTCAGTGGTTGCATCTTGAGTAAAGCTTCCTTGTGCCAGAGCAAGCACGACAACGGCTACGATGAGGGAGAATTTCATGGCTGCTGAGTGGAGAAGAC
>NZ_JACJFM010000027.1 GCF_014164585.1 Oceanospirillum sediminis | reverse complement strand
TACTGCAAGGACAGAAGCTATCGCTACAACTTTGTGAATCGTCAGGTCTGTGATCTGTTTGATTTACCACCGGAGCAAATTATCGGTCAGGAAGACAGCATCTTCTTTGATGTAACTACCTGTCTTCAGCTAAGACAGAATGATCGCCTGGTTATCGAGCAGGGAGAAGTTATTGAAAAAGAAGAAAGTAATTATGTCCCTCACCTGAAAACCATCCGACATTATCTGACAGTTAAAAAACCCATCCTGAATGAACATCATCAGGTATCAGGCTTGCTGGGCATCTCGACAGATATCACTGAGCTGAAGCAGATTCAGCAAAAACTGTATAACAGTGAGCAGCACCTGAGCACCATCCTCGATAATGTTGGTGCCTATATCTTTATCAAAGATCAGGATTGCCGTTTCCTGTACATCAATAAAAAAACTGAGGAGTTAATGGGGCTCAGTTGTCAGCAAGTTACCGGCCGGAGTAACTTTGACCTTTTCGGTACTGAGACAGGGCGTCAGTTCGAAAAAACAGATCGCCAGGTGTTTGAGCAGGAAAAGCGGATCAGCTGTATTGAAACAATGAATCATGGTCGCAGTCTGCGCTACTACTGGACTGTTAAGGTGCCACTGAAAAATAAAGACGGTCAGGTTGACCGTTATATCGGGATGTCTACCGATATCACAGAACAGAAAGAGCTGGAATACCGTATCAGAGCGTCAAATCAGGTATTACAGGACAAAATCAGTGAAATCAGCCAATTAAAAGATGAATTGCATGTTCAGGCGACACATGATGCTCTGACAGGTCTGTATAACCGCCGCTTCCTTCAGGAGCATGCGGATCTGGCTTTTCCTGAAAAACCGAGAGCACCTGCCAGCCTGCTGGTGATTGATGTTGATTATTTCAAAAAAATCAACGACAGTCTGGGCCACAGCAAAGGCGATGAGATCCTCCAGTTACTGGCGCGGGTTATGCGCCAGTGTTGTCGTTCGAATGATGTAGTCTGCCGTTATGGCGGGGAAGAGTTTCTGATTCTGCTTCCCGGAGCAGAGCCGGATATCGCCTTACAGAAAGCAGAGCTGATACGCACTCAGTTTCAGCAGGCTGTACGCCAGCAGATACCCGATATACCTTATGACTCTATCTCTGCCGGAGTGGCAGGCTCTCCGATTCATGGTATTACTTTCACTGAGATCTATCAGGCGGCAGATCTGGCACTCTATCAGGCTAAAGACACCGGACGTAATCGGGCTTGTCTGGCTCGGGTTAAAGATCCTCAGCCTTATCCATAATCCACTGCATTCCCCTACCAGCGTTCCCCTGCTTATAAGACCAGTAAGCCGTCGTAATACCCGGTAATTTTTTCTCCTTGTTCATCTGTTTAATCTCCTTTATTGATAAGACTTTTCTTCACTATCTATAACGATCTCGATTAATGCCGGACAGGAGTACAAGGTCAATGGATTCTGATGACCTGATAATGCAAATCGCCCCGACACTCTCTGCTGACCTGCAGCAACCAGGTAATATTCAGGGCCGCTACTTTATCAAACAGTATCTGCCATCAGACCAGGCTGAACAGTTCATTCAGGCTATGACTGTCCCCGGCTCTGAATTATCAGGCGCGGATCTGTCCCGGCTACTGAAGTTAGAACAGGATTATCTGCGGCAGATTCAGCAGATAAAAAACAGCCCGGCAGAACAACCTGTACCCTCTTCTGCACAGTCAAAACCTTACCGACCTCAGCTAATTATCAGCATTGTTTTTTTTACGGCCTACTTTCTGGTACTGGCAGTCATTATCAGTATTGAAGCCAGTGACAGCCTGAATCAGCAAAAAGGAGACAACTCCTTTATGGATCAGATCCAGATACTACTGGGTGTGCTGACAGCAGGCATTGGTCAGGTACTCAGCTACTGGTTTGGTATTCCCTGGCGAAAGAAAGAAGATCAGGGCCAGTAAAACAATACACAGCAAGGATTTCTCTTATGGCACCCTATCAGCTGACAACAGAACAGGTTAATGAATATCGCAATCAGGGGCATACCTGTCTGACCAACGGATTACCAGCCGGGCTACTGAGCAAACTGCAACAATGTGCCGATGAATTAGAAGCCAGGGCACTGGAAGCCCACAACCAGGGGCAAAGCCTGAGCAGTGCCTGTATTGTCCCTGACCCGGTGGGCGAACGCCTGATGCGTTTTAATGATATTCATCTGTACCATGCAGAGCTTGCACTGGAGCTGCTCGCCAGCCCCCCTTTAATGGCCATTGCCCGTCAGTTATGTGGCCAGGGCGCTGTTCCTCTGCAGATGGATATCCTATACAAACATCAGCACCCACACCCTGTTGTCCAGTGGCATCAGGATGCCCCGCATCCCAGGTCTCATCCTTATGTCAATGCAGGGGTTTATCTGGATGATGCCCCGGCCGGAGACGGCTGCCTGAGATGTGTACCAGGTACACAGCATGAGCCTGTAGATATTGACCACCTGTCAGAAAAATATGGCTGGGAAGTACCGGGGATGCTGGAAATACCGGCAAAAGCCGGAGATATCCTGGTACACGATGTCATGATTCTGCATGGCTCTCAGCCAAAGCGTTCTCCGGGAGTAAGACGCACCCTTTATATTGAGTTTCGTCCATTCACCGCCATTACCGAAAGCCAGTCACAAAGCGATTTCTGGACAGGTCTCAGAAAACAATGGATGGCACAGGTACTGGAAAAAACAGATAGCATTAACTGGCCAGACGACTGGAAACAGGACTACCCTTCTGCCACCAGTGATAACCAGGCTCTGATGCAGATGCTTATAGATAATCGGGAACCTTCAATTCCATCTATATGGAATATCAATCCGGTTATATCAGACAACTATCCGGTGCCTGAAGACATGCAGGACTGGTAACAGATCAGAAGGGAAAAACAGATGTCTCAGCTTACCCAATTAAAAGCACTGTTAAATAAGATTCTGGATCCTGACCAGAGTGACGAACAAAAAGATCATTATACCGAACAGCTCGTCGCCTTATGGACATCAGCCTGCAACATTGATTTTACCAGGGATAAAACCACATCCCCGGCAGATGATCACCAGAATCCAATACTGTCCCCGGAACAGGCCAGTCAGTGCGCCTACGGTTATCGTCGCACCTGGCGTTATATCAATGCGTTACACAAAGCGATTCAGCAAGTTCAGGACAGAAAGCAGCAGGCAGGAGAAGATGGTACTGTCAGCATCTTTTATCCGGGATGTGGGCCTTATGCCATTCTGGCATTGCCATTAATGGCACTGTACCAGGCTGATAAGATCAGAGTCAGTATACTCGATTACCATAATCACTCGATTCAATCCGTCAGACAACTGTGTGATAGCTTTGCTTTACATGACCGGGTCGATGCCTTCATTACAGCCAATGCGCTGGACTATGATTTTCCAGAGCATCAACAGCCAGATATTATTATTTCAGAAATCATGCAGGCAGGTCTGAGTCAGGAAGGGCATGTTGAAATTAATCGACATTTTCATCTGCAGGCACCGGATGCCACTCTGATCCCTCAAAAAATCACCCTTTCGCTCAGATTATGTAACCCCCGGTATGAGTTTGGCTTGCAGCATGAAAAAGAACGAGCCACACACAGAATGAGTCTGGGGACTGTATTTACATTTGATAAAGCCAATACCAGTCTGCTGATGCCGGATTTTACTAAAACCAAAGATCACCCGGAGACCACATTGAATTGTCTGCCCGGACATAAAATAACCCTGCCAGAGCACCCGTCCCCTGATTATCAGCTATTTCTGTTTACTGAACTGGCATTGTTTGATGATGAATACCTCTATCCTTACGAAAATGGTGTGACGACCCCTGTTTTATACCACCTGGAAGAACACTACCAACCGGGTGATCAGATACAGTTCTCCTATCAGATGGGAGCACAGCCGGGCCTGATTCCCCGCAAAACTAACAGAGAGAGATATCTGTCATAACGAAAGGACTCGATTACATGCTACATAGAATTATTAGCACCGTTTTAGACAGGCTGCCCCCTGTCCGGGAGAGCAGATGAAAACGCTGGCAGGATACCGATCAGGTTAGCCGCTGGTCCGATCAGGGCTGTCTGGACTAAGTTACCTTTTCCGGAGCAGATCACTGCTCCGGAACACATCTGTAATATTCAGGCAATATCAGGATTATCTGAAAGCTACTGTTTCCTGCACGTTCCAATTCTGACACTTCTTGAAGTAAAGCTCAGTCCTTTTGTTCCTCTGTAACCGGCCATGACCGCCTCTACTAAAGGAGCTGAGACATCATCATCCATTTTCAACCAGTCCACAATAAAGTTGGCTCCGGCCCCGCCTGACATCTCTTGCTGATCAATCACGAAAGACACGGTAGACATGGGGGCTAAAGAAAAAACGCCTTCCAGTAAGGAGTCCTGTTTCTCCCCTTTTGTATCAAAGTAATCAACCCGACTTACAACAATGTTATTCTCAGGGTCAATATTTCGTATGCTTAAATTAACGGCCAGTGGAACCTGGGAGCTTTCATATAAATAAATATGGGAATAGGCCGGCACATATTCACTGCAAAGCAGGGCACCCGTAACGCTATCTTTGCTGATCACATTAAAATGGCTACCTTTATCCGGACTTCTTTTAATGATATCTGCCTGAGCCAGCGTTGAAAAAAGCAAAAGCCCACACCATAGTTTATTCACAACATTCACTCCAGAATGATCAGGGTATTGTTACTCATCCTACCACTGATCTTGCAGGCATATCTCCTGACAGATTCGATAGTACCTATAAAAATGAGATTGACTTTCACTTGTATTAAAATAACAATGATAATAATTATCATTAACCAAAAATAAAAGCATTCGCATATGGCTGAATCATCCTGTAGCAAAGCAGATATCAGACAAGTTCATCAGTTACGCCAGAAAATACGTCACGCACAGGAACCTGATAATCCCGGATTAATCTATCAGTGGATACAGGCAGATAATGCTCTGGCCGGTTATCAGACGGAACAACGCCGACAGCACTGCATCCATCAGTTTCAGTTGCTAATGGATGTAGTTTCCGATGACTACCTGCCTGTTCACTGGCGGAACACCTGCCTTGATAGCGTCAGCATACCTCTGTGTACCCTGAAGTGTCTGGCAGACGACACCCAGAGCGTTACCAGAGTACGCCAGCTATTCAGTGAACTCAGAACCCTCAGCCATTACTTCCAGCATTCATTGTCGTGTTATGACCAGCATTATTCATGATGGTCGGATGATTCAGTGATGCCAGCGCAGAACCCTACCCTGAACAAAAAACTTCAGCACAATCAACAGGAGATCAGCATGAGTGATATTCAGCAGGCTACCCGTACAGAAAAAGACAGCATGGGCGAACTGGAAGTCCCCGCCAGCGCATTATATGCCGCTCAGACTCAGCGTGCCGTCAACAACTTCCCGGTCAGCGGACAGCCTATGCCTGAAAGTTTTGTGCGCGCTTTATTGCTGATTAAATCTGCCGCAGCCAGAACCAATGTTGAGCTGGAGCAGATCCCGGCAGATATGGGCGAAGCTATCGTCAAAGCAGCGGATCAGTTGCTGAATGATGCAGAGCTGATGAGCCATTTCCCGGTTGATATTTTTCAGACCGGCTCAGGCACCAGCTCAAACATGAATGCCAATGAAGTGCTGGCAACGGTGGCTTCCCGCATCTACGGCGAGACCATCAGCCCGAATGATCATATTAACTGTGGTCAGAGCAGTAACGACGTTATTCCTACCGCCATTCATGTCAGCGCCGCTCTGGAGTTGCATAACAAATTGTTGCCAGCTCTTGATCACCTGGCAGAAACCATTCGTACCAAAGCCGATGCCACCGACAGTTTTATTAAAACGGGCCGGACCCATCTGATGGATGCCATGCCGGTACGTATGAGCCAGAGTCTGAACAGCTGGGCGACTCAGATCGAACAGAACAAACAGAATCTGATCGCTCTGCAACCGGGTATTCAGAGTCTGGCACAAGGCGGTACTGCCGTTGGTACGGGCATCAATGCTCATCCTGAGTTTGCCCGCCGATTCAGTCGTCAGCTCAGCGAACTGAGTGGCCTGACCTTCGCTCCGGCCAACGACTTTTTCGCCCATATCGGTTCGCAGGATGTCGCTGTATCTCTGTCAGGTCAGCTAAAAACCACCGCCGTATCTGTACTGAAAATATCCAATGATCTGCGCTGGATGAACTCGGGTCCTCTGGCGGGTCTGGGCGAAATTGAACTGGAAGCACTGCAACCAGGTTCATCGATCATGCCAGGTAAAGTCAATCCGGTCATTCCGGAAGCCGCTGCCATGGTATCCGCTCAGGTTATCGGTAATGACACTGCCATCACTATTGCCGGTCAGTCGGGTAATTTTGAACTGAATGTCATGCTGCCTTTAGTTGCCCAGAATCTTTTAACCAGCATCAGCCTGCTGGCTAATGTCAGTCACTTACTGGCAGATAAAGCCATTGCCAGCTTTAAGGTCAATGACAACAAACTGAAAGAAGCTCTGGACAGAAACCCGATTCTGGTGACGGCTCTCAACCCGGTGATTGGTTACCTGAAAGCAGCAGAAATTGCCAAGCAGGCCTATAAAGAGGGGCGCCCGGTTATTGACGTCGCTGCAGAGAATACCGATCTGTCCAAAGAGGAGCTGGAGCAGCTTCTGAATCCGGAAAAACTGACTCACGGCGGTTTATAACACCGTGACTCCATACCAGACCACAAAGGCAGCGCTATGAACCAGCAGTGGAAACATCTGATCAGTACCGCTAACGGTCACTTTTCATCACAGGCTTATCATTCTGCGCTGTCACTGTATCAGAAAGCGTTGTCTTTGCTGGAAACAGACTGGTCCATTCATCTGCAACAGCATCCGGATAATGCACTCGCAGCCATGATGGTAACTCATTTCAACCTGGCAGATACCTGGCAGGCACTGGATCAGGCTGAACAGGCCTGTATCCAGTTTGAGCAGGCCTGTTCATTTATTCATCAGCTGATTGAGCGTCCCGGTTTATCAGAGTCAATCAGGCATTCTGCCATCAGAGCTGCCGGGCGTCTGGATATGGAGTGGGCCTGCTGCGTTAAACAACACAGCAGAAATCTGCCTGAACAACATAAGCGTCACTATGCCAATGCACATCTGGCTCTGGAACAGATCAGTTACCGACAGATGCATTAGGCCATGTACACCTGAGCCTCGCTTGAAAAGAGCATTAAAAAGGAAATCTGACATGTTAAAAAAACTGGTGCAGTTCTTTGATCAGGGCCGTATTCCTGCAGCCTCTGCCCACTGTGATATCCCATGTAAAATTTATGACCCGGCCACTGCACAAATTGCAGCCCTGACCATTATCCGACTGATGGATCTTATTCAGGAGCTGGATGGCAAAGAGCAACTGACACTGGCTGATCAGGCGCAACTGGCTCGCCTTGTCGCACAGAAAGAAGAGCACGCTCTGAAAGTAAAAGAAGAAGTACGTATTATCTGGGGAGATTATTTTAAACAGCCTCAGTTTGAACAAATTCCATCTGCCCATGAGCTGACACACAGCATCATGCTTCAGGCCTCGAAATGTAAGCAACAGATCACCCGCGCAGAAGGCGAAGCACTGTTAACCCTGGTCAATGAGTTTGCCGAAGCCTTCTGGCTGACCAAAGGAGTTTCCACTTTTAAAGCCACCTGCCCATATCCACCAGCAGAAACCGTAGTATATCCTGCTCTGGCCGAGTAAATTTCTGCAGTAACAGACCTGTTTTCCCCATAAGGCCAGTGATTGTCATGGAAGATATCGCTGGCTTTACCATAAGAGACATTCTCCGTTTATGCCCGCATTGCTGAATATATTCCGGGTCACAGGCCCGAGTATGGAGCCTCACCTGAGTGATGGAGACTATGTCATCACAACAGGGCTTAAACACCTGACGCCGGGTTGTATTGTTGTCATCAGACACCCCGAATATCAGGTTATGATTAAACGGGTGATCGAAATCCGGGAACAGGGAGAGTTTTTGCTAGCCGGAGAAAATAACCTGAGTATCACATCAGAACAGATTGGCTGGTGCAGCCGGGAGTGGTTGCTGGGTGTTGTGCTGATCACATTCCGTTAAAGCCTTACCTGATAATCCATAGTGCTCTATTCGTGTATCCACTGCGTAATATCAGAAAGCGCAATGCAACTATTCTTGAATTGAAAGGATCAGGTTATGTCGATTTCACTGCAGCAACTCCGCCAGATCAGCCATATAGACAAAGTGATTATTCATTCTCTGGATTGCAGTCTGTATCAGGTTTCCGTTGAAATTCAGGGCAACGAGGAATATGTATCAGATCATCAGGGGCACTTATTACGTAGTCACAATAAACTGAACCTTCAGGAATATTTTTCGGATTTACCCTATGATCGCATGGTGCTCAGACAAAGCAGTGCTTACGATGAAATGGTCGGCCAGCCTCAGCGCCAGCAAAGTAATGAAATGGAGGTCTCTCTGGGAAAACCCTGATCAGGCTGAAATCAGCCTCCCTTCACAAAGAGCTTCCCGATTAAGAGAAGCCCCGAAATCTGCAGGTTTATTGGAAACGTCCTGCAGATACTCTGATTATGATCCGGAAATCAGATGACCATCCAGAGAGAACAGCCACTGGCTATTGTTTTTATCACCACCGGTAACCTGTACCTGGCTGGTACCATCTACACTGCTGAGACGACGCTCAGACAGCCAGCGGGACTGACCATAGTCATGCAGATAAACACCAGAACCACTGAATACTTTAACAGTACGAGAACCGGCATTCAGTACATGCAGATTATCCAGAGCATCAATAGTCAGACTGACAGGCCCATTCAGCTGTTCAGGTAACTCAGTACCAAACCGGCCAATGCTGCCCAGAACAGCCCCCTGACTATCCAGCCAGAGCACTTCATGGCTGCCCGCCATCAATACAAACAGATTGCCGTAGGAATCTACAGCAAAATCCTGTACCGCTACTGACTGGCCCAGAGAAACAGTTAACAGACTGTTACCAGATTGATCATAAACACGAATAGCCTGGTCCGTTTCAAACCAGACATAAACCTGCCCCTGATAACGGCGAGCAACCTGAGCTTTCATTGGCACAGTCACCACACCACCATCAGCACTGACAATATCCATGTTGCGGGTCAGTAATCCCATATTACTCAGCTCTGACTCTGTCAGACGGGTCATACCAACCTCACCCGACGCAATAGAGAGCTGAGACAACGTCATCGCAGGCACACTGGCCATTACTGCGGCCGTAGTACCTGAGAATAAAAATTGACGACGATCCATAACGCAATTCCTTAATTAAATTTCAGAAAAGGTTTACTTGCCTCAAGAGAATACTCCACACATCCAGTGTAGCTAAATTACACCTGATTACCCTGAACAACACAGGCCATAGTGGTTTATTGCAGGCAGATACAGAGAACAGAACAGGCCAGAAGAAAAACTGGAAAGACTCACTCAGGCAAGTATAAATCCAGTTAACAGAGAAGGCTGGAAGATATTAAGCAAATACAAAAAAACCGGGACAAAGCCCGGTTCAGAATCACCTGATATCAGTTCAACCTTTCTGACATCAGATGTTTGCGATTGAGTAGAAATTCGGAAACAAATTTTTCGTATATGCAATCTCCTCTGTAGCCCATACATTCGATCATCTTGCAGGAGAAGCCGGGCCGAAACCCGGCAGTGTTATCCCCTGATCAGGGAGATAACACCTATCTTATGGAATCAGAGAGCAGTAAACCGGATTCAGTTCACAATCTGAGACCACTTTCATCAGAATTTAACACGCAGCCCAGTCAGGAAACCGGCATCAACGTTGTCTTCGTCAGTGTCAGCAATTTCAGCAAAGGCGCTGACATTTTTCTGAGCCGGGAAAGTATACGTCACGTTGGCATACCACTCTGTGACGTCATCGCCCTGCTCAGGCTCTACGTTTACAGCACCAACAGCTACTTTGGTTGTCTTAGCCACAGGAACAATCGCCACCAGGTTATATTGCTCTTCTGTATCTTCAACATCGGTGTAATCAGCTCCCACTTTGACCACACCTGCATCATACGCAGCGCTCACACCCCAGGTATCAACAGAGTCTGCATCAGTATTTTCTTTGCGGGTCTGATATGCTGCAGCCAGCTCCAGTCCACTGAATTCAGTGGCCGCAAAAATATCGAATGCTTCACCGTTCTCACTACTTTCGCCTTCTGCATCCAGTTCAACAGAAGCAATCAGGTTGACCATACCCAAAGTGGCATCCACGCGAATAACATCGTCTCCATCCGTGCCCTGACGATCAAATCCATCTTCAGACAGTGTATTTTCATACGCCGCTTCAACACCAAATTCATCACTGGCCAGATCACGCTTACCAATCGATACCGCTACCTGCTCATATGCCAGACCAACATACGCTTCTTCCAGCTTACTGCCTTCACGCTTATCTTCTGCTTCGTCTTTAAAACCAAAATCCAGCTGACCAAACGCAATCAGGCCATTCTGCAGGTCATAGGTGATGGAGTTTTTAATTTCCAGATCATCAAACTCAACATCCGGATTCTCGTCTTCACCAGCGTCCTGACGTAATTGAATCTGCCAGTCACCTTTAATCTCATATTTCAGGCCATTGCCTTCATAAATAGTGGCTGCATTTGCTGTAGCGGCTGTAATAGCCATAATTGCACTAGCCAGTATCAGCTTCTTCATTTAATTTCTCCTGCTTAAGTATGCTGATCGAACGGACTATCAGGTATTATTCATTACTTAACAATTAAATTAATTAAGATGGCCAAACCTGAATAATTAAATATATCTGTAAAAAAACTGTATTTTTATGTATAAACAACAGGCCAAAGAGCACCTTAGCGCAGTATAAAAGCCACACTTAAGGCTGTCTCTCAAGCCTGACAGATGACATCCCGATTACACATCTGAGCAAAATATTCTGTAAACGCAGTCGTACTCTCCGGTAAATGACAGGAGGGTATAAAAATTTTTGTTCAGTTGTGCAAAACGGTTTTGTATTGGCCCTGGTACTGTTGTTCTTGTTATCAGAACTTAATGACAAATGCTTAACACAACATCTGTTTACCTTCAGCCATACAGAATGAATAAATCTCTTATTGCTACCAGGTCTGTAGCAGGGTCTCCTTTGAAGCCGCGTCCGTTTCCGGGTAATGAAATGCCATATCATCAATCAAATCATAAATCCCTATAAAATCAGTTATCTGGGACATCTGAGGTTTATTTGATGTGGAGTAAGCCTCTACGGTTCGCAATATCTTGTTGTTAACCTTCCGGTATCCCGCTGACTCATCACAGCTTGCTGAGCGTAAGCAGCAGGCTCAATAACCTTAAAGGCATCCATGCAACTGATTGAACCAGCCATAATACGGGTAGAAACAGCGGCGATAGAAGAAACAACAAGCTTAGTAACTATATTCACACTTATTACCTTTCGGCTGATAAGCTCTGAAAAGATGGCGTCCATGTTATCCAGGATATTTTTTTTATGTAGCCCACCTGTTGTTATTATTGTATTAACTCAGAGTTAAAAGCAGAAAATGAACTTATCTTATAATCAAAAAATCATTATTTTTCTGAAACTATTTAAAAAGGGCTTGCGTATCCCCATATTGGATAAGACTGTGCGCCATCATTATGTAAGCATACTTTTCGAATTCTGTACCAGGTTATTCATATATTCATCGTCGCCTTTCTGGCAATGAAAGTGTCATATATACCAGAACAAAAACATTTGAGAATATGCAACACTTAGCCAGAGAAGCTTTTGTTCAGGCACTTATTCTGATGCCTGGTGTCCTGGTTCCCCGGATATCAGAATGTCTGTCATACTTGAGTCAGTGTCAGTTAAACCTGTGAGACAAATTGCTGGTCACCATCAGAGAAGAAAAACAAAAAAGCCGGAACTGATCGGGCCTGGTACAGCACTAAACCTGAAAATTAACGAATCATGGGGTCCTCACCCTTTGACACAAAGAGAGTGTTTTTATGATTCCCAGTCAGCTACCCGTGTTTATCTCTGTCGTTAAAAACGGCAATTTTTCTTCGGCAGCCCGCCAGCTTGGCGTGTCTTCTGCCGCTGTCAGTAAGTCGATTTCTCAACTGGAGAAAGTACTGAGCCTGCGCTTGTTCCACCGTACCACTCATTCCCTGACTCTGACAGAAGACGGTCAGGATCTTTTGCGCCGCACAGAACCATTGCTGAAAGAACTGGAAGATCAGATTCGCCTGAGTACCGACAAACAACTTTCCCCCCACGGAAAACTCAAGGTTAATCTGCCTGATAGCTTTGGCCGTCAGGTCGTTATGCCGCTGTTGCCGGGCTTTCTGGACAAATACCCGGATATAGAATTTGAACTTAACTTTGATGATGCCGTAGGTGATCTGGTGAAGGAAGGTGCCGATGTCGGTATTGGTGCCAAACTGAACCCGGACAGCCGCCTGATTGCCCGGCGCTTTTATAACCTGCAGCCGGTTATTATTGCATCTAAGCGTTATCTGGAGCAGCACGGTGTCCCCCAAACGCCGGAAGATCTGGAGCATCACAACTGCATCGCCTATCGTTCATCAACAACAGGCCGCATTTATCCCTGGCCGTTTATGGAAAATGGAGAAGAACATCAGATTGAACCTAAAGGCAACCTGACTGTTAACAGCCTTTCAGCCGGGATGAAAGCGGTTGAGATGGACCTGGGTATTGCGATGGTAGGTGTCTGGTATCTGAAAGATAACCCGGCTGCAGCTAACCTTCGTCGCCTGTTGCCAGATTATGCACCAGAGCCATTTCCGGTATGGATCTATTACTCATCCCGCAGTTATCTGCCAGCCAAAACCCGGTTGTTTATCGATTATCTGCTGGATAACGCCATTGATGAACAAGAACTGATGCGTACCTGTAACTGTGTCTATGAAGACTTTGAGTTACCTGCCTGCAAACAGGCCTGAGCATTGATAAAGTGATGATGGTGGCAGCCTGCTCTGTTTCAGACAGGCTGCAATCACCGTTGATCCGGCCCTATTGTTGCTGAGATTCCTGCTAGCGGCGAAAAACCACATATCTGGCGTATAGAAAACCGGCGATCAGACTGCCTCCGGAAAAAACGATCAGGGTGATCACGGCAGGCAGATGAACCCAGTCTGCAAATCCCCCCAGTGTAAATGCCATTGCCCCCATAAACCCGGTATATAACAGATAACGGGCTCCCGTCATATCAGTCTGGAAGGTATAACGGCTGTTAATCAGAAAAGAAAAACTGACAGCCACCAGAAACGCTAATCCATTCGCCACACTCTGCGTTATACCCTGCCAGTACAGAGCATAAAAAATGCTCCAGTGAAGCAATGTATTCAACACGCCCACTGAAGCGTATTTCTGAAATAAACGAAACATATTTCACCTCTTGTCGATCACTGTAATCGACAAGAGGTGAGAAAAATGTGAAAACGTCAGTCAACTCCAGACTTATACTCTAATACCGGAGGCGGTTGCGGTCTGATCAGACGGTTCTGCCAGCTCAGCTAAAGCCTGTTGTTCAGACGTATCCCGCTCAAAACGAGTCACTGCCATATAGAAGACTGGCGTAAACAGCAGACCAAAAAAGGTCACACCCAGCATGCCGGAGAATACCGCAATCCCCATTGCCTGACGCATCTCTGCACCGGCACCGGTCGCCAGTACCAGAGGCACGACACCTGCCGTAAAGGCAATGGAGGTCATCAGAATCGGGCGTAAACGCAGACGACAGGCTTCTAGAATCGCATCCAGACGGCTTTGACCACTGAAGCGACGATCCCTGGCAAACTCCACCATCAGAATAGCGTTTTTACAAGCCAGTGCCACCAGTACGATCAGAGCAATCCGGGTAAAGATATTGTTATCTCCCTGCATCAGCCAGACCCCGGCCAGGGCTGATAGAATGGTCATCGGAATAATCAGCACGATGGCCAGTGGCAAGGTCAGACTCTCATACTGAGCCGCCAGCACCATAAACACCAGAAGTACCACCAGCGGGAAGATATAGATCATGGTATTACCCGCCAGGATCTGCTGATAGGTCACTTCAGTCCACTCAAAGGCCATACCGTCCTGCAGCGTATTGTTCAGGATCTTTTCAATCGCTGCCTGCGCCTGATCGGAACTGTAACCCGGTGCCGGACTACCATTCAGTTCTGCACTAGGGTAACCGTTATAGTGCATGACACGATCCGGGCCGATGGTCGGCTCAACGGTCAGTACTGCACCTAATGGCACCATATCACCCGCCGCATTACGTACTTTCAAGCGCAGAATCTGTTCCGGATCAAGACGGTAATCCGCTTCAGCCTGAGCATTCACCTGATAGGTACGGCCAAACAGGTTAAAGTCATTCACATACATGGAACCCAGGTAGATCTGCAGAGCATCAAACACTTCCGACAGTGGTACACCTTGCAACAGCGCCTGCTCACGGTCGATATTGATATCCATCTGTGGCACCTGGATACGGAAGCTGGAGTAAATACCCATAAGCACCGGGTCTTTACGGGCTTCTGCCATCACCGCCTGCAGGTTATTAAACAGCGCATCAAAGCCCTGATTGGTTCGATCTTCAATCTGCAGCTTAAAGCCACCGGTGGTACCTAAACCCAGAATCGGTGGTGGTGGGAATACCGCGACAAAGGCTTCATCAATGGTCGCAAACTGAGCATTCAGAGCACCGGCAATAGCCCCGGCAGAAAGAGCAGGATCTTTACGCTCACTGAAATCATCCAGAGTGACAAATACAATGCCACTGTTGGAGCTGTTGGTAAAACCGTTCACCGACAGGCCCGGGAAAGCAACGGTTTGTTTCACACCCGGCGCTTCCAGTGCAATCTGTTCCATCTCACGGATAACCGCTTCGGTACGATCCAGACTGGCGGCATCCGGTAACTGAGCAATGGCGACCAGATACTGTTTATCCTGCAGCGGGATAAAACCACCGGGCACTTCATCAAACAGCTTAATCGTACCGCCTACCAGGCCGACATAAACGATACCCACCACGATACCCAGACGAATCAGACGACGAACGCCTTTTTCATACAGGTCACCGCTGCGATCAAATACCTTATTAAACGGTTTAAACAACCAGGCACCAAACAGCAGATTCATCAAACGGGTCAGCCAATCCGGCTTAGCATCATGACCTTTCAGCAACAGCGCGGATAGCGCGGGCGACAGGGTTAGCGAGTTAAACGCCGAAATCAGTGTCGAAATAGTAATGGTCAAGGCAAACTGCTTATAGAACTGACCACTCAACCCATGGATAAAGGCGGTTGGGATAAATACCGCGCACAATACCAGGGCAATGGCGATAATCGGGCCGGTGACCTCGGTCATCGCCTGTTTAGTGGCTTCTACCGGGCTCAGACCCAGGCCGATATTACGTTCAACATTTTCTACCACTACGATGGCATCGTCCACCACAATACCGATGGCCAGTACCAGACCAAACAGCGATAGCGTATTGATGGATACCCCTAACCACTGCATCACGGCAAAGGTACCAATCAGCGATACTGGCACTGCAATCAAAGGAATAATGGAGGCACGCCAGGTTTGCAGGAACAGGATCACGACGATCACCACCAGCAGAATCGCTTCCAGCAGGGTATCGATCACGGCATCAATGGAACCCCGCACAAATACGGTCGGATCGTAAGCGATCTTATATTCCACCCCTTGCGGAAAACGCTCTGCCAGCTGATCCATGGTCTGACGCACCTGATTAGACAGCTCAATGGCATTCGATCCCGGACGCTGAAAGATAGGAATCGCAACGGCTGTCTGACCGTTCAGCAGCGCGCGCAGTGAGTAGGAGTCTTCACCCAGCTCAACTCGCGCCACATCTTTCAAGCGGGTAATAGCCCCAGAAGGATCAACCTGTACGACAACTTGTGCAAACTCTTCCGGGCTTTGCAGTCGTCCCTTCACATTCAGCAGTACCTGGAACTGTTTATCGTTAGTAACGGGTTGAGCACCTAAGGTACCGGCTGCCACCTGACGGTTCTGTTCCCGTACCGCTTGCACAACATCACCCGGTGTCAGATTACGCGCCGCCAGTTCATCCGGCTGCAGCCACAGGCGCATTGAGTATTTACCGCCGCCAAACAGCTGTACATCACCGACACCAGGCAGACGCGCCAGCTGATCTTTGATATTCAGATCGGCGTAGTTGGACAGATAACTGATCTCACGCTCACCAGTGGGTGAATACAGGTGTACCACCATGGTCAGGTTTGGTGAGGCTTTTTCGGCTACCACACCTAAACGCTGTACCTCCTGAGGCAAACGCGGCAATGCCGAATTCACCCTGTTTTGCACCTGGACCTGAGCACGATCAAGATCCGTACCCAGCGCAAAGGTTGCGGTCAGGGTCATGCGACCATCGGTAGTCGCCTGAGAAAACATATACAGCATGTTTTCCACCCCATTCAGCTCCTGCTCCAGTGGCGAAGCCACGGTTTCAGCAATCACTTTCGGGTTAGCACCAGGATAATTGGCGGTCACCACCACGGTAGGTGGCACCACTTCAGGATATTCACTGACAGGGAGCTGGAACAGAGACACCGCCCCGCCCAGCAGAATCAACAGTGACAGCACCGCCGCGAAAATAGGGCGCTGAATAAAGAAATGACTGAACTTCATGGCTTAACCCGCCTTCGCCAGCGTTTGAGCATTTGGTGCGCTATTGGACTCTGACAGCTCCTGCTCAGAGGCTTCTGGCATCAGTTTCATCTGGCTGAGGTCACGGCGATCAATTTCCACCTCACGAGGTTGAATCGGCATCCCCGGACCGACACGGGCCGGACCATTGACCGCAATACGCTCACCCTTGGCTAAGCCTTGTTCAATCACTCGTAGTTCACCGATACGCACACCGGCAGAGACTTTGCGGTACGCCAGGGTGTTATTCGCATCGACGGTCAGCACAAACTGATTTTCCAGATCGGTGCCTATAGCGCGATCCGGCACCACGACACTTAAACGCGCATGATCAGCCGCCATGCGTACACGGGCAAAAGCTCCCGGACGCAGCGCCGGTTGAGTCGCCTCAAAGGTCGCACGCACACGCAGTGTGCCTGTACCCGGATTAACGCGATTATCGATAAAGTCCAGCTGCCCCTGATAAGGGAAACCCTGATCACCACTCAGCTGCAGTGCCGCCATCAGACCGGATTGTGCGTCTACCTGCTGAAACTGACGGTTCCAGGTACGCTCATCCACATCAAAGTAAGCATGCAGTTGATCGGTGGATACCAGAGTGGTCAGTACACTGCTACCGGCCTGCACGTTATTACCTGTGGTGATATAGGCATTAGATACACGCCCTGAAATCGGCGCACGAATCTCGGTAAACTCCAGATTCAGCTCAGCAGCCTGTAAGGCTGCAGACACAGAAGCCAGCTCGGCATGACGCTGGCTGACCAGAAAGCCTCGGGCTTCCGCCTGTTCATCCGACATCGCATTACGGGATTGCAGGCTTTTAGCCCGCTTCGCTTCGGTCTGCGCCTGACGTAGCGCAGCCGTCGCCCGGACACGCTCTGCTTTCAGACGCTCGACTTCGGCCTGAAAAGGGCGCGGATCAATGCGTACCAGCAAATCTCCTTTCTGTACATAACTGCCTTCCGTGAATTCCACAGAATCAATCACACCACTGATTCGTGGGCGTAATTCAACCTGTTCAGGGGATTCAAGACGGGTCGTAAAAGTATGCCACTCAGTCACTTCAGTGTGCAGTACCGTTGCGACATCGACAGGTTGTAATGGACGTGCCTGTGCTGGGGCTGATTGCTGGTCAGAGTCAGCCTCTGCAATACAGCCACTTAAAGTGGCTACCGCTAAAATAACAGCCAGTCTGGAACGTAATTCCATGATCTGCCTCCGGAAAATTCGGGTTTAGTATTCTGATTGAGAGAAGAATAAAGGACGGGTCCTGACAACAAGTGTCAGTGTGTTGTCAGGACAACGTAATTGGCGCTAACTCTCGCAGAAAGCTGTTTAAACCTGTAGGAGGCAGAAGGTTTAATCGGTTTTAACTTCAGGTTTCAGGGATGGCGAATGATGCCAGAGTAAACCATCAGGTTTACGATTCATCCAACCTGTTGCATATAACGATCCAGCTGCCGAAGGCCCAACGCTTCAGAGACGGCAGAGACCCCGACCTGTTCTTCATCCGCCAGATCGGCAATAGTACGGGCGACTTTCAGGATGCGGTGATAACTGCGCGGCGATAAACCTAACTGCTCCATCGCCTGTTGCAGTAATTGACTCGCCTCAGGCTGTAACTGAATAAGCTGGTCCAGTTCTCTGCCGGTCAGATGAGCATTACTTTTGCCCGCCCTTGTCAGTTGCTTCTGATGAGCCAGAGTCACCCTTTCCTGTACCACAGCGCTGGCTTCTCCGGGTTGCACGCTGGCCAGCTGTTCCGGCGGCAGACTGGTAACCGCCACCTGTAAATCAATCCGGTCCAGTAACGGGCCTGATAGACGACTCTGATAACTTTTTACCTGTTTGGCACTACAGCGGCAGGAGCGGATACTGTCACCAAAATATCCACAGGGACATGGATTCATCGCAGCCACCAGCTGAAACTGGCTAGGGTACTTCACCTGCTGGCTGGCACGGGAGATATGGATTTCACCGGACTCCAGTGGTTCTCGCAGCACTTCAAGCACACGGCGATCATATTCCGGCAACTCATCCAGAAACAGAATGCCGTTATGGGCCAGACTGATCTCACCGGGTTTAGGACGTACACCACCGCCGACCAGAGCAACACCAGACGCTGTATGATGAGGACTTCTGAATGGCCGGATGCCCCATTCCTGCAGATCAAACCGCCCTGTGATTGATGATAGCGCCATAACCTCCAGTGCTTCCTGCTCAGTCATTGCAGGCAGAATACCGGGTAAACGACTGGCTAACAGCGTTTTACCGGTACCAGGCGGCCCCACCAACAACAGATGATGCTGACCCGCTGCAGCAATTTCTAACGCACGGCGGGCCTGAAACTGGCCTTTCACATCAGCCAGGTCCAGAATATGCATCAAAGGTGTCGAACGCTGCTCTGGATTCAGTGCCGCCTGCACCAGTGTCTGCTGGTTATGCAAAGCCCCGGTCACCTGTAACAGGTGTTCTGCAGTGAACACCTGATTATCCTGTGGCAGACAGGCTTCACTGGCATTAGCGGCAGGCACCAGCATTTTACGACCACTGCGGGCACAGGCCAGCGCAGCGGGTAAAATACCGGATACTGGTCTTAATTCAGCAGACAGAGAGAGTTCACCGTAACATTCAAAATCAGCCAGCTGATTAACAGGGACCTGCCCCGATGCAGCAAGAACTCCCAGCGCAATGGCAAGATCGTAGCGCCCACCTTCTTTAGGCAGGTCAGCCGGGGCCAGATTAACGGTAATGCGACGTTGAGGGTATTCAAAACCTGCATTAATCAGAGCACTGCGTACCCGGTCTTTGCTTTCCCTTACGGCGGTTTCCGGCATACCGACAATGGCCAGGCCCGGTAAACCATTGGTGAGGTGAACTTCGATTCGCACTTCAGGAGCATCAATACCTACAGAAGCACGGCTATAGAGAACAGCCAGAGTCATCATAACCTCCTTGTCATTGTGATCAGCCGATCTGGCTGAAATGAATGCGTCCTGCATTCTTCAGGTATCAGAAAAAACCGTTTAAACGATCAATCCTCTGATACCTTAATTCCAGAGAACTAAAAAAAAACAGCTTATTTATCTGCTTGCCAGATAATCAGATTAGCTATCAGAGCGGGCTTTCAATAATTCAGCCATCTGAGTTTCCATCTGCTGAACCTGTTTTTCCAGTTCATCAATTTTACTGCGGGTACGCATCAGTACTTCGGTCTGAATATCAAACTCTTCACGGGTCACCAGATTCAGCTTACTGAATGCACTTTCTGCAACCAGCTGCACCTGACGCTTCAACTCGACTTCGCCGGGCAGGCCCTGGCCACCATTCAGTTTTTCGCTCATCTGGCGGGTGAATTCAGAAATCAGTTCAGGTTTTAGCATGGAGTTACCTAATAATCAGACCGGAAAAAAACAGGACTTCAGTGAATCACCGAAATCCGAAGGGATTGTCGATCAATACTACGGTTTAATCAAATATTCGGATAATGTTTCAGGCTAAAAGTTCAGGCTTTAACCACCCGCCCCTTCTCTGCTAACCGGTAAAAAGTCGCAGAACCAGATTCCAGAAGTCATTAACAGTGTTTCACATGCAACTTTTTTCCTTTAAATACAAAGGGATAGAAAAATATGATATTTTCAGGGCAGACGTAATCATGCCCCCGATTTAATACGCCGCTGTTCTGCCCGGATATTAATCAGGTTGCCGCTAAACATCAGCAAGGCTCCTATCAATACAAACCAGTCCACCGTTTCCTGATACAGCATATACCCTAAAAGCATCATCAGAGGTAAACGCATAAAGTCCATCGGCACCACGACTGTTGCATCAGCCAGTCTGAATGCACGGGTCATGCAGTAATGGGCACTCATCGCCGTCACGCCAACCACCATAATCAGCGGCAGACTCTCCAGCGTTGGAGTTTTCCAGTCTGACAGAGAAGGGATCATGCCAAATGGCAGCTGCATCAGTGTCATATAAAACAGAATACACAATGGCGTTTCCGTAGCAGACAAGGATTTTGTCTGAATATAAGACAGCGCATACCCCACGGCTCCGGCCAGCACAGCCAGTGCCGCAGGCTCCAGTACCCCATCTCCGGGACGGATAATCAGTAACAAACCGGTTATTCCCAGAATAAGAGTCAGAATTCGCGCCCTGGTCAACCTTTCACCCAACAGGAAAAAAGCCAGTAAGGCGGTCCATACAGGCGTTGTAAACTCGATGGCAATCACTTCAGCCAGTGAGATATACGCCAGGCCATAAAACCAGCCGTACTGCCCGGCAAAATGAGCAATATTCCGGATCAGGTGTGCTCCGGGTCTGGCCGTTCGAATCTGAGCAAACCCAGGCTTATCCGGGGTACCGCCACTGGTATATCCCTTTGAGCGGCTGATCAGAAAGCCGATCAGCAATACACCGACCACACTACGAAAAAACAGAATCTGAAAGGTGGTGTACTCTGCCGAAAGCTCCCTTCCAGCCACCGCCATAGCAGCAAATGAAATCAGAGTGCCCAGCATCCAGAGGGCAGCAATCAAAGCCGGATGTTGACCTGTCATAGTGATTCTTTCCTGTTATCGGTCTGCCACTGTGATATCACTGGCAGAAAAGCTGCACTTTACCGGATCGGCATTCGCCTGACAGCTCAATTCCCGATAAAATTGATGCTAATAAGCACCTGAACAGAAGTGCTTTTGCTGAAAGCCATCGTATTCTTTCGTCACTGACAGAAGAATGTCGGAATACTTTTGTTCAGATATGAATCATCGCACGGCCCGGAAAAGTCCGGAGCATGCGTTTCACGATCACATTTTTACTCACTATCTGACTATTGTGCGGGATACTCATCATGTCTCAGGGAACTCTTTATATTCTGTCCGCCCCTTCCGGCGCAGGTAAATCCAGTCTGGTATCCGCTCTGCTGGATCAGACAGATGCCATTAAGGTATCGGTATCTCATACCACTCGAGCCCCTCGTCCGGGTGAGAAAGATGGCGTGAACTACAACTTTGTATCCGTGGATCAGTTTAAAGCTCTGATTGCCGATAATGCCTTTCTGGAGCACGCTGAAGTATTTGGTAACTTTTATGGTACTTCCCGCCTGTGGCTGGAAGATCAACTGTCACAGGGTATTGATATTATTCTGGAAATTGACTGGCAGGGTGCCCAGCAAGTACGCAAACTGATGCCAGAAACAGCAGGGATATTTATTCTGCCGCCCTCCCGAGAAGAACTTCAGAAGCGCCTGGACAACCGGGGGCAGGATTCTGCAGAGATTATTGCCGGACGTATGGCTGAGGCCATCAGCGAAATGTCACATTACAACGAATATGATTATGTCATTATTAATGATGATTTTGATCAGGCTCTGGCAGAGCTGAAGGCTGTCATCATCGCACAACGCCAGAAACTGACCTGTCAGCAGGCCAGACATGGTAAACTTCTGACGGATCTCTTGTCAGAGAATCACTGAATTCAGTAAACTGCACGATTCTTTACTGGTTTGTAATTTATCTGGGGATACTAAATGGCTCGCGTTACAGTTGAAGATTGTCTGGAAAACGTTGATAACCGCTTTGAACTGGTGATGGTTGCCAGCAAGCGGGCACATCAGCTCAGCACTGGTGGAAAAGATCCTCTGCTGCCATGGGAAAACGACAAGCCAACCGTTATGGCTCTGCGTGAAATAGCAGAAGGTCATATCACAAATAGACTCCTGAAAGACCCTGAAGCGATTGGTCGCGAAAACCAGGGTTTCGACGAGGAGTAAGTCGTCTATGTCGGCACCTTTTATTTCAGTAATAAACCTGGCTACTCCGTATCAGGCCAGGCAGGAGGAAGGAGTAAACCGTGTCGACAATTGAAGATCTGACCGATCGTTTGCGCGGCTATCTGAAGCCTGAAGAGATTCAGCAGGTACGTCGCGCCTATTTCTTTGCCGAGCAGGCACACGATGGTCAACGCCGTCGTAGTGGTGAGCATTATGTCACCCACCCACTGGCTGTAGCTACGATTCTGGCCAATATGCACATGGACCCGGAAAGCCTGATGGCCGCCATGCTGCATGATGTGATTGAAGATACCCCTGTTACCAAAGAAGCCCTGTCCCGTCAATTCGGCGAAACGGTGGCAGAACTGGTCGATGGTGTGTCTAAACTGACCCAGATCCACTTTGAAGATAAAGCCCTGGCTCAGGCAGAAAACTTTCAGAAAATGGCTCTGGCTATGGCCAGGGATATTCGTGTTATCCTGGTAAAACTGGCTGACCGCCTGCACAACATGCGTACTCTGGGAGCACTGCGCCCGGATAAAAAGCGCCGTATCGCCCGCGAAACTCTGGATATCTATTCACCGATTGCCAGCCGCCTGGGACTGAACACCATACGTACCGAGCTGGAAGAACTGGGCTTTGAAGGCATGCACCCCATGCGCTATGAGCGCCTGAAACGTGCGGTTCAGAGCGTTCGGGGGAATCGTCGTCAGGTCATACGGGAGATTCAGACTGCGTTGCAGGACTGTATTGATACAGAAGAGCTGTCCGGTAAGGTGATCGGCCGGGAAAAACACCTGCTGAGCCTGTACCGTAAAATGAAGGAGCGCCGTAAGTCCTTCTCAGAGATTATGGATGTGTACGGCTTCCGTATCATCACCGATAAAGTAGACACCTGTTACCGTATTCTGGGCGTGATACATAATCTGTATAAGCCGGTTCCTGGGCGTTTTAAAGACTATATCGCAATTCCTAAAGCCAATGGCTATCAATCGTTACATACCTCGTTGATTGGCATGAATGGTATTCCTATTGAGGTACAGATTCGTACCCGTGAAATGGAAGCCATGGCCAATAACGGCATTGCTGCACACTGGTTGTACAAAGCTAATCAGAGTGGAGAAAAAGCTCAGGGTATGACCGGAGCCAGCCATGCCCGTGCTCGTCAGTGGGTTAAAGGCCTGCTGGAGATGCAGCAAAGGGCTGGTAACTCACTGGAATTTATTGAACACGTCAAAATGGATCTGTTCCCGGATGAGGTCTACGTGTTCACGCCAAAAGGCGACATTATGGAGCTGCCTTCCGGAGCAACAGCCGTCGACTTTGCTTATGCTGTGCATACCGACGTCGGCAATTCCTGCGTTGCAGCACGCATTAATCGCCGTCTGTCGCCGCTTAGCGCCCATCTGGAAAGCGGTCAGTCCGTAGACATTATTACCTCACCCAGCGCCCGTCCTAATCTGGCCTGGATGAGTTTCGTTGCCACAGCGAAAGCCCGGAGTGCCATCCGCCACTACCTGAAAAATCAGCAACGCGAAGAGTCGGTTTCTCTGGGCAAACGTCTGCTGAACAAGGCGCTGGATGCCTACAACAAACAGTACGATGATCTGGATAAAGCACAGCTGCAGGTTCTGCTAAAAGAGTTTCAGTATGAGAGCGAACAGGATCTGCTGGAAGATATTGGCCTGGGGAATCGCATGGCCTTCGGCGTGGCCCGTGTCCTGATTGGCCATGAAGAAAGCGCTCAGGCAGATTCCGATAGTCCGGTCTTCAGCAAACTGGCCATCAGTGGCACTGAAGGTATGGTGACCTCTTATGCCCGTTGTTGCCATCCGATTCCTGGCGACCCTGTTGTCGGCCATATCAGCAGTGGCCGTGGCATAGTGATTCATATGGATAACTGCCGCAATATCGCCAGCATCCGTAATGACAGCAATCGTTGCATTCCGATGGACTGGACCGAAGGCGTTATCGGAGAGTTTACTGTGGTACTCAGAGTAGAGGCGGAACATGAAAAAGGCTTTATCGCTTCGCTGGCGGCTCTGATTACTGAAGCCGATGGCAGCATCGAGAAAATCACGACCGAAGAGCGGGATGCTCGTATCAGTCTGATCAATATTGAGCTGGGCGTCAGCAACCGGGTACATCTGGCCAGAGTAATGCGCCGTATCCGTACCCTGAATAATGTTAATCGAATTGTCCGTGCCCGTCGCTGATGACAGGAACAATAATCTATTACGGACAGCGCTACTTGCAGGAGAATACGAATGAGCAATAAAGCCGTTATCCACACTGATAATGCACCGGCAGCAATCGGCACCTACTCTCAGGCTGTAAAAGCGGGTAATACCGTTTATATGTCTGGCCAGATTCCTCTGAATCCGGAAACGATGGAACTGGTTGATGGTGGTTTTGAAGCCCAGGCAGAGCAGGTATTCAAAAATATCTCAGCGGTGGTTAAAGCGTCGGGTGCCGAAATGTCTGACATCGTTAAACTGAACATCTATCTGACAGATCTGTCCAACTTTGCTGTGGTTAATGATGTGATGAGCCGCTACTTTTCACAACCTTATCCAGCTCGCGCTGCGGTAGGCATCAGTGAACTGCCTAAAGGTTCTCTGATCGAAATTGAAGGCGTGGTCGTACTGTCGTAAACAGTTATCCCCTCGTTGATACAGGCCTGAAAAAAGAATGGCAATCTGCTTCAGCCAGAAGCTGTAGCAGATCGCCGTTCTTCACAGAGACGCTTTTTTCAGGTACATCAAAGATGATCTCCCTTGAAAGAATCTCTGACAGCCAGAACATTACAGACTCTTTTTAAACTGCCCAATCGCATCGACCACCTGACGGGCGCCGGTCTGAATATCATTCATCACCTGTCCGGCTTCATTCGATAACTCCAGCGCCTTGCTGACCTTCGTCAGGCTTTCTTCTATCAGCAGTACCGCTTTTTCTGTCAGCTGCTTATTTTCTGAAACGACTTTAATAATCTGCTCTGTTGCAGAGCTGGTCCTTGATGCCAGTTGACGTACTTCATCCGCTACCACCGCAAAACCCCGTCCCTGTTCTCCGGCACGGGCCGCTTCAATAGCCGCATTCAGAGCCAGCAAATTCGTTTGCTCTGCAATGCCACGGATACTCTCGACCAGGTCAGATACCTTCATCGACTGAGAGTCCAATTCAAAAATACCTTTACTGGCATCTTCCATCTGCACAGATAACTCATTCATAGTCTGAATGGTAGATTCCAGAACACGGATGCCTTCTGAAGTATCGGAATCTGTTTTATGTGAAATGTTGTAAGCAATTTCTGACGTTTCTGAAATCGCTTCTTCCCGATTCATCTGGTCAGTAATCACGGTGGCAAATTTGATAACTTTATACAGTTCACCACCATCATCATGAATCGGGTTATAACTGGCTTCCAGCCAGACAATATTGCCATTACGGGCAAAACGCTTAAAACGTCCGGATACAAATTCACCAACGGCCAGCCTGCGCCAGAAGTCCTGGTATTCATGAGATTCCGTCTCCAGAGGATCACAGAACATTCTGTGATGCTGGCCAATAATCTGGCTTTTATTATACCCGGTGCTTTTCAGAAAGTTATCATTGGCATTCAGAATAATGCCCTCCAGGCTGAACTCAATCACCGCCGATGACCGATTGAGCGCAGCAATCATATCTTCCTGCTCACGGGACTGAGAGATAGTCCGGGTCAACTCAACAGCATACACTCTCAGCTCTACGGCATCAGTTTTTACATGCCTCATAGGCTGGACAATAATCCGGTACCAGGCTTCACGCCGGTCTTTGGTTACCAGCTGAAGCGCACCATGCCAGTGCTTACCAGAATGAATCGCATCAAACATTTTCTGGCAGTGCTCTTTATTCAGAGATTTTTCTGCCACAAGATCCCGCAGGTTCTTACCGGTAATTTCGCCCAGGGAGTAACCAGAAGACTGCAAAAAGCGCTCATTAGTGGTCAGAAATGATCCCTTTTTATCCAGAGAAAAACACAGCATCTCTGCCTGAAGATCATTTTGCATATCGTGAAATACAGCCAGCTCTTCTTCGAGCTCATCAATGCGAGACTGTAGTTTCTGATTACGAAACAGCATGTTTTACACTCCTATGTCTTGCAAATAGTGTGTCAGCGCCCGAACAAAGTGTTTATAAAAAATGGTCGTATTCATCAGTCGACGGCTGAAGAATGTCAAAGGCTTTTGTTCAGGCATGGATCTCCATTTCAACAGGAGCCAGACATTCTGGAAGTATAACTCTGACTAATCCAACAGTCGTGATCAGATGATCCCCTGTCGGTCTATTTCTGAAGAAAGGCAATAAGTGTCCCTTAACCCTCTGATAAAAATTTATCCAGGTAAACTGAAAAAGTGAGAAAACCGTTAATCGGAACTCATCCTGTCAATAAGAGAAGGAAGATATATGCTACCACGGTATAAATTTTTTGATACCCAATGGGTCACATTATCTTATATAAGAAAAACCCCGTCACGGCTTCCATGACAGGGTTCTGATAGAAGTCAGTTTTTCATCGGTTAATCGTAAATTTTTGCCCGCTCTTTTTCCTCTGCAATTTCCTTTTTTACTTTTTTCAAAGCATCAATATATCCATCTTTGTATGTCGGATAGATAAACTGATACCCTGTCGCCAGCAGACGCTTATTGATACAACGCTTACTGGAAGCTCTGCGTCGCGTTGGCGATTCAACCATTTCTGTCGGAATCACCTGCAGAATATCGGCCATCCAGCTCATCACCTCATGAATCGGTTCAGATGCCTGATCAGTTGCCAGATAAATGTTATCCAGTGTCTGGCCGGATTGAGCCAACATCAGCAGATGATTCAGTACACCGGCACAATCATCACTGTGAATCCGATTGGAGTACATCACCGGTATTTCCGGAGCCATACGCCCCTGGCGCACCTGACGAATCAACATGTCCCGCCCCGGACCATAAATACCAGAGAAACGAACAGAGGTTGCCGGAAGATTACTTTTTCTTAACCGCTCTTCTGCCTGCAGCATAATACGCCCGGCAAAACCGGCCGGTTTAGGCTCAGTATTTTCATCCACTTCTTCGCCTTCACCCTGCCCATAAACACTGGTGCTGGAGACAAACAGAATATGCTTTGGCTGATGCTGACGTGCTTTCAGCCAGTCCAGCATATTGGCAATACCGTCGGAATATGCTGCCTGATAGGCCTCTTCAGCAAAGCCACCAGCTGCAACAGAGTACACAATAAAGTCCGGACTGAGTGTCAGTGCCTGCCAGGATTCTTTATCAGACACATCCAGTGTCACAGGCTGAACGCCATCCGGTAAATTCTGAGGATTACGCCGTGCACCGTACACGGAATGTCCTGCGTTAATCAGTCCCTGAGCCGTACGACCACCGATATCTCCGCAGCCGACAATCAAAATCTCCTGTGCGTCCACTTTCCCATCTCCCCGGTCATTTCCGAACACCTGAAAAAGCCTGTTTTTCAACTCTGTCAGCCTGTGGGCTGCCAGATAATGCAATACCAGCTTCAGGCGTATATTATCTGCAAAATACTGTATGCTTATTCAGACGTTATCTGACAGCATACGCCACCGATACATTCAAATTAACCACATCGCAGCTGTAAATGCTATGGGGACTTTATGCCAGCACTGACCACTGACAGTCTGAATAAACCTGTGACCCACCTGAAAGGCGTGGGTGCTGCGCTGGCAGAAAAACTGGCCAGACTTCGCATTTATACCATTGAAGATATGCTGTTTCATCTGCCTCTGCGCTATCAGGACAGAACCAGAATCACTCCTATGGGCGCTGTGCGGCGTGGAGATGAGGTCGTGCTGGCAGGACAGGTATCACTGGCCGATGTCGTAACGGGGAAACGCCGGGCACTGATTGTTCGCCTGCAGGACGGTACCGGTAGTATCACCTTGCGCTTTTTCCACTTTAATGCCGCTCAGCAAAAGCAATTTCGCAAAGGCGTACTGGTACGCTGCTATGGAGAAGCACGCCCCGGAGCTAATGGACTGGAGCTGTACCATCCGGAATACCAGCTGGTACAGACCGATCAGCCCCCTGAACTGGCCGATCACCTGACACCGGTTTATCCCCTGACTGACGGCCTGACTCAGAATCGTCTGCGCCAGCTGATCAGTCTGGCATTAAGTGAACTGAACAAAGCAGAAGTACCGGACTGGCTGCCTGCTGAACTCTTTCCGGATCTGCCGGATCTGAAGACCTCTTTGCAACTGCTGCATGAACCACCGCCAGATGCACCGGTCGATGCACTCAGTGAATACAGACACCCCAGCCAGAGACGGTTGATTATGGAAGAGCTCATCGCTCAGCAGCTCAGTCTGCTGAAATTGCGTCAGGAACATAAGCACCACAAGGCCCCGATCTTTAGCAGTGGTCAGGATCTGTGCCAACAACTGACAGATCAGCTTCCTTTCCCATTGACCGGCGCCCAGACCCGGGTTATCAGTGAAATCAACCAGGATATGACTCAGAGCAGCCCTATGCTGCGCCTGGTTCAGGGAGATGTGGGGGCCGGTAAAACCCTGGTTGCTGCCATGGCCGCACTCAAAGCGGTCAGTGCCGGCTTTCAGGTGGCGGTGATGGCCCCAACCGAAATTCTGGCTGAGCAGCATTACCATAGCTTTCAGCAATGGCTGGCCCCAATGGGGCTTGATGTTGCCTGGCTGGCCGGAAAGCTGAAAGGTAAAGCTCGACAGGAACAACTGGATAAAATAGCCTCAGGCTGCCCGGTTTCAGTGGGGACTCATGCGCTGTTTCAGGAACAGGTCGAATTTTGTCAGTTAGGTCTGGTGATTGTCGATGAGCAGCACAGATTTGGCGTGCATCAACGTCTGAGCCTGCGCGAAAAAGGTCGTCAGGGCGATACTTATCCCCATCAGCTGATTATGACTGCGACTCCCATTCCCCGCACACTGGCTATGAGTGCCTATGCGGATCTGGATACCTCTGTTATTGATGAACTGCCACCAGGCAGAACTCCCATTGAAACCGTTGCTCTGGCAGATACCCGTCGGGATCAGGTGATCGACCGCATTGCCGCTGCCTGTCATGAAGGCAAACAGGCTTACTGGGTCTGCACACTGATCGAAGATTCTGAAACTCTGCAGTGTCAGGCAGCAGAGAGTACTTTTGCAGAGCTACAGGAAAAACTGCCGGGCCTCAGAATTGGTCTGGTTCATGGCCGTATGAAAGCACGGGAAAAAGCAGAAATCATGGCACGCTTTAAGGCGAACGAGCTTCAGTTACTGGTCGCAACAACGGTGATTGAGGTCGGTGTGGATGTCCCTAATTCAACACTGATGGTTATCGAAAACCCTGAGCGCCTGGGGTTATCACAATTGCATCAGCTAAGAGGGCGTGTCGGACGCGGCAACCAGCAAAGCTACTGTGTGCTGATGTATCACACACCTCTATCCCGTAACGGAAAAGCCCGTATTGCTGTGATGCGTGATACTCAGGATGGCTTTGTCATTGCTGAAAAAGATCTCGAACTCAGAGGCCCAGGAGAAGTACTGGGGACCCGTCAGACCGGACTGGCACAGATGAAAATTGCCGATCTGGTCAGAGATCAATATCTTCTGGACGAGGTCAACCAGGCCGCGATCAGATTGATTAAGCATTACCCTCAACACCCGGAACCTCTGATCCAGCGCTGGCTGAGTGGTGCAGAGCAATATGCTCAGGTGTAATACCTCCATCCAGGGGGGAGTCTTATATTTATTGATCAGTTCCTCCCTTTACCACAAAAAAAACGATTGTCTGTAGGATAAAACTTAAAAATACATCTTCAAAATTCGACATGAATCTCAAACAATCGAAAATAGTCAGTTATACTTGCCAAAGTTTTTTGCCGGAGAAAGTTATGTCCACAGAGGGAATCACTAAACAACTATCGGATTGCATCAAGCGTGCTACCCAGCCGACTGACTTCCCAGAAGATCTGAAAAAACGTCTGGTTCCCAGAAACAGGGCAACTCCCCGGCAGCTGATTCGCTCGACCATTCTGGAAGGAAAAGAAGGCACCCGGCATATTCTGGCATTTCCGGCCCACTGTCTGCTGGATATGAAGCTATATGAAGGCTACCGGGCCATCACGCCTGAAGCCAAGCAGTCTCTGATGAAGCGTAAAAAGCTACAATCCGTCCCTGCTTTGCCTGGTATACTGGATTACCAGCTGATTGCAGACCAGCGTTGTCTGGATAATGACCTGCTTTATACTGAATCAGGGCATCCTCAATGGCTGCTGGAGTTTACTAAAGAAGAATACCTGGACATCATTCATCAGGGTGGGCGTATTGAAGCTTTCAGTATTCCTCTGGTATCTATCCGCCCCAACCTGACAGCGGTTGATCAGGATGAACTGGAAATTAAGGCAGCCATTGAAACGATCACTTCCCGACGTATCCGGACCCGGCTGGCCGAGAGTATTGAAATCCCCCCTTTGCCTCTGAGTGCACATAATATTATCCAGCTCAGAGACGATGAAGATGCAGACTCCGATGAACTGGCTTCTATTATTGAAGCAGACCCCAGTCTGGCTTCACAGGTCATCAGCTGGGCTAACTCACCATACTACGGCCTGCCTGGACAGATTCGCTCAATCCAGGATGCTGTTATCCGGGTGCTGGGGTTTGATCTGACCATGAACCTGTCTCTGGGCCTGTCCATGAGTAAAAACCTGAAAATGCCGGGCGACGGTATTTTTGGTTACCATAATTACTGGCGTGAAGCAGTGCTGAAAGCTCTGCTGATGGAAAAACTGGTCAAGAAGATCCCGAAAGAAAAGCGCCCTTTTGCTGGCCTGTGTTACCTGTCAGGTCTGGTGCATAACTTTGGCTATCTGATTATCGCAGAGATTTTTCCACCCTATTTTTCTCAGTACTGCCGCTACCAGGAAGCTAACCCTCATGTACCGGCCATGTACATAGAACGCTTTTTATTCGGCATCACCCGTGAACAGATTGCCAGCTTTCTGTTTCACTCCTGGGGACTGCCAGAAGAAATCTGCAGCGCCGTACGTCATTTGCATAACGCCTCTTATGAAGGACTGCATCACTCCTATGCCAACCTGTTGTATACCGTTAACCAGCTGGTACAACCAGATGGAGAATTGAAAGTCGGTAAGTTACCCGGACCTTTACTGAACCGTCTTGGGCTGGAAAGAGAAACCATTCAACAGGCTGTCGACAGTCTGGCAGACTTTACAGAAGAGCTGGGGTCACTGGCCGAATTACTGGAAAAGGCCGGTAAATAGGACTAATTCTCGAAAAAAGCAAGAGCAGATATAAAAAAACCGGAAGTCAGCGTTCCGGTTTTTTCATACTTTATGCAGGCTGCAAAACTTAACCGTCAACGGCATCCTTCAGCTTCTTACCAGGCTTAAATCCGACAGTTTTACTGGCCGGAATTTCCATCGCTTCACCTGTCTGAGGGTTTTTACCCATACGTGCACTACGCTCACGTACAGAGAAAGTGCCGAAACCAATCAGAGCTACAGAATCATTTTTGGCTACTGCGCTTGTAATTTCGTCCAGAACAACATTCAGTACTTCATTGGCTTTATCTTTTGACAGCTCCGCTTTCTCTGCGATGGCTGCTGCCAGTTCAGGCTTACGCATGCGCTTTCCTCTTTATTATGTCTTTATCAGATCCGTATAACCGACAGTTATTTAAGCAGTCCCCCCAGGCGGATGCAAAGGTTTTTTCAGGTCTGTGGTAGAATCGCAGGCCTTATTTTACAGGTATATCAGAGGTAAGATTTGAATCTTCGGTTATTCCGTTCCCAGGCAGCTATTCAGCGCTCGGCCTGGGATCAATTGCACTGGACCAGTCCTCACGCTCCCGGACACCAGAGACCGGATAGTCAATGGCATGACTGGCTGATGAATCCCTCATCCCTGACCCGGCGTCTTCAGGCTGAAAGCCAGCAAATTTTCCGGGTGGAGAAAACAGATCAGCAGATACTGAAACCGGCGCTGAATGAAGCCAGTCTGCTGGGCATGCACAGTCAGCAATATGCTCTGATTCGTCAAGTCATTCTGTATGGCCAGGAACAACCCTGGGTGTTTGCCCGTACCGTCATTCCTCTATCCACATTAAACGCAGGAAATCGCCATTTGATGCGTCTGGGCAATCGCTCTTTAGGTTCGGTTCTGTTTAAATACTCCCATATCCGGCGTGCACCGATTCAGATCACCAGAAAAAATAACCGATTTACAACTGACTTTATCTGGGGACGCCGTTCAATTTTCGAAATACATCAAGCACCACTTCTGGTCACAGAGCTGTTTCTCGAGCCTTTTGCCGATCACAGCAACCTGCCAGATCTGAAGCCCGGATTCTGATCGCGCTATGACTGACCGACCTCTTCACCAGCATATTATCAAGCAACTCCCACACTACCTGAAACTGATGCGGGTTGACCGTCCCATTGGCACATATCTGCTACTCTGGCCAACGTTGTGGGCACTGTGGATTGCCGCCGAAGGCTTACCGGATATCCGGGTTCTGGTTATCTTTGTCCTGGGCGTTTATGTGATGCGTGCTGCCGGTTGTGTGATCAATGACTTTGCCGACCGTAAAGTTGATGGCCATGTCGAGCGCACCCGGGAACGGCCACTGGCAACCGGTGCTATCACGGCTAAAGAAGCCTTGTATCTGTTTGCCGTTCTGGGAGTCATCGCTTTTCTGCTGGTACTGATGACGAATACGCTCACCATTATGCTCTCTGTGGGAGGTATCGTACTGGCCTTTATCTATCCATTTATGAAGCGCTATACTCATCTGCCTCAGGTCGTACTGGGTGCGGCCTTCTCCTGGGCCATTCCCATGGCTTATGCTGCTCAGACCAGCACGGTTCCAGTAGAAGCCTGGCTGCTGTTTACTGCCAACCTGCTATGGACTACAGCATATGATACCCAGTACGCGATGGTTGATCGTAATGATGATCTGAAGATAGGCGTTAAATCCACCGCCATTCTGTTCGGGGATCTTGATCGTCATATTATTATTCTGTTACAGATTCTGGCTGTTATAGCACTGATCATTACAGCCGGTATGAAAGAGCTGGGGCTGTACTTCTATCTGGGGCTATCCGGTGCCATCCTGTTATTCGTTTACCAGAGTAAGCTGATCTGGCAAAGAGAAAGAGAAAGCTGCTTTAAAGCTTTCCTGAACAACCACTGGGCTGGCTTACTCATCCTGGCCGGTATCATCCTGGACTATACTTTACAGGCTTAATATCTGCCTGCTCCGGGCCTGATATTCACAACTCAGATATACGGGCAGAGCAATCAGTTCAGCCGATGTCATCTTATTGTCATATTTACTCGCTGTAATATGTGCAATATTGATGACATAACCGAATGACGGGATAACGCAATGACAGGAAAAACTGTCCTGATCGTGGATGATGAAGCTCCGATCCGTGAGATGATTGCCGTAGCTCTGGAAATGGCCGATTACAATTGTCTGGAGGCAGAAAATGCCCAACAGGCTCATGCTCTGGTTATTGACAAGCGTCCGGATCTGATCCTTCTGGACTGGATGATGCCCGGTACCAGTGGTGTAGAGCTGGCCCGCCGCCTGAAGCGGGATCCTCTGACGGCAGAAACCCCCGTCATTATGCTGACGGCTAAAGGTGAAGAGGATAACAAAGTTCAGGGACTGGAAGCCGGTGCGGATGACTATATCACCAAGCCGTTTTCCCCTCGCGAGCTGGTTGCCCGCCTGAAAGCGGTTCTGCGCAGAACGACTCCGAAGGGTATTGAAGATCCGGTTGAAGTCGATGGTCTGGTGCTGGATCCGGCCAGCCACAGGGTCACTTCTCATGGAGAACCTCTGGAAATAGGCCCAACAGAGTTCCGCTTATTGCAATTCTTTATGACCCATCAGGAACGTGCATACACCAGAAACCAGCTACTGGATCAGGTCTGGGGTGGCAATGTTTATGTTGAAGAGCGTACAGTGGATGTACATATTCGTCGTCTCCGTAAAGCGCTTGGTGAAAAACATGAGCATCTGGTACAGACCGTTCGCGGCACTGGTTACCGTTTCTCTGTGAAAGTTTAATCACACTTTGTTTCGGCTCTGACTAAGACGGCTTTACTGTGACCCATATCTGGCGAAATGAACTGACTCGTATTCTGTATATCCTGCTGTTTGCCGGAGTCGTTGGCTGGATCTCCGGATCCATCGCCTGGGCAATATGTACAGTACTGGCGCTTTATCTCTGGTTTGCTCTGCGTTTTCTGATGCGTCTGGATCAGTGGCTGGAGGGCAGCCCGGATCAGTCCCCCCCTGAGAGTTGGGGAATATGGGGCTATCTGTTCGACAAGTTGTATCATAACCAGAAACGCCATCACCAGAATCAACAGCGCCTGATCGATATCATAAGTAAAGTACAGCGCTCCAGCGGGGCTTTGCGAGATGCTGTCGTAATGATAGATCAGAACGGTAACCTGGAGTGGTGGAATAACGCCGCAGAAACACTGCTGGGATTGCGTTCACCTGCTGATAAAGGCCAGGGTATAACCAACCTGTTACGTGATCCTCGCTTTATCGCTTATTATGATCGTCAGGATTACCATGATCCCCTGACTCTGGCCTCACCGATGGATGATAATCTGATACTGGAATATCAGATCACCATCTTCGGGCGGAATGAACGCCTGATGCTGGTCAGAAATGTCACCCGCTTGCACCGCCTGGAGCAGATGCGCAAAGATTTCGTCGCCAACGTATCCCATGAGCTGCGTACTCCACTGACAGTGATCAATGGTTATCTGGAAACCTTTGCTGACTTCAGTGACCAGCTACCACCACGCTGGGGACGTGCAACTCAGCAGATGCAACAGCAGTCCCGGCGTATGCAGAACATCATTAATGACCTGCTATTGCTATCACGCCTGGAAACAACGGATATCGAAGGTCAGCAGCAACATATCGAAATGGACCGCCTGATTGACAGTATTCGTCAGGATGCCTTGCTGCTCAGCGGGGAAAAGGCGCATAACATTCTGATTGATAATCAGTGTGATGCCCAGGTGATAGGTTCAGAAAATGAGATTCGCAGTGCCGTGTCCAATCTGGTATTTAACGCAGTCAAATATACGCCACCGGAATCCAGCATTATCATTCGCTGGCAGGAAACCAGCCAGGGGGCGACCCTCACGGTGGAAGATAATGGGCCGGGCATCAACCCCAGACATCTGCCCCGCCTGACAGAACGCTTTTATCGGGTCGATAAAGGTCGTTCGGCAGAAACCGGCGGGACAGGGCTTGGATTAGCAATTGTGAAGCATGTACTGATTCGTCACAACGCCCGTATGGAAATTAAAAGCGAACTGGAAAAAGGCTCCCGTTTTATCTGCCTGTTCCCTCTGCATCGCCTGCACTGGGATCAGGAGCATCAGCATAAAGAGACGGCAGCGGCAACACCGGCCTTATCCGACCTGATGACATCGCAGGATAGTCGGGAGTCTCTCAGGTAAATCTGCCATTGGTCTGAGTTAACCGGACATAAAAAATCCCGGATAATACCGTTTATCCGGGATTTTTTTATTCAGATAACAGATCTGGAAACTAGTGACTCATTAAGCCGATAATCCGGGACAATGTCTTCTGAGATTTATCATCCAGGTCGGTAAAACGGATACCGGCATAAACCACTTCAGCATCCAGCCGCTTTTCCAGCGCCTGCAGCATAATCACCGAGCCTTTTGTACTCAGGCGTTGCTGGTTGTCTCCCTGACCGGCAAGAAAGCCCACGGTCACCTTCTGAAACATCGCAGGCAGTGACATATCTGTCCGAAGCATCAGCACTACTTCCTGAGTACTCAGTTCACGGATCATCACTGGCAGCTTTTCAGTACCAAATAGCAGCATAGCCTTACCGCGAACCCGTTTAGCCGGATGGATGCCATGACTCACAGAAGAATGTACACCAGAACCGGAAGGCATTCCCTGTTTCTGGGTCAGCACATTGGCAGTGCCACCACCACCTAGCATACGATCCCGCTTTTTCAGCTGCTCTGCCAGCTCTGTTTTACTGATAATACCCTGCTTGACCAGGTACTTAGTGACCTTACTGCTCAGCTGTTCATTATTAAAGGGCTTGGTAACATAATCCGTTACCCCATGTTCTGCTGCTTCCAGTACATACTCTTTATCCCCCAGGCTGGTCACCATAACAAAGGGGACATCCCGGTTCCGGTTGTCTTCCTCTTCTCTGAGCCAGGTCAGTAACTCAATGCCAGACATTTCTGGCATTTCCCAGTCACACAGCACCAGATCATAACGGGCACGCCCCAGCATACCCTGAGCTTTACGGCCATCCTGAGCTACTTCCACTTCAAATTTCGGGTATTCGGCCTTCACCGCTTTTACCATCAGATCACGGGTAAACTTGGCATCATCGACAATCAGTATTCTTGCTATTTTCATAACTTTTCAGAAACATCCTTCATATCAGACCCACCCTCCAGTGAAAACGGCTCAGAATACTGATTCACCCAGAGCCAGGTCGCTCCTGCGACAGCCGCAGGCATCAATAACAGATTGATCAGAGGAATAAACATGCAGCCCCATGCCGTAAAGCCGAAGCCCATAGTATGCCACCAGCGCTTTTTCAGCTCTCGTTGCATAGCGTGAAAGCCAACCTGATGGTTATCCATGGGATAGTCCAGATACTGAACAGACAACATCCAGACCGAAAAGAGTAGCCATAATACAGGACTAATGATATTCAGGCCGGGGATAAAACTGATCAGGAGCAATAACAGTACTCTTTTCAGGAAAAACCACTGTTTCTGTAATTCCCGCTGTAATGCCCTTACCACCAGCTCTGACATGCTTTCCTGTGGAAAGCTGACACCCGGACGTAAATGCTGCTCCACTTTTTCCGCCAGCAGGCCATTAAAAGGGGCAGCAATCAGGGCAGTAGTCGCATTAAAGCCATAGATGACAAAGCCTATAGTCATAATGATCACCAGTGGCCAGATCAGCCACTCAACAAAGCTCAGCCATTCCGGTAGCGACTGAATAAAGCCATCTACCCAGCGATCAAACAGACCATAGCCAAACCAGATAAAGAAAGTCAGCAGCAGGACATTGCAGATCATAGGAATGATCACAAACCGCTTCAGGCCCGGAGTAAAAATCATACGGAATCCAGCCAGAATAGCGGCAGGCCCCGCAACGGTATTGTTCATTATTGAATCCTCTGAAGATTAGCCAGTTAAAGCAGGTGGCTATCGTAGCCTCGCCAGAGGTGTTTCACCACATGAAACAGGAGTAAATACTCTTAATCTGACGCAGACTAAGCTCTATTATAAAAACATCAATAAAAAAGGGTGCCTTTCGGGCACCCTTTTTCGTAACAGTCTGTATTCCTGACAAATTATGACTCGGACAGACGTTCCTCAATACTCTCCGGCGTAGAGTGACGAACATCCATACCCTTCACCAGATAGATAACATATTCCGCAATATTATTAGCATGATCACCAATACGCTCCAGAGAACGCAGTACCCAGATCACGTTCAGTACCCGGCTGATCGAACGAGGATCTTCCATCATAAAGGTTACCAGAGCCCGCATCGCTGAGCGGTATTCCAGATCCACTGATTTATCTTCCTGAGCCACTTTAAGCGCCAGCTCAGTATCAAACCGGGCAAATGCAGTCAGTGCATCTTTAATCATATTTCGTACATGATTACCGATATGGCGCGTCTCAATATAGCCCCGTGGCGGCTCACCCTCTTCAGCTAGCTTAATGGCATGGCGGGCAATTTTAGAAGCCTCGTCGCCGACACGCTCCAGATCAGAGGTCGCACGGGTTACAGCCATAACCAGGCGCAAATCACTAGCCGCAGGCTGACGACGAGCCAGAATACGAGTGCACTCTTCATCGATACGGATCTGCATATCATTGATCGCACGATCATTGGCACGTACCTCTTCGGCAATAGCACTATCGCCTTCGGTCAGCGCATAAATCGCATCCTGAACCTGCTTTTCTACCAGGCCACCCATAGCCAGCAGGTGGGTTTTCAGATCTTCCAGCTCATTATTGAACTGCTGGGAGATGTGATGACTATGAGTATCGGTCGTGATTTCCATAAATAATCCCTCGTAAAATAAACCCGAACAAACCTTACCTTATGAGCATCCCCTTGCAGTCATACCCGGGCAATCAGGCAAGGGAAAGGATTCTGTTCAGGCAGATAAAAAAACTGAATGTCAGAAACGCGTCCTACAAAAGCGGACCGGACTTAACCGTAACGGCCGGTGATGTAGTCTTCAGTCTTCTTCTCCTTAGGATTAGTAAACAGCATATCGGTGTTACCGAACTCAATCAGGTTACCCATATACATAAACGCGGTGTAATCCGATACACGTGCAGCCTGCTGCATGTTGTGGGTTACGATCGCAATAGTGAACTTGTCTTTCAGTTCGTAAATCAGCTCTTCGATTTTCAGTGTCGAAATCGGATCCAGTGCCGATGCTGGCTCATCCAGCAGCAGTACCTCAGGTTTTACCGCAATAGTGCGGGCAATTACCAGACGCTGCTGCTGACCACCAGACATACCCAGTGCACTTTCATGCAAACGATCCTTAACCTCATCCCATAAAGCCGCGGACTTAAGTGCCCACTCAACGGTCTCATCCAGGATACGTTTGTTGTTAATGCCCTGAATACGCAGGCCGTAGGCTACGTTTTCGTAAATTGATTTCGGGAACGGATTAGGCTTCTGGAATACCATTCCGACACGACGACGCAACTCAGCCACATCAACACCTTTCTGATAGATGTTCTGGCCTTCCAGGTTAATCTCACCTTTAATCTGGCAGCCATCCACCAGATCATTCATTCGATTCAGACTGCGCAGCAGAGTGGACTTACCACAACCGGATGGACCAATGAACGCCGTTACGCGCTGCTTAGGAATCGTCATATTCACGCCAAACAAGGCCTGCTTCTCACCATAGAAGAGGTCCATGTTCTTCACCTGCATACAGACCGTCTCTTTTTCCAGAGACAACTCTTCACCGCCACGGTTCATGGATGAAATATCGATGCTGTGGCTTTTGGTATCTTGTTGCGCGTCAGTATTATTCATTGCCGTCTGAGCTTCCATGGGAACACTCTCTTTAAATTCGTTAAATTCAGTCTATCTGCGCTTTAGTAAAATTGCGCGTTAATCTGCGACCGGCTCAGAGATGGTTGTCATCTTCTCGAACCACAGGCTCCGGCAATACGTTTCTGGCCAGAGCCTGTTTAACCCGGAATTACATCTCCAGAGCTTTATATTTCTCACGCAGATGGTTACGAATTGCAATTGCACTCAGGTTCAGCAGTGCAATTACCACCACCAGCAACAAGGCTGTGGCGTAAACCAGCGGACGAGCCGCTTCAACGTTCGGACTCTGGAAACCCACATCATAGATATGGAAGCCCAGGTGCATAAATTTCTGATCCAGGTGAATAAACGGATAGTTACCGTCCAGTGGCAGACTTGGTGCCAGTTTGACCACACCCACCAGCATCAGAGGCGCTACCTCACCTGCAGCACGAGCGACCGCCAGAATAACACCGGTCATCATCGCAGGACTCGCCATTGGCAGTACCACACGCCATAGTGTTTCTGCTTTAGTCGCACCCAGTGCCAGAGAGCCTTCACGCACCGAACGAGGAATACGAGCCAGGCCTTCTTCTGTCGCCACAATCACAACCGGTACCGTCAGCAGTGCCAGTGTCAGAGAGGCCCACATCAGACCAGGAGTACCAAAGGTTGGCGCAGGCAGTGCTTCCGGGAAGAAGAGGTCATCAATATGACCGCCCAGGAAGTAGACAAAGAAGCCCAGGCCAAACACACCGTATACAATCGAAGGAACACCGGCCAGATTATTCACTGCGATACGAATCATACGGGTGATAAAGCCCTGTTTGGCGTACTCACGCAGATAAACAGCTGCTACAACCCCAAAAGGCGTCACCAGAATCGACATAAGGATAACCATCATCACGGTACCGAAGATCGCCGGGAAGATCCCGCCTTCAGTATTCGCTTCACGAGGCTCATCCGTCATGAATTCCCACAGTTTGGCACCATAGAAAGCCATTTTATCGCCCAGTCCCATCATATTAGGCTGGAAGGCACGTACGACTTTACTCAGAGACACTTCAGTTTCTGCGCCGTTCATCGCCATAGCAACAAAACTGTCACGGTTGGCTGCAACGTACAGATCCGCCAGCTTAGCCTGCAGAACTTCATACTCAGCATTCAGCTGAGCACGTTCTGCATCAATTTCTGCCAGATTCTGTGCCGTATCCTTACCTTTCAGTTCCAGACTACGCTGCTTCAGGCGAAGACGTTCGATCGTGTAATTGATGCGGCCAATGTCATGCTTTTCGATCTGATAGATCTCATCATGGATATTCAGAGCCCGCTCAATACGTTTCTCAAATTCAGGCCAGATTTTATTCTCGCCTTTCCCCTGCTGAGCAATCACCTGGCCGTTTTCTTTCAGCGCCAGCAGATAACCGTAGTAGTTACCCCATTCACGACGCTCAACAGCAATCAGGCTCTCCGGATGAGAGATCTGCTCAATGTGATCGGCAATCACCCAGCGGAAATCAGAACCATATACATCACGGTTACCAATCTTCATCAGGTAGCGATCAACCGTTTCCTGACCTGCCGGAACATCAATACCTGCTGCCCGTACCTGCTCAGCAGGCACGGTGACAGCTTCAACTTTTTCTCCCACCATATGGTATCGGGAGCCGTCCGGGGCACGGACATCTGCTTCCATGATCGCTGCAGGCCAGAAATGCCCCAGACCGCGCGATGCAATCAGAATCAGAAGACCAATTACCATAATCACACTGATGGCTACAGCACCAGCATTCAGCCAGACCCAGGGAGATCCACTTCGGGTCCAGTCACCTATAGATTGACGCATAACTTTTTCCTTTCACTCCCGGCCTGTTACAGCGCACCGTATTTCTTACGCAGACGCTGACGAATCATTTCCGCGGCGGTATTCACCACAAAGGTGAACATAAAGAGCACAAAGGCCGCCAGGAACAGGATTCGGTAATGAGAGCTGCCCACTTCAGATTCAGGAACCTCTACCGCAATATTCGCCGCCAGAGTCCGCATACCTTCAAAGATATTGGCATCCATAATCGGCGTATTACCGGTGGCCATCAGTACAATCATGGTTTCACCCACCGCACGGCCCATACCAATCATGACCGCCGAGAAGATACCCGGACTGGCTGTTGGCAATACCACTCGAGTCAGGGTCTGCCATGGCGTTGCACCCAGAGCCAGAGAACCGTAGCTCAGGTGTTTAGGCACCGCAAAAATGGCATCTTCAGTAATCGAGAAGATCGTCGGAATCACGGCAAAGCCCATCGCCAGACCAACGACCAGAGCGTTACGCTGATCGAAAGGAATACCCAGATCATTGCTCAGCCAGGTACGCATATCCCCGTTAAACAGTACGCTTTCCAGAGGCTGACTCATACCCAGTGCAAACCAGCCTACGATCAGCACTACAGGAATCAACAGAGCCGCATCCCAGCCATCAGGTACAGAGTGACGAATTTTGCCCGGCAGTTGTGCCCATGCAAAACCAAAAGCCACAATGCCAAGCGGCATCAGAATTAACAGCGCAAAGATTCCCGGAAGATTAGCTTCCACATAAGGCGCCAGGAACAGACCCGCCAGAAAACCAAGGATTACTGTCGGCAGTGCTTCCATCAGCTCAATGACCGGCTTCACCTTACGGCGCATCGCCGGAGCCATGAAGTAAGCGGTGTAAACTGCACCAGCAATCGCCAGAGGTGTTGCAACGATCATGGCGTAGAAGGCCGCTTTCAGCGTACCGAATGCCAGAGGCATCAGGCTGAACTTAGGTTCAAAATCATTACTGGATGCTGAAGACTGCCAGGTGTACTCCGGTTCCTGATAACTTTCATACCAGACCTCATCCCACAAGGCGCTCCAGGACACTTCCGGGTGCTCATTTTCGATTTTAAAGGTCTGCAGTACACCATCAGCACGCTCAACAATCAGCTTATCTGCACGAGGACTGATCGCACCGGCAATCGGTTGCTTGTCCAGAATACCTTCTGTCAGAAGCGTACGATGAGCGGTAGTGCTGTACACACTTAACTGGCCTTTTTCATCAATAGCCAGGAACCCTTTGCGGCGGTGCTCGGATAACATGACGGCGACTGGCGTAGCATCATGCTCAAAAGAGCGGATCTTCGTCAGAGACCATTCATTCTGCTCATCTCGCACCAGGAACCACTGAGAAATAGCACCACTGTCATCACTGATCAGCAGAGAAATACCTCCCAGTTGCATAATCACCTCAGCCAGGCCACTGTTTTTCTCGGTGACTTTCAGACGGGCATTCAGCTTCGGCTGACTAGCGTCTGCCAGATCAACCACATCAATCTGCCCCTGCTCTCCTGCCAGATACAACCAGCGCTGATCAGAAGAGATCAGTACTTTACTGAACGTTCCGGCATTAACAGGTAACTGATAAACCGACTGTTCCAGAGACACCTCATCACCAAACATGGATTCTTCTTTATAGAAACCACTCAGGTGAGCTTTATTGTCTGCAGTAATAGCCGCAATCATCAGACGCTCTTCGCCATTATGCAGAATCACAGATTTCAGCGCGCTGCCATCCTGAGCAATCTGCATAGGTTCTTCACCAAACGGATACTCAATCATCGGCGTGATCAGACGCTTATCATTCGGATAGGTAATGCGATAGCGCTCTTTCATCACAATCACAGAGCCATCTGACAGACCCAGAGCGAAGTAATGGGAGGAAGCACCTTCAGGGGAAACCGTAGTCAGCTCAACACCGGCTGGAACAGGCAGCTGGGAGCGCTTAACCACCTGGCCATTTTCCACTTTGAAGAAGATCACCTCACCAACACTGGTGATACGCATCGCTACTTCATTCTGCTCTTCTACCGCAAGATAGAGCGTCTTTGCCTGACCGGGCAGAGTTTCAGTTGCCGGAATCTGGTATTCCGCAACAGGTTCAACACTTGCCGATTTGAACAGAGGCACGACCTCGTACATCAGGTACAGGAAAATCAGCAGAATCGCGATAATAACGCTGATACCACCAACACCGACACCGACTTCGGCAACCTTATCTTTATATGATCTGATCTTCCGGTGCATACGCAACTGCGGAGTATCAAAATCAATTACGGGAACTTGGCTATTTTCTTTCATAGCGGGAAAAATACTGCACTTTTATGACAGTTGTATGACACCAGACAGGTGAGCGAGGGTGGCAGAAAAAAAGGGTAAGCGATCTGGCCGCCTACCCTTTTTTCAGCAAAGATTCTGCTGAACGTCCCTGTTCACGTATCTGGCCCGGATTACTGGATATCCAGTGCCTTCAGAGTCTTCTGTACTACACCGGCAGGCAGTGGGATGTAACCATCTTTTACAACCACTTCCTGACCAACTTTAGACAGCACCATCTTCACGAATTCACGCTCCAGAGGCTGCAGAGGCTGGTTAGGCTTCTTGTTCACGTATACGTACAGGAAACGGGACAGAGGATACTTACCGTTTACAGCATTGTCAGGTGTTGCTTCGATGAACGGCTGACCTGGCTTTTTAGCCAGAGGGATCGCACGTACACTTGATGTTTTGTAACCGATACCGGAGTAACCGATTGCATTAATCGACGTACTGACAGACTGTACTACCGATGCAGAACCAGGCTGTTCATTCACACTATTTTTGTAATCGCCTTTACACAGTGCTTTTTTCTTATAGTAACCATAAGTACCGGATACTGAGTTACGACCAAACAGCTGAATAGTACGGTTTTCCCAGGAACCGGTCAGACCCACTTCGCCCCACTTAGAGATATCCTGAGCGCCACCACACTTACGGGTAGAAGAGAATACTGCATCAACGTCCTGGATGCTCATACCCTTGATCGGGTTGTCTTTGTGTACGAATACTGCCAGAGCGTCAATTGCTACTGGTACAGCAACAGGCTTATAACCGTGTTTGTTTTCAAAGGCTTCCAGCTCTTTGTCCTTCATCTTACGGCTCATCGGACCCAGGTTTGCAGTACCTTCTGTCAGTGCCGGAGGCGCAGTAGAAGAACCTGCCGCCTGAATCTGGATATTTACGTTAGGATAAGCACGCTTATACTCTTCAGCCCACAGAGTCATCAGGTTAGCCAGAGTATCAGAACCTACGGAAGACAGGTTGCCGGATACACCGCTGGCTTTCTGATAAGATGGCAGATTAGGATCCAGTTCAGCACCTGCTGCATTAGCAACATTAGCGGTTACGGCACTTGCAGCGACAACAGAGATCGCAGCAATCATCTTCTTCATTTTCATGTCGTCTCCAGAACACTAAGTAGTTCGGCATTCAGCCGTTATGTAATGTGTTGCTGGCTACTATAGGGATGCAATATTACAGTTATATGAACGTGACCAGATTGTCAGCCTGAGATGCTTTTTTTACTGCCTATCCGGCTTCAATCTCCCTACAATAGACATCAGGCAAGTTTCTTAACTATAAATAGACCAAAGACAACTAAGATAATAATGATGAGCAACGTGGATAGCAGTAATTTAGAGGATGTACCCTCTCCGGACGGAGAGCTGACACTGAAAATCGCCGCCACACCTCAGGACACCAATATTTACGGTGATATTGCCGGAGGCTGGCTGGTATCTCAGATGGACCTGGCCGCAGAAATAAGTGCCGGAAAACTGGCTAAAGGCCGCACGGCCACAGTTGCCATCAGTGAAATGGACTTTCTGTGTCCCATCAGAATCGGCTCAACGGTCATGATTCACACCGAGGTCAAAGAAGTTGGCCACAGTTCTATGAATATCCGGGTAGAGGCCTGGATTCAGCCGCCTTTTGAAAGCGATGAACAGGAAATGTATAAGGTATCAGAGGCGCTGTTTGTGATGGTTGCTATTGATGAAAACGGCCGTATCCGTGCGGTTCCGGGCAGCTGAAAGGTTTATCCCGACCTGATAATGTCCAGAGCAACGGCTTGCGGATATGCGTTGATCCATGTATTCCGGGAGCCGGTTAGTAACCAGATAGCACACGTATAAAAAAACAGCCGGTATCACACCGGCTGTTTTTCTGATCGGATTAGCCATTAACCACTGACAGTGGTTCAGCTGGTCTGGATACGGCCGTGCAGATAACCGTACTCAGAGATCTTCTGATAATCTTCCGCCAGGCTGCGGAAGTTCATGAAGGAGTCGTAAATACGACGGCTCAGATCATCTTTCTTCGCTTCTTCAAATACCACTTCATCCGATACGGTACGCAGCTCCTGGAAGACATCTGAAGGCAGCTCACGCAGTTCCGTACCGTGATCGTTCACCAGTTCTTTCAGGGCCAGAGCGTTGCGGTAAGTCAGCTCATCCATCATTTCCTGGTTCGCGGCACGACCAGCCTGCAGAACGATCTCCTGCAGATCCGATGGCAGCGCTTCGAAGGCTTTCTTGTTAATCATGCCTTCCAGTACAGTACCCGGCTCATGCCAGCCCGGATAGTAGTAGTACTTAGCCGCTTTATACAGGCCAAATGCTTTATCATTGTACGGTCCAACCCACTCGGTCGCATCAATCGCACCGGTCTGCAAAGAGGTGAACAGCTCAGAACCCGGCAGACTTACCGCTGTACCACCAACACGGTTAATCACTTCGCCACCCAGACCCGGGATACGCATTTTCAGGCCTTTCAGGTCCTGTAAAGAGTTGATCTCTTTATTGAACCAGCCAGCCATCTGAACCCCCGTGTTACCCACTGCAGCCGGAATCAGACCAAAAGGCTCATACACTTCTTTCCATAGCTCCATACCGCCACCGTAGTGGATCCAGCTGGAGATCTCCTGTGCATTCAGACCGAAAGGCACTGCTGCAAAGAACTGAGCTGCTGCAGCCTTGCCTTTCCAGTAGTAGGAAGCACTATGCCCCATCTGAGCCGTACCGCTTGATACCGCATCAAATACGCCGAAAGCCGGTACCAGTTCACCAGCACCAAATACTTTAACTTCCAGACGACCATTGCTCATCTTAGTGATCTTTTCAGCCAGCGCATTAGCCGCTGTACCCAGACCCGGGAAGTTTTTAGGCCAGGTAGTCACCATTTTCCATTTGATAGCTTCTTGCTTAGCTGCAGCCTGTTTTTGCTCGCTGCCGGACTCAGAACCTGTACAACCTGCCAGTACTGCACCAGCAGCGCCCACACCGAGGGCGGTCACAAATTCACGACGCTTCATGCTAGGTAGCTCCTAAATTTATTGTTTTGTTATTAAAATATTCTACTCAGTCGCCTGATGTCTATCCGTACACGAGATTAACAGAACTCCGTCACGGATACACTAATCTGACTTTGCTATGGTATTTTTACCGCAGCATCTGAATCAGCCTTCAGTTATAACGCTTCCAGTTTAGCAAAACCAGCCATCAGCCACTTTTCTCCTTCCTGATCAAAGCTGATCTGCAGACGAGCCTTCGGCCCCTGACCTTCACAATTCAGAATGATACCTTCACCAAATACCGGATGCCTGACCCTCTGACCAATCATCAGCGTCTGACCATCTCCCCGTTCTACCGGTTCCGTCTGCTGCCATTGTGAAGTAGCACGTTTACCTGATACCGGACGGGATACCTGGCCTCGCAGTCGTACCTCTTCAATCAGATGTTCCGGAATTTCACGCACAAAACGAGATGGACTGTTATAAGTTTCCCGACCATGCAGGCGTCGCATCTCCGCATAAGTGATATAAAGCTTCTTCATTGCGCGGGTAATGCCGACATAGCACAGGCGACGTTCTTCCTGTAAGCGTCCAGGATCTTCCATCGACATTTTATGGGGGAACAGGCCTTCTTCAACGCCCCCCATAAAGACCAGTGGAAACTCCAGCCCTTTAGCCGAATGCAAAGTCATCAATTGCACGGCATCTTCATATTCATCCGCCTGCTGCTCTCCGGCGTCCAGCGCGGCCTCTGACAGAAAGGCCTGCAGCATCGTTACAGTATCAGCCCCAGCATCTTCATCCAGAGGATCCTCTTCCGGATTGAAGCTACGGGCAGCGGTTACCAGCTCCTCCAGATTTTCTACCCTGGCCTGACCTTTTTCACCTTTTTCCTGCTGATGAAACTCAATCAGACCTGAACGGCTGATGACATGATCCGTCAGCTCATGCAATGAAAGTTCGTGACACTCATCTTCCATGCTGTCGACCAGTGTCATAAAACCGCCCAGTGCCGACAAGGCTCTGGCAGCCAGTAACTTGTTACTGATGCAATGACCTGCCGCGTCCCACAAGGAGCAGCCTTCATTCCGGGCTAGTTCTCTCAGAGTATCCAGGGTCTTAGCGCCAATACCACGGGTTGGCGTATTAATAACCCGCTCCATCGCCGCATCATCATTGCGATTCAGGATAAGGCGCAGGTAAGCCAGCGCATTTTTAATCTCCATTCGCTCATAGAAACGCTGACCACCATAAATTCGATAGGGCATACCCGCACGGATTAAGGCATCCTCCAGCACCCGGGACTGAGCGTTAGAGCGATACAGAATAGCCGTCTCTGCCCGTGCACCTCCCTCCTTGACCCATTTTTCAATGGTGTTGACGATAAAGCGGGCTTCATCCTGCTCATTAAATCCGGCATACAGAGAAACAGGATCACCTTTATTGCCTTCAGTCCACAGCTCCTTCCCCATACGATCATAGTTATTAGCAATCAGACTGTTTGCCGCTTCGAGAATGGTACTGGTAGAACGATAGTTCTGTTCCAGGCGAATCAGATGGCTATTGTCAAAGTCCCGACCAAACTGCTGAATATTCTCTACTTTGGCGCCCCGCCAGCCGTAAATGGACTGATCATCATCCCCTACTACGGTCAGAATAGTATCGACACCCCCGGTCAGCAATCTCAGCCAGGCGTACTGAATGGTATTGGTATCCTGAAACTCATCTACCAGAATATGACGGAAACGTTCCTGATAATGCTTCAACAGCAGAGGGTTATCCCTGAGCAGCTCATGGGCTCTGAGCAGAAGCTCCCCGAAATCCACCAGTCCGGTACGCTGGCAATGTTCTTCGTACAGGCTGTAAACATGATTCATGGTGCGGGAAAACAGATCACCGGTATCAATAAAGTATCCTGCACGTCGGCCTTCATCTTTCTGACCATTGATATAACCCTGGATCTGGCGGGCAGGCCAGCGTTCATCATCAATATTATGATCTTTCATCAGGCGTTTAATCAGACGCAGCTGATCATCGGAATCCAGAATCTGAAAGTTTTCCGGCAGATGAGCATCCTGCCAGTGCGTTCGGAGCAAGCGGTGAGCAATGCCGTGAAAAGTTCCCACCCAGAAGTGGCGCATAGACACGCCCAGTAACGCTTCCAGACGGGTCCGCATTTCAGCTGCCGCTTTATTGGTAAAAGTCACCGCCATGATACTGTGGGGTGACACATTATCGACCTGAATCAGCCAGCCGATCCGGTGAACCAGTACCCGGGTCTTACCACTACCGGCTCCGGCCAGTACCAGCATAGGTTGTGCAGGCGCAGTTACCGCCTCCCGCTGTGCATCGTTCAGGGAATCTATCAGGTGTGTAACGTCCATCGCTTCTCAATTCTGTCTGGCTGATTTCTGAAGAAGAAACTCTATCACAATAAGTTACTGAAAACCGGTTCTGACTGGTTCTGTCCTTTCCTCGCTTCTGGTATCGTTAACAGAAGATAAGGGAGTTATCACAAAAAATAACAACAAAAAACGACCACAGAGAGTGTTCTATATGCAAACGCCAGGAGCATCAACAGATAAGACAGGACTGTCCTCTCCTTTACTGAAAGAACAGATTTCTCTGCTATACCGTGATTCCACAACGTACTACCAGCTGGGCATGGGATGTGCTCTGGTCTGCTGCACACTATTATGGAGTGATCAGTCCAACCCGTTATTACTGATCTGGTCCATCTTCTACGGATTACTGACCTTTGGTGGCATTCAGCTTAATCAGAGATTTATGCGCCGTGACGCCACCTCTTCGGATCTGCCCTACTGGAAAAAACTCTTCACTCTGGGCGGGCTGCTGACCGGCAGTTGCTGGGGCATTCTGATTACCTTTCTGACCCCTTCAGAAAGTCTGTTTCATCAATCAGCGGTTGCCATCTGCATGACAGGGCTGGCTCTGTATGCCAGTGCGATTTTTTCAGCTCTGCTGATCACCTGGCTGGCGTTTGTTCTGCCCGCTTTCGTACCTTTTATTCTGATTGAATTTCAGACGGATACACCGCTTATTTCGCCTTACATTCTGTGTATTTTTCTGGCCTTTTTACTATACAGCGCCTGGCGTAACCATCTCTTTCTGAAAGATTCACTCAGTGCAAAAGTCCGCAATGACCAGCTACTGGAAGAGATGGCGGAAGAACAGACCAGAACTGAAGAACTGAACCATCAGCTGGCTCGGGAAGTCTCTATCCGGACTAAAGCAGAAAAGCAGCTGCAGCAGGCTCATCACCATCTGGAGCAGCAGGTAGAAGCCAGAACCCGTGACCTGTCCATCAGCAACCAGCAACTGCAGGATGCCATTGAGCAGCAAAAGCAGGCCAGCGAAGCGCTGGACAGAAACAGGCAACGTTACAGTAAAGCGATAGAAGCCAGCGACCTGGGGTTATGGGAGTGGGACCTGGACAGTGATCATATCTATCACTCCCATTTTGAACAGCTGTTCGGTTACTCCGAACATGAAGTCCCTCATTTTATGGGGCATCTGAAACCTCTGGTACATAAGGAAGATTATCCGGTCCTGCGCCGGGCGCTGGTTGATAACCTGAAAGGGACCACTGATCAGTTCAGAGTACAGTTCCGTATTCGTCATAAATCCGGTCAATGGCGCTGGCTGGAAGATACCGGCCGGGTGATGGAACGCCAGTCCGATACCGGACATGCCCGGCTGATGATGGGTACCCGCCGGGATATTACCGATCAGGTCAGAACCGACGAAAAACTGAGCCTGGCCTGGCAGGCATTTGAAAGCTCCAGTGAAGCCATATTTATCCTGGACGAAGATTTTATTATTACAACAGTCAATCAGGCCTTCAGTCAGATCACCGGTTATGCTGCGGCTGAATTAAAGGGGCTGAGTATGACCCACTGCCCTCTCTGGCAGGAAGATACTGAACTGACCACCCGTATCTGCCATCAATTGTCTGAACTCGGGTCCTGGGAAGGAGAATTGGTTGAACAGCGTAAAAATGGAGATCGCTTTCCGGAGTGGTTGAAAATTGATCGGGTTCCGGCTCGTCAGGGCGGCCACTCTCACTATGTTGGTATGTTCTCTGATCTGACGCAGCGTAAAAAAGCAGAGGAAAAACTGAGCTATATGGCGAACTATGACGATCTGACCGGTGTAGCAAACCGGAACTTGTTTAAAGATCGTTTGCATGTTGCCATCAGTCACGCCCGTCTTAACCGCACTAAGGTTGCCCTGCTGTTACTGGATATTGATCGCTTTAAGGCAATTAACAATACACTGGGACACGACGTAGGTGATCAGTTGCTACAGGAACTGGCAAACCGGCTGACCAGCCATATTCAGGATGTAGATACCATTGCACGCCTGGGCGCTGATGAGTTTGCACTGATCCTGGATGACTACAATAGCCTGCATGATGTCAATCAACTGGCTCAGCAGGTTGCGGACCTGGTGCACACCCCCTTCATGATTGATGAACATGAGCTGATTGTATCCAGCAGTATTGGTATCAGCCTGTTTCCAAAACATACCCGTGGACTGAATATTCTGGTTAATCAGGCTGATCTGGCCAGAAATAAAGTGAAGCAACAAGGCGGATCAGGTTTTGAGTTCTACTCAGAAGAACTCCAGACAGGCTCAGTTGAACGACTCAAGCTGGAAAATGACCTGCGTAAAGCCCTGCAGCGGGATGAATTATGTGTTTATTATCAGCCTAAAACCTGCCTGAAAGAAAACCGGATTTATGAAGCCGAAGCTCTGGTACGCTGGAATCACCCGGAGTCCGGGCTGATATCTCCAGGCTCATTTATACCTATCGCAGAAGAGACCGGGCTGATTGCGGCTATTGGAGAACAGGTCTTTATCAAATCCTGTCAGCAGATCAGGTGCTGGCTGGATAAAGGTATGCAGATTAAGGTCTCAGTCAATCTGTCTGCTCAACAGCTGGTCCAGAGTGAACTGATCAGTTTTATTCAGCAAACCATGAACGAGCATGATGTACCACCAGAGCTGATTGAGCTGGAACTGACCGAAAGCTCACTGATTGAAGACCCTGAGCGCACGGTAGCGGTTCTGGAACAGATACGAACACTGGGCATCACTCTGGCCATCGATGATTTCGGCACCGGATATTCCTCTCTCAGCTATCTGCAGCGCTTCCCTCTGGATATTCTGAAAGTAGACCGCAGCTTCCTGAAACATATCAATAGTCCGGACCCTCAGCAGGCCACTCTGACCAAGGCCATTATCGCATTGGGCCATAACCTGAATATGAAGATTGTTGCCGAAGGCGTTGAAACCAGAGCTCAGCTGGAGTTTCTGAAACGTCAGCGATGTGACTATGCTCAGGGCTTTTACATCAGCCCTCCGGTACCTGCTCAGACTTTTTACGAACTGGTCGAAAACTACAATAATCAGCCCGCGCCACTAACCTGAGTCAGGCTGAGCATAAAACAAAAAGCTTTCCAATCTCTGGCAGGCTTTATCTTTTCTCTATAACAGGAAAAGCCGCTTAACTGTCTGGCATTCTCAGCGAATGCAGGCTGCGTTTCACCGCCTTCAGGTGTTCCGCCAGCTTAGGCCCACGCATCTTGGCTACCCCTACTGCCAGTACATCAATCACCACCAGATGAGCAATGCGCGATGTCATAGGCGTATATATTTCAGTATCTTCCGGCACATCAATATAAAGTGGAATCGTCGCCAGCTCAGCCAGAGGTGAACCACTTGGACACAGGGCGATGACATTGGCCCCGGCTTCTTTCACCAGCTGAATACTCTGCAACAGCGCCTTAGTACGTCCGGTCTGAGAAATAGCTACCACAACATCAGTGTCTGTCAGAGTGACCGCTGACATATTCTGCATATGAGGATCCGAATACGCTGCCGTCGACATCTGTAAACGGAAAAACTTATGCTGAGCATCTGTTGCCACAGCCCCGGATGCCCCAAAACCAAAGAACTCCACCCGCTTTGAGCTGGTCAGCAGGCTGATGGCCTTTTGCACCATTTCCACGTCAATCCGGTTTTTAACCGCCAGCAGAGCACTGGCTGTTGTATCAAAAATACTGTTAGTGAAATCGTTAACCGAATCGTCTTCATTCATTGAAAACTGAGCAAAGCGGGTTTCCTTAGCCAGTACCTGAGCAAGACGCAGCTTAAAGTCCTGAAACCCATCACAGCCAAGCGCCCGGCAAAAACGGACAACGGTCGGCTCACTAACGTTAGCTTCTGTCGCCAGGTCAACAATACGCATATGAATCACTTCACTGGCATAACTGAGTACATAATCCGCCACCTTCTGTTCTGAGCGACGAAACTGAGTTTGTGAGTGTCTGATCTGTTCCAGAATATTATCTTTCACCGGCCTACCATTGGTTTACCAAAGTCGAATTCTCTTTTTATTTTACCCGTATCTTCGGGGAACCGTCATTTTTTATTATTGTCGTAAATTGATAACAGACTTGTCATAGGTTTTTCATAAGCGGTATATTAGAGTCCAAGGGTTGTCAACCTTAATCTCCACCTGACCTCGATCCAAGAGAGGAGGATGCTGATATGAGAAACGACCAGCGTGTTGATCATGTTAAAGATGAGATCTTTGATATTTTCATGTCCATGGAGCAGGAAGAACATGAACAGAAGAAAAAAAGCGAAGCCCTTAAACAACTTCAGGCCAGACGAGGCATAGAAAAACACTTCGAGCGAAAAAAACTGGTCGAAGACATTGATGAATACGGATCATTTGATGAAGGGAGTCACTAAGACCTGACCACTCAGGTCCTGTGACAACTATCCCGGTTCAGGGAGCTGGCCTCCCGATAATACAGCAGCCCTCAAGAGGGATGCTGTCAGGCATTAGCAGAAATTTTTTCGGTTCTGCATGATGCCCGGCCCGGCAAAAGAACTGCCGGAGCCGTTACAGCTTTATTCTACAGTGACTGATTTTGCCAGATTACGTGGCTGGTCAACATCTGTGCCCTTAAGTACTGCAGCATGATAGCTCAATAACTGCAGCGGTATAGTGTACACGATAGGCTCCAGAAACTCAGGTACATCCGGCATCTGGCGTACTTTCAGGCCATCTTCCTGTTGAATTTTATCTGCACCGGCAAAGACAAACAGCTCTCCGCCGCGGGCCTTTACTTCCTGCAGGTTCGCTTTCAGCTTATCCAACAGAGCATTATTCGGCGCCACCGTCACCACCGGCATCTCTTTATCCACCAGAGCCAGCGGGCCATGTTTCAGTTCACCGGCCGGGTAGGCTTCCGCATGAATGTACGAGATCTCTTTCAGTTTAAGTGCTCCTTCCATCGCCACCGGATACAGAGGACCTCGTCCCAGAAACAGAGCATGATTTTTTTCCGCAAAATCCTGAGCCAGCAGCTCAATATCCTTATCCAGACGAACACCAGCCAGCAGCAACGACGGTAGCTGATGTAGCCCACGGATAATATTCGCTTCCTGCTCTTCACTCAGCCCGTTACGACGGGCCAGAGCAACGGTCAGCATCAACAAAGCCACCAACTGAGTCGTAAAGGCTTTTGTCGATGCAACACCAATTTCCGGACCCGCATTAGTCATCAGACTCAGATCAGATTCACGCACCAGGGAACTGCCCGGTACATTACAGATCGTCAGGCTGGCCAGCACCTGTTCTTTAATAGCCCGAAGCGCTGCCAGGGTATCCGCAGTCTCACCAGACTGAGAGATAGTGATAAACAGGGTATTATCCGGAATAACATGCTTGCGGTAACGAAATTCGCTGGCGACTTCCACAGCACAGGGGATACCGGCAATATCTTCAATCCAGTATTTCGCAATTAATCCGGCATGGTAACTGGTACCACAGGCAATAATCTGTACCTGACGAGTCTGATCAAATAGCTCAGATGCACCATTACCAAACGACTGTTCAAGTAAACGGTCCTCAGTGATTCGCCCTTGCATCGTAGCTTTAACCACTTCAGGTTGCTCATAGATCTCTTTCATCATGAAGTGACGGAATTCCCCCTTTTCCGCCACAGACAGATTATGCTCAAACACCTTAACCGGGCGCTCAACCAGTTGCTGTGTTTTATCCCAGATGGAGACCTGATCCAACGTAATCTGAACAAAATCGCCCTCTTCCAGATAAATAAAGCGATCGGTTACCTGCAATAGCGCCATCTGATCTGATGCAATAAAGTTTTCGCCCATACCAACCCCTACAACCAGAGGGCTGCCTTTACGGGAAGCCAGGATCTGACCTGGGAAATCCTTATGCATCACTCCCAGAGCAAACGCACCTTCCAGTTGCGAGACTGTACTGAGAAAAGCATCCTGCAGGCTGGCACCAGCTTTAACAGCCTGATCGATAAGATGAGCGATCACTTCCGTATCCGTATCAGAGCTGAACTGATAACCGGCTTCTTCCAGAGCGGCTTTCAGAGGTTCAAAGTTCTCAATAATCCCATTATGTACAATAGCCAGCTGCTCTCCTGACATGTGGGGGTGAGCATTATCTTCCGTGGGTTTACCATGAGTTGCCCAGCGAGTGTGTGCAATTCCCAGAGAACCAGACAGGGGGGCCGCCTGTTCAGCATCTGCCAGAAAACGGACTTTACCCGCTCGCCTTAATCTGTGTATCTGCTCACCATCAAACACCGCCAGACCGGCAGAATCATATCCCCGATACTCTAATCGTTTCAGACCTTCTAACAGAATGGCGGATACAGGACGGGCTGCCACGGCCCCTACAATGCCACACATCGGGGATGCTCCTTCAGAATGTTATTTTTTCCAGTTGTCTTTGCTGATCTGACGCCCTCTTGCGACAGATAAAGCATAATCACTGACATCTTTAGTAATGGTAGAACCTGCACCAATAACCGCTTTTTCTCCAATGCTGACCGGTGCGACTAAAGCACTATTAGACCCGATAAAGGCATCAGCGCCTACTTTAGTTTTGAACTTATTCACACCATCATAATTACAGGTGATAGTTCCGGCTCCGATGTTAGCCCGCTCACCAATCTCCGCATCACCAATATAGGTCAGATGATTGACTTTAGCTCCGGCGCCAATCTGGCTTTTCTTGGTTTCAACAAAGTTACCGATTTTCGCACCCGCCGCCAGCTCAGTCTGAGGGCGCAGGCGGGCAAAAGGTCCGATACGACAGTTCTCCGCCACCTTCGACTGATCGATCATACTGTTAGGTTCAATGACCGTCCCTTCCTCTACAGTACAATTCTTCAGCACACAATTAGCACCGACGATAACACCGTTGCCCAGCACCACCTGACCTTCAAACAGAGTATTAATATCAATAAAGCAGTCCTGCCCGGCTGTCAGTGTACCTCTGACATCAATACGGGCCGGATCTGCCAGACTGACGCCGGATTCCATCAGCACTAAGGCCTGCTGCAGCTGATACCAGCGTTCCAGTTCAGCCTGCTGCAAACGGTTATTCACGCCCTGAACCTGTTGTTCAAATTCAGGCTGACTGCCAACCACAGCCACCTTCTCTTTGGCTGCCATAGCAATAATATCTGTCAGATAATACTCACCCTGAGCATTATCACAGGATAGTTCGGGTAACCAGCGCGCCAGGTGGCTCTGACTGACCGCCATAATGCCGGTATTAATCTCACGAATGCTTCTCTGACTCTCTGAAGCATCCTTATGTTCCACAATAGCTGTAATGGCGCCCGCCGTTCTTACAATCCGGCCATAGCCATGAGGGTTTTCCAGCTCAACAGTCAACAAGCTCATACTGTTTTCTGTAACATTGTTCAGCATTGACTGCATCACATCTGCCGGAGTCAGCGGCACATCACCATACAGAATCAGTACCCGGCTACCTTCAGTCAGTGCAGGTAATGCCTGAGCCACTGCATGTCCGGTTCCCAGTTGCTCGGTCTGCATAATGTAATTGATATCATAGTCTGCCAGAGCATCTCTGACCTGATCAGAGCCATGACCTGTAACCAGATGGATCCGACTATCTGAGATTGCCTGAGCCTGTCGGATAACATGTTCCACCATAGGCTGGCCTGCAATAGTATGCAGCACCTTCGGCAAAGAGGAACGCATGCGGGTTCCCTGTCCCGCAGCCAGAATGACAATATCAGTAATCATAATTTCAACCTGATTGAATCAAATTTATACAGAGATACAGACAATTTTCAGACAAAAAAAAAGGCGGCCAAAGGCCGCCTTTTTTGAGCGGTGCCTGTCAGGCACCCAGCTTACGACGCAGTTGCTGTACTGTACGCAGACGCGCAGCAGCCTGAGCAAGTTCAGCCGCAGCTTTAGAGTATTCGAACTCAGAAGATTGATTGATCAGAGCACGCTCTGCATCTGCTTTAGCTTTTTCAGCCTCAGCTTCATCAATCTCATTCGCACGAACAGCAGAATCTGCCAGAACAGTTACCAGGTTCGGCTGAACCTCGATAAAACCGCCTGATACGAAGAAAACTTCTTCTTCAGAGCTCTGCTTTTTCACGCGAACAGGGCCAGGTTGAAGCTCCGTCAGTAACGGTGCGTGACCTGGGGCAATACCCAGATCACCCAGGATACCGGCGGCAACAACCAGCTCCACACGGCCGGAGAAGATAGACTCTTCGGCACTTACGATATCGCAGTGGACGGTTATAGCCATGGTCTTGCCTCTCTACTTCGGGAAAAAGCTAATTAGTTTTTAGCTTTTTCAACAGCTTCTTCGATACCGCCGACCATATAGAACGCTTGCTCTGGCAGGTCATCGTATTCACCGTTCAGAATGCCCTGGAAGCCACGAATCGTGTCTTTCAGAGAAACATACTTACCAGGTGCACCGGTAAAGATTTCAGCTACGAAGAATGGCTGAGACAGGAAACGCTGAATCTTACGCGCACGGGATACAGTCTGCTTGTCTTCATCAGACAGCTCGTCCATACCCAGAATCGCGATGATATCTTTCAGCTCTTTATAACGCTGCAGCGTACCCTGTACACCACGGGCTACGTCATAGTGCTCCTGGCCAATGACCAGAGGATCCAGCTGACGAGAGGTGGAATCCAGCGGATCTACCGCAGGGTAAATACCCAGTGCAGCGATGTCACGAGACAGTACAACAGTCGCATCCAGGTGCGAGAAGGTTGTTGCCGGAGATGGGTCAGTCAAGTCATCCGCCGGTACGTATACCGCCTGAATAGACGTAATAGAACCTGTCTTAGTTGACGTAATACGCTCCTGCAGTACACCCATCTCTTCTGCCAGTGTAGGCTGGTAACCTACTGCAGAAGGCATACGACCCAGCAGTGCTGATACTTCAGTACCGGCCAGTGTATAACGGTAGATGTTATCTACGAAGAACAGTACGTCACGACCTTCGTCACGGAACTTCTCAGCCATAGTCAGACCAGTCAGAGCAACACGCAGACGGTTACCCGGTGGCTCATTCATCTGACCATATACCAGAGATACTTTGTCCAGTACGTTAGATTCAGTCATTTCGTGGTAGAAGTCGTTACCCTCACGAGTACGCTCGCCCACACCTGCAAACACAGAATAACCGGAGTGCTCGATCGCGATGTTACGGATCAGCTCCATCATGTTTACAGTTTTACCTACACCCGCACCACCGAACAGACCTACCTTACCACCCTTAGCGAATGGGCATACCAGGTCGATTACCTTAATACCGGTCTCCAGCAGCTCAGTGCTGTTAGACTGGTCGGCATAAGTCGGTGCAGTACGGTGAATAGCCATACGCTCTTTCTCGCCAATCGGACCTTTTTCGTCGATTGGGCGACCCAGAACGTCCATAATACGACCCAGAGTTTCAGTACCAACCGGTACAGAAATCGGAGCATCAGTGTTAACTGCTTCCAGTCCGCGCTTCAGACCCTCAGTGGAGCCCATCGCAATGGTACGTACAACACCGTCACCCAGCTGCTGCTGAACTTCCAGAGTAATTTCGGTGTTGCTAACCGTCAGCGCGTCGTAAACTTTTGGCACGGAATCGCGTGGGAATTCCACGTCGATTACAGCGCCGATAATCTGAACGATACGTCCGCTACTCATTTTGGTTCCTCTTAAACCTGCAATTGAAACCCGCTTGCTTGTGGCTCAGCGTTATACCGCTGCAGCACCGCCCACGATTTCGGAAATTTCCTGTGTAATCGCTGCCTGACGTGCCTTGTTGTATACCAACTGAAGGCTGTTGATCAGGTCACCGGCGTTATCGGTGGCGTTTTTCATCGCCAGCATACGCGCGGACTGCTCACAAGCATTGTTCTCGACCACTGCCTGATACGTTTGAGACTCAACGTAACGTACCAGTACCTTATCCAGAAGCTCTTTAGCATCCGGCTCATACAGGTAGTCCCAGTGATCAGCGGCGGTTTCTTCTTCAGCCTGTAAAGGCAGTAACTGCTCTACAACCGGCTTCTGGGTCATAGTGTTTACAAACTGGTTATATACCAGATAAACACGATCCAGTTCACCCGCATCATAGGCATCAAGTACTACCTTGACACTACCAATCAGATCGCTCGCAACCGGAGCATCACCCAGCCCGGTTTTAGTGGCCAGTACTTTGCCACCGTTGGAGCGGAAGAAAGCTACGGCTTTATTACCAACTGCACAGAACTGTTGTTCTACACCCTTTGCACGCCATTCCTTCATGTTCTTCAGCATGGCCTTGAACATATTCACGTTCAGACCACCACAAAGACCACGATCGGAAGCCACGACGATGTAACCCACACGTTTTACATCACGCTCTTCCATATACTGGTGGCGATACTCAGGTGTTGCGTTAGCAATATGACCTACAACTTTACGAATCTGCTTAGCATAAGGCTGGCTGGCGGCCATGCGATCTTGTGCACGGCGCATCTTACTCGCGGCAACCATCTCCATCGCGCTTGTAATCTTACGCGTGTTACCGATGCTCGCGATCTGGTTTTTAATCTCTTTTCCGACTGCCATAGCATCTCGCCTTATTCAAAAAACAAACTTGAACTCAGTAATGGGTGCCCACAGTCAGACACTGTGGGCAAACGACTTACCAGGTTTGAGTTGCTTTGAATTGCTCAATACCAGCTTTAAAGCCAGCTTTGATATCGTCGTTGAAAGCACCAGATTGGTTAGTTGCTGCCATAAAGTCTGCTTTTTCACTGTTCATGAAAGACAGCAGGCCGGCTTCAAAATCACCAATTTTGTTTACTGGAATGTCATCCAGGAAACCTTCGTTAGCGGCGTACAGTACAACACCCATTTCTGCGATAGACAGAGGAGAGTACTGTTTCTGCTTCATCAGCTCTGTTACACGCTGACCGTGTTCCAGCTGCTTACGAGTCGCTTCATCCAGGTCAGATGCGAACTGAGAGAATGCTGCCAGTTCACGATACTGAGCCAGTGCCAGACGAATACCACCGCCCAGTTTGGAAATCAGCTTAGTCTGTGCCGCACCACCCACACGGGATACCGAGATACCAGCGTTCATTGCGGGACGGATACCTGCGTTAAACATGCTGGTTTCTACGAAGATCTGACCGTCGGTAATAGAAATTACGTTGGTCGGTACGAACGCAGATACGTCACCACCCTGAGTTTCAATGATCGGCAGCGCCGTCAGAGAACCTGTCTGGCCTTTCACTTCACCATTGGTGAACTTCTCAACGTACTCTTCACTTACACGAGAAGCACGTTCCAGCAGACGGGAGTGGAGGTAGAAAACATCACCAGGATAAGCTTCACGGCCTGGCGGACGACGCAGCAGCAGGGAAATCTGACGATATGCCCACGCCTGTTTGGTCAGATCATCATAGATGATCAGAGCGTCTTCACCACGGTCACGGAAGTACTCACCCATAGTACAACCGGCGTACGGCGCCAGGAACTGCATAGAAGCAGGATCAGATGCACCAGCGTTTACAACGATGGTGTGATCCATAGCACCGTGCTCTTCCAGCTTACGTACTACGTTTGCAATAGTAGACTGCTTCTGACCAATCGCCACATAGATACAGGTAATACCTGAGTTCTTCTGGTTAATGATTGCGTCAATTGCGATAGCAGTTTTACCAATCTGACGGTCACCAATGATCAGCTCACGCTGACCACGACCTACAGGTACCATAGCGTCAATCGCTTTATAACCAGTCTGAACTGGCTGATCTACCGATTTACGCCACAGTACACCCGGTGCAACCTTCTCAACCGCGTCAGTTTCTTTCGCGTCGACAGGGCCTTTACCATCAATTGGGTTACCCAGTGCGTCTACAACACGACCTTTCAGTTCCGGACCGACTGGAACTTCCAGAATACGGCCAGTACATTTAGCAGTCATGCCTTCCTGCAGAGTCAGGTAGTCACCTAACACTACAGCACCAACAGAGTCACGCTCCAGGTTCATCGCCATACCGTATACGCCGCCAGGAAATTCAATCATTTCCCCGTACATTACGTCAGCCAGACCATGAATGGTTACGATACCGTCGGATACGCTTACAATTGTGCCCTGTGTGCGGGCCTCTGAAGTCACATCGGTACTTTCGATGCGCTTCTTAATAATTTCGCTGATCTCAGATGGATTCAGTTGCTGCATGCCATGTCCCTCAAACTCAGGAATTCATTGCCTCGGCCAATTTCGCAAGCTTTCCACGCACTGAACCGTCAATAACAGTATCGCCAGCGTGAATAAGGACGCCGCCGATCAGGCTTTTATCTACCTGAGTCTGGATTTTAATTTCACGATTCAAACGTTTTTGCAGAGCTTGGGCCAGTTTGGTCTGCTGTGCTTTTGTCAGCTCATAGGCAGAAGTAATTTCCACCTCAACCATTTTTTCCTGTTCCGCTTTCAGCGTTTCAAATTGCTCAGCAATCTGAGGGAACAGAGACAAACGGCTTACTTCGCTCAGTGTATGAACATAGTTTTTGCCATTGTCGTCCAGGTTTTTGCAGATATCGATTACGATACCTGCCTTATCTTCCTGGGCAACAGCAGGATTGCTCAGTACATTCTGAACAGCCGGGTCAGATACAGCATTGGCTGCACCTGCCAGCATTTTTGACCATTCAGCTAATTTGCCCTGACTCAAAGCATACTCAAACGCAGCTTTTGCATACGGCCGGGCAACAGTGCTTAATTCAGCCATCGGTCACCTCGCTTAAAGCTCAGCTGCGAGTTTCTCTACAAGCTCAGCATGGGCTTTTTCGTCAATAGATGCGTTAAGAATCTGTTCTGCACCTTTCAGTGACAGAGCAGATACCTGCGCGCGCAGTTCTTCTTTAGCTCGGTTTACTTCCTGCTCAATCTCAGCCTGAGCGGCAGCCAGTAAACGCTCGCCTTCTGCACGTGCGTTGTCTTTCGCTTCTTCAACGATTTGATTAGCTCGCTTATTAGCTTGCTCAATAATCAGGGCTGCTTGTTCTTTACCTTCACGTAACTGTTGGCCAGCTTTTTCCTGAGCCAGTTCAAGGTCACGTGCGGCACGACTTGCAGCATCCAAACCATCTGCAATTTTTTTCTGGCGAGCATGCATAGCTTCCGTTACCGGAGGCCATACATACTTCATACAAAACCAGACAAAAATCGCAAATGAGATGGCCTGGCCTACCAGTGTTAAGTTCAGATTCACGCCATCACCCCTTGCTTTCCAGTGTTGATCTATTAAGGGTTAAAAAAACCAGCTTAAAGATTAACCAGCAAGTTGAGCTACGAACGGATTCGCAAAAGTGAAGAACAGCGCGATACCAACACCGATCATAGTTACAGCATCCAGCAGACCCGCAACGATGAACATTTTAACCTGCAGCATAGGAACCATCTCTGGTTGACGAGCAGCGCCTTCCAGGAATTTACCACCCAGCAGACCAAAACCAATCGCGGTGCCCAGAGCACCCAGACCGATCAGCAGAGCAACAGCAACGGCGGTTAAACCCAGTACTTGTTCCATTTTTTTCTCCCAGTTTTTCTCAAGTTGAAGTTTAAGAAAGTAAATTTCAGTTAAAGTTTAAAGTTAAAGCAAAAATCTTAGTGGTCTTCGCAAGCCATGCTCAGGTAAACAATGGTCAGCATCATGAAGATGAATGCCTGCAACACGATTACCAGGATGTGGAAGATAGCCCATGGCACAGACAGTGCCCACTGGATCCAGAACGGCATAATTGCGATCAGAATAAAGATCAGCTCACCTGCATACAGGTTACCGAACAGTCGCAGAGCCAGGGAAATTGGTTTTGCGATCAGACCTACGCCTTCCAGCAGCAGGTTGAACGGGATCATTTTCTTACCGAACGGCTGTAATGTCAGCTCACCGACAAAACCATTAACACCTTTCACTTTGATGCTGTAGTAAATGATCAGAACAAATACAGACAGAGACATACCCAGTGTCGCGTTTACATCAGTAGTCGGTACGACCTTCATGTAATCCACGCCCAGAGCCATAAACAGAGCTGGCAGGAAATCAACCGGCACCAGATCCATCAGGTTCATCAGAAATACCCAGACAAAAATTGTCAGAGCCAGAGGAGCAATCAGACTGCTGCGGCCGTGGAAGGTGTCTTTTACACTCTGATCAACAAACTCAACCAGAATCTCTACAAAGTTCTGCAGAGCACCCGGTACACCAGTCGTGGCTTTTTTAGCCGCGGAGCGGAACAGGGTAATAAAGATTAAACCTAAAAAGATAGACCAGCCGATTGTATCTACATGCACCGCCCAGAATCCCATCTCAGCTGCTTCCTTCGCGCCATGAGCAAAGCCCAGGCCATTCTCAGGATGCAGACCAAAAGTCAGATTCTGCAGGTGGTGTTGTATATATTCGGAAGGTGTCGGATTTGCGCCTGCCATTGTCTTCCTCGATATTTTCCGGTGGTTGTCCGTAACGAATCAGCGTTTTATCACCAGAGGCGATAACCAATGCACCACTTGAACCACAGCGTAAGTTAAAAAGAAATAAATTGGGTTTAAGGGACGTACTAAGGCAAAAACCAGAGCAAATAATACGGCCGTTAAACCAAACTTTACTGCTTCCGCTTTATAGAACGATTTCACAATCTGCTTTGCCATCTGAGCACCCTGATGACGAAATGCCGCCCAGGCAAAATACAGATTTGGCATAAAGCAGACTACACCTCCAAGCAGAGCCGAATAAGCACTGACCCCATCAGCCAGCAGAAAGCAACCGGCCGATATCAGAAGAGTCACCAACGCCTGTAAGCCAACGATACGAAAGACTTTAGGTCGTTTTAACTGTGCGCTTCTGGCGCCCATGCTTTCTCCCGAACGAAAAGCGTTTTGCTTTTTCGCGTAACCGAAACTCAAAGATATAGTCAAATTGTGACCGCAGGATTATAGGGGCATTAATCATGCCATTCAACATAATTACCCACAGAAAACCATTTATAAGACCAATAGATGAGTTTTTCTGCCCTTGTGGATAACTTATTGCAAAATGCTTATTTAATGTGGCTGAGAATTCCGTCCAGTTCATCCAGACTGGAGTAGCTAATCACCAGTTTCCCCTTCCCTTTCTGGTTGTGACGAATCTGAACTGCAGCCCCTAATCTATCGCCAAGTCGACGCTCCAGTTGCTCAACATCAGCACTGTGTTGCTGTACTGGTTGCTCTTTCTCCGTTTGCTGAAGTTTTCGAACCAGCGCTTCAGTCTGACGAACAGACAGGCTTTTAGCTACCACCTGGCGGGCAATATCACTTTGCTGGCTGGCTTCCAGGCTCAGTAAGGCTCTGGCATGGCCCATCTCCAGGTCACCATACTCCAGCATTTTTTTCACATCGTCACTCAGCGCCAGAAGACGTAGCAAATTAGTGACGGCAGAGCGAGATTTTCCTACCGCATCAGCAACCTGTTGCTGAGTCAGTTCGAACTCCTGCTGTAAGCGCTGCAGCGCTATCGCTTCTTCTACCGGATTAAGGTTTTCTCGCTGAATATTCTCGATCAGAGACATCGCAATCGCGGCATCATCGCTGACATCCCGCACAATGACCGGCACCTGATCCAGTTCTGCCAGCTGGGCTGCACGCCATCGGCGTTCCCCGGCGATAATTTCAAATTTCTCACCAGTGACAGGACGGACAACGATGGGTTGCATAATACCCTGCGCCCTGATGGAACTGGCCAGATCCTCCAGAGAGTCCTGGTCCATATCACGACGTGGCTGATAACGTCCCCGACACAGGAACTCCACCGGCAGATGTTTCATCTGACCATCCAGATGTTCTGACGGGGCATGACGTCCGGGGTTTTCAGTTGTCTCAGGGGCTACTGACACTTTTTCTGTTGCTCTGGCGGTATTCATGCCAGATCCCAGTAAAGCATCCAGTCCCCGGCCTAAGCCACGTTTTTTAGCCGACATTACTTCTCCCGACTTACTCAGATATCCGGTCTTCAGACACACGTAGCCCGGACAGGTTCAGATTGATTATGGATTTCTCCGGGTGACTTCACCAGCCAGAGCCAGATATGCCAGACTACCTTTAGATTTTTCATCATAGGCCAGCGCAGGCAATCCATGACTGGGCGCTTCTGCCAGACGAACATTACGCGGAATCACGGTACTGTAAACCTTATCTCCGAAATGTTCTGTCAGCTGAGCAGACACATCACGGGTCAGACTGTTTCTGGGATCATACATCGTTCGCAGCAGGCCCTCGACCTGAAGTTCAGGATTAATCCCTCCTCCTATCTGCTGAATGGTTTCCATCAGAGAAGACAAACCTTCCAGCGCGTAATACTCACACTGCACCGGAATAATCACGCCCTGAGCGGCAGCCAGAGCATTAACTGTCAGCATATTCAGCGATGGAGGACAGTCAATCAGAATAAAATCATACTGTGGCTTAAGCGCTGCCAGTTCTTTTTTCAGGCTGACACCACCATCCCCCTGTTGCAGTAACTGAACCTCTGCGGTAGTCAGCTCTGCATTCGCTGGCAGCAGATCATAACCGGCCGGATCTGTGCGAATGCAGATCTGCTCCAGACTGGCTTCGCCCAGCAACAGATCGCAGACTGAATGCTCACAATTATGCTTGTCCACACCACTCCCCATCGTGGCGTTACCCTGGGGGTCCAGATCAATCAGCAGTACTTTACGCTTCATTGCAACCAGAGACGCTGCCAGGTTGACACAGGTTGTGGTTTTGCCCACACCGCCTTTCTGATTCGTTATCGCAAAGATTCTAGCCATATTGTTCGTCCTTAAAAGGATTAATCCGCACGCTTAAGTTCTACCAGATGGCGTTCGCCATCGGTGCCCGGCACACTCAGCACGTGTACAGCCTGACACAGAATATCATCCGGTAATACAGCCAGTTCATCTTCCGGATACACACCTTTCATCGCCAGCCACTGCGTATCCTGATCAGCAAAGTGCAGTGTCCAGTTCACCATATCCTCCATGGAGCTGAAGGCTCGGCTGATAATCTGATCAAAACGCTGCTCCGGCTGATACTGCTCAACCCGTTTGTTTTCTACCTGAACATTATTCAGTTTCAGGGCTGTGACCGCCTGAAACTGAAAGCGGCTCTTTTTGCCATTACTGTCCAGCAAAGTAATCTCCAGATCGGGACGGACAATGGCCAGAGGTATACCTGGTAAACCGCCACCGGAACCCACATCAATACAGCGAGGACCCTGAACATAGGGCAGGATACTCAGACTATCCAGCAGATGGCGGGACACCATCTCCGCCGGATCGCGCACGGCGGTCAGATTGAAGGCTTTATTCCACTTTTCCAGCAGACGCAGATAATCCATCAGCGCAGCCTGCTGCTGTTCACTGATATCCAGCCCCATGACAGTAATGCCCTGCGCCAGTTGTTGCTCCAGATTCATCGTTGTCAGACCTCTGTGCCTTGCATTGTTTTATCCACAGGGGCTTCGCCCTGCCTGTCTTCCGTTTTTGCAGTATTCAGCATCGCCCGCTTTTTCAGATGAATCAGCAGCAGGGATACCGCAGCAGGGGTCACTCCCGGAATGCGACTGGCCGCCGCTAGTGTTTCTGGCCGGGCTTCGCTCAGTTTCTGACGAATTTCATTGGACATGCCATCAATACCGCTGTAATCCATATCCTCCGGCAGAGGCGTATTTTCATGACGGCGCAGTTTCTCAATCTCATCCTGCTGGCGGGAGATATAACCGGCATATTTCACCTGAATCTGTACCTGCTCTGCTACCTGAGGATTATCCACAGGCTCACCCCGTAAACTGGCCACATCATCGTATTCCAGTTCCGGACGCTTAAGCAGATCAAGCAAATTGTATTCACGGGCCAGAGGCTGACCAGTTTTTTGCTGAACCCGTTCTGCCTGCTCTGTTTTTGGCTGAATCCAGCTGGTCGCCAGGCGCTCCGTTTCTTGATCAATGCCCTCTTTTTTGCCACAGAAAGCGGCCCAGCGCACATCATCGACCAGTCCCAGCTCACGCCCCTTTTCAGTCAGACGCAGATCGGCGTTATCTTCACGCAGAATCAGGCGATATTCAGCCCGGCTGGTGAACATACGATAAGGTTCATTAGTGCCCAGAGTAATCAGATCATCCACCATGACGCCGATATAAGCTTCATCCCGGCGAGGATACCAGCCTTCTTTCCCCTGGGCTCTGAGCCCGGCATTCAGACCCGCCAGCAATCCCTGTGCACCGGCTTCTTCATAGCCTGTCGTGCCATTGATCTGTCCGGCAAAGAACAGGTTGTGGACAAATTTAGTTTCCAGAGTATGTTTCAGGTCCTGTGGATTAAAAAAGTCATACTCGATGGCATATCCCGGACGCATGATATGCGCATTTTCCATCCCCCGCATAGAACGCACCAGCTCCAGCTGCACATCAAACGGCAAGCTGGTGGAAATACCGTTCGGATACAGTTCATGGGTGGCCAGACCTTCCGGTTCGATAAAGACCTGATGGGAATCCTTATCGGCAAAGCGGTGAATCTTATCTTCAATCGACGGACAGTATCTGGGGCCTACCCCCTCAATCACACCGGTATACATCGGTGAACGATCCAGACCGGCACGGATAATGTCATGGGTCCGCTCGTTGGTATGAGTAATATAACAGCTGATCTGCTCCGGATGATCTTCTGTCTTACCCATGAAAGACATCACGGGTACCGGGGTATCGCCGGGCTGAGCTTCCATAACAGAAAAATCAACTGACTTAGCATCAATACGCGGCGGTGTACCGGTTTTCAGACGATCCACCCGGAACGGCATTTCACGCAGACGGTTCGCCAGCGCAACAGAAGGCGGATCTCCGGCACGCCCACCCGACAGTTTCTCAAGGCCTATGTGGATAATACCGCCGAGGAAAGTCCCCGCTGTCAGCACCACGGTTTGTGAATAAAAGCGGATACCTGACTGGGTCACCACACCGGTAACCGTATCGTCCTGCATAATCAGATCATCGGCTGACTGCTGAAAAATAGTCAGATTGGACTGGTTTTCCAGTACATAGCGAATCGCTGCTTTATACAGAATCCGGTCAGCCTGAGCCCGGGTTGCACGAACAGCCGGTCCCTTACGGCTATTCAGAGTACGAAACTGAATACCGGCTTTATCGGTAGCCAGTGCCATCGCCCCACCCAGCGCATCAATCTCTTTTACCAGGTGGCTCTTACCAATACCACCTATAGCCGGATTACAGGACATCTGTCCCAGCGTCTCAATGTTATGCGTTAGCAACAGGGTCGAGCAGCCCATCCGTGCGGAAGCCAGAGCGGCTTCAGTTCCCGCGTGACCTCCACCGATCACAATGACATCAAAGCGGGTTGGATAATCCACTATTTCACCTCTATTCGTAACTGTTCGTGCAAAAGGGACACAAGTATATACCTGGCTATGAAAATGAGAAGTAGCTTAACAGGACTCTGCATGAAGATTTTTCCAGATTCCACACAACAATAATCAACAAATGAATATATAAGAAGATAATATTTATTATTGTTATTGTGTGGATAAAATTTGTGGATAACTGTTTCAACTACTGATTTCAGAGGGGTTTTCTGCTGTGACTAAACTTATGGATTAGTTATCAGTAAACTGGCAGAAAATTCCTCATACCCTGTGCATAAAATAGTGAGTTATACACAGGGGGATTTATCCTCATTTTTCTACCCTGGCTTATGAATAGATATACACCCGGTTATACATCGACCATTTGATAATGATTTCCTGAGAAAAATAATCTGAATGCGGATGAGCAAGACTCTGTAAGCTTCAAAACAGAAGCGTGTGTGGTATCAGCAGGCGGAAGCATCAGAGCAGTATTTACAGAAGAGATAGCAGGGCCGTTTTAACGGCCGAAAAGCAGAGCAAGGAAATTAAGAAATATCAGTGACGGAAAGACAGGAAGCATTAACTAAAGCAACTGTCAGTCAGTTTTCTACAGGCAATAAAAAACCCGCATGTTCAGCTGAACAGCGGGTTTTTTATTCGACTCAGATCAGAACTCAGTCTTCTGAAGACTCTTTTTTCTGACGCTGTGGCGCTTCGCCCCGTGGACGATCGTTACGGCGGTCACGATCACCACCACGACGTTCGCCCCTTGGACGGTCATTACGACGTTCACGATCTCCACCACGGCGATCGTTACGGCCACCCCGTGGGCGATCACCACGAGGGCGACGAGGACGATCATCAGTCGGAGCAGGACCAGTATCCACACTGATATTCATCTCGACCTGACGTACACGGGTTTTCTGCAGGTGGTTCATAACCTCATCCGGCATACCCTCTGGCAGTTCAACAGTACTGAACTGATCATACAGACGGATATTACCGATATAACGGCTCTCAATACCGGCTTCGTTAGCGATAGCACCCACGATATCACCCGGCTGCAGACCTTCATTACGACCCGCTTCAATACGATAGCGCACGAAATTTACATCCGTCGGACGTTCGCGGCGCTGACGGCGTTCACCACGATCTCCGCCACGCTCGCCACGACGGCTATCACGATCACGTCCATCACGCTCACGACGCTCACGAGGTGGACGCTTCTCTTCCGGTGGCAGGATCAGCGGACGTTTCACCTGAGCTTTCCATGCCAGTGTCGCCGCGATATCTTCGATAGACATCTCATTCTCTTCCGCCAGCTCTTTAACCAGGTTACGGAAGAAGTCCATATCAGAACCTACGCTATCGGTCATACCGATCACGTCAGTTTTGAACTGCTTAACACGCTGCTCTGCTACCATTTCACGGGTAGGCAGATCCATACGTTCAATGCGCTGGCGGGTTGCACGCTCAATAGCCCGTAGCAGACCACGTTCACGAGGTGTCACAAACAGAATAGCTTCACCAGTACGACCCGCACGGCCGGTACGACCAATACGGTGAACATAAGCTTCTGTATCGTAAGGAATATCGTAGTTGATTACGTGAGTGATACGCTCAACGTCCAGACCACGAGCAGCCACATCCGTGGCAATCACGATATCCAGCTTGCGTTGTTTCAGCTGGTTCACTGCACGCTCACGCAGCGCCTGGTTCATATCACCGTTCAGTGCAGACGCGCTGTAACCACGGGCTTCCAGCTTTTCAGCCAGCTCGACGGTTGCGGTTTTAGTACGCACGAAAATAATCGCCGCATCAAAATCTTCCGTTTCCATAATACGGGTCAGGGCGTCCATCTTATGAACACCGCTTACCTGCCAGTAACGCTGGTTAATGGTATCAACAGTCGACGTTTTCGCCGCAATGCGGATCTCCTGAGCACCGTCCAGATGACGACGGGCCACCTTACGGATCTCTTCAGGCATCGTTGCTGAGAACAGGGCCACCTGACGCGGCTGAGGCACCTGTTCCAGAATCCAGTCTACGTCATCAATGAAGCCCATTTTCAGCATTTCATCGGCTTCATCCAGTACCACAGCATTCATGGTGCTGGTGTCCAGAGAGTTACGACGCAGGTGATCCATTACACGACCCGGAGTACCCACGATAACCTGTGGACCACGTTTCAGCTGTTTCAGCTGCAGTGTCATACTGTGGCCGCCATAAATCGGCAGTACATGGAAACCTTTAATATCACGGGCGTAGCGCTGGAAGGCTTCAGCTACCTGAATAGCCAGCTCACGGGTTGGTGTCAGAACCAGTACCTGAGGGCTGTTCTTTTTCACATCAATACGGGCCAGTAGCGGCAGAGCAAAAGATGCGGTCTTACCAGTACCGGTCTGAGCCTGTCCTAACAGACTCTCTCCCTGTAACAGCACAGGAATACTGGCTGCCTGAATAGGGGAAGGCGTTTCATATCCAATTTCTTTTACACTGGCTACCAGTGCTTCGGGAAGGCCCAACTCGTCAAAGTTAGGTACAACAGTCTCTTCTGATGACATTCAAGGATTACCTGAGTCGTAATACAAATAACGGAACCCCTGGCATCTCATCCAAGCATACTGTCGCTGTCATTGTAGCGCTCAATATCAAAATCTCGGGTTCCACTCGGCTTATATAAAGCTGTCGAAAGCTTAGGATTAAGCAATCTCAAACAGGCAGGTGACGCGCTGTGCGCAATCGGGGCTGATCCTGGCGATCAGCGGATGGAGAAAACAGCAGTCTCACCTTCAAGGGGCACGCATTGTGCCTTTAAATGACAATAAAATCCAATTTTGTTTCGACTTTATGGTTAAATCCGGCTCAAATAGCCTTTATTCACTCATCTCAGTGTAGTTGTTTAACGATTTTTAACCACTTATGACACACAGATACAGTCTGCAGCATGCATTTCATACTCTGGATCAGCTTCTGACCCGTAATCAGCATTACTGGCAATTCCGGCCTTTTTATCATCGCCAGTTGCCCTGGCCCGATTCAGAAAAACCGGCACAGTCTCTGAACCAGGCACTGGAACAACTCAGTGATGACCGGTTAAAAAATCTGCAGGAAAACCCGGAGCAACTGGCACAATGGCTGAGTCAGTGGATTCCCGAAGCCCTTCAGTTGAGCCAGCTTAGTACCGAACTGCTCAGCCGTGCCGATAGCAGGAATAGCCTGCCAGATCAGCCACAAGTCGATCAGTCTGAACTGAAACGCTTTGCACAGGGGATTCCCGGACGAAAATGGCGGCAGATGCTGGATTTCAGCAGACAGCTTCACCCCGCAGGTGCTTCATCAACCACCCGGTTTCTGGAATGGTGTGCCGGTAAAGGTCATCTGGGACGCCTGCTGGCTTACCAGACTCAGCAGCAACAGACACCTTACCAGGTCACCAGTCTGGAGTGGCAACAGATTCTGTGTGAAAAAGGTGAGCAAGAAGCGGCTAAATGGCAGCTGAATCAGTGTTTTATCAATGCCGATGCCTTATCTGATGAGGCTGCTCAATTCATCACACCGGAAACCCGGACTGTGGCGCTTCACGCCTGTGGTGATCTGCACTGTCAGCTTATTCATCATGCCCGCCAGAAGCAGGCACACAGCCTTTATATAGCCCCTTGCTGCTATCATCTGATCCGGGCTGAACATTATCAGCCCATGTCCCAGACCGGAAAACAATCCACACTGACACTGAGTAAGCAGGACCTGAAAATACCTCTGCAGGAAACCGTTACCGGAGGCCAGCGTATCGGTCAGCTAAGAGATACTGAACTGCTCTGGCGAATGGCGTTTGATACTTTACTGAAGGATCAGCTGCAACAATCTGATTATCAGCCTTTACCCACAATCCCGAAATACCTGTTAACCGGGGCTTTTGAAGACTTTGTCCACTGGGCTGTACACAACAGGGATCTGCAACATGCTGTGGATAACTCAATATCTGCCCAGCACATCAGGAGCTATCTGCAGCAGGGACAACAAAGAGTACATATGATCCGGCGTATGGAGCTGGTACAGCACCTGTTTCGCCGTCCGTTGGAACTCTGGCTGGTACTGGATCGTGCACTGGCACTGGAAGAGGTCGGGTTTCACGTGGAACTTACTGAATTCTGTGATAAAAAGCTGACACCCCGAAATATCATGATTAAAGCCAGACATCAGAGAACCTTTAACACCTGCTGACAACCAATAATCCCGGTCTGCCTGTACTTAGCGAAAAAACAGCACCTGTTAACAGAACTGATGGTTCACACTGAACAGCAGCCGTTCTCTCTTTTCCACCGTATGATCAGCAATCGGACTGACAACAAAAATAACAAGAGGTGACTATGCTGCCATTTTCGGATTTTAAACCGGCAAACCCGGACTATCGCCAGGAAGTTGAGCGTGTGCTGACCGCTGCGCCCTTTATTCAATACCTGGGCCTACAAGCGGATAAGATTGAACCGGGACTATGCTACACCAGACTAAAAGTGCGGGAAGATCATCAGCAACAGGATGGCTTTGTCCATGCTGGTGTTCAGGCCACATTATGTGATCATACTGCGGGGGCTGCCGGAGCGACCCTTATGCCCGCAGGCAACATCGTATTGACCGCCGAGTTTAAGATAAACCTGCTTCGCCCCGGTGCCGGAAAATATCTGGTCTGTAAAGCTGCGGTACTGAAACCAGGCAACACCCTGAGTATTGCTGAATCTATGCTATTTGCTTTACCAGAAGAAGATAGCGTAGAGGAAGAATGGAATCTGATTGCTAAAGCCACTGTCACCCTGGCCATCGTTAAGACCAGATCATAAAAGTCTGTAGATATCAGCATACCATAAGCGATTGCCCCATAGATCCGGGAACACTGAGTCAGCGCAGCACTACACTGGCCTTAAGGCACTGCATAGCGCCCTGGGCGACTTTATCCATATATCCCGGATCAGAGTGAGCGCGGCTCAGAATAAAAGCCCCCTGGATGGAGGCCACCAGAGTCGCTGCCAGCGCATCCGCATCGGCCTTCAGCTCAATCTCACCTCTGGCATGTGCTACCTGTAAGGCCTGAACAAAGGCCTGTTCTGCATGAGTAAACAGGGCAGAAATCGGCTGTCTCAGCTCATCTTCTGTCACAGAAATATCACTGACCAGACGCCCCAGGCGACAACCTTTCAGCCCGTCACGAGGCTTACATAAATAACGCTCAAAGCGATCCATCAGCGGAAGGTCAATATCAAATTCCGCATCAAATTCGGCAATCAGCTCTTCTGACCGAGCCTGAATCGCCGCACTGGCCAGGGCTTTTTTACCTTTGAAGTGATGGTACATACTGCCTTTGCCAATACCACTGCGCTCCAGAACCAGATTAGGGCTCATGGCCTCATAGCCACGCTCCCACAGTAACTCCTTGGTGGTTTCTATCAGTTTTTGACGTGTATCTGTCATGATCCTGCCCGATTCTGCGGTTATATCTTCACTGATGTTATACACCACATTGCTCCTGACCTGTAGTCACTGGCCTGGTTTCACAGCTTATATCCCGTTTATCACTCAACTTTAGTCTGATATTTCAGTGCAGGCATTTGATTCTGTACCTACAGGTATGTACAGTGCACAAGCAAAAGAAAATAACCTCTGACAGACCAGCATGAGAGCACAGTGATGACCATGATCTTATCCGGGCTATTTATCCTGCTATACAGTTCTGGCTTTGTTGCCACTCAGTACGGTATCCCTTACTCAGATCCTTTCAGTTTTCTGAGCTACCGTTTTCTGATCGCTGCAGCCATTCTGGCAATCATCTGTCAGGTGATACGTGCGCCCTGGCCTGCGACCACAAAAGAAGTGGTGCACCAGATGATCGCGGGTCTTCTGGTCATTGGGGTATTTTCTATCGGTGTATTTGTTTCTCTGGATCAGGGCATCTCAGCCGGAGTCTCTTCACTGATCATCAGCCTGCAACCTCTGGTGGCCAGTGGTTTTGCTTTTTTATTGCTAAAAGAGCGTATTCACCCCCATCAATGGGCGGGTTTGCTGCTGGGCGTCAGTGGTGTCACCGTCATCGTGCTGGAGCAGATAACCCTGTCTGATCTGGAAGGTATTCTGATGTCTTTTATCGCCCTGCTGGGGCTTGCTCTGGGCAGTCTGTATCAGAAGCGTTTCTGCCAGCAGATGAATATTTTTACCGGAGGGGTGATTCAGTCTGGCACAGCCGCACTGTTATGTACTCTGATCATGCTGGCAGATGACTCCAGATACGTACACTGGAATGGTGAGTTCATTGCTGCTTTATTCTGGATGGCAGTGGTGGTATCCATTGGCGCACTGAGTATTCTGTATTTGCTGATCAGAACTCTGCCAATTAGTGAAGTGTCCAGCCTGTTCTATCTGATGCCAGTCAGTGCGGTACTGTTATCGGCTCTGGTATTTGATCAGGCCATTTCGGTGTTTGAAGGAGTGGGGATCATGATCACTGCACTGGCGGTTTTCCTGGTGAACAGAGCATCGTTCAAAGCATCAGAGCCTGATTCTGCATCCGGAAAACACCCAGTGAATGATTCGACGAAAATGTCTGATGATCATCAGACGGTATAATTCTGCTGCTTCATCAGTTAT
>NZ_JACJFM010000233.1 GCF_014164585.1 Oceanospirillum sediminis | reverse complement strand
AATACCGACAAGAATTACAGGCCAACAAATGGAAAATAAAACCATCTGTTTATGGTGCTTTAAAAGAAACTGGGGTAAGCATGTTTTACACCTCTATCGTTTTGTTCTTTGGGTTTTCGGTATTTACCATATCCGATTTTGGAGGTACAGTAGCCTTGGGGGCTTTAGTATCGGCAACCTTATTGTTTGCCATGTTGTCTAATTTACTGCTATTGCCGTCGCTTCTTTTATCATTAGAAAGAAGCATAGCCAACAAAGAGGTACTGAAGAAACCACCAATTAATATTATTCCTGAAGAGGACGATAATGATATGGAACTACCTGAAAATCAATATTAATTACAATTTCAAATCACAT
>NZ_JACJFM010000232.1 GCF_014164585.1 Oceanospirillum sediminis | reverse complement strand
TCAATTTCATGAACGATAGTCCAAGTTGTTGGCAGATAGTTAATGTTATCACGTTCCAATTCCAGATTATAAAAATCATTTACATATTCGCCCTTTTTGTTTTTCCTTGAAAGCGTAAGTGTTACCGTAACTTTTGGCTGAATCATTGTGCTTCTTCTATCGTTTTCAATTCTAAACATCAACGCATTATGCTCTTTTAATTGATTTAGAACTAGATGTTTTGTAAATCGAATTGCTGCCTTAGGTTTAGAAAAACGACCATAAAGCAAACCTGTAGTAAAAGCAAAAAACATAAGACCTATAAACGCTTCTATTGAAGACACAATACCACTGGCCATATCAGATGGTGACATTGCA
>NZ_JACJFM010000231.1 GCF_014164585.1 Oceanospirillum sediminis | reverse complement strand
ACTGCTGGAGAACACGCGATACACATACACCAAACAGCAGATTGTACCTCAGCTGATGGGAAATCGGCCGGTGGCCACTGGAACCCAACGGGCAAGCCACACGGTAAATGGGGTGATGTAACAGGATATCATAAAGGAGATATTGGAAACTTTACTGCAGATGAAAACGGAAATGGCACCATTTCCATGACCACAGATGAGTCGTGCATTGGCTGCGGAGATAGTACCAAAGATATTCTAGGTAAAGCTGTAATTGTACATGCTGGAGCAGATGATTTCACCTCTCAACCTTCTGGAGCAGCTGGAGCTAGAGTGAGTTGTGCGGGAATTATAGAATAAAGTTTTATTAAACATACTT
>NZ_JACJFM010000230.1 GCF_014164585.1 Oceanospirillum sediminis | reverse complement strand
TGTTCAAATGAATAGCCCAATAGATTTTAGTAGCAATGGTGAAAATGATGATAAGATTGTAAGACTCAAGTTTTGGTCAGACACACAAATACCTGTAAGATTAACTGTGCAACAAGACCCTAACAACGACACAGAACGTGAAGCTGAAGTTAATCTTATACATACTGGAACAGGCTGGGAGGAACTAAGGTTTGATTTTACAACAGCCACTGCTGGATTTACAGGATCTGGCGCTTTAGGAATTCCTGACTTTACACCTTTTGAGCCTACAGGACAGTACATAAGATTTCAAATGTTTATTAGTCCAGGAGACGATGTATCTGGTACATTCTACTTAGACGACGTAGGTGTTTGCCCA
>NZ_JACJFM010000229.1 GCF_014164585.1 Oceanospirillum sediminis | reverse complement strand
GGGTTTATTCCTTTCGGATTTGATTTAACACCACATTTAAAATATGATAGTGAAAACATCTTAGCTGTTAAGGTAAACAATGACAGAGGCGATCATTTTAGAGATAATTTCCCGTTAGTTTGGAACCACGAACATTGGCACCCTACACATGGTGGTATTTATAGAAATGTATTTCTACATGTGATGGATCCGCTACACATCACCTTACCACTTTATGATAATTTAGAAACTTTAGGTACTTACGTTTATGCAGGAAATATATCAGAAACCAATGCAGATGTATTTGTAAACGCTGAGGTTCAAAATGAATATGATGAAGCAAAGAAGGTAAGTTTTGAAGCTAAAATATTTAATTATG
>NZ_JACJFM010000228.1 GCF_014164585.1 Oceanospirillum sediminis | reverse complement strand
AGTATCCGTGAGCTGTTTGCCGCAGGCTTTATTCCGGGATTTCTGGGTATTCTGCTGTATCTGGGGGCTGTTCGCTATGTCGTGTGGCGCATCCCTGAGGCCGGTCCATGCGGTGAGAAGCTGTCCTGGCCAGAGCGGCTTAAGGCGCTGAATGGTGTCTGGGGCGTGCTGATCCTGTTTACCATTGTGATGGGAGGCATCTATCTGGGGATTTTCACGCCAACGGAAGCCGCCGGTATCGGCGCTGGTGGTGCCTTTGTTATCGCTCTGGCACGTAAAAGTCTGACCTTTGGCAGCCTGTTCGACATCCTGACGGATACAGCTCGCACCTCGGCTATGCTGTTTGCGGTACTGATCG
>NZ_JACJFM010000227.1 GCF_014164585.1 Oceanospirillum sediminis | reverse complement strand
AGGGCTGTACCGTCCACATCCTGAAGCTCCATGATGGACTGCCCCCTGATGTTGTACAGGGTGAACCGCGTCACATCCCCATTGAGCTGTTTTGCATATAGCCTGTTCTCATCCCTGTCATAGTACACATAGTTCTCCTTTGCTGTTGCCTCATCGGTACCCAGTGTCGTAGATTCCGACTGGAACACGATCTCTAGCCTATCGTTGAACATGCCCTGTGCAGAGATAAAACTATAGGGCTGGCCGTTCCTTAGGTCGAAGTAATCGCCCGTGAGGTTGTCCCTTAGGTAAATTTCCTGATCCTCAGGCATGTTCTCCATATCCGATATCTCTATCTCAAACCCGTGGTCCCCCGATGA
>NZ_JACJFM010000226.1 GCF_014164585.1 Oceanospirillum sediminis | reverse complement strand
TAAAAGGATATCCTTGTCTGATGCTGTCCATCCAGCTAAACCGTATGAATTGGGATGTTTTGGAGAATCGTTTAATTCATCATAGAATAATTTGTTTGTTGTGATTGCATTGAATTTTTTAGCAGCTATGTTGTAGGTAAACCAGGTGCTATCGTTCATTTTATAACCATAAGCATATTTCCCTTTTGGGCTAAGATTCACATTTCTTACGCCTTTAACGGCAATCTGTTGTTCGCCTGTTTTAAGGTTTACTGTAGCAAAATCCCTGATGCGCATCCCTGTCCACTGACTTTCTAGTTCATAAGGTTTTTTGGTGCTTACCAAAGCAATATTAGCGTTCCCTTTATCAGTTAATTTAC
>NZ_JACJFM010000225.1 GCF_014164585.1 Oceanospirillum sediminis | reverse complement strand
CAAATGTGGTTACTCCAGATGAATACAAAGGATCTGAAGACGCTTTAAAGTGGGCTGCCAGAACGTATTTGGTAGCTGCTATTGGTGCATTAGCAAATCTATTATACTGGGCATTTCAAGTGTTTGGAAGAGATTAAGACAAAACATTATAACTACAAAAGCTCTGAAGTCATTTCAGGGCTTTTTTGTTTATTTACATTTTTAATTGCGTAATGATAAATTCAAACCCTAAAGCATATTATAAAGAACATCTTGAAAGCTACGAGCTAAAATCAAAAGCACTATATAAGCGAATGACAACATTAAGCATTTTGCGTGTATTGGTGTTTTTAGTAGTCGCTTTCGGAATTTATTTTTATT
>NZ_JACJFM010000026.1 GCF_014164585.1 Oceanospirillum sediminis | reverse complement strand
TTTACTTGTGGTGAGTTTAAGAAAAGATCATAAGCTTGAGAGGCGTCAAGCTTATGCTTCCACTATCGAGAACTTCGCACTGTCCAGTTTATAGCACACTCCTATTTTAATAAAAAGTAGAAAGGCACTTTATCCTATTTTATTTATAATAAACTAATTCAGTGTCAGAACATTTCCAATATGCTGTTTCCAGTCATTCCGAAAGTGTCGCAATTTTCTGGGGGTACTCTGATGTTACCAGCCAATAACCTTTCTCAGTCTGGAGTTCCCTTTACAGAGGAAAAGCACCGTTACAGCAATATGGTTAATACTCATAATGGTAGCGTAGCTGGGCAATCAGTAGGTCATGATCTGTTACCTTATAAATCATACGGTGCTCATCATTGATCCGTCTTGACCAGTATCCCGATAGCCCATGCTTTAATGGTTCTGGTTTTCCAATACCAGAGAAGGGCTCTCTTTGAGTATCTTTTATAAGTGCATTGATGCGTTTTAACATCGCCTTATCGTGTTTTTGCCAGTAAAGATACTCATCCCAGGCTTTTGTCGAAAAGATTAGCCTCATTCAATCAATTCCCTTTCTTTACCCTGACCTGCTTCCAGCTCCGCTATTGACTCCAGAAGATGGCGAGCGTTGGCAGGCGAGCGTAACAGGTAGGCCGTTTCTTCCATTGCACGGTAATCTTCCAGAGATAGCATCACCACAGGATCTTCACTTTTGCGAGTGATAATCACCGGGGAGTGATCGTCGCAGACCTGTTTCATCGTTTTTGCCAGATTAGCCCGAGCAGTAGTGTAGCTTATTGCGTCCATAGTATATCTCTCTGTGGTACAGAAAACCGTACAGGAATTTTAGCCCTGGGTTGATTAAGGTTCAAGTCACAGTTAAAGCTTCAATCAGCAGAACAGGGATCATTGTCTCAAGCTACATTTTCCTTACTTCTGTCAAAGAGCAAAAGAAAAGCACAGGCTAGAGCGAGTTGAAAGTCTGAAGAGGCCTATTCAGCCTTGGAATATTTTCAAACAGTGTTTGTAGCCATTCAGAAAGCGCAGCAATTTCCGGTTTGTGCTGATTGTACTTAGGTGTTACCAGCCAATAACCTTTTTCGGTTTGGAATTGCCATGGAAATGGTGTCACCAGGCGACCATCGTTAATCCAGCTATTTGCTGTTGGTAATAACGCCAGCGCAATACCTAAACCATCAGAAGCGGCTTTCACTGCCGCCAGATAGGAGTCACAAATAATTCGTTGCGAAATAGTGCCTTCCGATACCAGTGCCAGAGCGGTCTGCCAGAACTGTTTTGGTGCTCCTGTTATGTTTGTCGGTGAAGAAATGTTCTTTGGTCAGGATCGTCTCGATTTTATTGAAGAGATTCTGCAGCAGGCTTAAGCAGTACGGTTTCCTGATGCGGAAGCAAAACGGCTCCGCATCTGTTGTTCGCTTACCGGTAGAAGAACTCTTCTCCGACTCTAACTGATAATATCAGCTCCCCGCGCTCTCTTTCTTTATCCCAACTTTTTCAGGATAAAGAGTTTGCCAAGCAAAAATTATTGCTTTACGATAATTTATTATCGCTAAACAATAATTTCATTGAGGTGAACTGTGAGAATATCTACGTTAAGTCTGTGGTTACACAGAAGCTGCTGGTTGTTTGTCTGTTTGATTCCGCTGGGCTTTGTTTTCAGCTGGTATATGGCAATCAGTACACAAAGTCTGTCAGCAGTGAAACTGCCGTTTAAGGTGGTGTATAACAATATCGAGCTGTGGCAATGGCTGGCGGGTATGGCATTAACAGCGTTGCCTGTACTGGCACTGGTGATTGCACTGAGGTATTTAAGCCAGTTGATGCAGGAGTTTACTCAGGGGCGCTACTTCTCCCTCCTCGCTATTGATAAACTGTATCGCTTTTCGGCCTGGCTACTGGCCAGTACGGCACTGAAAATCGCTATTATGCCGCTTTTAAGTGTTGCACTGACAATTAACAATCCAGCAGGGGAGCGTTCACTCGTAGTATCGGTTGAAGGAGAAAACCTTTACATGGCGTTAATTGCAGTAGTATTTTTTGTTATTACTCGCATCCTGCAAGAAGGTCGGCGAATAGATACAGAAAACGCGGAGTTTATTTAATGCCGATTAAAGTTTGTCTGGATCAGGTTTTGGCCAGGCGTAATATGACGTCGAAAGCGCTGGCAGAACATGTGGGCATTACAACCGCTAATATGTCGCTGCTGAAACAAGGCAAAGTGAAGGGTATCCGTTTTGCGACGCTGGAGAGTATCTGTGATTTCCTGGAGTGCCAGCCGGGAGATATTCTTATCTATGAATCTGATGAAACTTAGCCAACAGCAGAATATTACACACTGGCAGTGCCGCTGTATTAGGGTTCTTCGACGTTTCATGTGGATTTACCTGATTGAACCTGTGCCTCTATTAGGCTGCCAATCAGGTAAATCATATTGATAAAAGTTCTTTACGCGATGTGCGGGTTTAAAACTGATCAAAAAGATATGCAACCATCATCTAAGCTAACTTCACCACAAAACAACCTGATGGTGACTAACATGCCTCTAGATGAGTTTATCATTCAAGTCTTCTGTTTGATGGATGATTTGTATAAGAAAATAATGAGGACACCTCTTCGGCAGCGAGGTCCTAGTCCCAAAATGACCGATAGTGAGGTCATTACTATTCCTGGATTCAAGTACTAAGCGTTACGACGAAGCGCAGCAGCCAGCCTTCTGACAAACTCTGTTCCCATGACCTGCCAGGGCCTCATTGATATTGCCTGCACCCCCATATTTTTAATATCTACGTCAAATGACGTACCCCTCTGCGTCATCCACCCCATACCGCACCCGCGAGCAATTCCCAATAATCAGGGAGCAGATTTCGGATGGTGTTCAGCGCTTTGCTCAGCACCTGACCTCAAGAATTAAAAGCACGCGATAGGAAGGTACGGCATGAAAATCAAAAAGCTGGTTTCAGGTATGGCGTTAGCGATGGGCGCTTCTATGGTCAGTTACGGTGCATTAGCCGCAGACACCATTAAGGTGGGTGTACTGCACTCACTGTCTGGCACAATGGCGATCAGTGAGACGACACTGAAAGACACGGTTCTGATGATGGTGGAAGAGCAGAACAAAAAAGGTGGTCTGCTGGGTAAACAGCTGGAAGCCGTAGTCGTTGATCCGGCCTCTAACTGGCCGTTGTTTGCTGAGAAAGCCCGTGAGCTGCTGACCAAAGATAAGGTGGATGTGATCTTTGGTGGCTGGACGTCGGTATCCCGTAAGTCGGTGCTACCGGTGATCGAAGAGCTGAACGGCCTGATGTTCTATCCCGTGCAATATGAGGGTGAAGAGTCTTCCAAAAACGTATTTTATACTGGTGCAGCACCGAATCAGCAGGCAATTCCAGCGGTAGATTACCTGATGAATGAACTGGGTGTGGAGCGCTGGGTACTGGCCGGTACGGATTATGTTTACCCTCGTACCACCAACAAGATTCTGGAAGCTTACCTGAAAGCCAAAGGCGTTGCTGATAGCGATATTATGATCAACTACACGCCATTTGGTCACTCCGACTGGCAGTCGATTGTTTCTGATGTGAAGAAGTTTGGCAGTAAGGGCAAGAAGACCGCAGTTGTCTCTACCATTAATGGTGATGCCAACGTACCTTTCTATAAAGAGCTGGGTAACCAGGGTATCTCTTCCGAAGATATTCCGGTAGTGGCTTTCTCTGTGGGCGAGGAAGAACTGTCCGGTATCGATACCAAACCACTGGTAGGCCACCTGGCGGCATGGAACTATTTCCAGAGTGTTGATAGCGAAGCCAACGAAGCCTTCATCACCAACTGGAAAGCCTTTATTGGTAATCCAAAGCGCGTGACCAATGACCCGATGGAAGCGACCTACATTGGCTTCAATATGTGGACCCAGGCTGTGAAAAAAGCCGGTACTACGGATGTTGATGCTGTTGAGCAGGCCATGATCGGTCAGAAAAGCCCTAACCTGACCGGTGGTGTCGCAGTAATGAACAAAAACCACCATCTGAGTAAGCCGGTACTGATTGGTGAAATTCAGGATGATGGTCAGTTTGAAGTGGTCTGGGAAACTGAAGGCGTGGTTGCCGGTGATGCCTGGTCTGACTTCCTGCCGGGTTCTAAAGATCTGATCTCTGACTGGACCTCTCCTATCAAGTGCGGCAACTACAACACGGTAACCCGCACCTGTTCTGGTCAGAATTTCTGATCTCCCATTATTAAGCGGATGAATTGATTCTTTCGCTTACTCTGAACCCACAAAGCACCCTGTTTCAATCGCATCTGCTTTGTGGGTTTTATGATATCTGAAGGTTTCAGTGTCAGGGCCTGTTCCGTCATCCTCACTGCAAACCACACTGCTTTTATTGGCGTTGACCCGCCCTCTATAAAAAAGCGCATTGGAGAACTGTTGTGAAACGCTATCTTGCTCTCTGTTGTTGCCTGTTGAGCCTCTGGCTGAATCCGGCGCTTAATTCGGTTTATGCCGAGACTGATACCGGAAAAACCAGTACGGGTGAAACAACCACTGCCAGCTCCCCTCATATTCAGCAGTTATTAACTGAGCTGACACAAAAAAGTCTGAACAAAGCGGTGCCTGTTCTGGAAAAACTGGAACAATCCGGTGGAGAAGCCATGCTGCCGCTGTTCCGTACCATGCTGGACGGCAACCTCTACTTTATTAAAGCAAACCGACAGGTTATTTCGGTTACCAAAGCTGAATCTGGTAAAGCTTTTGCCAATGTATTTACCGGTGAACCCCTGCCTGAATTCACTAAAAAACAGATTAAAAAAATTCGGGTAAATAATCGTTTGCGCGGTTATCTGCGTGATGCCATCGCCCGAATTCAGTTGTCATCATCTGATCCTGCTGCCCGCGAAAAAGCGGTACGTAATCTGCTGTCCGATCTGGACCCGTCCACTATCGAAGCGATTCAAAGCGCACGAGTGAATGAGTCAAACACCGCTGTGCAGGAGATGATGGATCTGGCGTTGGCGATGCATAAGCTGACCAATGCAGCTTTAGCGGTGGATCAGCTGGAGGCGATTGAAGCCCTGTCCGGTAGTTTAGAAAGTGAAGTGCGTAACCTGCTGGCGCGGGTATCAGAGAGTGAAAACTATGAACCGGCAGTCAATAAAGCCGCAGCCAGTGCGCTGGTAAAAATACAGGATAAGGTGGAGTTTTACGCCTTTATCGATCAGCTGTTTTTTGGCCTGAGCCTGGGTTCCGTACTGCTACTGGCGGCCATTGGTCTGGCGATCACCTTTGGCGTGATGGGCGTGATCAATATGGCCCATGGCGAGATGATTATGCTCGGCGCTTACACCACCTATGTGGTGCAGTTGATGTTGCCCAATCATATCGAGTATTCCCTGTGGCTGGCGATTCCACTGGCGTTTATTGTCTCCGGTCTGATGGGCGTGTTGATTGAGCGTGGTGTAATTCGTTTCTTACATGGTCGTCCGCTGGAAACCCTGTTAGCCACCTTCGGTATCAGCCTGATTCTGCAACAACTGGTCCGCACCATTTTCTCACCATTAAACCGTCAGGTGGCGTCTCCAGAATGGATGAGTGGTTCCATTGAGATCAACCCTGTGTTGTCACTGACTCTGAACCGTTTATACATTCTGGCTTTTGCTCTGCTGGTGTTTTTCCTGCTGCAACTGATTCTGAAGAAAACCTCACTGGGTCTGAATGTGCGTGCGGTCTCGCAAAACCGAAATATGGCGCGCGCTATGGGCGTACGTTCGGATTGGGTGGATGCCATGACCTTTGGCCTCGGTTCTGGTATTGCCGGTATCGCAGGTGTAGCTTTGAGCCAGCTGACCAATGTGGGTCCTAATCTGGGCCAGGCCTATATTATCGATTCCTTTATGGTGGTGGTGTTTGGTGGTGTCGGTAACTTGCTAGGCACGCTGGTCGCCGCATTCTCGCTGGGTATTGCCAATAAATTCCTGGAACCGGTCACCGGTGCTGTACTGGCCAGTATCCTGGTTCTGGTGTTTATCATCCTGTTTATTCAGAAACGCCCTAAAGGTCTGTTTCCTCAGAAAGGGAGGGCTGCAGAATGAGTCAGTCTTTGTCTTCTATCGCCCGCTTCTCTGCTAGTGACTTGTTTAAAGGAAAAGGCCAGCCCGGTGGTCGTGTTGCACCGTTTGTCGCCATCCTGTTGGCGGTGACGGTGCTGGCATCGGCAGCCAATCTGCTACTGCCAGAAAGCTCACCGTTTTATGTCAGTACCTACACCATCACGCTATTAGGTAAGTACCTGAGCTATGCCATGTTGGCGTTAGCGGTGGATGTGATCTGGGGCTATTGCGGCATTCTGAGTCTGGGCCACGGAGCATTTTTTGCTCTGGGTGGCTATGCGATGGGCATGTACCTAATGCGCCAGATTGGTGACCGTGGTGTTTATGGACACCCGGAGTTGCCGGACTTTATGGTGTTTCTGGATTGGAGCGAACTACCGTGGTACTGGCTGGGTATGGACCAGTTCTGGTTTGCCATGCTGATGGTGCTGGCAGTACCGGGTTTACTGGCTTACATCTTCGGTTGGCTGGCGTTCCGCTCCCGTGTCACTGGTGTTTATCTTTCTATTATGACGCAGGCGCTGACTTATGCGCTGTTGTTGGCCTTCTTCCGCAACGAGATGGGTTTTGGCGGCAACAACGGTTTGACCGATTTTAAAGATATTCTCGGTTTTGACCTGCAGTCGGATACCACCCGTGTGGCTCTGTTCGCTATTACTGCTCTGATGCTGGCACTGACCTTTATCACCAGCCATTGGATTATGCAGTCTCGCCTCGGCAAGGTGGTGGTCGCCATTCGTGATGGCGAGGCGCGGGCCCGTTTTCTGGGTTATCGCACCGATAACTTTAAGGTCTGGCTGTTTGTTTACTCCGCGATGATTGCGGCCATTGCTGGCGCGTTATATGTGCCACAGGTGGGCATTATCAACCCCGGTGAATTCTCTCCAATTAACTCCATTGAGATTGTGATCTGGGTGGCTGTGGGTGGTCGCGGCACTCTGATTGGCGCCATCGTCGGTGCCCTGCTGGTGAACTACGCCAAGACCCGTTTTACCGCCATTATGCCGGACGGCTGGCTGTTTGCGCTGGGTGCACTGTTTGTTCTTGTGACGCTGTTCCTGCCAAAAGGTCTGGTCGGTGTTTATGACCAATTAAAAGCGCATTTTGCTCAACCTCAGAGCAAGTCTGACGAGAGTTCCACCCCTCATCAAGAATCTGCTAAGGAGGCCAGCGTATGAGCGCATTAGAAAACCTGACCGCTGAAGGTAAAGAGCTGCTACGTCGGGATCAGGTATGGCCATTTTTGATGCCAAAGCAGCAAGCGGTGGATGTTTCCCATCAGGTGATTCTGTATGTGGAGGGGCTGAACCTGAGCTTTGATGGCTTTAAGGCACTGAACGATCTGAATCTCTATATCAATGATGGCGAACTGCGCTGTCTGATTGGAGCCAATGGCGCGGGTAAAACCACGCTGATGGATGTGATTACCGGTAAAACCCAATGTGATTCCGGCACGGTATATTTTGGTCAGAACCATAATCTGCTGGAACGATCCGAGCCGGAAATTGCAGAGCTGGGCATCGGACGTAAGTTCCAGAAGCCGACAGTATTTGAAGCTCATACGGTATTTGACAACCTGGAGCTGTCCCTTAAAACCAATAAAGGCGTGATGCCAACCTTGCTGGCCCGACTAACGCCCACGCAGCTGGATCGAATTGATCAGGTGCTGGAGATTATCGGTCTGAAAGAGCAACGTTTTATGCTGGCCGGAGCCCTGTCTCACGGCCAGAAACAGTGGCTGGAGATTGGCATGTTGCTGGTCTCTGAACCTCGTTTACTGCTGATTGATGAACCCGTGGCCGGTATGACCGCTCAGGAAACGGAGCGAACTGCTGAGCTGCTGACCTCTCTGGCCGGTGAGCACACGGTGATTGTCGTGGAACACGATATGGAGTTTGTGCGCAGTATCGCCCGTACGGTGACGGTGCTGCATCAAGGCTCTGTGCTGGCCGAAGGCACGATGGATCAGGTGCAAAACAATAAGGATGTGATCGAAGTTTATCTGGGGGAAGAGGCATGATCTCGATTAATAACGTCAATCAGCTCTATGGCGGTACTCAGATTCTGTGGGATCTGAACCTGGAGATCGAAGCCGGTTCCTGCACCTGCATTATGGGTCGTAACGGTGTGGGTAAGACTACTTTGCTGAAGTGTCTGATGGGGCTGTTACCGATCTCTAATGGCGAAATTCTGCTGGATGGTGAGCCGCTACACAGTCGGAATGCGGAGTTCAGAGCGCCAGCGGGTATCGGTTATGTCCCTCAGGGCCGGGATATTTTCCCAATGCTGACAGTGGAGGAAAACCTGCGTATTGGCCTGCCGGTGCGTAAAAGCCGAACCGGTGACAGTACCGGCGAGATCCCGGAAAAAATCTTCGAGTTATTTCCGGTATTAAAAGAGATGCTGCACCGTCGTGGTGGTGATCTCTCGGGTGGTCAGCAACAGCAGCTGGCCATTGGCCGGGCGCTGGTACTGGAACCCAGAGTGCTGATTCTCGATGAACCCAACGAAGGCATCCAGCCCAATATCGTAAAACAGATCGGTGATGTGATTCTGAAACTGAATGAAGAGGAAGGTCTGACGGTAATTCTGGTGGAGCAGAAACTGGGCTTTGCTCGTCGGGTGGGTAAAGAATTCCGTCTGATGGAGAAAGGCCGGGTGGTGGCCAGTGACAAGATGGCTAATCTGAATGATGAACTGATCAGACAATATCTGGCGGTATAAATGCAAAGAGGCAAGGGGCACAGCGGTCAGTGGATGCCCCGCAGCCGCTTCAGGTACTCAGCTGTTTTGACCTGATTCACTCACCTTAACTCAGATCCAGCTCATTCAGCTCGTCATAAAGCTCATTAATGGCCCTGACCCGCGTCTGTCCCTTATCCAGGTGGCGATGAAAGACCTGATTACTCAACAGGCTGACCATGCTCATAGGCAGGGCATAGCTGTCAAATGCAGATACGGTATCCAGCGGAATTTCAAATAACCAGTCTGTTCCCCGACAGTTCAGCCCGCTATTCTCTTCGGCAAAAATAATCACTCGAGAGGGGTGATCAGACAAAACCTGAATCAGGCGTTTGGTCATTTCGGGTCTGCGATGAAAAGCCATCACAACAAGCAGATCGCTATCGTCATAATCAACCAGGTCTTCGCCCAGAGTCTGTCCGGGCTGGGGTAGCAGATTGACCTGCTCCCGGCACTGAATCAGTTGCTGCCTGAAATGCAAAGCTACCGGGTAAGCATTACGAAAACCGATAACCGCAATTTTTTCAGCCTGAAGCAAGGCATTCACAATCTGATCCAGAGGCTGATGCTGCAGCAGGCTTTGCAAGCGTTCAATATTATGAATCTCTGAAGCAAAATGCTGGCTGGTCAACGATTCATCACTCAGAGAGGCATCGCGGGCGACAGGAACACCGGAGCGGCGCAGGTCACGCATGGCATTGCGGGCATCGCGAAAACTCTGAAACCCCAGCCGCTTGAATAAACGACTGATGGTGGCTTTGGAGGTCTGACATTCTTTACTCAGTTCAACGGAATTATACGTCGCCAGATCGTCCTGATGACTGAGAATAAAGTTTGCAATACGCCGTTCACTAGGGGAAAACTCACTGTATTCCCGCTGAATAATCTCTATCAGATCTGCCAAGCTGTCTCTCCTGTTATAGTCGCCGCGGGGCTATTGATGAGCGTGGTAAGGCTGTTTATGGCCGCGATGAAACTGACATCCCAGCAACCTATCTTATCCAAGAAATGGCGCTGAGTGATGGGATTATGGAACAAAAATTTCACAAGGAAACTTTTGTTCCAAAACCGTGCAAAAAATCATCCCCCATCGCTAATTCGCCCCAGTTTAAAGCAGAAAACCTGCGTATTGTGCAGGAAATATTAACCCTATCCATCCGCGATATCCTGTCATAACAAGCGCTCTGACCGATGAGAATAAAATGGCACTGCTTTTGCAACTATAGTAACAATACAAATATAGAATAAATCAAAAGTTTCAAAGGAAGCCCGAATGACACTGGAACTATCGGAATATCGTTACCATACCAACCTGACCGATGCCCGACTGGGTACTCGGGTGACCTATGTCACCGATGACTGGTTTGCAGAAGCCAATCGAATGCTGAACCCGGCACCACCCGAGTGGAAAGAGGGCGTTTACGATGATAATGGTAAATGGATGGACGGCTGGGAAAGCCGCCGTAAACGTCATTCGGGGTTTGATTACGCCATTATAAAACTGGGCACGCCGGGTTTTATTGATGCCTTTGACATCGATACTCAGTACTTTACCGGGAACTATCCTCCTTCAGCATCGGTCGAGGCGTGTTTCAGCCCTGAGTCAGAACCGGACGCCGATACTCAGTGGACAAAAATTCTGGCCGACAGCAGCCTGCAGGGAGACAGCCACAACCTGTTTCAATGCCTGAACCCGGAACAACCCTGGACACACCTGAAACTGAATATTTTTCCCGATGGGGGTGTTGCCCGTTTTCGCAGCTATGGTCGCCCTTATAAAGACTGGCAGGCTCACTCGGGCTCAGAGCTGACTGACCTGGTATCGGTGCTGAATGGCGGTCGTGCTATTGCCTGCTCGGATGAGCACTATGGCACCATCAGCAACCTGCTGAACCCAGGACGCGGCGTGAATATGGGAGATGGCTGGGAAACGGCCAGACGCCGTACTCCGGGTTATGACTGGGTTATTATCGCTCTGGGGCATCCCGGTAAAGTTGAAGAGATTCTACTTGATACCTGTCACTTTAAAGGCAACTTCCCGGATTCTTGCTCCATTCAGGCAGCATTTGTTGAAGGAGGCGCTGATGACCAGTTACCCGCACAGAGTCTGTACTGGGCTGAGTTGCTTCCGTCACAGAAACTGACAATGGACAGCGAGCATCATTTCCGCGCAGAACTGAAAGACATCGGCCGCATCAGTCATATCCGGCTGAATATATTCCCTGATGGCGGTGTCAGCCGGATTCGTGTACTGGGTACTATTGGTCAATAGCAGGGGAATAACGGAGGAATAATATGATGTCTCGTCCTATGCCTGGAGCCACATCGAAAGTGCTGAAAACCCAATTGCTGACGGCAAAAGCATTTGCACCTTACGGGGAAGTGATTGATCGACAACAGCATACTCACTTCCTGATTAATGGGGGCAGCACAGAGCGTTATCATCAGATGGCCTGTGTGGATACAGGGCCGGAGGACGGACGGGCTATTATCAGTATTTTCCGCAAACCCGTGGCCAGCCATTTTCCGTTTCGGGTCGAGATGATGGAGCAGCACCCTTTTGGCTCCCAGGCGTTTATCCCCCTGAAAGGCAAACCATTTCTGATCCTTGTCGCGGCCTCGGCACAGGCCGCAGAGCAAGGTGACCTGGCTTTATTTCTCAGTGATGGCTCACAGGGCATTAACTATGCCGCAGGCACATGGCACCACCCATTAATTACTCTTGAAGACGATGATGAGCTGTTGGTTGTGGACCGGCAGGGAGACCGGAAAAACTGTAATGAAATACAGCTGCCGGACTCCAGTGATATCTGGGTTCCTGCCATCCTGATACAGGGGGCATCTCTGCCTTCTTAACATTTTATTCCTATTTTTTACTCTATTAACGCTATTAGCCCTGTCAGAGCTGACCGCCCAGGGCTTTTTCCAGATCAATTTCGGTTTCACGCTTTTCCAGTGGCAAATGAGCCTGAATACCATGAATATGCTGGCCCATCTGAGCACTGGCTGCGTCTTTATCGCCGGAGAAAATCGCTTCCAGCAGAGCTTCATGCTCATGCAAAGAACATTTCACATCAGAGGTTGGCTGGTACAGAGCGATAATCAGCGATGAGCGCAGAATCAGATGGCTTAACAGCTCTGCCAGCACCTGGTTACCGGCAATTTCCGCCAGTAGGCTATGGAAAGCCCCGGATTCGCGTACCATATCCTGACGATCACCATGCCGGATCGCATCCGCTTCTTTCTCCAGTTGTTGCTGTAAACGCTGCTTGTGCGCTGGGGTTAACTGACCGACCGCCAGCGCAATAATGCCTTTTTCCAGTACGCAGCGGGCATCGAATACATCTTTAGCTTCTTCCACAGTCGGTTGAGCGACAAAGGCTCCCCGATTAGGAAAGATATCCACGACCTTATGCTCGACGGATAATTTCTGCAATGCTGCACGTACATGGTTCCGGTTTGCACTCAGTACTTCAACCAGCTTTGCTTCTGTTAAGCGGGCTCCCGGAGGCAGACGATGTTCGTAGATTGCAGAAGCAATCGCATCGACTATACGCTGTACTTCCTGCTGGGCTCTGGTCGCCATCACATTTTCCTCACCTGTAAAATTGTTAACAATTATATCAAAAATAGTTAAACAATCATCTTTCAATTATCGTTTTAAAGCGCCCTTTTACTGGGCATGAAGCGCAATTATGGTGCAAAAAGCGATACCAGAAAAAGCTAAAAATAGAGTACCAAAAGTGCTCAGCATTAAATAAAACCAATAAAAACAAGATTATAAAGATATATCTCTTTGCCTGGCACAATTATCGCTAACATAAACAACAAAGATTGCTAACAATTCTGGAAAAATTTATGAGCAAAGGTTCTGTGGAACTCATCGGAGTCTCCAAGCGTTACGACGAGAGTCTGGCGGTAAAAGAGATCAATCTGAAAATTCCTGGTGGCAGTTATTGTTGTCTTCTGGGTCCCAGCGGCTGCGGTAAATCGACAACGCTACGTATGATTGCTGGTCACGAAGCCGCATCTGATGGCGATATTCTGCTGAATAATCGCAATGTCACTGACCTTCCGCCAAGAGAGCGTGGCACAGCATTGATGTTCCAGAATTATGCCCTGTTTCCTCATCTGAACAGTCTGGACAACGTGGCCTTCAGTCTGAAAATCAGTGGCGTGTCCAAAGAAGAGCGTCACAGCCGTGCCCGTAAGATGCTGGATCTGGTCAATATGGAGCGCTTTGCTGAAGCCTTTCCAGAACAGATGTCTGGCGGCCAACAGCAGAGGGTTGCTCTGGCCCGCGCCCTGATCAACGAACCGGAAGTGATCCTGCTGGATGAACCTCTATCCGCGCTGGACCCGTTCCTGAGAGCCAGAATGCGAACAGAACTGAAACGTATTCAGCAGAAACTGGGCATTACCTTTATTCATGTGACCCATTCTCAGGAAGAAGCATTTGCACTGTCTGATCAGGTGGTAGTGATGAACCACGGTCATATTGAGCAGGTTGATACTCCTGTGGGCATTTTTACCCGTCCAAGAACCGCATTTGTCGCCAGTTTTATCGGTGGGCATAACATCATCTCCGGCAAACAGCAGAACAATCAGTTCAGCCCGGATAAGGCGGTCACCATTGAACTGCCACAGTCCCTGCATTCAGATGCACTACAAGAGCGCACCGTGTCATTGCGCTGTGACCGCATCCGTATTGCCTCTCAGCCGTTTGAGGGTGCACTGAAGGCCGTTGCCCGTATTGAAGAGGTTGAGTATCTGGGCAGTTATATCCACCTGAAATGTCAGGTGGGTGAGCAGCTCTGTCTTTCCGTCTATCAGAACGATGCCGATTTTCTCAGCCATCCTTTTGCTCCGGGCGATAGCGCCTACCTGGGATGGCAGAACGATCAGTTAAATCCCCTGCAATAACAAAAGTTTAGCCCTGAATAAAAGCTGGATAAAACAACTCAATATGCCAGAGAGGCTGTTATGAAAGATGATGTGAAAAACCCAAGTGAAGCAACCCTGTCAGAAACGGTTTCTGCCCCGGCAGAAAATAAAGGGATGTCCCGACGCACTTTTATTAAAGCGGCTGGCGCTTTAAGTGGTGCAGCCGTTGGCTCCGGTGCGATTACCGGTTTCCCTATGATCTGGGCGCAGAACATCAAAAATATCACCCTGCGCCAGTTCGGCACCGGAGTGTCTAACCTGAATGCTATCGCACAGAAAGCGAAGGAAGATCTGGGGATTAATCTGGAATTAACCGCGCTGGATTCTGATGCAGTGGCACAGCGTACTGTCACTCAGCCTCGCTCCTTTGACATTGCGGATATTGAGTACTGGATCTGTAAGAAGGTTTTCCCGGCAGGCACCATGCAGGCGATGGATACCCACCGTCTGAAGAACTTCGACAAGATCGCACCACTTTTCATCAACGGTAAACTGACCCCGGATTCCGAGATTGCTCAAGGTACGGCTCCGCACACCGTTGGCTTTGTGGAAAGCGCCAGCTCTACTCAGTTTGCAGACAGTCCGACTCGCTGGATGACTCTGGTTCCAACGATCTATAACGCCGATACCCTGGGTATTCGTCCTGACCTGATCAACCGCCCGATTACCCACTGGCGCGATATTATGGACCCGGAATTTCGTGGCAAAACCTCCATTCTGAATATTCCGGCCATCGGCATTATGGATGCGGCCATGATCTGTGAATCTATGGGGGAGATCACCTATGCCGATAAAGGCAATATGACCCGTGCAGAGATCGATAAGACCATCGAGATTCTGAAAGAGGCGAAGTCTCAGGGCCAGTTCCGAGCGTTCTGGAAGAGTTTTGATGAGTCCGTCAACCTGATGTCTTCCGGTGAAGTGGTCATTCAGTCTATGTGGTCTCCGGCTGTGGCTGCCGTTCGCTCTAAAGGTATCGAGTGTCGCTATCAGCCACTGGAGGAAGGCTATCGCTCCTGGGGTGGCGGTATCGGCCTTGCGAAACACCTGAGCGGTATTGAGCTGGATGCCGCTTACGAATATATCGACTGGTATCTGTCTGGCTGGGTCGGGGCTTATCTGAACCGTCAGGGCTACTACTCTGCAGCCCCATCTACTTCCAAACAGTTTATGACCGCAGATGAGTGGAACTACTGGATCGAAGGTAAGCCAGCCCAGGGTGACATACTGAGTCCTGAAGGCAAGGTGATGGAAAAAGCTGGCGCGGTGCGTGACGGTGGCTCCTACTGGGAGCGTATGAGTTCTGTCGCGTGCTGGAACTCCGTCATGGATGAGAACAAGTACATGCTCAGAAAGTGGAATGAGTTTATCGCGTCTTAAGGTTGCACCACCAGAAATAAAGCGGAAGCCCCTGCTTCCGCTTCAGTTTATCGGAGCCGATTCCATGCGCTTTTTTTCTCAATACATCAGTTATTTTCAGGCCGCCCCGCTGGCTCTGATTATCCTGCTATTTTTACTGTTTCCGGTTCTGACAATTCTTGTGGTCAGCTTCTGGGACTATGATTCTTACCGGCTTATACCGGACTTTATTACTGAGAACTATGAATTCCTGCTGACATCACCTGTGACCTACAGCGCGTATCTGAAAACGCTGTTCTATGCCATTGCAACCCTGGTGATCACTCTGTTGATTGGTTTTACGGTCGCTTATTACATCGCTTTTTATATCAGAAACTCTTTTGTACAGAGCCTGCTGTTTATCGCCTGTACCGTGCCATTTCTGACATCCAATATTATTCGCATGATTTCCTGGATTCCCTTGCTGGGCCGAAACGGTCTGGTGAATTCAGCCTTGCTGGAAACCCACATTATCGACGAGCCTATCGAATGGCTGCTGTACAGTGACTTCAGTGTCATTCTGGCTTTTGTACACCTGTATACCCTGTTTGTCGTGGTACCTGTTTTTAACTCCATGATGCGGATCGACCGTAATCTGGTAGAAGCCGCTATAGACTCCGGTGCCAGCGCGATGCAAACCATTACCCACGTTATTCTGCCTCTGTGCAAATCCGGTCTGGCGATCGGTTCCATCTTTGTGATGACACTTGTGATGGGTGACTTCATTACCGTCACCATGATGAGCGGTGGTCTGAGTGCTTCCGTAGGGGTTCTGATCCGTAATGAAATATCCCTGCTGCAATACCCTGCGGCTGCTGCAAACGCCATCGTTCTGCTGGGAACCGTGCTGATTATGCTCAGCGTGATGTTCCGCTTTATTAATATCAAAAAGGAGCTGTAAATCATGGCTCGCATTAACCAACGACATAAGCCGGGCTTTGTGCCTTTGACACTGTTTTTTATTCTGTTTCTGATTTTTCTGTATGGCCCGACAGCAACAATCGCAATTCTGTCGTTCCAGGGGCCGGATGGTGGCCTGACCTTTCCGATGAACGGTATCTCTCTGCACTGGTTCCGGCAGCTATTTGAGCCGCAACAAGTGGGGGATTTTGGCGGCTCTTTGCTACGCTCTGTCATGCTGGGCTTTGCCGTTATGATCTGTACCGCTGCGTTTTCATTACTGGCAGGCCTTGCCTATCGCCGCAAATTTAAAGGCAGTGATGCTCTGTTTTATCTCTCTCTGGTTAGCCTGATTCTGCCCTCTATTCTGATCAGTCTGGGTATCGGCATCATGTTTGACCGTTTAGGGCTAGCCCCCACCTGGTACACCTCCGCATTTGGTGCTCACCTGACCTGGACGCTGCCGTTTGGCCTGCTGATTATGTTTGCAGTATTTAACCGCTTTAACCGCAGCTATGAAGCCGCGGCTATGGATATGGGAGCCACGGCCTGGCAGACCTTCCGTTTTGTGGTTTTTCCGCTGGTTTTGCCCAGCCTGATCGGTGTCAGTCTGTTTGGTTTTACCCTGTCCTATGACGAGTTTGCCCGCACACTGATGACCTCTGGTACCTTTAACACTCTGCCGCTGGAAATCTACGGCATGACCACTAACGTAACAACACCGGTGCTCTATGCACTGGGAACGGTTACCACTCTGTTTTCTTTCAGTCTGATCTTTTGCGCCATGTTTGCTGTTCACCTGCTGAAAAAGCATCGGGCTAAAACCGTTAATTAAGTCATCGGAATATCTATGTCACAGACCATTTGCGTTATTAATCCCAACACCAGCGAAGCGATGCGTCAGGTTATTGAACACAGCTGCACAGAGGTAGCGCTGCAGGATACCCAGCTGAAGGTTGTCTGCGCTCCATCGGGAGTCGCCAGTGTAGAAGGCTTTTATGATGGTGCTCTGGCTACCACAGGCGTACTGAAAAGTGTGCAAAGCAACCCTTCACAGGGTTACCTGATCGCCTGTGCAGACGACACAGGGCTTGATGCCTGCCGCGAGATCACATCCGCTCCGGTACTGGGTATCGGTGAAGCCGCCATGCACACAGCAACCCTTTTAGGCGCAGGCTTTTCGGTGCTGACGGCACAACAGAAGTCTGTTCATATTCTGGAGCGCAACGCCCATCAGTATGGCTTTGCCACCCACTGCCGGGGCGTACACGCCATGAAAACACCGGTGCTGGATTTGGAAAAATTTCTCGAACCGGAATGGTTCCCGGTTCTGTTGGAACGTTGCCAGCAAATTCTGGAGCAGGATGAATCTGAAGTACTGGTTCTTGGCTGTGCTGGCCTGACTATTCTGCAGAAGAAATTACAGGATGCCTTGCAGATTCCGGTAATTGATGGAGTAAGAGCGGGTATCGGCCTGATTGAAGGCCTGCTGCGTTGTGGGCTATCCACCAGTAAACACTGTACCTATCAGCCAGCCGAAGATAAAACGACAGCAGGTGAACAAGGATGAGCAGCAATTATCCCAGAGATATGAAGGGTTACGGCGCTAACCCGCCCAATGCCAACTGGCCAAACCGGGCCAAACTGGCGGTTCAGTTCGTACTCAATTATGAGGAAGGCGGTGAAAATTCTGTGCTTCACGGTGACCCCCATGCAGAAACCTTTCTGTCGGAAATTGCCGGAGCTCAGCCTTATACAAGTCGTCACATGAGTATGGAATCGCTGTACGAGTACGGCTCCCGTGTCGGGGTATGGCGTATCCTCAGAGAGTTTGAAAAGCGCCAGCTGCCCATGACCATTTTTGGTGTTGCGATGGCACTGGCGAGAAACCCTGAAGTGACCCGGGCTTTTATAGATCAGGGACACGAGATCGCCTGTCACGGCCTGCGCTGGATTCACTATCAGGACATGCCGGAGCATATCGAACGGGAACACATGAAAGAAGCCGCTCGTATGCTGGAACAGATGACCGGAGAAACGCCTCTGGGCTGGTACACAGGGCGGGATTCCCCAAACACCCGTCAGCTGGTTGTTGAACATGGCGGTTTTCTGTATGACTCCGATTACTATGGCGATGACCTGCCATTCTGGACACCGATCACCACCTCAACCGGTGAAACCCGACAGCATCTGGTGATTCCTTACACCCTGGACTGCAACGATATGCGCTTTTCATCCTCTCAGGGGTTTGCCGAAGGTGATGAGTTCTATCGCTACCTGAAGGACAGCTTTGATGTGATGTATGAAGAGGGAGCAACACGCCCGGCCATGATGTCCATCGGACTGCACTGTCGCCTGATCGGTAAACCCGGTCGCTTCCGATCCCTTCAGCGTTTTCTGGATTATCTGCAGGGCTTTGACGACATCTGGATTACCCGAAGGGTCGATATTGCAAAACACTGGATGACAGAACATCCTGCGCCTGACTGAGTTATTTCTGTAAGCACTGATCACACTGTCATTTATGCACCTGTCGTGCACTGATGTTGCTCAAAAAGCACAACATCGGTGCACTATGTCTCGTCACGTCAACTGAAAATAAGCAGAAAATTTCAATTTAATTATTTAATTTCAAAGACTTGAAAAACATGGCCTCTTCATTGCTTTATCCATGAAACAAATGATTCAAAGAAAAAAATCAATGAAACAAAAGAGGCTTCACCCATGAAAACAACAAAACTCTTTCGCAATAGCAAAACAATACTGGGTAAATGTATCCGGATGGTCGGTGCAATTACTCTTAGTCTGAGTGCACTAAGCGCTCAGGCAAATCAGCTGTCAGCTATACAGGAACGTGGTGAGCTGGTGGTAGCCGTCCCTCAGGATTTTCCTCCTTTTGGTTCCGTTGGCAAGGATCTGCAGCCCGTTGGTTATGATGTTGACATGGCCGCTTTTCTGGCTGAAAGCATGGACCTGAAACTTAAGCTGGTTCCTGTCACCAGTGCCAACCGCATTCCTTACCTGCAAACCGGTAAAGTGGATCTGGTGATCTCCAGCATGGGTAAAAACGCTGAACGTGAGAAAGTCGTCGATTTTTCCCGCGCCTACGCACCTTTCTTCCTGGGTGTTTTCGGTGAAAGTCAGGCAACCGTTAAATCTCCCGCCGACCTGGCCGGAAAAGTTGTCGGTGTCACCCGAGGCTCCGTGGAAGATCTTGAGCTGACAAAAGTCGCACCATCATCCGTCACCATTCAACGCTTTGAAGATAACAACACCACGATTTCGGCTTATCTTTCCGGACAGGTCGAGTTTATTGCCACCGGTAATCTGGTCGCAGCCAAAATCGCCGAGCGTCAATCCAACCGTGATCTGGTATCCAAGTTCATGATCAAAAACTCACCGTGCTACATCGGTATGCGCAAAAGCGAGCCAGAACTGTTGAGCAAAGTGAACACGCTGGTCGCTCAGGGTATTCAAAGCGGGAAACTTGATGAGCTGTCGATTAAGTGGTTCAAGGCCACCCTGCCTGAAGAGCTGAAGTAAGTAAGGGGTAGTCATCATGGCATACAACTTTCAGTTTTCAGGCCTGTTGCCCTACCTGCAAAATCTGGTGGACGGGCTTGTTACCACCGTTGTGATTACCCTGATAACTACCGTTCTGGGGTGCCTTTTAGGCACCCTGTGTGCGGCAGCTCGGGCAGGGCAATCCTCTTTTAAATCCAAAGTCGTTGGCGTTTATGTCGAGCTTATCCGCAACACGCCTTTTATCGTTCAGCTGTTTTTTATCTTCTTCGGGCTACCGGCACTAGGACTGAGATTGTCGGCCTGGGAGGCTGGTACACTGGCTATGGTGATCAATCTGGGCGCTTACAGTACAGAAATCATCCGGGCGGGCATTGAGGCAACGCCAAAAGGACAGATTGAAGCGGCAAAAGTGCTTGGTCTAACCCGTTTTCAGACCTTTGTTCGCGTTGTACTGCCGCCTGCTATTCAGAAAATTTATCCCGCTCTGACAAGCCAGTGCATCATCGTTATGTTGGGTTCTGCCGTGCTGTCGCAGATTTCGGTTCAGGAACTCACCTTTGCCGCGAACTTTATCCAATCCCGAAACTTCCTGAGCTTTGAAGTCTATTTTGTGGTGGCCGGTGTTTATCTTCTGCTCTCTATCGGAATGCGCCAGCTCTTTAACGGGATTCACTATCTTGTCTTCCCTAATCTGAGGGCACAACGATGAATGAATTTACCAACTGGGATATCTTTCAGGCCCTGATTCTTGCCGCACGCTGGACAGTTGTTTTATCCCTGATCGCCTTTTTAGGCGGAGCCAGTGTCGGTTTGCTGCTTACGTTTCTGCAGATCAGCAGCCGAACGGCATTAGTCAGAATCGCCCGCTTTTATGTCGAGTTGTTTCAGGGTACACCCTTGCTGATGCAGCTGTTTCTGGTCTTTTTTGGTTTGTCGCTTCTGGGCATTGATGTATCTCCCTGGACGGCAGCCGCTCTGGCATTAACTCTGTTCAGCAGTGCCTTTCTGTCTGAGATATGGCGGGGCTGTATTGAATCACTCCCCAAAGGCCAATGGGAGGCTTCACGCTGCCTCGGCCTCAGCTACTTCGAAATCATGCGCCACATTATTTTGCCTCAGGCGCTGAAGGTGGCCGTAGCCCCTACCGTCGGATTCTCGGTACAGATCGTTAAGGGCACCGCTCTGGCCTCAATCATTGGCTTTGTCGAATTAACTAAAGCCGGAACTATGCTCAACAACGCAACTTTCGAACCATTCAAAGTATTTGGCATGGTCGCTCTTATCTATTTCCTGCTGTGCTACCCATTATCTGTAGCCAGCCGTCATCTGGAGAGAAAACTCAATGTCACTGGTTAATATCGATAACGTGCATAAGTATTACGGCGACAACCACGTGCTCAAAGGTGTCGATCTGAAAATTAAAGCCGGTGAGGTTATCTCTATTATTGGCCGCAGCGGTTCAGGGAAAAGCACTCTTCTTCGTTGCATCAATGGCCTGGAGAGCTATGACAAAGGCGGCATCACTGTCGATCAGATGGAAGTCACCAGCGACGAAGAGCAGATCAGAAAACTGAGCAAAAGCGTGGGTATGGTTTTTCAGAGTTTCAATCTGTTTCCACACCTGACTGTCAGCCAGAACATTACCCTGGCCCCTAAACTGGTTCGCAAAGTCTCTGCTGAAGAAGCTGATACCTTAGCGCTTCAGGTACTTGAAAAAGTAGGGCTTAAAGATAAAGCCTCCAGCTATCCACAGGAGCTATCAGGCGGGCAGCAGCAGAGGGTTGCCATTGCTCGATCTCTGGCAATGCAACCTAAGGTGCTGCTGTGCGATGAAATTACCTCAGCCCTTGATCCGGAACTGGTAGGTGATGTTCTGAATGTTCTGGAAGAGCTGGCGGCGGAAGGCATGACATTGGTGCTCGTAACCCATGAGATGAATTTCGCAAGAGATGTTGGTGATCGTGTGATCTTTATGCATCAGGGAAAGATATGGGAATCCGGTGATGCCAAGGAAGTATTTGCTGCTCCCAAAACGCCTGAACTGCAGAAATTTATTGATGCCGTTCTCTAGGTTTTAGCCTGCAACAACCTATCTCAAGTTGGTCGGGAAATTGCATCAATAGATTACAGAAAAAGAAAAGCCGTGCGTCATGGTTAATAAAAATACAATAAAAACATAAGGTTACAGTTATAAAAAACGCACCAAAAAATTTTCACTCAACAAATAAGCACCAAAACAGTGCAACTGTAAAGCGGACGACCTATGAATCAGGCAGTGATCACAATACAGAAACAGGCTTCCCATTGGGAGGCCCGACTGGCACTCAAGCTGGCCCGTACTCTGCGCGGATCAGTATTAAAAGGTTGTGAGCATAAAGGTCCGCTTTATGTACAGAAGCCCTTTTACCCGGAGGGGCCGGATCTGGCGCACCTTTATCTGCTGCATCCACCGGGCGGGATGGTTTCGGGCGATACCCTGACCATCTCTGCTGATGTGGATGAACAAGCTTCTGCCCTGATTACCACACCGGGAGCGGGGCGGGTCTATAAAGCCCGCGCGGATAAAAGCTTGCAGCATCAGAGAATACGTTTCGATCTGGCAGATGATGCCTCCCTTGAATGGCTGCCTTTGGAAGGCATTATCTACCCCGGTGCCATGACCCAGCTGGATACTCAGGTTCACCTGACCGGAAACGCCCGCTATATCGGCTGGGAGATCACCAGTCTCGGCCTGCCCGCCTGCCAGCACCCCTTCTCCCCCGGCAGTCTGATGAAACAAAGCCTGCAGATTTTTCGCGATGGCAAACTTTGCCTGCGTGAACGGTTAGTCGTCGATGGTGATCAGCAGGAAAACGGCATGCTGCAGAGTTTGGCGGGGCTGAGAGGTTATCCGATTACCGCCATGATGGTGGCCGGGCCGTTCGATACGCCCTCTTTTAACGCCCCAATAAACGATGATGAAACCGCACTGGAAAACCTGATCCGCAGGTTGCGGGATTGCTGCGAGCAGTACAAATCCCTTGATGGGAATTTTCTCGCGGGCGTCACTCTGAATCACGGCTTTCTGATAGTGCGCTATCTGGGCCACTGCTCGGAAAAAGCCCGCAAACTCTTTATCGAATGCTGGAAACAGCTGCGCCCTGAACTGCTTAACCGCGATGCCTGTGAGCCGCGTATCTGGGCCACTTGAATAGCCAATACCTAAATAAAGCGCACCTGAATTCAAAAAGACTGAATCACCGAATAAAAAAATGACCTGCCCGTCAGGATCAAATTGCAAGAGGTCACTATGGAACTACTGCCAAGAGAGAAAGATAAGCTGCTGATCTTTACCGCAGCCCTGCTGGCGGAACGACGCCTGAACCGTGGACTGAAATTGAATTACCCTGAGGCGGTTGCCTTTATCACCATGGAAATCATGGAAGGTGCCCGCGACGGTAAAACCGTTGCTGAGCTGATGAGTTACGGCAAAACCCTGTTAAGCGCGGATCAGGTAATGGAAGGCATCCCGGAACTGATTCACGAGGTTCAGGTAGAAGCCACCTTCCCCGATGGCACCAAGCTTGTCACCGTTCACCAGCCTATCTGCTAAGGAGTCATCATTATGACCGATCAGGAAAGCTTCTTTATCCCCGGTGAAGTAAAAGCCGCAGCAGGACAGATTACGCTTAACGAAGGCCGCAAGGTGATCACCCTTCGTGTCGAAAACACCGGCGACCGCCCGATTCAGGTAGGCTCCCATTATCATTTTGCCGAAACCAATCCTGCACTGAGTTTTGACCGAGAAGCCGCCAAAGGCTTCCACCTCAATATCGCCTCCGGCACTGCGGTTCGTTTCGAGCCCGGTCAGGGTCGTGAAGTTCAGCTGGTGGAGTTTGCCGGTAGCAAAACCATTTATGGTTTCCGCGCTGAAGTGATGGGGCCGCTTGAAGACGCAGGCAGCTCAGATGCCAACGCTGAGACCTCATCAGTGACGATGGACCGCACTGCTTATGCTCAGATGTTCGGCCCAACGGTAGGTGACAAAGTCCGACTCGGTGATACCGATCTCTGGATTCAGGTCGAGAAAGATTTCACCGTTTATGGCGATGAAGTGAAGTTCGGTGGCGGTAAGGTGATCCGTGATGGTATGGGCCAGAGCCAGCAGGTAAATGAACCCACCGATGGCAGCGAAGGCGCTATGGATCTGGTGATCACCAACGCAGTGATTCTGGACCATTGGGGCATCGTCAAAGGAGATGTGGGTATTAAAGCCGGTCGCATTGTCCGAATCGGTAAAGCGGGTAACCCAGATGTTCAGGCCAATGTGGATATCATCGTCGGGCCAGGTACTGAAGTGATCGCTGGGGAAGGCTCGATTCTGACCGCTGGCGGCATTGATGCCCATATTCACTTTATCTGCCCGCAGCAGATCGAAGAAGCCCTGATGAGTGGTGTCACCACCATGATAGGTGGCGGTACAGGACCTGCCACCGGTACCAATGCGACTACCTGTACACCGGGCCCCTGGTATATCGGCAAGATGATGCAAAGTACCGATGATATGCCGATGAATCTGGGTTTTCTGGGTAAAGGTAATGCATCTCAGCCAGAAGCGCTGGAAGAACAACTGGAAGCCGGTGTCTGTGGTCTGAAGCTGCATGAAGACTGGGGTACAACACCGGCATCTATCGACTGCTGCCTGACGGTGGCGGAAAAGTATGATGTTCAGGTGGCGATTCATACGGACACCCTGAACGAATCCGGTTTTGTCGATGACACGATTGGCGCGTTCAAAGGCCGGGTTATCCACACCTACCACACCGAAGGGGCTGGTGGCGGTCACGCGCCGGATATTATCCGCGCCTGTGCTTACCCCAATGTACTGCCCTCTTCCACCAACCCGACCCGCCCTTATACGGTCAATACGGTGGATGAACACCTTGATATGCTGATGGTCTGCCACCACCTCGACAGCTCGATTCCGGAAGACGTGGCCTTTGCCGACTCTCGTATCCGCAAGGAAACCATCGCTGCAGAGGATATTTTCCATGATCGCGGCGCCTTCTCCATGATCTCCTCCGATTCCCAGGCGATGGGCCGTGTCGGTGAAGTGGTCACCCGCACCTGGCAGACCGCCCACAAGATGAAAACTCAGTTTGGCCTCCTGCCGGAAGATCAGGCCGTCGGCTGTGATAACTTCCGCGCCCGTCGCTATGTGGCCAAGTACACCATCAACCCGGCGATTACCCACGGTGTCTCTCACGAAGTTGGTTCAATTGAACCGGGAAAACTGGCGGATCTGGTGCTGTGGAAGCCGGCGTTTTTCGCCACCAAGCCTTCGATGATTATCAAGGGAGGTATGATCGCCGCAGCCCCGATGGGCGACCCGAATGCTTCCATACCGACGCCACAACCGGTGCACTACCGTCCTATGTTCGGTGCTCATGGCAAAGCCGCCAGTCAAACCTCAGTCACGTTTGTTTCCAAAGCGGCTCTGGATAACGGCATCCGGGAAAAACTGGGCCTTAACCGTGAACTGGTGGCCTGCGGTAATACCCGCAACATCAGCAAAAACGATATGGTGCTGAACAACTGGCAGCCTGATATCACCGTTGACCCGCAAACCTATGAGGTACGCGCTGACGGTGAACTGCTGACCTGTGAGCCTGCGACTGAACTGCCGCTGGCACAACGTTTTAATCTGTTCTGATGGCGGGTTTTAAATACTCTATTACAGCAGATAAGCCAGCTATTAAGGACAGTGAATAGGAAAACCAAGATGCTTGAAATTTACGAACGCCTGGGCACCGAAAAAAAAGGCCCTATTTACGCCACAGTGACTTTGAACCATGAGCAGAGGGATCGCGGTCGCCTCCGCCTGACCAGCACCGATGGTGAAGAAGTCCGGGTGTTTCTGGAACGGGGCACCGCCCTTCAGGTGGGCGAATATCTGAAATCTCACTGCGGCAAGATTGTGAAAGTAGAAGGTGCAGTAGAGCCGGTAACCGAAGCCCGTTGCGATGACTGGCACACCTTTGCCCGCGCCTGTTACCACCTGGGCAACCGGCATGTGAAGCTGCAGGTCGGTGAACGCTGGCTGCGCATCACACCGGATCATGTGCTGGAGGAGATGCTGGAGCTGTTGGAGCTGACTGTCGTGCATACCGACGCCGTGTTCGTGCCAGAAAACGGCGCTTACTTTAAAGGCCTCGGCGGTCACTCTCTCGGTCATGATCATGGACATTCCCACGGCCACTCCCACAACCATGATCATGATCATGATCATGAGCACAATCATAACCACGAACATGCTCATTCCCATGCTAAATCTCATGGTAATAGACACGGACATCACCATGAACACTGAGCTGGATAACACCTCTGGATCTGCAGGATCTGCAGCGCCAGCGATGACCGATCTGAGCCTAGTGCGCCTGATGCATCTGGCCTCGGTCAGTCTTCCTGTGGGGGGTTACGCTTTCTCCCACGGCATGGAGTACGCCATAGACGCAGGCTGGATTCGTAAAGCGGATCAGGTGGAGCACTGGGTACGGGAACAGCTGTATCTGGGCCTTGCAGGTACGGATATTCCTCTGCTCAGGCTGTCGATGGAGGCCTGCGTTCAGGAAGACTGGCACGAGCTTAAACGCATCAACGAGCTGACACTGGCCTGTCGGGAAACCCATGAGCTGACCCTGACGGATACTGCCATGGGCGAAGCTCTGATACGACTGATGAACAGCCTGCAGATGACCCAGCCCTTCATCAAAAGTGAACCTGTGAGCTTTGTCTGCCTGTTCGCTTTGGCCGCGTCACTCTGGCAGATCCCCTATCGGGCGGCAGCCAACGGCTTTCTCTGGTCCTGGCTGGAAAACCAGATCGCGGCTGCCACCAAGCTGGTGCCACTGGGGCAGACACAGGCACAACAGCTACTGGTCGCTCTGCAACCGGAGCTGGCCGCTGTCATCGAACAAGCTGAAAAGATTTCTGAAGAGGAGATTGGCGCAGGCTTGCCTGCTTTAGCCATCGCCAGCTCTCAACATGAACATATGTATTCCCGACTCTTTCGTTCCTGATCCTTGCTATAGAACTCTGTGGGATAACCACAGATAAAGCAGCCGGTAGCTACAGCCGGGAGGCATCAGAACGACACAGAGTCAGATAAAAAATTAAAACGAGGAGATCTTATGACCAAACCAAAACAAACATTACGCGTCGGTGTGGGTGGCCCGGTGGGTTCAGGTAAAACGGCACTGCTGCGTTCACTGTGCGCCGCGTTGCGTGATCACTACGATATTGCCGTAGTCACCAACGATATCTACACCAAGGAAGATGCAAAATTCCTCACTGAACACAAAGCCCTGAGTGCTGATCGTATTATCGGTGTTGAAACCGGGGGTTGTCCTCATACCGCCATCCGGGAAGATGCTTCCATGAATCTGGCGGCTATTGATCAGCTGGTTGACCGCCATGGCGCATTAGATGTCGTGTTTGTAGAAAGCGGCGGCGATAACCTGAGCGCGACATTCAGCCCTGAGCTGTCTGATCTGACAATTTATGTGATTGATGTCTCGGCAGGTGATAAAATCCCCCGCAAAGGAGGACCTGGTATTACCCGTTCAGACCTCCTGATTATTAATAAAACGGATCTGGCTCCTATTGTGGGAGCTTCTCTTGACGTCATGGACAGAGACGCGGGCAAGATGCGTGGTTCAAGGCCATATATCTTCTCAAACCTGAAAGAAGCCAAAGGGCTGGACGATATTATTCAGTTTATCGTCACGGAAGGTATGTTAGAGGCCAGAGAGTTACCACCAGCACAGGCTGTCGTCTGATTACGGTATTAACGGTCTTTTGCAGGATTAGCGTGATCAGAGAACAGTACTGAGCTGCGCAACCCGGAATATATTGCTACCGGGAAATAATCGCACTGCCGCAGGATGATTAGCGGATGAATATCATCAATCCTTGTTTCAGGAAAATTTATTATGACAACGTTTCATGGTGTTACACGTACAATGAAAAGCACAGGATCTAAACTGGCAGTGGCAGCAGCAATGCTGATGCCTGCTACAGCAATGGCCCACAGTGGTCACGAAGTATCTGGTTTTATGGCAGGGCTAAGCCATCCGGTGGGCGGTCTCGATCATCTGCTGGCGATGGTCGCCGTTGGTCTTTGGGCTGCACGTATGGGCGGTAAAGCGCAGTGGGCGGTACCAGCAGCGTTTGTTGTGACTATGCTGCTGGGCGGCGTACTGGCAGTATCCGGTGTAGCAGTACCTTTCGTTGAAGGCGGTATCATGCTGTCTGTGATCGCTATGGGTATTCTGCTGGCTTTCGCCGTTAAATTCAGCCCGGCTGTTTGTGCCGCTCTGGTTGCCGGTTTTGCTCTGTTCCACGGTGCAGCACACGGTACAGAAATGCCTCTGGAAGCCAGTGGTCTGGCTTACGGTGCTGGTTTTGCTCTGGCGACAGCAGCACTGCATGGCGCGGGTATTGTTCTGGCAAAAGCCAGTGTGAAGATTAAAGCAGAAATGGCAACTCGTATCGCAGGTGGTGCAATTGCCGCCGCAGGCCTGATCATGGTTGCGGCATAATCATCTGCTGATATGATAAAGCCCCCGGATGGTTATGTCATCAGGGGGCTTTTTATTTGCCGAAGTCATTATAGCCAACTGGAAAAGACCTTTCTTCCGTCAGAGCGCTTACTGCATCTGTAATCAGGTAAATGAACGGTGAACTTAAGCGTCAGACTTCGCTTACTGATTTTTTTCTGCCAATCCGAATTCCCCCCTTAACGTTAAGACACAGCCTGATAACATTTTTCTTCTGGCTGATTGCAGGCTTTTCCAGCCAATGCCATGAGATAACCGAAATAGCCAGAGTAATAAAAGTAGTGCTAATAATCATTTCTATAACAGACAGCGTAGTGTAATGAGCCAGTAACTGTTGAACCGGAAAAGCGTAGATATAGAGTCCGTAGGAATAATCGCCAAGATAATTAAAGCGACGAATAGCTCCGGATGGGATATAGGCCAGCCAGAAAACACTGTAAGCCAGTAGTAAGGTGATATAAAGCTCCATCAGATTTAAACTCCCGGCAACAGGATAAAACAATGCTAATACCAGCAATATGCCGGCTTTCAGAGGTATATATTCCCGAAGTACATACAATGACGAACCAATACCAAAGGTGGCGGCCAGCTTAAGTGTATCAGGTAGCACAGGAGCTACTGATATCATCCATTCCCGGGGAACCTGATAACAGATCATAATCAGAACAGCAGTCAGAAATGGCACGACTATTTTATAAATTAACAGGTAGTTTTTTCTGAACAGCACTCTGATACTGAATATCCCCACTGCAGTTGCGATATACATCTGAATTTCAATTGGTAAAGTCCAGAGCGAACCATTCACGACATTCGGATAGGGGTTTTCATTAAATACACCAGGCAGCTGGTACTGAACCATACCATCAAACAGCCATATATTATTAGCCAGATAGGCTAATGTATGCCGATGGGAAAAATATTCTTCAAGGGATAACGATGTCACGGCAGGTCCCAGCACAGCCACCGATAGCAGTATCGCTACGATCAATGCCGGAAAAATCCTGATAGCCCTTGAGATTGCATAAGACAGGAAACCGGACCCCGTTATTGCGCTTCTAACAATCAGGAAGCCACTGATTATAAAGAAGATACTCACCCCAAGATGACTCAGGGGTAAGCCAGTTAAACGAGCCAGCAAATCACCAGTATCATTCTCTGCTCCGAGAGCCAGAGGGTATGAATGGGATACAATTACAAACCAGGCACAGATCAGCCTGATCAGGTTAAAGTTATTATCTGTAGCATCTGCAAAATCAGATATCTTCAATGTACAATTCCCCGAAGATGTGCAAAGTTTTATGAAATTCTATCGATAGTACTGCTGAGCCTATAATTAATATTTAGTCGCAGGATTAATACATGCAGTATTCAATTAATAAATAGATCCAATCCTGTTTGCGTAACAAATAAAAATCTTGCATTTGAAAATAAGCTCCGCTATAACGTGTAAAAGCCTCCTGATGTCATAGACAGACGGGGGCTTTTTTTCGGTCTGAATAAAGGCAAATGCAATGAGTTATACATGGTTTGATCTGGTAGGGAACCTTGGGGTGTTTCTGGTTGTGCTGGCGTTTTATCTATTACAGACAGAGCGTTTGAACAGTCATGATATTCGTTATTCACTGCTTAACCTGACCGGCGCTATTCTGTTGCTGATCTCGCTGATGGTGAGCTGGAATCTGTCTTCTGTAATTATTGAGTTGTTCTGGATAGCAATCAGCCTGATTGGTATTGTGCGCCATTTTTCCAGAAAAAGAGATAACTCTCCCGCTACCGGACAAACCGGCTGAGCCCTGACCTGAACATTATCTGAGAAGTCGCTCATATCGCGAAACAGGCCTCTGCTCCGGGCAGATGCCTGTTGAATAAGGCATAGCAGGAAAGCCAGATAAAAACGTATCAGTGTTGAGGAAGTGCTTTAAAACCACTGAATGCCAGGCACAGTTGATTGAGCAGAAACCAGGTATTACCCTGTTCCAGGCCTTTAATACAGCGATCTGCCTGCTCAGCCTGCATCAGCAGAGTATGCAATTTTTTAGCCGAGTGAGTATTCAGTGCTTTCTGATACAGGGGTTTACGTTTATCCCAGATGCGAAGCTCTCGACAGATACGATCAAACGATTGCCCCTGATCCGTCCGATGTTTCAGAGTAATCAGCTGTCGAAGTTCTCGGGTAATCCCCCAGAGCAGAATCGGAGGTTCAACGCCTTCCCCCTGAAGTCCAGCCAGAATACGGCTGGTGCGCACCGGATTAGCCTGCAACAGAGCATCAGTCAGGGTAAAGACATCAAAACGGGAGCTGTCATGCACCGCATTCAGAATAGCCTGATCATCCAGATGATTCTGATTAGGGTACAGCAGACGCAGTTTTTCAATATCCTGATCACAGGCCAGCAGATTACCTTCCACTCGCTGGGCCAGCAGAGAAACTGCTTCTGGCGTTGACTGAAAACCGGCTTTTCTCAGGCGATGGGTGATCCAGCCTGGTAAGCGCTGAGCATCCACAGGCCAGACCGGAACATATACACCAACAGCATCCAGCGCTTTAAACCATTTGCTGTTAGTCGCAGAGCCTTCCAGCTTACCTGAAATAATCAGCAGAGTATTATCACTCCGGCCTTTATTATCAGAGATAGTTTTCGCGTAAGCCTGCAAGGCCTGACTACCTTCCTGTCCCGGTTTGCCAGAAGGCAGATGAAGCTCTATCAGCTTATGGCTGGAAAACAGACTCATGCTGGCACTGGCATCATGCAAAGTGGACCATCTGAAGCTGCTATCAACATGATGTACTTCACGCTCTTCAGCACCAATAGCCCGTGTAGCAGCACGTACTGCATCGCAGGCTTCCCGCATTTGCAAGGGTTCATCACCTGCGACAAAGTAAATCGCTTTCATACCAGACTGCAATTGTTCAGGCAGTTTATCTGCAAAAACCTTCATGGTTCCCGAGCCGGGTTATCATCTTTTGTCGGCAACTTCACTTTACTCAGCTGCTGGCTGATCCGACGCGCCAGGTCCCGTTCAATCTCATAACGAAGTGCAGCGATATCGCTGGCTTCACTGTAAAGACTTTCGTTACTGGTGTAAGTACGTTCACTGCGCAAAGTGCGTGGAGGAATCACGGCCTTACCTGCAGCATCCATGAGCTGATAATCGACTTCTCCCTGCAGATCATAACTGCTGGCACCCGAAGTATAAGTCACCTGACGCTTGCTATGACGAACACCGGACAGCCATAAGCGCCATTTTGCGGCTTTTTGCTGATCTGTTAATTCAACACCACCTTGCTGCAGGCGGGTTAACAGAGAAGTGTATACGGTATCTTGTTGCTGCGAGAGGTAGAGCGGCGAGAGTTCAGCCGGAAAACCGGCTGACTCTCGTAGCTGAAAGCCGCAGCCACTGACGGTTAAAGCCAGTAAAACTGCTGCTATCCCCTTAGTTATAGTCCTAAGCATCACAGAATGCAAATCCTTATTTTACTAAGGGTTTATTTAGTTAGCCACGATGTTAACCAGTTTTCCTGGTACAACAATGACTTTACGAATGGTGACACCTTCCAGGAATTTAGCCACTTTTTCGTCGGCTATGGCAACTTCCTCAACAGCATCTTTTGGTGCATCGGCAGCCACTTCGATCTTGCTACGCACTTTACCGTTCACCTGAACCACCATCTGAATAGAGTCACGAGCCAGTGCGTCTGCATCCACAACAGGCCATACCGCATCAATAACGGCATCTTCATGACCCAGTATCTGCCACAGAGTATGTGCCAGGTGTGGAACCATAGGTGACAGCATCACGACACAAGCTTCTATCGCTTCATGCTGGACAGCACGCATCTCATCGCTGGAGTCATTGACTTTAGAGATGGCATTACTCAGCTCCATCACTGCAGCAATCGCAGTATTGAAGGTCAGACGACGCTCCATATCATCGCTGATCTTAGCGATAGTTTCATGGGTTTTACGACGCAGTTCTTTCTGCTTATCGTTCAGAGCAGCAGGATTCAGTGCCGGTACAGGACCTGCGTCTACGTGAGACTGAACCATTTTCCACAAACGTTTCAGGAAGCGGTTTGCACCTTCTACACCGGAGTCTGACCATTCCAGAGACTGCTCCGGAGGTGCCGCAAACATGATAAACAGGCGCACGGTATCAGCACCATACTTCTCAATCAGTTCCTGCGGGTCAACGGTATTGCCCTTGGACTTGGACATCTTGCTGCCATCTTTCAGCACCATACCCTGAGTCAGCAGACGCTGGAATGGCTCATCAGAATTCACAAGGCCTTCATCGCGCAGCAGCTTGTGGTAGAAACGGCTGTACAGCAGGTGCAGAATCGCGTGTTCAATACCACCGATATAGTGGTTTACCGGGGTCCAGTAATCCGCTTCGGAATCCAGCATCGCTTCGTTCTGGTTACGACAAGCGTAACGGGCGTAGTACCAGGACGACTCCATAAAGGTGTCGAAGGTATCGGTTTCACGGGTTGCTGCGCCACCACACTTAGGACAGGTAGTTTCGTAGAACTCAGGCATCTTCTTAATCGGAGAGCCTACGCCGTCGAAATCAACGTCTTCTGGCAGTACCACTGGCAGTTGATCTTCTGGTACCGGTACATCGCCACAGCTGCCGCAGCTGATCATAGGGATTGGCGCGCCCCAGTAACGCTGACGGGATACACCCCAGTCACGCAGGCGGTAGTTGATGGTGATCTTACCTTTGCCTTCACTTTCCAGCTTAGCCGCAATCGCATCAAACGCTGCTTCAAATTCCAGACCGCTAAACTCACCAGAGTTAACCAAAATGCCATCTTTTTCCAAGTATGGACAGTTTCTGATTTGTTTTAACGCTTCGTTAAAAAATGCAATATCTTCAGGAGAAGATGGTTCTTTATTAAATGGATCATGAATTCTGCCTGTCCCATCTTTTATTGCATTTTCAAATGCTGCTTCATCTGGTGATTTAATAACTCGCTTAACAGTCAGACCGTATTTAGTCGCAAATTCCCAGTCACGCTGATCGTGACCTGGAACCGCCATAACAGCACCTGAGCCGTAATCCATCAGTACAAAGTTAGCCACCATCACAGGCACTTCACAGCCGGTCAGCGGATGGATCGCGGTAAAGCCCGTAGGCATACCTTTTTTCTCCATCGTCGCCATATCGGCTTCAGCTACCTTCGTGTGCTTGCACTCTTCAACAAACGCTGCCAGTTCAGCATTGTTCTCAGCCGCTTCCAGAGACAGAGGATGCTGAGCGGCTACCGCCACATAAGTGACCCCCATCAGAGTGTCTGGGCGAGTGGTAAAGACTTCCAGCTCTTCTGCGCGGTCTTTCAGGCCGAAACGCAGTTCAACACCACGGGATTTACCAATCCAGTTGCGCTGCATGGTTTTAACCTGCTCAGGCCAGTCAACCTTATCCAGGTCGTCCAGCAGCTGGTCAGCGTAATCGGTAATTTTCAGGAACCACTGAGGGATCTCACGACGCTCAACCTCAGTATCACAACGCCAGCAGCAGCCATCGATTACCTGCTCGTTGGCCAGTACGGTCATATCGTGCGGACACCAGTTCACCGCTGAGGTCTTCTTATAGACCAGACCTTTTTCGAACAGACGAGTGAAGAACCACTGCTCCCAGCGGTAGTATTCCGGGTGGCAAGTCGCTACTTCACGATCCCAGTCGTAAGCAAAGCCCAGTTGCTTCAGCTGGTCACGCATGTAATCGATATTTTCGTAGGTCCATTTAGCAGGCGCTACGTTGTTCTTGATTGCTGCATTTTCTGCAGGCAGACCAAAAGCATCCCAGCCCATAGGCTGTAGCACGTTTTTACCACGTAGTCGCTGATAGCGGGACAGTACATCACCAATGGTGTAGTTACGCACGTGACCCATGTGCAGCTTGCCACTTGGGTACGGGAACATAGACAGGCAGTAGAATTTTTCGCGGTTCGCATCTTCTACCGCTTTGAAACACTGATTCTTTTCCCAGAAAGCCTGAGCTTCCTGTTCGATTTTATGCGGAGTGTACTGTTCGTCCATCGCTATCAGGTTACCTTGCAATTCTGACCGGACCGGTCAGAAGGGTTAACAAATTGGCGGGTGATATTGCATCTGCACAGATCAGTATAAAGCCCTTATTTAACAGGACGATGAAACCTGCTCTGATCGCATTGCCAGCCCGGAGTATTATCTGGTATTAAAACAGACTAGTTTACCTCAGACAGATGACAACAGGTAGTGCTTAAGCGGTTATCCATCTCTGTCTGACTCAGGTATTCCTGATTGCAAAGCGTCACAGGCAACAACCCTGATTACAGTTCTTATTCAATGTGGTTTTCTGCCACATGTGGCGCTTTGCCCCATGTGACAATCTGGCAGATTTTCCTGCTATTTTTTGCTGCTAACATCCTCACTTAGTCCTTCATTAAGCGCTGGAACGTCAGGAGATGCAGGTAAAACATTGGTGCTCCTGAATGACTACTGCGGACATTCATTTACCCCTGTCTGGCTTCGGGCGGATTAATCGGGCAATAGTGATCGGGTTCAGGTTCTGAGAGCTGTCATCCCACAAAGGTTTGCCCGAAGCCTTTTTCTTTCTTACTCAATCGATTTCAATTGACTGCGCCTGAGCTTTTCACCGGGCCCACGGCGCAGATTTTTCCCATCTGCCCGATCACTGAAATGGCCAGAAAAAAGCCTGCTTTATGTACTCTGCAGCGATCTGAGTTCAAATCACTCTGACTACCGGCGAAAAAAAACCCTGATAGTAATATCAGGGTTTTTTGAATCTGAAAGATTCAGAACATCTACGGAGAACGCTTACTCAGCATCACCTTCGTGAGCATTCAGTGTACCCAGAATAAAACCATTGACTTCTGAGATACGACCACGCCACCACATGCCACGGTTGTTAGGGATAGGTGCACCGGCTGTATTAAAGAAACGAGCATCCTGCAAGTGGATATAGTTAGCCGTATCATTAGCGGCTTCTTCACCCTGTTTCGGCGCATACATACCGGCATACTTCTGGAACGCCTGCTTGATACTTTCCAGCGCTTCGCCTTCACCAAAGTGGGCAGCTGTTTCACCTACAAATTCTTCAGAGAAACCGTCGAAGTATTTGCCACCATTAACCAGATAGCCGGATACCAGAAAACCGTCCATCTGCAGGGTAATGCCAATTTCCATACCACTGTTATTTACCGTGGTGACCAGGTTTTCCAGAAACCAGTCTTTATCTTTTGAGATCATTTTGTCCATTGCTTCGCTCATCAGAATTCTCCTGAATCAACCCTGCGCTGTAGTAGAGTAATAAGTCGTTCTGATCCTAACACAGCTTTATCAGAAATAAATATCTGAATTATAGGGTTATTACCTGAATTTATCAGATTTGTGTGCCCGTTCTCTTTTCCCTGTGAGTCAGCTGCTGAATACTGTGTCTCATAGCCGGATCAAACAGAGGACGACACGCCTGCGATAAATCTATAAGGGTTTGATTAAAGGTTAGTTTATTGTCAGATGCACACTGAATATATCCCAGATTCAATAACACTTCTGTTAATTGCTGAAACAGGGGAGAATGGAAATATTCAGGGGCATTAAGACCGTGCAGAATAGACAAACGCTGCGCCAGTGTCTGACTCTCCTGTTCCAGCTCCTGAATCGTAAAATGATGACTGCCATGATGCAGTAACAAGGCAATCATCAGATAGCCTCGCTCCAGTGTTGGCTGAATAGGACGTGCCAGCATTTTCAGCAGAGTGATTTTCTCCTGCTGAGCAGGATTCTGGCTCAGCATCCCCTCCTGACGAACCAACAGTGTCTGTTGTACCATCCAATCCAGAATGCGTCTGACTTCTGAATCCAGTTCATCCTCTTGCCAGGGCAGGAACAGTTCTTTACGTATCATAGGATAAAACTGAGCAATACGACTGAGCAGCTCTTTTTCTGAGCATTGCTGCTGATGACTGAAGCAGAAAGCAATGAGTGAAGGCAAAGCATACAAATGCAGAATATTATTACGATACCAGGTCATCAACAGAGCTTGCTGGTCACTCAGCTGCAGCATATCACCGTAACTGTGCTCCAGCCTCTGAATCAGCTCCAGCTTTTCAGCTTCGGCAACCAGATCGTCTGGTGATACATGGCATGCCGGACTATGGCCGGAGTAACCCAGTTCATTGTGTAACTTCAGACAAAGGGCAATAAATCCTTTCAGAGTACTCTCTTCCAGCGTGTGACGCCCGGAAGCCAGCAAACCCAGTGCACACAAGTTGGCCCCATTCAGCGTTGCTGCATCGTTAATACCTGTCGCAACCTGTTCAGACAGATCCGTAACAGCCTGAGTCAGCCAGTCTGGACGATCCTCCGGCAACAAGCGAGGATGCTTGTCGATAAAAGGCTGCAGCATCTGATTCACTTCCAGAGGCTTACCAAAAGACAGGCTGACTTTGCCAAAATGCTGCTTCAGGGTTTTCAGTGAATACACCAGATCCATCAGCGATTCACTTTTTTTAGCTTTACCCTGTAACTCCCCCAGATAAGTGCCTGCCTCTACGACCTTTTCATAACCGATATAAACTGGCACCAGCTGAATTTTTCTGTGGGGATTACGCAGACAGCCTCTGATTGTCATGGATAACATCCCCGGCTTAGGTACCAGAGTACGGCCGGTACGACTGCGCCCGCCTTCCACAAAATACTCTGTTGCATAGCCTTTATTCAGCAACAAAAACAGATACTCTGCAAAAACAGTAGCGTACAGAGGATTATCCCGGAAGCTTCGGCGAATAAAGAAGGCACCACCACGACGCAAAAGAGAGCCGACTACAGGCATGTTCAGATTAATCCCTGCAGCAACATGGGGAGGCGTCAGACCATTATTAAACAACGCATAAGAAAGTAACAGATAATCCATATGACTACGGTGACAGGGAACATACACAATAGTACTGTGCCTGGCTGCATCCTGTACTGCCTCAATATTATGTAAAGTGACGCCATCATACAGACGATTCCATAACCAGCTGAGCAAACGATCAAAAAATTTCTGCGCATTAAACGAGACATTAGCCACGATTTCATCCGCATAACGAACGGCCTTAGCCTGAGCTTTTTCAGTGCTGATATTCTGCTCAGACATCGCCTGTTTGATCGCAGCCTGTACACTGGCAGTCTGTACCAACTGTCGAATGACCAGTTTACGATCCTGTAGTTCAGGCCCCAGGACCCCTAAGCGGGTCTGGCGAAAGTGCACCCGTAGTAAACGGGCTGTTTTACGAACATGCAGATTAAGCAATGCATTTTCCGGACTGCTGGCAATCATCTCCCGTAACGACAAGGATTCTGAAAAATGCACCAGAGTATGACGGCCATGAAATACAATATCCCGAACCCGGCATATTGCCTGATGCAGCCAGCCCCGTTGGTCTGAAAACAGACGCCGGTTACCGGATTGCTCATGTCCGGGGGAACGCCCCCAGAATACCGTTACAGGCACCAGTTCAACCTCCTGCTCAGGATATTCCAGCAGATGTGCCATAATTCGGATAAGGCGAGGTGAAACAGTGTGTCGCGGTAAGCCTCCTAGTCCATAGTGAGTACGATGCAGGGCAATAAAACTGCCACTCTCTTTCAGGGTGGTAATGTCCGGCCCAACGATTAAAGGCTGCTCTGAACGGGAAAGCTTATAACGACGGGTAATGCAGTTCAGCAATAAGCGCTCTGACAGACTTTTTCCCGATAGAACATAACAGCGCTTAGCCTTTGTTTCACCCTGTTTGGGCAGATCCTGTGGGGGGATGCCGTGAAAGTCCGGCCTGACCAGCAACATGATCAGCCTTTCCAGTATATGGAAGACAAAAAGCCGGAGTTTCTGGCTGAAGGAATTACGGGTCTGAACAGAACTGGCGGGACGCATCATCTCGTATAGTTTCCGAAGGCTTGCAAAAGTATTCAGGCCCATAAACGGGCGTATCCCGTCACAGGGCTGTCAGTGGCTTTACAGTATGAACAGGCATTGTAGTCATGCCTTTGTCATAGTGTAAGACAGCACACTAAAAAATAATGTCAGATGACGACATCCGAAAAGCAGATGCATTATCTACAGACGGCAACCGGTCTTTCAGATTACCGGCAAATCGATTCAGGCTATCAACCACCGATTCAGACTATTAATGTTATTAACTGCCTGTGCAGACTATTAATTACCTATGCAGACTATGCAGAATCGGTTATCAGGATGGTCTGTCAGACATCAGTACAGGAGTACTTCTTTGAAATATCAGGCTATACCCGGCAAGCAATCAGGGCAGGAGTGTGCATTGTCTTCGTCTGCCCGAGCAGACTCAGCAGAAGAACTCAGTATCACGGATACGATTACACCTGCCGGTTTATGGCAGGTGATACGCGGCTATAAGAAAGAACTGATACTGGCTAATGTTGTGGCCATTATAGCCACCCTGGTCAGTGTACCTCTGCCTCTGCTGATTCCGTTACTGGTAGATGAAGTTCTGCTGAATCAGCCTGGTGCCATCACTCGCTGGATTGGCAGCTTGACGCCAGAACACTGGCACGGCCCTGTGCTCTATATTCTGGTTGTACTGATAGCCACCGTCATCATGCGCCTGACCGCACTGGTACTGAATGTCTGGCAGACCCGGCAATTCACTCTGATCTCTAAAGATATCGTTTTTATGCTGCGACAGCGTTTGCTACGTCACCTGCAGCGTATCTCTATGGCTGAGTATGAAACGCTGGGCAGTGGTGCCGTCGCTTCCTATCTGGTGACAGACGTTGACACTATTGACCGCTTTATCAGCAGCTCTGTCAGCCGCTTTATTGTTGCCACTCTGTCGCTGATCGGCGCTGCGGTTGTTCTGTTATGGATGCACTGGCAGATGGCGCTGTTTATCCTGCTGCTGAACCCGGTGGTTGTCTGGATTACCATGCGTCTGGGTAAACATGTTAAACAACTGAAAAAGACTCAGAACTCGGCCTTTGAAGCGTTTCAGCTGGCACTGAGCGAAACGCTGGATGTCATCCAGCAGCTCAGAACCAGCAACCGGGAAGACCACTATATTCAGCGCCTGATCAATAAGGCTGATGCGGTAAAAAGCCATTCAGCCAGCTTTGAGTGGAAAAGTGATGCCACCAGCCGGTTAAGCTTTATGGTTTTCCTGTTTGGTTTTGACCTGTTCCGCGCTCTGGCCATGCTGATGGTCCTGTTTTCTGACCTGAGTGTCGGAGAGATGCTGGCGGTGTTTGGCTATCTGTGGTTTATGATGGGCCCGGTGCAGGAGGTGCTGGGTATTCAATATGCCTGGTTTGGTGCTAAAGCAGCCATATCCCGACTGAATCAGCTGGTACAGCTGGAACAGGAAGTGGTTTATCCCTGTCAGAAAAATCCCTTTAAAGATCAGACCACTACCAGTATCGACATTCATGATCTGCATCTGAGTTATGGTCATAATGAACCGGTACTTAAAGGCGTCAGCCTGAATATTCAACCGGGTGAAAAAGTTGCTCTGGTAGGTGCCAGCGGCGGCGGCAAGTCTACTATGGTTCAGGCCATTCTGGGCCTTTATCCGGCCAGTCAGGGACAGATCAGTTTTAACGGTGTCCCGATTGAAGAAATAGGTTTACAGCAGGTACGAGAATCCGTCGCCACTGTACTGCAGCACCCGGCCCTGTTTAATGGCACCATCCGGGATAATCTGACCCTGGGACTGAAGTTTGATGATCAGGCGCTCTGGCAGGCACTGGAGATTGCCCAACTGAAAGAGTTTGTGCAGGAACTGGACGAACAACTGGAAACCCTGGTCGGCCAGAAAGGGTTAAGACTATCCGGCGGACAGAGACAGCGACTGGCTATCGCCCGTATGGTTCTCAGTGATCCGCAAGTGGTGATTCTGGACGAAGCAACCTCAGCACTGGATACCGAAACAGAGGCCCGTTTACACACTGCTCTGGAAACGTTCCTGAATGGACGTACCACACTGATCATCGCACACAGACTCAGTGCCGTAAAACAGGCTGACAGAGTTTACGTGTTTGACGATGGACATATTATGGAACAGGGCAGCCATAACGAGCTGCTGGAACAGAAAGGGCTGTACCATAAACTCTATGGCGATCACCAGACCCATTAAAGCCAGATATTCCACCAGCAACAAGAGCAAAAAGCTAACGCAAATCCTGTGTTCCGCCGCGTGCTTTCCGCGGCGGGATCAGCAAACCGACAATAAAAAATCCAAAGATCAGTCAACTCGCTGAATCAGCGACGACGTTGTCCACCCCGGCGATTATTGCCCTTTTTATTACTACTTTTATTATTGCCTTTGCCCGGATGTCCACCTGTTTTTTTAAAAGGAGACGGCTTTTCCACCGGAGCATGGAACAGCAGATACAGATCGACCAGTAGTTCTGGCAGCTGACTGATCAGGCGATTAGTTGTTTCCAGATCAGAAACCATATCATCCAGGTCTTCATCCGGGAACAGGCAGGAAATGGCCATGAAGGGTAACAACAGTTCGGCAACTTCCTGCTCATTCTGCGCAAACCAGGCTTCCTCGCGCAGCATCATCGCTTCAGTAAAACCGGCACTCCAGGCACTGATTTCACTGTCATCCAAAGCCTCATCCAGTTCCAGCTCTGCTTCAAAAGGTAACTCAATAGTCTGCCCGCGATACAGTACCGTTCTGGCATTATCCTGCAGGGTTTCCAGCCAGCCAATCACCTTCTGCTCGGAGTATTCATCGTTGAATTCCGGCATACCATTGAAGACAACAGGCAACCACTCACCCACAGGCACCGGCTCAGGACTCACTGCCAGAGCGACCATAAATCCGTGCAGGCCGATAACATCCAGAGCCTCTGGATCTGTCTGCTCTGATTCCAGAAAATCATACAGTTCATCAAGGGTTTCATCGGAAATGACGGAAACCGGAATAGACTCTTCTTTCATTAATGACCTCATTCATACCCTGAAACAGAAATAGCTCAGGTAAAACGGATAAAGACCTTCAGCACTCAGGCTCAGTTCAGATTGTTTATTGTACCTGACCCGATCCGGGAACAGCAGCCTTTTACACTATTGCGTAGCAGAACGGACAGACTCCGGCTTTTACCTGTTACGCGCTTTACCGGCTACAAGTTACACCTGTCATCAATAGTATCTGTGACGATTTAAGCCTGCCACAGATGGAGAGATACTGTTAGCCAGCACAGGTTGTCAGACAATATTGTGTACAATAGACAAGACTGATGTACCCGCCCTGGTTTTAGGGGCATCTTCTCCGGAGTCTGCTATTGAACGCTAATCTGAATCTGTTTTCTCTTCAGGATGCCCTGAGTGATTATGACGACAACTCGCCACTATCGCTGGCACAGGCAGATTACCTGCTGAAACAGGCCACCCTGTTCTGGCTGGCTAAAGCCGGGCAACATATGCAGAAAAGCTATCCGATCCCTGAACTGGATTTATCACTAAAAGGACGCTGTGCCGGGCAGGCATGGCTGGAAAAATGGAAGATGCGCTTTAATCTGCAGTTGTTCCAGGATAATCGTCAGGCCTTTTTGCAGGAGGTCGTTCCCCACGAACTGGCTCATCTGATTGCTTACCGGGAGTTTGGCCGACGGATAAAGCCTCATGGCAAAGAGTGGCGCTGGCTAATGGAAACGGTGCTTGAGGTTCCGGCCCGGACCACTCATCGTTTTGATGTATCGTCCAGCGCACGCCAGAACTATCTGTATCGCTGCGGTTGTCCTGAGCGAATTCATCCGCTCACCATCAGACGCCATAACCGGATTATCAAAGGAACAGACTACATATGCCGGGACTGTCGCCAGATACTGTCGTTTTATGCCTACAGAGAGCCAGAAACAGTCAAAAAGTGATGCCAGACAACGCTTAATGACGCTTTTTTTGAGCAAGGTCATAATATGACCCAAAGGTCGTATTTTACTTTTTTTGCACTGGCGAAAGATGAAAACAAAAAATGTCCGAATGGTCACATTATTGCAATGCATTTGTAAGCTATTGATTATAAAGAATAATTTACTGCTACCAAGGTCTAATGTTTTCCCTGCCTTTCGACCAGTATAACTTTGTGCACAAATTATGTTTTCCGGGTGGGGTTATTTTTAAACAACTCCGCATCATAAAAATAAAACGCCCGGAGTTAATTCCTCCAAGGCACAGAGGCAAGATATCAATGAGCGAACAACAAGTGTATCCGGTTCCTGCAGCATTCGCTGAACATGCGCTGATCAATAAAGATAAATATCAGGCCATGTACGAGCAATCTGTGAAAGACCCTGACGGTTTCTGGGGTGAGCATGCCCAGCGTATCGACTGGATTAAGCCGTTCAGCACAGTAAAGAATGTCAGCTTTGATACGCATAATGTTGACATCAAATGGTTCGAAGATGGCACCCTGAACGCCAGTGCCAACTGTCTGGATCGTCACCTGGAAACCCGTGGTGATCAGGTTGCTATCATCTGGGAGGGTGACAATCCTGAACAGGATGAGAAAATCACCTACCGTGATCTGTATACCCGTGTTTGTAAATTCGCTAACGCACTGAAAGGTCAGGGTGTACGTAAAGGTGATGTAGTCACCATCTACATGCCAATGATTCCTGAAGCGGCTGTTGCTATGCTGGCCTGTGCCCGTATTGGTGCGGTTCACTCCGTAGTATTCGGTGGTTTCTCTCCTGATGCGATCGCAGGTCGTATCGTGAACTCTGACTCCCGCATCGTAATTACATCAGATCAGGGCCGTCGCGGGGGTAAAGCAGTGCCTCTGAAAGAAAATGTTGATGAAGCACTGACCAACCCTGATGTTAAGACAGTAGAAAAAGTAGTTGTTGTACAGTGCACTGGCGGCGATATCGCCTGGCACGAACACCGTGATGTGTGGTACCACGACATTTATGAGGCAGCGGCAGAAGAGTGCCCGCCAGAGCCAATGAGCGCAGAAGATCCTCTGTTCATTCTGTACACTTCAGGTTCGACTGGTGCTCCAAAAGGTCTGAAGCACACTACTGGTGGTTATATGGTTTACGCATCCATGACGCACCAGTACGTTTTCGACTACCAGGAAGGTGACGTTTACTGGTGTACTGCTGACGTAGGCTGGATTACCGGTCACAGTTACATCGTTTACGGTCCACTGGCAAACGGTGCAACGACTCTGATGTTTGAAGGTGTACCTTCTTACCCATCTCACAGCCGTTTCGGTGATGTGGTTGATAAGCACAACGTAAACATCCTGTACACCGCACCGACGGCAGTACGTGCCCTGATGGCCCAGGGTGACGATGTTATGGGTGATACCAAACGTACCAGCCTGCGTCTGCTGGGTTCTGTAGGTGAGCCAATCAACCCTGAAGCCTGGACCTGGTATCACGAAAAGATTGGTAACGGTGAGTGTCCGATTGTTGATACCTGGTGGCAAACTGAAACTGGCGGCATTCTGATTACGCCTCTGCCAGGTGCAACAGATCTGAAACCAGGTTCTGCCACTTTGCCATTTTTTGGTGTACAGCCAGCGCTGGTTGATGCTCAGGGTGTTGAGCTGGAAGGCGCAGTAGAAGGTGGTCTGGTACTGCTGGACAGCTGGCCTGGTCAGGCCCGTTCAATCTGGGGTGACCATGAGCGCTTTATCCAGACTTATTTCAGCACTTATCCTGGCACATACTTCACAGGTGATGGTGCCCGCCGTGACGAAGACGGTTACTACTGGATTACCGGTCGTGTTGATGACGTGATCAATGTATCCGGTCACCGTATGGGTACAGCAGAAATCGAAAGCGCTATGGTCGCTCATAAGGACGTTGCTGAAGCCGCTGTAGTAGGCTACCCACATGATATTAAAGGTCAGGGTATCTACATCTACATCACTTTGAATGATGGCATTGAGGCTGACGATGATCTGCGTAAAGATCTGGTTAAGTGGGTTCGTAAAGAGATCGGTCCGATTGCAACACCTGATCTGATTCAGTTTGCGCCAGGCCTGCCGAAGACCCGTTCTGGTAAGATCATGCGTCGTATTCTGCGTAAGATTGCAGCTAACGAATGTGATGGTTTGGGTGATACATCTACTCTGGCAGATCCGGGTGTAGTGGATAACCTGATTGATGATCGTCTGAATCGTTAATACAAGCTTTACCCCTTAAAAACTCCTGCAGCCCCACAGGCTGCAGGAGTTTTTTTTTGCAGGCAAAGATGTCTGCAATAGGGTATGATTCATGTCAGAGCAAATAAAATTATAATACTGGCAGGGAGTTGGAGGAGATTAATGGCACTAGCCCAGAAGATCATCATTGCAGACGATCATCCGTTGTTCCGCGCAGCTTTACAGCAGGCAGTAAAACTGGCTGTCCCTGAAGCTGAAATTGTTGAAGCCGACTCTATGGAGGGAGTGCAGACGGCGTCCAGTGATCACCCTGACGCTGACCTGATCCTGCTGGATCTGCACATGCCCGGCGCTCATGGTTTTTCAGGTCTGGTATTTTTACGGGGTCAATGCCCGGCCATTCCTGTCATTGTTGTATCTGGCACCGAAGAGCCTCTGGTTATTCAACGTGCAATTGACTTTGGTTCTTCCGGCTTTATTCCTAAATCATCATCGCAGGAAACCATTGCCTCAGCCATTGAAGAAGTACTGAATGGCGAAGTCTGGCTGCCACCTGAAATTTCAGATACCCTGAGTGAAATCAGTGAGGAACAGGCTCGCTTTGCGGAAGCATTGTCAACACTGACACCTCAGCAGTTCCGGGTGCTGAATATGCTGACAGAAGGCCTGCTCAATAAACAGATCGCTTATGAGCTGAATGTTTCCGAAGCCACCATTAAAGCCCATGTGACCGCTATTCTACGTAAACTGGGTGTGCATAGTCGTACTCAGGCAGTGATTGCAGCCAAACAGCTGGAAATCGATGCACCTAAATTAGCAGAATAATGACGCGTTTCTTTTGACGGGCTGCATCACCATAAAAAAACGCCAGCACACTGCCGGCGTTTTTTATTCATATTCCTGAGAAGCATCGATTTATCCGGGTTCGTTGCATAACCCGGTTCCTTGTGAACTCAGTCACCAGATCATCCTTTCAAGACCGCCCTTTTGTCGGTATTGCCCCTCAACAAACCTGGCAAAAGCGATTTGTTATCATCCATCTGTTCGACTTCGTGAATAGTGCAAACCAGGGAGAATTGCAGTATAAGATTGATACATCAGCCCCGCGCGCAGAAAGTCTGGTTCTACTTAAGGTAAGACGATGATGCTTAATATGAGTTTTTCAGAACGCCTGGTAATCAATACCGGACAACAGGAATGGCTGAGCAGCCCAGCTCTGGGAGTCTGGCGCAAACCACTGGAACGAGAAGCGAAAGAATCCGGACACACCACCAGTATTGTAAAATATGAGCCAGGTTCCCGATTTCAATCTCATCCTCACCCGGCAGGCGAAGAAATCCTGGTACTGGAAGGTGTTTTTTCAGATGAAACCGGTGATTTCCCGGCGGGTAGCTACATCAGGAATCCTCCGGGAAGCCAGCATGCTCCTTTTAGTAAAGAAGGCTGCACTATTCTGGTTAAGCTGAATCAGTTCAGTCCGAATGATCTGAAACCAGTACGGATCAATACCCGGAATACCGACTGGTTACCGGGCATTGGCGGTCTGCAAGTGATGCCCCTGCATGAATTTGAGCATGAGCATGTTGCTCTGGTGAAATGGCCAGCCGGAGAGATATTCCAGCCACATCGTCACTTTGGCGGAGAAGAGATACTGGTACTATCCGGTACTTTTCAGGATGAACACGGCACATATCCAGCAGGTTGCTGGCTGCGCAGTCCTCATATGAGCCAGCACTCCCCCAGGACTGAAGAAGAGACAATTATCTGGGTAAAAACCGGACATCTGCCAGTGGAATAACCAGGTTTTCGCCCGATTAATACACATCTGATTGTACTTCTGGCTTCACATTATGGACATATACAAGAGCAGAAACTGGGCGTAGTCTTGCTGAAACGTACCACCCACCGTCAGTATCTGACAGAGCCGGAACAGGCATTCTGCCTGACTTTATTTTCCGACAGAGTCAGCAACAAGGACTACTGACAGACGTATTACCCGGTTATCAATTACCCGAAGTGCCTGTCTATACGACCCACTCTTTTCAGGGCAAAGCCCCGAAAGTGGTTGAGCTGTTGAGTGAACAAATCGGGCAACTGCTACAACAGTGACGTTATCCCCATAGATACTTCAGAAGATACCGTCTGATTAGCGACTGAGTTTTATCCATCCATCTGCGCTAATTGCTGCCGGAAGAAGTCTACAGCATAGCGTACTTTAGGAATCTGATAGCGAGTCTGCTGATATAGCAGATAAATACCAATAGATGCTTCCAGACTGATTCTGGGAGGGTTAGCCATATCGATTCTGACCAGCCGCCCATCCTGCAGATAAGGTTTCAAGGCCCAGCCAGGCAACAGACATAATCCCCGACCAGTCAGGATATTGTTGATCAGCAGGCCTGATGAGTTGGTCACCAGTACAGTCTCCGGTCGGCACTGTCGATGCCCCAGATGATCCGCCACCCACCAGGGAATTCTGCCATTCGGCCCCCGGTAGTAAATCGCCTTATGCTGTTCCAGCTCTTCCGGTGTCTGCGGACAACCATAACGCTCAATGTATGAAGGGCTGGCACAAAGATAAAACTGGTTTTCCATCACCTTATGGGCCACCAGACGTTTATCCGGCAAAGGCCCTCCACGAAAACAAAGATCAATCCCTTTCAGGGTCAGATCCTGCACCTCGTCAGAAAATTCAGCATCCACCAGCACCTGTGGATAGTGCTGCTGGAAAGTCTCAATCATTGGTACCAGAATACGTTCACCAAATGAAGGCATTGCACTGATCGTCAGAGTACCACTGGGTTCACTCTGATAACTGTTTACCAGTGCCTGGGCATGAGACAGACGTTCACTGATATCCTGACAATGGGACAGATATAATTGCCCGGCTTCGGTCAACCGGATCTGCCGGGTAGAGCGGAACAGCAGCTCAGCTTTCAGCATGCTTTCCAGCGCCGAGACCTGGCGGGAGACACTGGACACCGGCACCCCCAGCTTACTGGCTGCTTTGCTGAAACTGCCATTGTCTGCCACGGCAATAAAATACTCAATGGCTTTTAGCTGATCCACTCTGACCTCTGCTGAGTTAAAACGTTTCGAGCTTGTTGTATTACTGACATCGCTGCACTCTCATTTTTTGCAATTCTAGCAAAACTGATTCCCATATTACCTGCTTAATCAGCAAATAACGCAGAGGTAAGATACTGCACAATCACTGATATTACGGAGCCAGATTCCATGAGCTACAACGCCATTGTGCTGAAACAATACCCTGAAGCCCTGATTGATGAGTCCACCTTTGAAACGCGCCGATTTGAAAGCAAAGCACTGCAGGATGGTGAGTACCGGGTTCAGGTCAGCCACCTGTCACTGGACCCAGCCATGCGAGGCTGGGTCAGCCCCGATCCGAGCAGCTATATTCCACCGGTACAACCCGGAGAAATTATGCGTTCGCTGGGTTTTGGTGTCGTCACAGAATCCCTGAATCCAGATTACCCGGTGGGTACTCAGGTGACAGGTATGACCGGCTGGACTGAACAGATCGTCGCTGGAGAAGGTGAATTGTCTGTTGTACCGGCGCAGGTTAATGCAGAACTGGCTCTGTCGACTCTGGGGATGCCTGGTTTAACGGCCTATCTGGGTTATCACGATATTCTGCAGGCAAAACAGCGCCAGCAGAAATCGCAACAAACCATCGTAGTGACCGGTGCAGCCGGAGCGGTAGGTTCCGTTGTGGTCCAGATGGCTGTTGCCGATGGCCTGAAAGTAATTGCCCTGGCCGGAAGTGAAGATAAAGTGCGGTGGCTGAAAGAAGATCTGGGTGCAGATACAGTGATCAATTACAAAACGGACAATGTTTCTGAAGCACTGACCGCTGCCAGCCCGGACGGTATTGATCTGTTCTTTGAAAATACCGGCGGTGAAGCACAGCACACAGTGATAGAACGCATTAATCCACACGGCAAAGTTGCAGTATGCGGTCTGATAGCCGATTACCACCAGGCAGAAGCGTCACCAGCACCCAGCTGGATTAATCTGATTAAGCGCCGGGCGACGATTGAAGGCTTTGTGATCACCGATCACTTCCATCGCTCAGCGGAACTGGCCAATGGCGTTATGCATTACCTGGAACAGGGCAAAATTCAGAACCGGGTCCATGTTCTGGATGGTCTGGAAGCGGCTAAAGCAGGTGTAAATATGCTGTACAGCGGTGACAACACCGGCAAACTGATTGTTAAGCTGTAAACAACATCAGACCACAGCATCCATAATCTGAAGCCAGATCTGTTTTGTGACTCAGATCCCTCTGAGGATCAGATCTCAGAGAAATCTGATCTATTTTCCCGCATTTAAGATGTCAGGTACCACCCTGACATCTTTCGGTATGCCTGAAAAACCTGGCGTTATTTTCGAGAGCGCAGCTTATACTGACTGGAGCAATAGCCCCGCTCAATACCCGGATGGCGCAACTGCAGATGCTTACTTTTTCGGCCTGATACTCTTTTGCGCCATAAACGGAAAGATGCCGGTTTCAATGATTGCCTCATCAGGGTAATCACTTCGGGTTCTGACAACGACCAGCCGGAAGCGATTGCTTCAAAAGGGGTTCGGTCTTCCCAGGCCATCTCAATAATCCGGGATAAATCACTGTCGGTAAAACCATAATCAGGTTTACGGGACATAGTTCTTTTCTCCTGCAGGCAATCACTTCATTGACTGAATACAACCAGATAAAACTGGCTCGTCATCACGGAGAACTCTGTGTTTTGAGCCACGGCATCGCTTCGAGCAATACAGCACCTGATCCCAGTTTTTCTCCCATTTTTTGCGCCAGCTGAACGGGCGCTGGCAAACCTGGCAAACTTTGACGGGCAGATGTTCTTTTTTCATACCGGAACAACCTGTATCTGATGAACCCTGGCCTCTTATATCCTGAGGCCGAATATAAACCTGATTTATACGGTTTGCACGGGCTGGCAGATTACTATCTCACTCTGACATGACGTTGCAGAATTCTCTGACTTTCTACTTTAACATCAGGCCTGTTACGCCATTGCCACAACAGAGTGCGTGCTGTTTTCCCGGTTGCTGTGATATCGACCACAGGTTCGGAATAATCCCGGCCGATATAGCAGGAAAACATCTGTTGCTCCATAGGTGTCATTTGCCAGGGTTGATGAACCAGCTCATCCGGCAAATCTCTTAGTGCAGGTAACCATTGACGAATAAAAGTGCCATCAGCATCCTGATCAAAAGATTGTTTAACCGGGTTATAGATACGCAGAGTGTTAATTCCGGTTACACCGGCCTGCATCTGAAACTGGGCGTAATGAATACCCGGTTCAAAATCCAGAAAATAACGCGCCAGATGATGAACACCTCGTCTCCAGTCAATCAGCAAGTGATGACATAAAAAGCTCACCAGCATGGCACGCATCCGAAAATTAATGTATCCGGTCTGCTCTAACGCTTTCATACAGGCATCCACCATAGGGTACCCGGTTTTTCCTTGTTGCCAGGCCCGTAGTTTTTGTGTCGAATCAACAGACTCATCAAATGGAAAAGCCTGATAGCCACGATTGATATGCTCCGTTTCCATTCGACATTCACTTTCAAATTTCTGGATAAAGTGACAATGCCAGTGCAAACGGGATGACAAAGCACTTAACGCACGTCTCCAGCCCGGCTCTGACCAGTGCTGCAACAAGAGCTGATAGCACTGACGCAAACTGACACATCCCCATGCCAGATAAGGTGATAAACGTGAACAGGCATCCTGGCTGAGTAAAGGGCTGGATAACTGCTTGTGATAATAACGACCCCGATCATCAAAAAAGCTGTGCAATACCTTTAGTGCCTGTTGCTCACCGCCGGTTTGAAAGGCTGCCGGGTTATCCATCCAGCTTAATGGCCAGCAAAAACAATGGGGAATAACAGAAGCGGCACATTGAATGGAAGCGCCATTAAACCATAGAATCTGATCAGGTCCCGGAGTTGCCAGAGGTGCTTTCATCACCTTTTGCCAGTCACGGTCCCAGCGCTCTCGAGAAGATAAAGCCCGAATCACCGCACCGGATTGCGATTCCAGCCAGGGAATATGATGCTGATCACACCAGAGCCTGACCTGCAAATCTCGCTGAAATGTGCAGAACAGTCCGGTTTCTTCATGACTGAATAAACCTTCAATCCACCGGCCCTGCTCGGCCAGCGCGGACCGGACGGCTGATAATACCTCTGCCGCATGCCCATGCAATACCAGCAAACTGCTCTTTGGTATTCGCTGCTGTATCGTCTGAACAGACTGTCGAATAAAACGCCAGTGTCTGAGATCATAATGCGGATCGGACAGCAGTACCGGTTCAACAATATACAGCAAAAGTACGGGGAAACCGGACTGCGATGCCCGTAATAAAGGTTCATGATCTGATAAGCGTAAATCCCGCTTAAGCCAGACCAGGCAAACGCCTCCGGGGGTGGAGTAAGACACATCCGATGAGATCATGGCTGGTAGCACCACGGTGTTTATCCTGTCACATAAAAAGCTTTCGGGTATTACGCAAACAAAGCCATTCCAGTTCACTGTGGATCGTATTTCTGCTGGAAGGGTACCCGTCGGCAACATCTGAATAAGCAAGTGCAACTGAATCAGCATGTTTAGCAGTAAAATCTGTATGGCCAAACATCCGGGCGATGGCCCTCTCTTATGCAACCGTTACAATTTAATAACGAATCTTCTGCCAGATCATGGGTTCTGGTACTTCATTCCTGCCCCTGATCTATGGAAGAATGAGACAATCATAAGGAATGATTAGACGATAGTCGGAATCAGACTCTTATCTATTGCACGGACTGCCTGACGGTGTTCGGTAAACTTATTCACCTCAGTCATCAAGCAGATCGCTTTAACCACTCTGTTACCCTATCGCAGACAATAAAGCCTGCCCGAACCCTGTATCAAATATGCTCGACCTATAAGAAAAAAGCACAACTATAAAAGAGAGAAACCATCTATGTCATTGTTTCGATTGAACTTTAAACACAACCTGCTTCTGGTTGTCTTGCTGATATCCCTGGGCTTTACCTTTATGGTCTACCTGTCAGTATCCTCACTGGAAGAACAAAGTCTTGCCGCTAAAGATGAAAGTGTACTGGGACAAAGAGGTATTGTACTTGGTCATTTGAAGGCTGAAGTTTCCGCCGCATCGCGCCTGAAAGGTGCTGCTGCTGAAGAACAACTGAAAAGCTTGCTGGATGAGCAGAAAACCGCCCTGGCCACCCTGCGTGCAGAAGGCATGACAGACAGTGCTCAGTTTGAGGAGATGCTGACCCAGTGGGTAGCCGCCAGACAACGTGCCCTGCAAGCCGCCCAGACCATCGGCGTCGATAATCAGCAGGGGCAACGCGGTCAGGCTATTGCTGCACTGGCTGATTTCGAGTCTAAGATGTTCTCTTTTATGAAAGAGAATTTCAGCATGCTGGAAGACTCTGTGCTGTCGATTATCGAATATCGTTCCGACGAGAGCTTTATCGCATACGATGCGGCTATCAAACAACTGGTCGCCAAGCTGGAAGAATTTGGTTTTGAAGAAGCCTTTGCAGACAGACTGGCCACCATTAAAACAGCGGTCAGCGCGCTGATTCAGCTGTCATCCGAGCAGCGCACGGCGGAACAACAAGCCGATGTTCATCTGATCAAACTGAACCGCCTGGTAGAAGACACGCAGGCATCAGTGCTACAAGAGTATGCACTGGCCCGCAATGAATCCGAGAAAGCCAGCCAGCGCACCCGCAACACCTTATTAGTCGCCGGAGCGATCATTGCGATTTCTGCCTGCATTCTGCTGTTACTGGTCTGGCAACGGGCAACCCGCTCTCTGACCGGTACACTGCACTCACTGGAAGATATCGCATCAGGTAATCTGGCAGTGCGCATCGCGGTAAAAGAAGAGCACCCGGATGAGTTTGATGAATTGGGTGCAGCCGTGAATCATCTGGCAGATAGCCTTGGCGATATTCTGGTCAATACCCGCCAGAGCAGCGAACACCTGCAGCAGATGTCCTCCCAGCTTAGCCACACGCTGGATACGATGGTAGCTGATGGCGAACGTACCGAGCAGGAAACCGGAACCGTCGCCTCTGCTATCAGAGAGATCAGCCAGACGGTTACTGAAATGGCCGCCGCATCTGAAGAAACCAACCGGTTATCAAACAGTGCACAGCAAGCCACAGAACATGGCGGTGCAGTCATCACAGAGGCGTTAGGGGCTCTTGAACAAACATCCGATCTGTTTGGTGATCTTCATCAGCAGATTAAGGGGCTGAATGAGTCCTCCAGACAGATTGATGGCGTGACCGATATTATTAATGGCCTGGCAGAGCAGACCAATCTTCTGGCGCTGAATGCTGCTATCGAAGCCGCCCGTGCAGGAGAAGCCGGTCGGGGCTTTTCTGTTGTAGCAGACGAGGTCCGTTCACTATCTGAAGAAACCTCCTCAGCGACCGCACGAATCGATGAAATTATTACCCGCATGCAGAAACAGCTGAACGGTATCCAGCAATCTATGGACCAGGGAATCAGTCAGGTCGATCAGGGTAAGCAGCAAGGCGCAGGAGCCATTCAGGAGATGCAGCAGATCCGGCGTTTGTTCAGTGATGTCAGTGATCGCAATCAACAACAGTCTGTCAGTATTGAGCAGATATCAGCAACGGCACAATCCATTGCTGTCAGCATGGATACAGTGCTGACCAATATATCAAAAGCTTCAGATAAGAATAAAGAAATTGATCAGTTCTCAGGTAATGTTGTCCAGCAGGCTGAACAACTCTTGCAGACCACTTCAGCATTCCATGTCTGATGACATCATAATATATTCAGACTAATCTTTTCTTACTTCAGATCACTGGGGAGTATAACGAAGCCCCAGTGATTTTACAGACATAACCTACACCTGGAACTGTGCCGTACTCCGGGCCTGTTGCTGCGCATTAGCTGCCTGCATATCAATGGCATCATGCCTGATGAAGAACAAAGCAGATTGAGAAGACAAAAAAGCCGCTACAGGAGCGCGGCTTTTAAGACTATAAGGGATGTGCTGTTAATCAGGCAGTGACAAAAATCAGCGAGCCCGGCAGGAAGAAGAATACGGCAGACACATACCCGAATGCGATACGACGCTTCACTGCAGCCAGTGCCGCCAGCTTCTCAGCCAGGATCAGCGGCAGGTTACGCAGGAAGGGAATGCTGAAGATAGTAATCACTGCCAGGACGTTATAACTCAGATGCACCAAAGCAATCTGCAGAGCAAAGATCGCCATATCTCCGCTCACGGCTGTTGCAGCCAGCAGAGCAGTAATACAGGTACCAATGTTTGCACCCAGCGTAAATGGATAGATATCTTTCAGTTTCAGAACACCTGTACCAACCAGAGGTACCATCAGGCTGGTCGTTGTAGAAGAAGACTGCACCAATACCGTTACGATACTTCCAGACGCAATACCGGTTACCGGACCACGGCCGATAGCACCATGCAACATCTCTTTTGCACGACCTACCAGAGCTTTCTTCAGCAGTTTGCCCACATAAGCAACAGAGAAGATAATCAGAGCGATACCCAGAACAATCATCGCCATGCCGCTGGTGGGTTCGGGTAGTACAGAGAACAGGTCTTTAGCTGCGCCAGTCACAGGTTTAATCAAAGGCTTGATAAAGTTCATGCTCTTCATGCTCAGAGACTCACCGCCAACCAGAAGAGCCGCCAGGTAAGCACTGGCTTTTTCCAGCATGCCAAACATCAGTTCCAGTGGCAGAAAGATGATAACCGCCATCAGATTAAAGAAGTCATGCACCGTTGCCGCCGCGAACGCGAGACGGAATTCATCCCGGTTACGAATATGGCCCAGGCTGACAATCGTATTGGTGATTGTGGTGCCGATGTTAGCTCCCATAATCATAGGAATTGCCGCTTCAACCGGAAGACCACCGGCGACCAGCCCTACAATAATTGAGGTTACGGTACTGGAAGATTGAATCAGTGCCGTCGCTACCGTACCAATCATCAGACCAACAAACGGGTTTGAAGCAAACTCAAACAGCTCTTTTGCGTGACCGGCTGTCGCCCATTTGAAACCGGTGCCAATCATGCCAACGGCGACCAGAAGCAGATAAATCAGGGAGGTAATACCCACCCAGCGGATAATGTTCTGTTGCGTGGTAGATGTTGCTGTGTTCATCGATAAGTCCTGACACAAACCTGAAAATATAAAGCGGAGATCGGTGTGAAATCCGGGTTTTGAAGTTTAGTGGCAGGCATTATCTGACAGTTTTATTACTCAAATATTACAGCAGTGAAACATATCGGAAACCTGGTGGAAATATTTCGTGACGGTTACAACGACAAAGAATAAGAAGCATCAGATGCAAATAAAAGCACAGCAAAATATCAGTCAAAGCTCATTCAGAACCTGTGCTAACGGCTTATTTATCTTGTAATTTCCACTTCACTGAAGGCCCCAAAGCCAAATCTCAGGTGCGTAGGTGAGGTTCCCCTGGCGGTATTAACTGCGATTAGATAATCAGTAAGTAAAGAAAAACCGCCTGATCCTGTATCAGAGTCAGGCGGTTTATACAGATCAGAACTTATAACGAGCATTCAGAGTCGCATTCAGCTTCTCACCATAACCACAGTCGGTACCTTCAGAGCGGCACCAGGAGATGTACGTTTTATCTGTCACATTTTTGATATCTGCAGTGAAGTCCCAGTTACCTGTACGATAGCCCACCATAGCATCAACCAGGGTCACACCATCAATAACAGGAGCTCCACCCCAGCCTGTTGTTGAACCAGTACGACGGACACCAAGACCAGCACGCCAATTACTATTGAACAGATAGCTACCCCAGACACTGCTCTGACGCTCAGCAACATAAGGCAGACGACCACCATTGCCATCTTCAGCATCAATATCGGCATGATTGAACTTCACACTCAGACTGTTCCAGCTCTTAGATGCTTCCAGCTCCCAGCCTTTAATACGAGCACCGACCTGCTGTAACCCACCTGGTGTCGAGCCATTAGTTACCCGATTCTTCTGTTCTATGTCGAAGTGCGCCAGAGTGATTGTGGTGGATTTATCTGCAGACAGGTATTTAATACCGGTTTCAACCTGCTCACCTTCTGTTGGCTCCAGCGTCCCCCCCATACCATCACTACCGGTATTCGCCTCAAAGGATTCGGAGTAACTGATATAAGGTGATACTCCGTTATCAAACTGGTACATCAGGCCCAGCAATTTGGTTGTTTCACTGGCTTTGACACTACCCGTACCTTCGGTAATGGTCTTGACGGTGTCTCTGCGCAGTGCTGCAGACAGTACAAAATCATTCCAGTTGATATGGTCGCTGATGTAAAAACCCAGCTGTTCCGTCGTGACCGATGGTGGATCTATGGTCCCGGCAATGGGTGCCACACTGCCATACACCGGATTATAAGCATTGATTCCGGTACCGGCCTGTCTGGCCAGATCCCACTCATCAATCTCAATATCCTGACTATCAAAACCGAAAGTCAGACGATGACGGGTTGTACCCAGCGAGATATCACCGTTCAGGCGAATATCGGTATTCAGACCTTCCGTACTTTTATCAACCACATACTGCGTGCGACCGATATAGCCTTCAGCATCCGGTGCATAGCCAATATTTGCCCAGTGTTCCCTGGTACTGGTCTCAGCATCAACGTAACGAGCCACACCGGACAGGCTCCAGCGTTCATTAAATTTATGATTCAGCTCTGCCGTCAGTGCTGACTGCTCACGATCATATTTGTCCCAACCTGGCTCACCTACAAAAGTTGATGGCTTCAGCTGTCCCAGAGGCCCGGGCCAGATGGTACCCTGCGATGGCAAAAACTGAGCAGTAATACCGCCATCACGTTTCTGATAGTTGTACATCAGAGTAACATCAGTTGCATCACTGGCACGCCAGGTCAGAGAGGGACTGAACAGGACTTCGTTATCTTCAACATGATCCACCTGGGTATCACTGTCCCGCTTCAGGCCGATAACCCGGAACAGCACCTTACCCTCTTTATCCAGAGGCCCGGTCCAGTCTGCAGCCAGCTGCTTACGATCAAATGAGCCCACTTGCGCCCAGATTTCACCTTTTTCAGTCTCTTCAGGCCGTTTGGTGACCGAATTAACGATACCGCCCACAGAGCCCTGTCCATACAATACCGATGATGGACCTTTTAATACTTCAATCTGTTCCAGAGCATAAGTACTCGGCCGCACATTATTGTAATACCCATAATCAGCGCGCAAACCATCCAGATATTTCACCGGATCAACGCCGCGAATGGTGTGAGAGTCCACTCGGGTATCAATACCAAATGCACCGGCATAAACACCGGCAGAATACAGCAAAGCATCCTGGATATTCTTAGCACCGGTTTCCTGAATAAAATCCTGACTAACAACAGAGACAGAATAAGGCAGCTCTTCGACATTAACGCCATTTTTACTGACATTTGAAATGTCGCCCAGCGGGGATAATGTCAATCCTGAACCACTGCCGGTCACAGTAATGGTTTCTCCTTCCACCGGAGTGGTGTCGTTAGCCTGAACCTGCAGACTTGCAGTCAGGGCTGCAGTGATACTAAACGCAAGATAGGAATAGCGGAACATTCAGAGGGACTCCTGAAAGCTTTATTTTTAATAATAATGATTATCATGTAGATTCTACCATCAGGATAAAACAAAGAAAACCAGACGTCTCTGAATGACGCATCAGGAAATGACCTTATAGAATAATCAGTCGCTTTGAATACAGACCGATAGATAAAAAGTGCAGAAGGCAGTAGTAACCACCAGACATAAAAAAACCGCAGACTGAGCTGCGGTTCTTTTCAACCCGGATAAAGCTCCGGATCAGGCAATCAAAGCAGAATTACTTATCTGCTTCGAATGCTTCGATAGACTTAACAATTGCATCGCGAGCAGCTTCTGCATTAGCCCAGCCATCCACTTTAACCCACTTGCCATCTTCCAGATCTTTGTAGTTCTCGAAGAAGTGAGTGATCTGCTGGCGCAGCAGCTCAGGGATGTCATCTACATCCTGAATTTCTTTATAAACAGTGGTCAGTTTGTCGTGCGGTACAGCAACCAGCTTAGCGTCAGGACCTGCTTCGTCAGTCATGTTCAGAACGCCAACCGGACGGCAGCGGATCACAGAACCAGGCAGAACCGGGTAAGGAGTGATCACCAGAACGTCCAGTGGGTCACCATCTTCAGACAGCGTGTTCGGGATGAAACCGTAGTTTGCAGGGTAGAACATAGGGGTTGCCATAAAACGGTCAACCATGATTGCACTGAACTCTTTTTCGATCTCATATTTGATCGGAGAGCTGTTTGCAGGAATTTCGATCGCTACATAGATGTCGTGTGGTGCGTCTTTGCCTGCAGGAATTTTATCAAAGTCCATCGTTCTGACCCCAGAATTGATATTGAATGATTGTTAGTCGGACAGGAACAAAAAATGCATCTGTCCATCTTAAACTGGCCTGGGATTATATCGGCAGACTGAACTTAATTCCATCCGGGGTGTTACAGATTCCTACTAAAGAACCAGCGGGAAAAAAATGACATGGATGGTATATAAGTCAGTGCAGCAGTCATACGGCTGTTGCATAATACGAACCTTATCTGACTGACCGGACAGAATGGCTCTTTTTACTGCCCGAATTCAGGTAAGCCAGAGTGACATAAGCGATTTAACTGCACTGCATTGGTGCAGATTCGGGTGAAGCGTAGCATGACCAGAGACAGTCAGCTGAAAATCAGTTACGGACAATCTTTCATTGCACCGGATAAAAGTTCGGTGCGTTCCACTATGTCAGTGCGAGTACCTGACGGTTCAGCACTAGCGGCAAAAGGCATCGCGGCAGTGGTTGCAGACTCCACCTGGAGAAATGTGATTGCCAAGCAAGCGGCTGAGACCTGTGTTCGTGGTTTTCTGGCAGATTATTACGCCACACCGGATAACTGGGATGTCAAAACATCAGCCACCAAAGTACTGAGCGCATTGAATGGCTGGTTATTCAGTCAGGGTAAAAGTGTCGCTAACGGTAACTATATCAGCTCATTCAGCAGCATCGTACTGAGGGGCCGTCAGGGACATCTGTTTCATATGGGCGACACCCTGGTATATCGCCTGAGAGGTGGTGAGTTTGAGCAGTTGAATCGAGAACATACGAATTTTATGGGAGGTTATCGCTATCCATCCAGAGCCCTTGGACTGGACCCCAGTGTAGATATCGATTATCTGCAATTCTCAGTTAATCAGGGCGATATTCTGTTATTTACCACTCAGGCTGCAAAAGGCACTCTGGTCACCTCAGATTACGTTCAACTGATACGACAGCATGCGTCCGATCTTAATATGGCCTGTGATCAGATACTGCAAAGTGCCGTACAGAAAGCCAGCGCCCGAGGATACAGCAGTACTCACTTCAGCTTTCAACTGGTGCGCATCGATATGTTGCCAGAAGAATCAGGAGAAACTCTGGGTGATGCTTTTGGTGCACTGCCAGTACCGCCTGACCTGAATGAAGGCGAAGAACTGGACGGCTACCGCATACTGGAAGTACTGAGTAAAAGCAACATGAGCTGCATTTATCGGGTTCAGGACAAGCGTACTGAGCGTGAAATGGTACTCAAAGCACCGTCACCACAACTGGCCGGACGCAAAGACTTTTTACGCCAGTTCAGTATGCAGCAATGGGTTGTTGAGCGGGTTAACTCCCCCTATGTCGCCAAAATTGTTGATGCCTCCCGTCCCCGGAATTATTTGTACTATCTGCGGGAATATGTTGATGGCCGTACCCTATCCGAGTGGATTGCTCAGAACCCCCATGCCGAACTGCGTCGTCAGACAGATCTGATAGAACAGATGGTAAAAGCCGTAAGAGCACTGCATCGTCGCGACATTTTATGTCAGGGGCTGCACCCGGATAATATTATGGTTGATCAGCAGGGTATGATTAAGCTGATCGACTTTGCCTCCTGTGCGGTACCAGGCATGGATGATCTGCCAGAGCCTCTGGCCATTGCCCGAGCTGCAGGCTTCCATAGCTATACCGCACCTGAGTATCGTCTGAATAGAGACCCCGGACCAGCAGCTGACCAGTTCTCCCTGGCTGCAATTGCCTACTGGATGCTGACCGGACAAAAACCTTATGCCGGACAGATGGAGTTATTGCATAGCCGTGCCGATTTCTCCAGACTGGAGTATATGCCCAGTTTCCAGTACAACCCTATGATTCCTGTCTGGCTGGATGGAGCGCTGCGCAGAGCGTTACAACCTAACCCCGAGCTCAGATATCGCCGGTTGTCTGAGTTTGTCTATGACCTGAAAAAGCCAAATCCACACTATATTAAAGAAGGCAATATGCCACTGGCAGAACGAAACCCGTTGTTTTTCTGGAAGGGGTTATCCGGTATCCTGCTGCTTTTACTACTGGCCAGCCTGATGCACTGATATTCAGAGCATCAACCACCAGTACTGGATATTTCTGGAATTTGCTTAATTATGACTGAATCGACCCAAAAACCTTCTGACACAACCAACCGATCAGACGGACGCTCTGACCCTCTTCATGGCGTCAAACTGGAGCAGATTCTGAATGAACTGGTAGAAGAGCTTGGCTGGCGAGAGCTGGCCGAACAGGTGCCGGTCAACTGTTTTAAAAGTAATCCCAGCGTTAAATCCAGCCTTAAATTTCTGCGAAAAACCCCATGGGCACGCCAGAAAGTTGAGAGCCTCTACCTGAGAATGAAAGGTTTTTCATCTAATAAACGAGCCACGAAGACACCTCGTGCACTGGATGCGGAACAGAGCAGAGAGCGCCATTCAGAACCTCGTAAAAGCAGGAATAACCAGCCTCGGAAATCTTTATCACTGCCGACTAAAAAGAGATCAACCCAGGGAGATAGTCAGGGAAGTAGGGCAAACCCCTGGCAGAATGCCCGTCCTGGCGGCCACAACAAACAGGATGACTAATAACTACTCTGGCTTGTATAAGAGCTATCATTGATAGCTCTTTGAATATACGACTATTTTGTTCCTGGTTTTCGCTGTAATGCTCAGGTGGTTGCCGGATAAAAGACCTTTCAATCATCCCGGATTGTGAGAGCAAAAGCAGGCATGCATTTACAGCTGATTAAAATCAATCTGGTATTGCTATATGCTACCTATTCAATATTAAGAACAGATGTTGGCTCCTGTACAATATTCTGAAAAAACCAGCTTTTAAATGTATCAAGTGCTTTATTATTTTTATTACTTTCAGAGTAGGTTAGATAGTGTAACTTTTCTTTGTATTGAACCGCCATATCTCCTACCCTGACAAGCTGACCTTGTTCAATCATTGGAGCTACCAACTGATGCCAGCCAAGACTCACCCCCTGATGATTCAGGGCCATCTGAATCAACATGTTATAGTCGTTAGTGCTAAAAGTATGTCGTTTATAGTCAGCAGACATATTCAAATCGATACCCTGGCTATTGAACCAAACGCCCCAATCGACATGTTCAGCAATCTGAGAGCGTCCATAAGGGCTCAGGTTTAGTAGTGTAGATTTTTGCAGTCCTTCCAGGCTTTTAATATCCGGGTGCTGCTCGAGAAACAAGGGAGAACACACCGGAAAAACCAGATCATAAAATAACGGAATAGAGTGATATCCATCCCTGGGATCACAGGCTTTATTAATGAAGACGTCAGGATGTACACCTTTTTCTATATTCAGAAAGTTGTTAGTCGTCACAATATTGATATCTATTTCCGGATTGGATGCAAAAAAAACGGGTAAACGGATTGAAAGCCAGAAAGCAGAAAAGGCCGGAGAACAGCAAATAGTCAACTCTTGTTTTATCTTTCGACTGTTTTCAATGCGTTGGGCTGCCTGAGCAATATTGACAAAAGAGAGGTATACCGCATCGTAAAAGATAGAACCGACTTCAGTCAATTCGACAGCCCGACCAGCACGCTTAAACAACTTAACGCCCAGAGAAGCTTCCAGTTCACGAATCTGACGACTTATGGCTGCCTGAGATACACATAGAGCTTCAGCTGCACGGGTAAAATTTTGATACTTGGCTGCAGCGACAAAAGACTTTACTGCTCTTAAAGAGGGCATTTTTACAAGAATTTGATCTGGTTCAGCATTTTTTACCATAACAGTCAGGCATTCAATCAAAAAGTGAGTAAAAGTATATACCGTGCCTATAGCAGGCCCTACTGTCAAGATAGTTAAACAACAAAATCAATATCTCCTACGATAAGTCTTATCGCAAAGGAAAAGGTTATTCAGATATTTTATAAATAAACTGTGAGTATGGCGTGTACGCAAAACTTACTGGATTGCCCGGGCAACTGAGATCAGACAAAGCATTTATTAATTTTTAAACTGATGATGATAACCTGACGTTATTCTTTGCATTAAAAAAAGGTTGATTGTGGATCATATTAGCCTCGTTAACATTTAGTTAAGCTCGGATACAGCTTCAAGAAGCCCTTACTCCGATTTAAAACAATGATAACGAAGGTGATTCGAATGCATTTCGAAGGAATATATACCCCGGTCATTACACCTTTCCGGGAAGATTACTCCATTGACTTTGATGCCTATGCAGCACATGTAACATTCCTGTTGGAATCCGGAGTACACGGTCTGATGATTGGCGGAACCACAGGTGAATACTATGTGGAAAGCCATGAAGAGCGTGTAGAGCTGCTTAAGATTGCCCGTCAGATTTGTGGTGATCAGCTACAGATCATTTTTGGTACCGGCTCTATTGACCCGGATGCGTCTATCAAGCTGGCTGAAGATGGTGCTAAGCACGAAGCCGATGTGCTTCTGGTTGCGACACCGCCTTATTCTCTGCCTACCCAGCGGGAATTGGCGCTGCACGCCCTGACAATCGATCGTGCCGCCAACATGCCTATCATGCTGTACAACTACCCGGATCGTATGGGCGTCAACATGGAAGAAGAGTTCCTGGACCGGGTGGGTAGTTCAGCCAATTTCTGCGGTATTAAAGAAAGCTCTGGTGATATTAACCGCTTGCACATGCTGGCCAGGGATTACCCTCATATTCAGGTCTCCTGTGGTATGGATGATCAGGCGCTGGAGTTCTTCGCCTGGGGTGCTAAAAGCTGGGTTTGTGCCGGTTCTAACTTCCTGCCCAAAGAACACATTGCACTGTATCAGGCCTGTGTACAGGCAAACGACTTCAGTAAAGGTCGTCGAATTATGTCCGCTATGATGCCTTTAATGCGCGTGCTGGAGCAGGGCGGCAAATTTATTCAGAGCGTTAAATATGGCGTGACACTGGATGGTCGCTACGCAGGAGAAGTGCGTAAGCCTCTGCGTGGTTTGAATAAAGAAGAAAAAATCGCGATGGCTCAGGTTGTTAAAAACCTGAAAATCACCATCGCCAGCATTCTGGCTGAAGATAACAGTGGTGTGTTGGCAGACAGTTTAAACAGTGGAATTGAACAAGCCGAAAAGCTTGTTGTTGAGGCGGGAGAATAGTGATGTCAAATATGTTAACTCTTGAAGAATACCAGGCCATTGCTGCAGCACTGACACCACCATCCATGAGCTTTATTGATGGTAGTTTTCGTCCATCGGTAACCGGCAATACATTTGAAACCACTAACCCGGCCACAGGTGAAGTACTGGCTAATATTGCGGCGTGCAATAAAGATGACGTTGACTTTGCCGTACAAAAAGCACGGGAAGCATTTGATGATGGTCGCTGGAGCCGTCTGCATCCAGGTGAGCGTAAAGCCACACTGCTGAAGCTATGTCGCCTGATTGAAGAGAACAGCGATGAACTGGCTGTACTGGAAAGCCTGGACTCCGGTAAGCCGATTGTAGACTGTGTCAATATTGATATTCCGGAGTTTGTTCACACTCTGACCTGGCATGCGGAAAGCATCGACAAAATCTACGACCAGACTGCACCGGTTGGCCCAGACGCGATTTCCATGATTGTACGTGAGCCTATTGGTGTCGTAGGTGCTGTCCTGCCCTGGAATTTCCCTCTGTTGATGCTGGCATGGAAAATTGCCCCAGCTTTAGCTGCTGGCTGTTCTATGGTGATCAAACCCGCCGCACAAACGACGCTGACAGCTTTGAAAATTGCTGAACTGGCGGCTCAGGCCGGTCTGCCAAAAGGCATACTGAATATGGTTACCGGCAGTGGCCGTGAGGTCGGCGAGCCTCTGGGCTGTCACATGGACGTTGATATGGTGACCTTTACCGGCTCTACAGATACGGGCCGTCGTTTCCTGCGCTACGCTGCTGACTCCAATCTGAAAAAAGTTGTGCTGGAGCTGGGTGGTAAAAACCCCTGTATCGTACTGGATGATGCAGAAGACCTGGATAAAGTGGCTGAGCAAGTGTGTGCCGCCGCGTTCTGGAATATGGGTGAAAACTGCTCGGCTGGCTCTCGCCTGATAGTCCAGGAAGGCATCAAAGATGCGTTGATGGAGCGTATCAAAGTTCATGCCCGCAGCTGGAAAACCGGTAATCCTCTGGACCCATCCAACCAACTGGGCGCCATGATTGACTCTGGTCACTTTGCTAAGGTTGCCAGCTATCTGGATGCCGGTAAAGAAGCCGGACACCCATTGGTGCTCGGAGGCGAGACGATGGACGGTGTCTTTATCCAGCCGACGATTTTTGATGGCGTGAGTAATAAAGACAAGCTGGCGCGCGAAGAGATCTTTGGCCCTATCCTGTCGGTTATTACTGTAGCCAGCTATGAAGAGGCGATTCAAGTTGCCAATGATACCGAGTACGGATTGGCCGCCTCAGTGTTTACCGCCAACTCGAAGAAAGCACTGCGGGCCGCGCAAGCGATACAAGCAGGCACGGTCACTGTTAACTGCTTTGGTGAGGGTGATATCACCACGCCATTTGGTGGTTATAAGCAGTCAGGCTTCGGCGGCAGGGACAACTCAATTCATGCTCATGACCAATATACAGAGTTGAAAACAATCTGGGTTGATCTTAGCGATGATGCTGTAGATGGCAGTATCGATTAGTAGATTATCTCTGAAACTTTTTGACCGCTGGAAAGAGCTGAGTTACACGGCTCTCGGCTCTTTCCGGTGGTCTTTCCGGTCTGGAATATGCCATGAGCAAAAGTCGAATAGATGTTAAGCACCTCCCCAAAGATCCAGGACCTGCAGCATGGAATGCAATACTGCCCAATGCACCGACCTATCCTGAGCTTGAAGGCGATATACACGCTGACTGGTTAATTATTGGAGCTGGATTTGCAGGCCTTTCTGCAGCTCAAAGGCTGCTGCAACTGACACAAGGCGAGGAGATAGTGGTACTGGAAGCCCGTCGTCTTGCCGATGGCCCATCAGGGCGTAATAGCGGTTTTATGATCGATCTGCCCCATGAGCTAAACTCTGAAACCTATGCAGGTGCCCATGAGCAGGATATCAAACAGATACAACTAAATAGGGCCGCGATCAACTTTGCCCGTGATATGGCCCATGAATACAACTTAGACAGCAAAATATTTGCCCCTTGCGGTAAAATGACCGCTGCAGGGTCAGACAAGGGCATCGCCCATATCAACAGTTACTGCAAGCATCTGGAAAACCTGGGTGAAAGCTATCAGTTAAAAGATGCTCAACAGATGCAGGCCTGGACAGGCAGTTCATTCTATAAATATGGCTTGTATACACCAGGCGCGGTAATGATTCAGCCTGCGGCTTTTATTCGAGAGGTGGCGAAGGGACTCAGTGACAAGATCCGTATCTTCGAGAACTCCCCTGCTATCTCCCTTGAGCGCGGTAAACCCCACGTCGTGGCAACGCCCAAAGGACGAGTGCACTGCAAAGGCATCATTATGGCCGTTAATGGACATATACAGTCGTTTGGTTTCTATCCCAAAAAGTTGCTGCATGTCTTTACCTACGCCTCGATGACCAGGACTCTCACATCCGATGAAGTTGAATGTTTAGGCGGTGCATCCGATTGGGGAATTCTGCCTGCTGATCCCCTGGGTACTACGGTAAGACGATGTTCAGACTATCAGGGGAGTGGCGATCGTATTGTGATACGCAACCACGCAACTCTTAACCAGTCTATCGAAGCCAGTACAGGTAATATGCGCCGGGCAGCGAGGCTACAAGATCGTTCGTTTAAAAACCGTTTTCCTATGCTGGAAGGTATTGAGATGGAATACCGCTGGGGAGGGCGTCTTTGTCTGACCTGGAACTCAGTCCCAGCCTTTGGCGAATTAGAACCAGGGATCTGGTCCGCTTGCTGTCAGAATGGCTTAGGTACGGTCAAAGGGACGTTATCTGGAATGATGGCGGCAGAGTTAGCGGTGCTGGGAGACTCAGACCATCTAAGAGACTTTATGGACTACAGTCCTCCTCGCCGATTGCCTCCTGAACCCTTCTTATCACTAGGCGCGAACTCGACCATGCGTATTAAAGAATGGCAGGCAGGTATAGAACTCTAGGTTGTACCCCGATTTATCAGTGATATATCAGACGGATCAATCACTAAGTACCTGCACAAAAGTTTTTTGGTATTTATACCTCGGGCTAGAGAGATAAGTTATTTATTCAGAAATATCTATCGCCGTAGATTTTTAAAACATATAAAACAAACATCGGGTTAATTAATATGAAAAACATTCATGATGACTTATCAGGAGGTAATAACACGTATTTTATGTAAGAGTTATCTATTTGTATCGTGCCTTTATTTTTAATGTTGTTAATGTTTAGCATTTTGACCAGCTATTGCTGGTCTTTTTTTGTCTGGCAGAAAGCGCGTCATCGCCTGTTGATAACCCAGGGTTATGGAAAGTATATAAATTATATCATTGGAAGTTTTTTTCACTTCATTTTTATACTAGAAGTACGCTGTTGAGTTACTTTGAACCCTTTTTTATTAAGGTCCAAAGCATCTCTACGACAAATAAAAATTAGAACAACAAGTCCGGTATTATTATGAATTTATCACTTAAAACCTTGTTAAAAACGACTCAGGTTATCACAGTCTCCGCTGCTGTTACGCTAACGGGAACACTGGATGCTCTTGCCAGCAATGACAAGTACAAGTTCAATCTTGCTCTGGAGTCGGGTGATCGTGATTCAGCACAGGGTAAGTCCATGCAGCAGTGGGCAAACCTGATCAAAGAAAAATCCGATGGCCGCATGAAGGTCAATATCTTCTATCAGGGAGAGCTGGGTGGTCAGCAGGAGATGTTTGATCAGCTGGTAAAAGGCAACATCCAGATGATGGTGACCTGGCCTCAAACATCCTACGATGAGCGCTTGGCTGTTAACTATATTCCCTATCTGACCCTGGGTTGGGATGATGCTCTGAAAGCTTATGGTGAGAACGGCTGGCTGAAGAATATTCTTGGCCCTGTTTATGCGGATATCGGTCTGAAATACTTTGGCCCTTATCCTGAGGGTTTTGGCGGTATTGCGACAAAAGGCAAATACGCCACCTCATATGAAAACGCACAAGGTATGAAGGTGCGCTCAGCACCTGTATTCCCACTGCCACAAACGGTTCAGGCTATGGGCTTCCAGGCGGTGCCTATTGATTGGGCTGAGGTATATACCTCCATTCAAACCGGTGTTGTTGATGGCGACTCCAGTAATGTTATTTACTGGGATTACGAGTATTTCCGTGATCAGCTGAACTATTATGTTCACTCCAGGCATAACTTCTCCTCTTACGCCCTACTGATGAACAATGACACCTGGAATGAGCTGGATGCAGAAGATCAGAAGATCATTGCAGATGCCGCTCAAGTGGTGATCAACCAACAGTTTAAAGATGCTCGTGCCGAAGATGAAAAATGGATCAAGGCCGCCCAGAAAGCAGGCATGGAGTATGTAGAGCCTTCCACAGCAGAAATGCAGGCCTGGGTAAAACGCGTCCGTAATGATGTCTGGCCTCTGGTTGAGGAGAAGCTGGGCGCTGAGCTAATGGCCAGGATTCGCGCAAACGCCTCTGTGCCAAAATAAATCGTTTATTCCTAATAAGTTGAAAGCCTCACTTAAAGGATGAAAGTTAGCGGGTTTTCCCCGCTGACTTTTTTCATTTCTTAACTACAGGAATCAAACATGTCCGCAATACTTTCTATTATTCATAAAATCGACACAGTCCTGGCCACCTTGATCAAACCTGTGGTTGTCATTATCAGTCTGGCCATCGCCTTTATGCTCTCCTACGGCATCTTTAGCCGGGCATTGGACGAGCCGGTATTTGGCCTGGAAGAGCTGGTGCTGATGGGGGCCATGTGGCTGTATATGCTGGGTGCCGTACTGGCTTCCAGAGACCGTTCCCACCTCACCGCAGACTTTGTTCAGGTCATCAGTAGTAACGCCAGGGTCATTGGTTTTATGCGTCTGCTGGCAACGTCCATCTCTTTGTTCATGGCGATTATGTTTGCCACCTGGAGCAATGATTTGCTGCTATGGGGCATCAAGAAAGGCCAGACGACCCCTGTCTTTCAATTACCCTGGTATCTCTCTCAGGGCAGCCTTTTCTTTGCCAGCGTCTTGTTCATTTTCTATCTGATTCGTGATTTTTTTGAAGATCTGATCAGTTTCCGCGAGCCTGAAAACGGCTGATAATAACGATAATTCTCATAGGAGTTTTTTATGGGAGCTTTATTAGCAATAGCTGCCGTGGTAGTGCTGATGATGATTGGCGTGCCTGTTGTATTCTCATTTGCAGCTATGACGATGATCTTGTCTTTCGCGTACGACGTGGACATATCTTCATTGATGACGACAGGCTTCTGGTCTGTTAACTCCATTATTTTGCTTGCACTGCCTTTGTTTGTGATGACCGGTTACCTGATGCAATCCGGTGGGATGGCTGCACGCCTGGTGCATTTTGTTGAGGCGTTGGTAGGTAAATCCCGTACTGGCATGGGTTCATCAATGGTAGTGGCCTGTGGTGTTTTTGGTGCTATTTCAGGCACAGCCTCAGCGGCTGTAGCCTCTATCGGTACGATTATGATCGGCCCAATGGAAAAACACGGTTATCCACGGGAATACACCAGTGCACTATTGGGGATCTCGTCTCTGCTGGGTTTGCTGATTCCCCCCAGTATTACAATGATTCTTTATGCGGTGGTCACCCGTCAGTCTGTTGCAGCCTGCTTCCTGGCGACCATAGGTCCTGGCATTCTGTTGATCATTACTCTGTGCTTTATCAACTGGCTGAAAATGCGTCACAACCCTGACCCGGAAGCCCGTACCTTAACTTTCCAGGAGCGTGTAACGGCGATTGGTGACAATGGCTGGAAAGCGATTCCTGCTTTAATGCTACCTGTGATTATTCTGGGCGGTATCTATGGTGGGGTATTCACCCCCACAGAAGCCGCCGCTGTGGCAGTGACTTATGCGATTCCTGTTGGCCTTTTTGTCTATCGTGAACTGGATTTTAAAAAGATTATAGCCTGTCTGGTGGATGCTGCAGCGACCACCGGCGTCATTATGGTGATTCTGGTATTTTCTTTCGTCGCCAGCCGTATTTTTACTTTTGAACGCGTGCCTCAGGAGCTGACCGAGTTACTGATGGATCTGTTCCAGGATAAATTACTGATCCTGCTGGTTGTGAATATTTTCCTGATCTTACTGGGTATGATCATGGATGATGTCAGTGTTGTCGCGATTATCAGTCCTCTGCTGTTACCCGTTATGGTTAACATTGGCGTTGACCCGGTACATTTTGCAGCGATTGTCGGCACCAGCGTTGTCATCGGCTGTAACAGTCCGCCAATGGCACCGATCCTGTTTATGACCTGCCGTATTGGTAAAGTCGGCATGTCTCAGGTCATGCGCCCGGCGTTAGGTTTTATGGCATTTGCAGCGCTACCCGTGATGCTGGTCACCACCTACTGGCCACCTCTGGCGCTCTACCTGCCAAAAGCCTTTGGCTATATCAATTAACCCTTCTCTCACAGCAGTTAATTGCGAAATAAGGGTCAGGCCTAACCAGAATGCCGCTTATCTTATAGCTGCCTCGGTATTTTCCGCTCAGTGATCGGAGAATACCGGGGTTATTTCGGTCAAGCCCCGAACATTACGCCATTCTTTATCACCTGCGGTTTATGCCTATACCTGGATTTCAGTAATAAGTGCAGCCCTGCTCTTTTACCGAAAAAGAGCCGCTACCCGATAATAATCTAAGAGGCAGATCTCTGATGATTAATGCTCTAAGTCTCAAAAAACAGCTTTATATCGTAGTGACTCTGACGCTGATTGGCTTTTTTTTTCTGGCAATACTGTCTTTTTTCACACTACGCACATTAGATCACTCCTTCTTACGGGTTAATGAGTTAAATGATCAAATCCTGCATATGACCCGCCTGGAGCTTTCGGTATTAAAACAGGACAAAAAATCCGAAAGCGGGCAACTGAAAAACCTCCTGCTACAAGCGCAATACCTGAAAAGGTTTAACCAGCAAAACAGCACGAAAGGTCAGCATATAGATAAAATTCAGACCATTCTGCAGCAGTGGGTAGAGATCAAACAACGGCTGATTCAAAGCAGTGAAAAGCTAGGACGGATTTCCAATAAAGGACTCAGAGGAGCCCTGGCTGGACAGATGGCCGAACTGGAGAAAAGCCTGTTCACCAATTTTCGTAAAGACTTTGCTCAGATCAGACAAACTACCAGTCGCTTCTTAGAATTTCCCTCTAAAGAGCACAGTCATGCGGTTATCCTGGCTCTTGAGGCCTTCAACAAAAAAAGTGAGCAGCTGGGATTTGGTACGCTTTATCAACCTATGTTGAAAGAGATTGGTAACCTCTACCAGCAACTCAGCCAGGTGGCTTTAGAGATACAGCATTATCAGGCCCAGGCAGGTCAGCACTATCAGACATTAAGACTCAGTATTGAAGATGCCAGCCAACAGTTATCAATCCAGCTGGCTGAGGCACAAGAAGAAGCCCATCTGGCGGGAGAAAGAACACAGCGATTGATTCTGGGGGTTTGTATTCTGGTTGCGGTTACCGTGATGCTGATGTTGATTAGAATCAGTCAACGGGTCATTGGCAGCTTAAAAAGTATCTCTTCTGCACTGTCAAATCTTGCCAGAGGGGATCTGACCCAAGCGTTGACGATCAAGCCTCAACCACACGATGAAATCGATCAAGCCCGAGAGGCTGTTAACACGCTGAGCCACTCTTTAAGCACCATTTTATCTCAGGTCAGAGCCAGTAGCGCCACCCTGAATCAGGGCGCGGCAGGCTTATCCAAAAACCTGGCCGATATGGTCAGAAGCAACGCCATTACCAATGATCAGGCCGGAGCTGTTGCCTCTGCCAGCGAACAGATTCGCGCCGTAATCCAGAATATGGCGCAGGGCACCGAAACCACCTATGAAAAATCTAAGCAGGCTGAACAATCTGCGATTGCCGGAGATAAAGTGATTACCCAGGCGATCAGCAGTCTGACCGATTTAGCACAGGTATTTGATGAACTGAGTCATCAGATCACCACTCTGGAAGTATCCTCAGGCAAGATTGATGGCGTCACGGATATGATCAACACTCTGGCCGATCAGACTAATTTATTGGCCCTGAATGCTGCGATTGAAGCGGCCCGTGCCGGTGAGTCGGGTCGGGGCTTTTCAGTGGTTGCTGATGAGGTACGTAGCCTGGCAGAAAAAACCGTGCAATCCACACAACATATCCGACAAACTGTAGATGATATTCAACAAAGCCTGCAGCTACTGTTGCAAACAATGGATCGAGGCCAGGCCCACGTCCAACAAGGCCGGACGCTGGGCGATCAAGCCGCTAACGCCATCCAGGAGATCAAGAACCTGATTCATGATGTAGCCCAGAACAACGCACTGCTAATCAATAATATTACCGAGGTTACCGAAGCGACCGATAGCATCGCAAACAATATGGAGCAGGTCGCCCACAGTGTTTCCCGTAACAAACAGCAGAGCCTTGAGATACAGGCTTATGCCAATGACACACTGGATAAAACAGAGCAACTACAGATTATGACAGCGCGGTTTAAATGCCGTTAGAGTGTCCATGAGTGTCAGTTGCCTTTAATGCCTTTACTTTTAACGTCTGAGTACTTTGATATGTCTTTTGGAAACCACAGAACTCAATTCTGGTTAGGTGTTCGTAATCTTCTTCCCCTGGTATCCGGCGTATTACCTTTTGGCCTGATCGCCGGAGCCCAGGGTGTCAGCTTAGGTATGACACCGGAAACGATTATGGCAATGACATTGCTATTTTTTGCAGGATCTGCTCAATTAGCCGCTTACCAGCTGATTCAGGATAATGCCCCTTTTGTCATTATCCTTGTTACGTCTATCGTCGTTAATCTGCGCTTTGCCATATACAGCGTTACCTTTGCTCCTCTGTTAGCTCCCTTAAGAAAGCACCAACGCTGGCCGATCGCCTATCTGCTATCGGATCAGGTGTATGGTTTGTGCGCCATACCAGAACAGATGGCTAAATCCGACGGTGAGCGTCTCTGGTATCTGATTGGTGTCGCCAGTAGCATGTGGCTGAGCTGGGTATTATCGGTCGTTGCGGGAGTTGCGGTCGGGGCCAGTATCCCCGCCGAATGGTCACTGGAATTCACGATACCTCTGGCCTTCCTGGCGATGTTAGTGGCCACCATTACCCGTCCAGTGATGTTAGTGGTTGCTATCATATCTGGCTCCTGTGCCGTCTTGTTCCAGCAACTGCCCTACAACAGTGGCTTTATTGTTGCAATTGTCGCTGGGGTAAGCGTGGGTCTGTTAATGCCAGATAATCAACGGACTGAACCGACTAAAGCCCACTCAGAGGAGAAGTGCTAATGGATACACTATCGCTATGGCTGCTATTTATACTGGCAGGGTTTGGTACTTTTCTCATTCGCCTTTCTTTTATTGAGCTGCATGGTTCCACTCAAAAATTGCTGGAACGGAGCCGAAATATTCTGGCACTACTACCACCAGCCATATTAGCGGCATTATGCATTCCAGCAATCATATTCAGCCACTCGTCAGGCGGGGATGTTATTGACATCACTCAAATTTCAGCGGCAGTCGGAGCCATCATCGTTTCTATATTAAGCCGTAATGTATTCTGGCCAATCGCTACAGGTATGCTCATTCTCTGGTTGTTAAGGCTTGTTACTTAAGTATTCGCACAGATGCTTTCCAATGAAGATGACTATTCAGATAGCCCTGCGCTTTCCGCTCAAATAACGAGCAGGAAGCGCAGGTGTTCAATGATTTACAGCAAGTATTCTTAGCGGAAAACCGTCATCTGTTTAACCAGTTGATCTGTTGCTTGCTTCTGATCTTTTTCCCTGATTTCAGTTATCCGCATTAACTCACCGTTTTCACAGCTATAAGCAGAATACCAGGCATAGTAGGTGGCTTTACTGATGCCATTCTGTTCACAGATCTGCTCCACAGGAATATCGGCAGCGGCTTCAGTCAGCACCTTTTTGATCAGATCTTTATTGTCATTATTTATTATTGTCATTTTGTTTACCTTGTCATCAGGCACACAGCTTAGGAGGTGGCTCAGTCGCCGGAGCGGTGGGCCGCACTGACATCATCAGATAGGTCAATACTTCAGAATTCTGGTGTGGGCTGATCAACCCTTCGGCAACAAACTGAGGCTTATTCAAAATACCTCGCTCGATCATTTCATCAATCAGAGGCAAGTAAGCAAAGCCAGTTTTGCCAATATACAGATTACGGATATCTCGAGTCTGAGACAGGCGTAAGGCTTCGCTCACTCCTCTCAGATAGAGATAGTCCTTGGTAAAACCACCGCCACGATGAACCCGGACCGCCATGCTAAAAGCACTGTCCTGTCCCAGCTTCATCTCCTCGTAGAGATAATTGAAAGTATGGTGGAAATCACCATGATTAAGCATAGCTTTTACTGCTAATACCCGATGAGCCAGATTCTGCAAACGTTTCAGAGGAAGGTTGCCGGTATGGAATTCATTAAGAATAGCAAGACCTTCCTGAGTCATAGTATTACCCGGCAGCCCGAGGGAGAATATTCGCAATGGCTGCTGGCGCGCATTGAGCGTAGTCGCCATATGCACACCCAGTTCATGATGTGCCAGAGCCTGTAGTTGCCCCTGAGAAAAATGATTATTGGCATTAACATAGAGTGCTTTTTTGCGATCAGAGACCATAGCTCCCGCAACTAACCGATGGTTCAGCTCAACCTTGCAGTCCATCCCCCAATCAGAAGCACACTGGCGAAAATAAACACAGGCTTCTTCTGCTGTAATCGTCTTCTCTTCAGCCTCTTCTAACCCTGCCGCATGGAGTAAAAAGTGGGCATTAGCCTCATCTTCCATACTGGGTTCGCCGTAGTATTTCAACGAGCTATAAACAAACTGCTCGCTGCCCGAATGTACCAACAGATCAATCTTGCTGGATAGCATATCAATAGTCTGACGGTACATCTGCTGAATTCCGGGATCACGAATCTCATCCACTGGCAGGCGATACAGTTGTTCTCGAAAATGGTAAGGATCAATATCCAGGGGCCGGTAACGAAAGACTGGACGATAGCTGCCTTTTTTACTGAAAAAACGGCGCTTTTCCTGAGTAACATTAATCGGGTTGATGTAATAAAGTGTTTCCAGATCGCGGGCCAGCTGATACAACGCCTGATCCAGTTTTCTGATCGCCGGATCAAGCTGAGAAGACAACATATCCAGTCGTTTGGCGCTGGCCCTGCGAGTATGATTGCGGGCGAAAAAAGCGGCAGTATCACTCAGACTATGTTTCAGGCCTTCTTTCAGCTCATCCAATAACAGACGGAACACTTCCCCGGTGTGCTCATCCATAAACACCTTTTTCACTTCACAGGGAATCACCAGAGTGTTTTCAAAACGGCTGTTGGTATGAGCAATTAAATAGCCACGTCCGTAAAACACCTCGTTACTGGCTGTACGAACGGGTATACCCTGTAACGTGATGTTGTTCAGCTGGCGTTCAAAGCGTTTGACCACCCGCTGCCAGCGATCCATGTCCACCTGTTCTATACCCAGGTTAAATACCGGTGCGGATTCACTTTGTCTGAAGCCGTTGTAAGAGTGCATATCAAAAACGATACAAGCACCGTAAAGCTGCTCAACTTTTTCGATCAGAGCATCCAGAATACGATAAAAACGCTTATGTTTTTCGATACTAAGCTGACGCTGACGAGCTGAGATCGGCTTATGCCATACCTGCTTGCCCCAGGCTTTTTTATAGACGCAGGTGGCTACCGGTCGATTCAGGTCATACTCATAGCGTGAATCCATGCCGATCAGTGTTATCGGCATGGCCTGAATCATTTCACCGGTAAAAGGGTCTTCTTCCTGATAACGTTCCGCTTCATTCAGCAGGCTGTATTTTTCCAGAGATGACCGAAACTGATGGCCGTCATGGATCGCGGTATAGATCGCAGGGGTATACTCTTCTACTTTCAGGGTAAAAGAGCCATCTTCTGCCTGACATTCAAAAGCTTCACCCAGGCGGATACGACGCAAAATCTCCTGCTCAGACAGATGCAGCATCTTCAATCACCTTACGGAAAGCATTTTTCCGTTCTGCTACCACTTCCTTGGCTTTCACCACATTTTCAACAAAGTCGATCACCTGCTTCTGCAGGCGTACCCGGTTTAAACGGTTGATACGGGTAATGCCGCCAGGACTCAGTACATTCACTTCGATCAGCTTACCGTTAATCACATCCAGACCGACAAAATAGAGACCGTCACGCACCAGCTGAGGACCAATCGCCCGGCATAACTCTTTCTCTTCACGAGTCAGTACGTGTTTCTCTTCCCGGCCACCGGCATGAATATTGGAACGCACATCATCAGCGGGTGGCACACGCCGCATGGCACCAACCGGTTCACCATTGAGCAACAGGATGCGCACATCACCTTTTTCAGCACCAGAGACATACTCTTGCAGAATCACGTAATTGCTTTCATCACCTGAACCAATATAGAAATCCAATAAAGAGCGGAAGTTCTGCCGCGCACCTTTCTCAATCACGATCACCCCCTGGCCACCAAAGCCGTTGAGTGGCTTCATGATCATTTTTTCAGACGGGGAATCTTTCAGTACCTGCTCCAGATACTCACGGTTTTTCGATACATGAGTTGCAGGAACAAAACGACTGGCCTCACCGCTGAAAGAGGCCGGATAAAGTTTGTTGTTGGCAATACGCAGACCATCCAGATCGTTCATGATAAAGACGTCGTTACGTACCGAATCCAGGAAGTTGAGCGCAACGGTATCCAGAGGAGGATTAGCCCGCATGATAATGGCATCGAAGCCCGCTAACGGCAGCTTACAGCGTTTAAACTCAGCCTTTTTATAAAAAGAAACAATGTTGCTGGTAAGCTTAGTGGTGTGTCTGATCACATTACAGAAAGCATGGGCTTCACTGTCCCGGATAGTGAGGTTGTTTGGTGTCGTCACAGCCACAGTAATCCCCCGATCTACGCATTCATGGATCATACGCAAGGTCGAATCACTTTCAGGATCAATACGGTCCCAGGGGTACATGATGAAACAGATTTTCAAGATCAGACTCCAGACAGAAGCATATTCGTCACTTTCGATAAGAGCTTCTTATAATAATTAACGGCAAAAAAAGCCCCAGGCATGCTAATTTTCATTAGCAGCCTGCAGCAAAATAAGTTTCTTACGATAAAATCATAGGGAGACACTAAGGCTAAATTCTTGTGTCAAACCCCAAAAAAGACAGCATTTACCGGCAGATCGCTCCAGTTAATAAAGAGAGGCCAATACGTGCCTCAGAGCAAATATCGGAGAGATACAGCTCTGACTAAGATAATTTGAATTATTATTTCTTCCCTCAGCACTGTAAAATGATGTTTTTTTATTAATTTCAATCGATTTTTTTTATGGATAAATAATGGATCTGAGCTTACTGCGCACCTTTCTTGAAGTGTCCAAAACCCGACATTTTGGTCAGGCAGCGCAGAACCTTCATCTGACACAATCTGCGGTCAGCTTCCGTATTCGTCAGCTGGAAGAGATGGTCGGCATTGATCTCTTTACCCGACAAAGAAATAATATCCGCCTGACTGTGGCTGGAGAGCGTTTATTACCCCACGCTGAAAACCTGTTAGCAGGCTGGCAACTGGCACTGCAGGACGTAGGTATGTCGGAAGCACAGGATACTCAACTCACTCTGGGCGGCATATCCAATCTCTGGGGCACTTTTCTTCAGTCCATTCTGCCGAGACTGGCAAACGAGTTTCCCGGTTTATCGATCCGTACCGAAATCAACTCCCACCAGGAATTAACCCGGTCACTCCTGGCTGGACGTTTGGATATAGCGGTGGTGTTAGATCCACCGAATTCAGCAGAATTAGAGAATTGCATCATTGGCCAGATTGAACTGGTACTGGTTAGCCATAAAGCAGGTATAAGACTGAGTGAAATTGATCAGGCTGGCTATGTTTTTGTAGACTGGGGCACAGCTTTCAATATGAAAAATGCCAAGCTATTCCGCACTCCTGTCATGCCGATTCTGCATACCGAACAAAGCCAGATTGCACTGGAGTTTCTGATCACCTATGGTGGTGTCGCTTTTTTACCACTGGCTCTGGTTGAACCTTATCTGGTCAATCAAGACCTGTATCTGGTATCAGAGGCAGAGTCGGTCAGCCGTGAAGTCTATGCCGTTTACGGTCGCCAGAATTCGGGCGATCAGGATCTTATTTCGGTGATTAATAAACTGGTTGAGTTTGAATTGAAGCCTCAGGCCAATCTGCAACCCAGTGAAGCCAGATAACCTCAGCAGAGATACATAAGTAACAAGGCCAATCAGACAGAATAACGTGAATGAACCAGAAATAGCCTGCACGGTTTCCTTTTGCGATTTATCTTATTAATCGTCTTTCTTTTCTGACATCCGGTCCGTGAATATCTGCTTCAGTTCAATCAGTGCTATCCTGATTACAGTGCTCGTTTTTTAAATATCTGAGTGGGGCCACTGAGTTAATCTGATCTGTTATTTATTGTGCCCCTATTCACTGCATGCTTATTTTATTCCCTGTATTTGCGGAGGCTTAAATGAACAGGCAGGCACAGGATAGCCTTAATCCGTCCGAGTTATCACGGAAACGTACGTTTCAATGGCTCGCCGATGCAATACCGGCACTGGCCTGCTATGTCGATGCCTCACTGCGTTATCGCTTTATGAACACCCGTTACCGGAAACTATTTCACCTCTCAGAGACTCAGGATATACAGCATCTGTATATGCCGGGGCTGATGGGAGAAGAAGCGTTTGCCAAAGCCAGAGTTTATGTCAATAAGGTACTGTCCGGAGAGCATGTAACTTACGAAATACACCTGTCAGAATCAGGTGAAGCGAACAGGGTACTCCAGGTACATTATGTAGTCAGCCCTGAAAAGCCCTTAATAGACGGTTTTTAAAACAAATTAGCTATTCAGGCATGGATCATTTCGACCAGGAGCGGTAAGCTGTG
>NZ_JACJFM010000224.1 GCF_014164585.1 Oceanospirillum sediminis | reverse complement strand
TTTCACCTAGTCAAGAGGATGATTATTTTTTTTACAACTTATACGTTCCCTATGGTTTCCCTGAAAATTATGCAGGCACAATCCAAGAACAAAGATATGCTGTAGAAACCAATAATACGTATTCGTCTTTAAACATAATTGGTGTTAATAAGATAGTTGTTGTGAGGAGAAAGAATGGTAACCTACAAGAGAAAATTGAACAATATATTAACGTGTTGAACATTGATGACAACTATGAAGTGGAATTTGAATATTAAAGCTCTTATCTATAAAATGTAAAGATCATTGCAACCGAATTCCTTAATTTGAACTTATTGAAGTTAACTCTACTTCCAATACATCAAAATATTTGTCAATACT
>NZ_JACJFM010000223.1 GCF_014164585.1 Oceanospirillum sediminis | reverse complement strand
AAATACTTTTCCATAATTAATCACTTAAAACTGTTATACTATCTTTTTCAATTGGTAAATCATTAAAATAACTCCACTCTATCCATGAGCCATCATAATTTTTTACATTTTTATATCCTAATAATTGTGTGAGCACAAAAGTTGTATGTGCTGAACGAACGCCGCTATGGCAATACAAAATGATAGAGTCGTTCTTTTTTATATTTAGTTTACTATAAATATTTTCTAATTCCTTTAATTCTTTAAAGCGCATATCGCCTCCATAGTTTATAGCTTCTGCCCAATCTATATGTATGCTATTGGGTAGTCGTCCTCCTTTAGTTGCTCCTTTTTTTTGTCGTTTTCCAGAAAACTCATCTT
>NZ_JACJFM010000222.1 GCF_014164585.1 Oceanospirillum sediminis | reverse complement strand
ATTTAAACAATTTGCCCATGCTACCTGAAAAGTTTGAGGTAAAAGTGTCTTCAAATTCAGGGATTCAAAAACAATTCAACATTATAAAAGGGCTATTTGAAAAAGCTGAAGTCATTATAAACTGCGGTGATGCAGGGCAGGAGGGAGAACTCATTCAACGTTGGGTGATGAACGAAGCCCATTACAAAGGTGAAGTGAAACGTTTATGGATATCTTCCTTAACTTCAGAGGCCATTAAAGAGGGTTTTGAAAACCTTAAACCAGCTTCAGATTATGATAATTTGTATTACGCTGGTTTTTCTAGGGCAATTGGCGACTGGTTGCTTGGGATAAATGCTACCAGATTATTTACCGTTAAGCA
>NZ_JACJFM010000221.1 GCF_014164585.1 Oceanospirillum sediminis | reverse complement strand
CCAAATTCAAGGGTTCTTTGAAAAGCCGGTGGATCACTTATTTGCATCTACCATCTTTTTGCCTTACTTAAGGAGTTTAAATTTGCCAAATTTAACTATTGCTTCGCCAGATATGGGAGGTTCAAAAAGAGCTTATGCCTATTCTAAGGCACTGGAAAGCGATGTGGTAATATGTTATAAGCAGCGCGCGAAGGCCAATGTGATTTCCCATATGGAATTGATTGGGGATGTTACTGGTAAAAATGTTGTGCTGGTTGACGACATGGTAGATACAGCAGGAACTTTAACTAAAGCTGCAGATTTGATGATAGAAAGAGGAGCACTTAGTGTAAGGGCTATTTGTACGCACCCCATATTGTCT
>NZ_JACJFM010000220.1 GCF_014164585.1 Oceanospirillum sediminis | reverse complement strand
CAACAAGCATTTTTGTGATATATATCATTTCATGGATACTTAGTTTCTTTGGCATCAAAGTTTTTATTTGGGGCACTTCCTGGCCCGCTATCATTTTTAATATTGTTGCGGCTATTTTTGCTTCTTTATCCTTGCTTCTGGACTTTGATTATATTGAGCGGCACAAGAACAAATCTCCAAAATATAAGGAATGGTTAGCTACGTGGGGACTATTGGTAACGCTTGTTTGGTTATATGTTGAAATTCTCCGACTCATGCGAAAATTGGCCATTCGGTTTTAATCAATAATAAGCTTTTTATTATTCAACCTTAACGATTAAAGGCATTTCAAATTCTGTAGTAACGGGCTGACTGCGTTTGAT
>NZ_JACJFM010000219.1 GCF_014164585.1 Oceanospirillum sediminis | reverse complement strand
ATTTAACCCTGTTTGCGATGGAACTACTGGACCAAAGAAGTACATCTTACCGTCTCTTGGAATAGCTTGAATTACTAAATCCTCAACATTGTCTCCAGTATTATCAATATTAAACTCTACCAGTACATTTTCACTAAATGAAGCGCTAGAGGTGTTAGCAGGACTAATTAAGCCTTGTACGTTGGCCACAAATACCAAATTATTTGTGTTTTCGCCTTGGAAAGCGTAAAAATCGGTTACATCGCTAGTACCGCCAGCTACTGCAGGTGCATCTATATGATCTGCAGCAATTACGAAGAAACTAGCTATTGCTAAAATTCCAACGCCTAAAATTGTTTTTAAATTTTTCATGATTTTGAGAT
>NZ_JACJFM010000218.1 GCF_014164585.1 Oceanospirillum sediminis | reverse complement strand
GATAGAATACTTGCGCCTGATGCTATAGCAATAACCAGTAACGCTTTTTGAGGCTCTGAAATAGATGCTGCTGTTAAAAGCGGTGCTGTAAGTCCTGCAGCTGTAATCATAGCAACGGTGGAAGAACCTTGTAAGATACGAACTAAAGCTGCTGCCAAAAACGCAAATAATAAAATACTAACACCTTTGTCTGCAAAATAATTAGCCAACATTTCACCTGTACCAGTATTTACCAACATTTGTTTAAAAACGCCACCAGCTCCGGTTAATAAGATAATGATTCCAGCTGGCCCCATAGATTGTGTACTAATATTTAAAAGCTGTTGTTTTGTAAATCCTCTTCGTACTCCTAACGCATACCAT
>NZ_JACJFM010000217.1 GCF_014164585.1 Oceanospirillum sediminis | reverse complement strand
CATTGGTAATTGCGGATGATGGTGGCGTAGTTCCTGAAGAAGGGTGTAGTCCTTTAATAAATTCGGCAAACATGGCAGGTAAGATTGCTGTAATTCGCAGAGGCAGTTGCAATTTTACTGCTAAAATTCAAAATGCGCAAGATGCAGGCGCCATCGCAGTTATTGTGGCAAATCACAACAATCCAGATAGTGACCCAAATTATGTGCCTTATGTTAATATGTATGGTGTAACCGATCCCGAGTTTACAATACCTTCCATATTTATTAATTTTGACGATGGCGAAACCATTATCAATGCTATTAGAAGAAGGGAAAGAATAACAGCCACTATTGTGGATAATGGCCCATTTTTTAAGGACTCTA
>NZ_JACJFM010000025.1 GCF_014164585.1 Oceanospirillum sediminis | reverse complement strand
ATGGTAGTGTGGGGCCTCCCCATGTGAGAGTAGGACATCATCAAGCTTTAAATTAAGAACCCCGGTCTCTATGACCGGGGTTTTTTCGTTGAAGAGGAAAACTCAAGGTGGGAAATATACTGGAAGGGCAGTGTAAATTTATATCAGTGCTTTCAGGTGTTTTAAGCTCTTATTCAAGGTTTCCTGAATTTCCTGCAGTTTGCTTTTTTTCTGGACTTCGCTGTAGCTGGAGTTTTGAAGTGACTTTTCCAGTTGCTCAGCTTGATGAGCCAGCAAGTCTGCTCCAATAGTTGCTGCTGACCCTTTCAGCTTATGCAGCTCACTCTGCAAAGAGGTATGGTCCAAACAAGCTAGCTGTTCGTATAAAGTATTTCCCTGAAGGTGATGTATACTTGTTAAAAACTCTTTGATCAGTATATCTCGTAGCTCTTCTGAGTAATCCAGACGGGCCATTAAATTATCTGGATTCAATAAGAGTACTGGCGCTGTTTTTTCCTGCTCAGACTGCCTTATTAATTGTGAGCTATTATTGAGCTCCTTGTATAGCCAGTATGTTAATTTGTCCTGAAGCTCTGAATAGCTGACAGGTTTAGATATATAGTCATTCATGCCAGCTTGCAGGCATTGTTCCTTATCTCCTTGCATTGCATTAGCTGTCATGGCAATGATTGGTAAGTCTTTGAATGCAGTATATTGTCGGATCTTTGTTGTAGCCGTGATACCGTCCATTTCCGGCATCTGTAAGTCCATAAGGATCAGGTCGTACTGACTTAGCTCCAGCTGAGCCAGTGCCTTGAGTCCATTTTCAGCAATATCATATTCAAGTCCCATCTTTTTCAGGAAGCGACCTGCGACCATCTGATTAACACTGTTGTCTTCAACCAGCAATATCTGATAGTTATCGTCCTTTTCTTCTTTATACGCTAGGGGTATCACCTCAGACAGGTTATTTTGTAGAAGGTGTTGTAGACCATCGCATAAGGCTTGAGGTGTAAAAGGCTTTTCTATAACAGAAAGTAATGACTGGTCAGTGAAGTGTGTTTTTATTATCTGTTTGCTCTGAGTGCTAATGATCAATAAGGGAATAGTCCTTTCTTTTTGCAGCTCAGCGACTATCCGCTGTTTTTCTGCTGTTAACTGCTCCCAGTCAAGAATGATCAGCCCGGATGAAGTATGCCTGAGTGTCTGAATCAGATGTTCTATGTTATCGAATAAGCTGATCTGGCATTGATTGTATTCCAGGAGGGGGCGGATAGATTTGTATGAAAACGGGTTGTTATCCAGCAAGAAAATATGCTGGTGATTGAGTGCCGATCTCAGGCAGAAGCTGGTCTCGCTTTTAGCCGATAGCATAACAGAGAAAGAAAAACAGCTACCCTGACCAGGAGAACTGTTCAGTGATAGCTCTCCACCCATCAGTTCAATCAATTGATGGGATATACTGAGGCCAAGCCCGGTGCCGCCATAGTCCCTGGTAATGGAGTTATCCGCTTGAGTAAAAGGAGCAAAAAGCCGGGCTTGCTGTTCAGAAGATATGCCTATTCCTGTATCCAGAATTGATATGTCCAGCATAAAGCGTTTGTTCATTCCGGTATGCCTGAGTGACATGGATATTATGATATGTCCCGCATCCGTAAATTTAGCAGCATTTCCGACCAGATTAATCATTACCTGACTCAGGCGGAGAAGGTCTCCTTCGACGTACTCAGGAATCTGAGGGTCGATATCCCAGTACAGATCCAGTTGCTTTTCCCTGATTGCTGGCTGAACAAAGGTTGTTGTTTGCTGTATGAGTTGCTGAAACTCAAACTCATGGGGGGTAATTGACATCTTCCCCGCTTCTATTTTGGAATAATCCAGAATATCGTTCAGGATTCCCAGTAAATGGTTTGATGAACTGTGAATTTTCTCCAGGTGCTCCTTCTGATCCTCAGTTAAATGTTCATCCTGAGTAGCCAGAAAACTTAAGCCTATAATGGCATTCATTGGTGTGCGTATTTCGTGGCTCATGTTAGCAAGAAAATCAGATTTTGCCTGATTAGCCTGTTCTGCCTTCTCTTTCTCTGATCTGAGATTATTCTGAAGAATAACGGTTTCGGTCACATCGCTGTAAATACCTACGGTACCGCCATCAGGCGTTGGATACTCTATCGCTCTGATATAGGTATCATTGCAGGTCCGGACAATATTATTCCTGGGGGTGAAGCGGGTATCTTTACTGATCTGATTGGTCAGCCAGTGCCGTGAATCAGTCTCCAGCCTGAAGGCTCCTCGTTCGATTAGAGCTCTGGCAATATCGCTATAGTTACTGCCGATTTTAATCACATCTGCGATAGCACTGTAGATCTCTCTGGCCCTGTCGTTAAAGAGTACCAGTTTATCCTGAGCATCAAATAAAGCGATACCTTCATTCATACTGCCAATAGCAGTGCGCAGCTGGTGTTCCAGCCTTTGTAATGACTCATGGCTTTTTTGTTGCTCTGTGATATCCCGGGCGCTACCCCGGTAGCCTGTGAACTGGCCATCTGCATTAAATATGGGTTTACCACTGATCGACACCAGGCTTTTACCACTGCGGAGCTCCAGTTCATACTCCAGATCCCGGAAAGGCCGATGGGCATTAAGATCTGCTATATGTTGTGCAAAAATCTCTTTTGGTGCATGTTTCATCAGCTCCATTCTGCTTCGGCCTATCAGTTGATCTCTCTGATCTTTATTCATCAGAGCGGAATACCCGGTGAGCCCGATTATTCTGTGCTGCTCATCGGTTTCCCAGAACCAGTCAGATGATGATTCAGCATAATCTCTGAATTTCTGTTCGCTGTCCTGCAGCTTTTCTCGTGCCTGTAAGCGTTCACTGATATCTCTGAAAATCAGCAGACGCTCCTGGCCATCAGTGTGTTCTGTATTTCCTTTTATCAGCTCAACAGGCAAATAGTTGTGTTTCAGACGACTCTCGCAGGTTTGATGAGTCTGATCTTCCCAGTCTGGTAATTGAGTGAAAATTTTGCTTATATTCTCTCTATTTAGTTCCGCTGCGGGTTGATTCATTAAACTGCAGGCAACTTTATTCAAACCAGTAATATTGCCGTTACAATCCAGAAAGAGTACACCATCTCCAATCTGATCAAGAGCATTCTCAAAGTAGTCTCTGGCCTGGTGTGTTATATTCTGGTTTGCATCGCTGGATAAGGCTGTAATGTAGGGCTGGTACGGATGATTTTTTCTGTCTGTTTCATCATAGTGCTGGCTGATTATTTCCAGCAAATGATCGAGGTCTGGCTGACCGTCAGAAGAATGGTGTATAGCTTGTTCTAATTGTTTTAGTAGCAGCTTATGCATCCTGTCTCACCTGGTGTAGGGACTATTGGCATGGACAGGAATCAGGAATGGAGCTTTCGGAAAGAATACTGACACAGAAACCCCGGATTCCGGATTACAGCCTCCATCGTGATATTCAGGCCATGTGCTATATCCAGTTTATAAGAAAAACAGATTTGAAGTAGAAATAAAAGAGTCCGGTATGACTGGATTCTTTTATTTCTTTACAGAGCCGGTATCAGTTTCTAAACGAGATAACGGGCCAGTTCTGACTTTGTGCTTCTTCCAGAAGCATCTTATCCGGGTCAACGGCAACGGGCTTACCAACTAATCTTAGCAATGGCAGGTCGTTGTGCGAATCACTATAAAACCAGGTTTCAGCCAGATCGTAGTCTTTATCTTCCAGCCAGGCATTCAGTCGGATTACTTTGCCTTCTTTGAAGCTTGGAATACCTGATACACGGCCAGTATAACGCCCGTCAATAACTTCAGGTTCGATGGCGATCAGTTCGTCGACCCCAAGGCGCTCAGCAATAGGGGCGGTAACAAAGCGATTAGTCGCTGTAATAATCAGAATAAAATCCCCCTGATCTTTATGCCAGGCCAGTTTTTCAAATGCTTTGTTCAACAGGACAGGCTCGATTTTCTCCTGCATAAAGTGCTGATGCCATTGCTGTAACTGACCCGGTTCATGCTGTGCCAGAGGGGCAAGAGAAAAAGCCAGATATTCCATGATATCCAGAGAGCCATTCAGATAGTCCTGATAAAATTTATCATTAGCTTCTTTATATACCTGAGCATCTACAATTCCTTTTTCTGTCAGAAACTCTCCCCAGGCGTGATCGCTGTCAGTTGCAATCAGGGTGTTATCCAGATCAAAAATGGCCAGTCCCACAAACGTTCTCCCAATGGATATTCAGATGGCTGAAAACAGATCTGATTATCTCAGAGAGATAAGACAAGTAAAGCAGAACCTGGCAATGCACATGAATGGATTATCAAAAAACACTGATATGACATAGTCTTATATTACAAGAAGGGATAAGTCGCAGTGGATTGATGTGATCCGGTGCTTTGTGAAACAATAGCCTTAATAAAATACTAAGGTGATTTGCGTGATAGATGCTGATGGTTATCGACCCAATGTCGGTATTATCCTGACAAACCAGTACGGCCAGTTGTTATGGGCACGCCGTGTGGGGCAGGATGCATGGCAGTTTCCGCAAGGTGGTATAAAAGAGCATGAAACCCCTGAGCAGGCCTTATTCAGAGAACTGAAAGAAGAGATTGGCCTTAATCAGGAGGATGTGGATATCCTGGGATGCACCCGGGGCTGGTTGCGTTACCGTTTACCCAGAAAGATGATTCGTCGGCATAGCAAACCAATTTGTGTCGGACAAAAGCAAAAATGGTTTTTGCTAAGATTGCGGTGTACTGAAACGAATATTTGTGTTGATCACTCTCCTTCTCCTGAGTTTGATCGCTGGCGCTGGGTGAGTTACTGGTATCCACTCGGGCAGGTGGTATCTTTCAAACGTGAAGTTTATCGTCGTGCTCTGAAAGAATTGTCTCATCGTTATAATAGAAACTCGTATCGACCCTTCCCGGACGATCAGGACTGATTTATCTGTACAGATACAGAAGGTAAATATGCTCAAAACGTTACAGCGCATCGTTCAGGAAGTGAACTCAGCCAGAAGTCTGGATGAGACACTTTCTATTATTGTGCGCCGGGTACGCCGGGCTATGAGAACAGATGTATGCTCTGTCTATCTGTCTGATGATGGTAATCAGAATTATGTCCTGATGGACAGTATGGGGTTGAATAAAGAATCTATTAAACAGGTATCACTGAAAGCGGACCAGGGGCTGGTAGGGTATGTTGGTCAGAGAGAAGAGCCCGTTAACCTGGAAGATGCTACCAGCCATCCTAACTATGTGTATCTTGCTGAAACAGGTGAAGAAAAATTCCATAGTTTTCTGGGCGTACCCATTATCCATCAGAGACGTATTCTGGGGGTTATTGTGGTCCAGGATAAGGAGAAAAGGCGTTTTGATGAGGGAGAGGAAGCCTTTCTTGTTACTGTTTCTGCTCAGCTGGCAGGATTGCTTGCTCATTCTCTGGCCACGGGTATAAGTTTGCTCCAGGATTCATATCTGGGCAGTATTCGTGGCAGTTGCTTTAAAGGTGTTGAGGGTACATCGGGTATTGCTGTCGGAACTGCAGTAGTGATACAGCCGCTGGCTAATCTGGATACTGTACCTGATCGTAAGCCTGAAGATACAGATTCTGAAATAGTTCAGTTTCGTGAAGCTCTTGCATCGGTACGTAATGATATCCATGAGGTGAACCGCCGTCTGGCTCAGCGGCTCAGTGAAGAAGAACGGGCCTTGTTTGAAGCTTACCAGAGGATGCTGGATGACAGTGCACTGGGTCAGGAAGTGATCAGCAAGATTAAAGAGGGAAACTGGGCTCAGGGAGCTTTGTGTCAGGTGGTCACCCGGCATGCCCGTTTTTTTGAATTATCAGAAGATGACTATCTGAAAGAGAGAGCAACGGATATCAGGGATCTGGGACGTCGGGTTCTGGCTTATCTGCAGAAAAAGGACCAATCCCGGGATGCCTTTCCGAATCAGGCGATTCTGGTTAGTGAAGAGGTTACGCCAGCAATGCTGGGCGAGGTGCCTAAAGAACAACTGGCAGGTCTGGTATCTGTTCAGGGTTCGTCTAATTCCCATGTGGCTATTCTGGCCAGAGCCATGGGCCTGCCTGCTGTCATGGGCACAGTCGATTTGCCTGTTGCTGCCCTGGATGGGCAGCAACTGATTGTCGATGGCTATCAGGGGGTTGTTTTTAACTCGCCCAGTGATGAACTGCTCATCCAGTATGGCCAGCTGATACAGGCTGAAGAGAAGTTACAGAAAGGGCTGGAACATATTGCTGGTCTGCCCAGTGAAACACTGGATGGCTATAAAATGCCTCTGATGGTTAATACGGGGCTGGCACAGGATATTACTCATTCCCTGAATCATGGTGCTGAAGGTGTCGGTTTATACCGGACTGAAGTGCCTTTTATGATCAGCGAACGTTTTCCATCAGAAGGTGAGCAACAAGCCGTATACAGGGAACAGCTGGAAGCTTTTTTTCCTCAGCCAGTGATCATGCGCACTCTTGATATTGGCGGGGATAAGGCACTGCCTTATTTTCCTATTAATGAAGCTAATCCTTTTCTGGGCTGGCGGGGTATCCGAATTACTCTGGATCATCCAGAAGTGTTTCTTGTGCAGGTCAGGGCTATGCTACGAGCCAGCGAAGGCCTGGATAATTTGCAAATTATGCTGCCGATGGTGAGTAATATTCCTGAAGTCACAGAAGCGATTGCTCTGATTGAACGGGCATTTCAGGAGTTATGTCAGGAAGGGGTTAGTCTCAGACGTCCGGATATAGGCGTCATGATTGAAGTTCCGGGTGCGATCTATCAGGTCAATCAGATCGCTCGCTATGTCGACTTTTTATCTGTAGGCAGTAATGACCTGACCCAGTATTTACTGGCTGTCGATCGCAATAATCCAAGAGTTGCCGATTTATACAGCAGCTTTCATCCAGCAGTGCTGAATGCTCTGTATACGATTGCACGTAATATTAAACATTCGGATTGTCGCCTGAGTCTGTGCGGAGAACTGGCCGGAGATCCCAGAGGGGCTATTCTGTTACTGGCCATGGGATATGATTCCTTATCTATGAATGCCGTTAACCTGCCCAGAGTCAAATCGGCTATTCGCCGGTTGCACCGCAGGGATGCCGCTCAGCTACTGGATTCTGTGATGCATCTGGAAACGTCTGAACAGGTACTGAAACAGATCAGCCTGACAATGGATGAGCTTGGGCTCAGTCAGCTGCTTCAGCCTTCACTATCTGCATGACGTCGGGCGACTGCTCTGTCAATGGCGTTTCTGACATCCGTCCGAGTTTCTGGTAATGTTGCGGCCTTGTGAGCTGACGAGTCTTCGGTTTTTTCTGCTAATAAAGACGTCGTTGTACTGACAGGCGGTTCTCCGGGGAGCTGATCTTTTTTGTAGATATCATCCCGCCATTGCCAGTTACCCTGTTCATCCTGCCAGACTGTCCAGTACATCAGGTAAACGGGTAGTTCGGGTGGCTTCATATAACGTTCCTGTCCTGTTACTACCGCCTGATACGTTGTCTGATCATTCCAGTCCTGCCCGGTCATTGCCAGAATACGGGTTGCCAGAGGAAGTGCTGATTCGAGACGAATACAGCCATTACTCAGTGCCCGTTCCCGGTTTTCAAAAAGATGATGCCCACGGGTATCATGCAGATAAATGGCTTTATTATTAGATAAGCGGAATTTTACATCGCCTAACAGGTTTGAATGTCCCGGTAACTGTACCAGCCGGTAAGGGAAGTTTTTCGGGGTATAGTTATGAATATTGATGCTGTTTCCGGGAATAACCTTCATGGGCTGACTCCAGCCATCAACCATCAGAATACCATTCTGATCCAGGTATTCAGGGTTCTGGAAAGCCTTTGGCAGAATCTGACTCCGGGCAATGCCTTCAGGAATATTCCAGCGTGGACTCAGAATAACTGAGGTCAGTTTCTGAGTCATAATCGGAGTTCGGCTGTTCACTCCGCCCGTGATGACTTTCATACTGAGTGTGGTCTGGTGATTTTCAACCAGTCTTAGCCGGTAATCCGCCATATTGATCATAATGTAATTCGGGCTGCTTTCATTATTCAGGTAATAAAGGCGGCGGAAGTTATGTGCCAGTTGTCGGATTCTCTGGTTGGGTGTGCGGTTGAGAATATTCCGGGTGTCAGGGCCTATCACGCCGTCGACATATTGTCCGTGTTGTGCCTGAAGTGCTTTTACTGCTTTACTGAGAGTTTCATTGTACAAACCGGATGCATCTGGCAGATAATCTTCCGGTAAGTGTCGCAGGCGTTTTAACTGAGCTGTCATAACCGGAATCCAGTCAGGCTGAATCTCGCCGGGTTTGATGTACTGACCGGGCTTTAAATCAGGTAACTCTGGCCATCGTTGTTCTGCTTCCTGTTGCCAGAATTCTATCGCTTGTACCAGAGATTCTGGTTGTCCGTATGATGGGTAAAGAGACTGCACCAGAGCCTGCATTCTCTGCTCACGTTCTTGTGCTTCTTGTTGTCCGGCGTTAATCAGTGTCTGAGTCAGATGATTTCTCCATTCCGGAGGTGTGCTGATGCTTTCTTCTATGGCATCTTCGTAACCAAATTTATAGGGTTTATGGTCCAGATCCTGATCTGACTGGAGAAAAAAGCGCTTGCTGATATCATCCTGTAGTCTGGCCAGCATATTGCTGTAAAGTAAATCATTGGCCAGAATATAGCGCGGTAAAGCCAGTGGCATGGGTTGTTGGCTTCGTTGCAGAAATATGCGGTAGTCTTCCAGCAAGGGGTGCCGGGGAGATAAAGCAATAAATGTACGGACCAGGCGTATCAGCTTCTTAGCTGCCTGACCGGGATGGCCGGTTTCATCCTGCCACAAATACTGAAAATCGTTATCCAGGTAGGCCGGAGACAATACAGAAGCATAACCTGAATGTGCATCGCTGAATCGGCTTCGAAGTGTTGTATCAATCCATTGGTCTTCAAAGCTGTATGCCGGTTGGCCCGACAGAATCAGTAATGCAGCCGTAAATAGCAGAGGTCTCAGGGGTATCATACTTGAGCAGTTTCCGTTATTGATAAGATCTGACAGCCGCTTCGCCGTTGGGCATATACACCCGGGTTTTTTGTCCGGTAACGGCAAAAGGGTACCAGCTTTGTTCGATCAGAGTCTGATTACCTGCCTGATCCCGAATCAGTAATGTACTGGCTCGGGTACCGTAAGTCTCACTACTGATAATAAAGGCGGGTGCCAGGAAGCGTTCCTTTTCCAGCCCTATGCCTGTGTCAGGTAATAATTGATCATCTGCGAGAAAAGTGTCCTGAATAATGCTGAGTAAACCTGTTTCTGATAACGGCTGTTGTAACTGTTGTTTTAGCTTTTTTTGACCAGATAATACTTTTGGCCAGGGGGAGTTCAGTAACTCATTGCTTAAGCCGTAAACGCCGGCCTGGAGAGCTGACTGGCAGTGCCACTCTGGTTCATCATTCTTGCCGGGATACCGGTTTGTACCATAGGCCAGCTGTGTACGGGTACCAATAATAAGATTGAAACCACCGGCTTTCATGGCATCCGGACCTATCTTTCTGAGGTAATCTTCCGGAGACAGATCACTCTCCAGATAATCCTGGCACAGGCTTCCCCGACTGATGGAAAATGCTTGCCCCATATCCTGAGGGCGACGGTAGTTGGTGACTGCAGCGAAGCGGCCTTCCGGTGTTACTCCCATCCAGGTGCCTCCTGCCTGCAGATCGCGACCCGCTACAATCGGGCTATCAGGCCATGATGTCAGAGTCCGGGTCGCTCGCTGATAAAACTCGTCCCGGTTGGCCACGACGACAAGAGGATATTCTGCTTCCGGTTGCCAGGCAAAAAGAATGAGGCACATAGTGGATTCCGTATAGTAAAGCTGGTTAAAATTTAATCAGGAACGTGTATGATACGAAATACAGAAACGATTTCTGAAATCTGGCCCGATAAGTCACAGGGATGCTAATGACACCTTCTTCAGATCATTCTTCACTAATTACTCTGAAGCAATGGCTGACCAGAGTGTATGTTCGCTCTGGTATGATACAGCTTCTGATGATTGAAGCACTGCTGCTGTCAGTGGTTCTGACTGCTTTTTTTATTCTGAATCAGAGCCATATTGTTGAAGCCCATAAGGATCAGGAGCAACAGATGATTCAGGCGCTGCAGTCAAAAACAGACTGGATTTCCGCGCAGCTTCAGCATGTACAGGGTTCACTGAATATACTTCGGAATCAGGCTATTCGCCAGACCATGACTGGTGCTCTGACTGATGAGATTACACCGATTGTATCATCCCGTCATGGCGTTCTGATGAAGCCCCGAAAGGATGAAGGGGTGTCGGTATATTATTCTGTCATGTCGGCATATCCGGATCTGAGGGAATCCGAAATCCGTCGCTGGTTACCACTTAGTGATGTCATGACGGATATTCAGCGTAGTAATCCTCTTGTTCAGCAGGTTTATCTGAATACCAGTGATAGCCTGAACTTATCCTACCCTTTTGTTGATGTTAATCAGCAGTTTTTGCCAGACCTGGATGTGACTGAATTCAGCTTTTATTATCTGGCTGCAGAGCAGTATAACCCAGGACGGAATCCTGTCTGGACAGATGCCTATCTTGATCCTGCAGGTAAGGGGTGGGTGATTTCTCATATTGCTCCGGTTTATAAAGGTGAACGTCTGGAGGCGGTTGTCGGGGTTGATCTGACGATTCAGGGGTTGATCAATGAACTTTTCTCAACACCCCAGCAATGGCCGGGATATGGCATTCTTGTTGGGCAGAATGGCAACATTCTGGCACTACCTCCGGAAGGCGAGGAAGATCTGGGGCTGACTGAGTTATCAGATCGCCAGCTCAGTTTCAGAAACGTCAACGTTAATCAGTTCAGACCTTCTCAGTTTAATTTATATAAACGGGCCGACTTGACAGAGCTGTCACGTCTGGTTGCTCATCAGCAGGCCGGACTGGCTCAGATCAGTCTGAATGAACCAAGCATTGTGGCTTGGAATACTGTTCCGGGTACCGGATGGAAACTTCTGGCGGTCACCCGGGAAGTCAATCTTTATGCTAATGCGATCCGTTTTTCAGAGCATCTGTTTGATATTATGACCGTTGTAGTTGGCATGAATCTGATGGTCTTTAGCCTGTATTCATTTTCGCAATACGTAAAAGCGAAGAAAATGAGCCGCTATATGATGGGACCCCTGGATTACTTCAGAGAAGTGATCAAAAACTCGGGGCATGATGAGGGGCTATTACTGAACTCTCCTGTGTTGGAAATTCATCAGACTGCTCAGCTGATTCAGGAACTGGCCAGTGAAAATGCGGTATTGCAGGAATCTCTGAATAAGGAGAAGAATCAGGCCCGCCAGCAGGATTCGTACTTCAGGAATGTACTGAACTCAATTCCATTGCCTGTCTTTGATACTGATAAAGAGTTCCGCCTTAAAGGTTGTAATCAGGCTTTTGAGCGCTTTTTTGGTCGTTCAGAATCAGAGCTTAAACATCATCTTGTTTCTGAATATATTCCAGTTGCTCCTCCCGCTCATGGTGTCAGTCAGCAGAACCTTACTCTAACCAATGCAGAAGGTTCTGGCCGGAAAGTCAATCTTATACTGATCCGGCATTCATCGACTCACGCCCGGTCTGCCACGCATCCTGCTGTTATCGGCCTGCTGATTGATCTTTCTGAACAGTATCAGGAACATGATCAGGTCCGGTTTGACCGCGACAGGGCTATCGAAGCCTCTCAGCTGCAAACTGAATATCTGCAGGCGATGCGCAGAGAAATTGAACAGCCCTTACAGGATATACGATCTCTGGCTGAGCGAATATCACATCATCCGGAGCATGCTGAAAGTATTTTGCATCAGCTCTACGAGAAGGTGGAAACGGTTAATTTGCTGGCAAAAGACAGCTGGCTGAACGCTCCGGCCATCGCTGACAAAGAACAAGAGCTGAGATCTGAACGTCCGGATATTGAATCCGGATTATCCGGTTTCAATGTTCTGGTTGTGGATGATGGGCCTGTGAATACTATGCTGGCCCGCTCAGTATTACAGAAGGTGGGCTATGACGTGGATGTGGCGTTCAGTGGAGCGGAAGCTCTGGATATGATGCAGCGGAAGCGGTACCAGGTTGTGCTGATGGATATCTTTATGCCTGACATGGATGGTATTGAGACTACGCGCCTGTGGCGACAGAGTGAAATTCGCTTACAGAGAACACCAGCTGCCATTATTGCACTGACTGCGAATGTTATAGAAAGCGAACGTCAGCAGTTTTTTGATGCCGGTATGAATGAATATCTGGCAAAGCCCTACCATCCATCTGAGCTCAGAGACCGGGTTGATTACTGGCGTAGCCAGTATGCAAGCGGATCGATTGAGGTATAATTCTTCGCTCTTGCGAGAAGTGCTCTGCTCTCCTGGCAGATAATGTAACCAGAACAGGAGCGCTTCTCTATTGATACTTTCTCTTCAGGAAGAGCCCTGTTTTCCCTGGAACCCTGGCTGTCCCTGTGTTCTGCTGTATCAGGAACCAACTCATATGACAACATTACTGCTTTATCTGGTGCTGGGGGCCGCAGCAGGCACTCTGGCTGGTTTATTTGGTATTGGCGGGGGCTTAATTATTGTTCCTGTACTGATTCTGACATTTGAATCCCAGGGGATGGCACCAGAAATCCTGACGCACCTGGCGGTGGGAACCTCTCTTGCGACGATTGTGGTGACCTCTGTCAGCTCTGTCAAAGCACACCATGCTAAGGGGGCTGTTCGCTGGGACTGGTTCAGTGCGATTGCAATCGGCATTGTGGTGGGCAGTGCTATTGGCGTAAAGACTGCAGGGGCGCTCAGTGGCCCTGTGCTTCAGAAGGTGATTGGTGTGTTTGCGATTGTGATTGCCGTTCAGATGGGGCTGGGGCTGAAGCCCAAAGCCAGTCGAACTATTCCTGCAAGGCCTGGTCTGATAGGAGCTGGTGGTGTCATTGGCTGGGCATCCGCAATCTTTGGTATCGGAGGAGGATCTCTGACAGTACCTTTTCTGAGCTGGTGTAATGCTCAGATGCAGACGGCTGTGGCAACTTCAGCCGCGGTAGGACTGCCAATTGCGGTTGTGGGGGCTCTGGTGAATATTCAGGAAGGCTGGGGTAATTCGTTGTTGCCTGAATGGGCGACAGGTTACGTCTACTGGCCTGCTTTTCTTGGTATTGTATCGATGAGTGTGATTTTTGCCCGATTTGGTGCGAAGCTGGCACATAGTCTGCCTTCTGATACGCTGAAGCGTATCTTTGCTGTGTTACTGCTGGTTGTCGGAACCCGGTTCTTACTAAGCTGATACCGTTCATCCCGGACAAACGTTATTCTTGTCCTGTTTTCAGAAAATGGAATGTATGCATGTTGCAGTATCCTCAGATTGACCCTGTTGCCATTTCACTGGGCCCTTTGCAAATACACTGGTATGGCATTATGTATCTGATCGGGTTCGCCGGGGCCTGGTGGTTAGGGAAAAAAAGAGCACACCGTCTGGGCTGGAGTGATGAAAGTGTCAGTGATCTGATCTTCTACGGGGCTGTGGGGGTTGTGCTGGGAGGACGCTTTGGCTACGTCTTTTTCTACAACTTTGACCGTTTTGTGCAGGAACCGCTCTGGTTGTTTAAGGTATGGGAAGGCGGGATGTCTTTTCATGGTGGTTTACTGGGCGTTATTCTGGCTATGGCTCTGTTCGCGCGTAAGATGAAGGTATCTCCTTTTACGGTGACTGATTTTATTGCTCCTATGGTTCCGATTGGTCTGGGTGCCGGGCGGCTGGGTAATTTTATTGGTGGTGAACTATGGGGGCGTCCGACAGATCTGCCCTGGGGGATGGTTTTTCCTCATGTCGATAACCTGGCCCGTCATCCCTCACAGTTATATCAGTTTGCCCTGGAAGGCATTGCCCTATTTGTGATTCTGAACTGGGTCGATAGTAAGCGCCCGGCGCGATTTGTGGTATCAGGTTGCTTTCTGCTCTTTTATGGTCTGTTCCGTTTCCTGATGGAATTTGCACGTCAGCCAGATGCGCATCTGGGGTTTATCGCTTTCGACTGGCTGACTATGGGACAGTTATTATCTTTACCTATGATACTGGCTGGCGTGGCAATGATTCAGTGGGGCAGACGCCGGGCTGTCTTTGATGGGCCGTCATCAGAGTGATTTATCCCTGTTATCGGATCAGAATCGCAAAGACCCTGTTGTAAGTTCCGCTAATAATGTCTGTCTGCAATAACTTCATCTGAGTATGCAAAGTTATTGCAGACAGTTTTTCCTGTTAACAGAAAGCCACTGGTTATAATGGTGGTTGTTTATGAAGTTGCTTTTTCCTCTCCGCATTGGTTTTCCGTTATACTCTCACACTTTGTCACCATTTGTTTTAATCAAGTCATGATCTGGTGAAGCCTTTACGACTCCCGTATTTAAGCCAGATTGCTTCCTGAGAGATGTCATGCAACAGTATTTAGATTTATGCCGCCGTATCGTCAATGAAGGTGAGTGGGTATATAACGAGAGAACGGGAAAGCGTTGCCTGACAGTGATTAATGCTGATCTGGAATACGATGTGGGTAATAATCGCTTTCCTCTGGTGACTACCCGGAAAAGTTACTGGAAAGCCGCAATTGCTGAACTGTTAGGCTATCTGAGAGGGTATGACAATGCTGCTCAGTTCCGGGCTCTGGGTTGTAATACCTGGAATGCTAACGCTAATGACAATGCGAGCTGGCTCAAAAATCCTCTGCGTAAAGGGGAGGATGATATGGGGCGTGTTTATGGCGTCCAGGGGCGAAGCTGGGCAACAACAGATGGTCGTCATATCGATCAGTTAAAAAAGGTTGTGGATAATCTGAGTAAAGGTATCGATGATCGCGGAGAGATTATTACCTTTTACAATCCGGGGGAGTTTCACATGGGTTGCCTGCGGCCCTGTATGCATACCCATCATTTTTCTCTGTTAGGTGGCAAACTGTATCTGAACAGTATTCAGCGTAGTGCTGATGTGCCTCTGGGAGTGAATTTTAATCAGTGTCAGGTCTTTGTTCTGCTGGCTCTGATTGCACAGATTACCGGACATCAGCCGGCAAAAGCTTATCATAAGCTGATTAATGCTCACATTTATGAGGATCAGCTGGAGCTGATGCGTGATGTTCAGCTCAAACGTGAACCTTACCCTTCGCCGGAACTGCGCATTAACCCGGCTATTAAAACGCTGGAAGATCTGGAGACCTGGGTCACTCTGGATGATTTTGAAGTATCGGGTTATCAGTACCATGATGCCATCCACTACCCTTTTTCTGTCTGAGATATGCCTGCTTAAAGTAATGGATAATCAGTATGAGTCACTCAGTTACACATTTTGAAATAGAAACCCCGATTGCTCTGATCTGGGCAATGGCTGAAAACCGGGTCATTGGTATTGATAATAAACTGCCGTGGTATCTGCCCAAAGATTTGCAGTTTTTTAAGCGCTGTACAATGGGAAAGCCCGTCATTATGGGGCGTAAAACCCATGAATCCATTGGCAGGCCTCTGCCCGGGCGAACTAATATTATTGTTACTCGCGATACCGGATATCAGGCTGAAGGGTGCCGTGTGGTTCATTCACTGGCTGAAGCATTTGAACTGGCAGATCAGAGTTGCCTGATTGATGGTGCTGAAGAAATTATTGTGATGGGCGGAGCTGAGATTTATCAGCAAGCCCTGCCTTACGCCAGTAAGCTGTATATCACTCGGGTGCATGCTGATGTGGAAGGAGATGCCTGGTTCCCAGAGCATAATCTTACGGGCTGGCAGGAAGTTTTCCATGAGCATTGTCAGGCTGAAGGGACTGGCGAGTATGATTACGGCTTTTATATCTATAGTGCCCGGGACTGACCAGACTTTACAGTCTGGTTTCTCAGCATGATACTTACAACAGGTTTGACTGAATCAGAATGTGGATAAGCGCCTATGGGAATTGAACAGAACAAAGGTAATGTGGACCTGCTACTGGATCAGTTATGCCTGAAAGCAGATAAAAGTATTGGTAAGCTGGTGCAACAACGCCTGCAATTGAAACGGCTGGCCCGAAAAGCGGATAGCCTGGGGCAGGAAACGGTGCGTTTACAGTCAGAGCTGGCCCGGCAACAGGAAGATAAGCGCCTGCTGACCAAACGTTTTCAGGGATATCCTGATCAGCAACAGCAGTTACAGGAAGATAATCAGTTGCTGGCAGAAAAAAACCAGAGGCTGAAAGAAGAAAATGATCGCCTGAATGATCAGCTGAACAGACTTCAGGTCCGGTTAAAATCGATTACTGAGTCACCGCTTACGGACAGCTCGGCAGCCATTCTGGAAATGATTCGTGAAAGCCTGAACGATGAAGATGTTCATAAGGAGCACCAGCAGCCTTCCATGCCCGTTCCGGCTCGATTTTCAGCTAAGGAAATTCTGGATCAGTGGTGTAAGCGCTATCCGAAGGCTTTTTCAGTGCCTTGTATGCAGCCTCTTAAAATTGGTATCCATGAAGATCTGGTTCAACTGGAAGCTATACCTGATCACTGGGTGAGGCGGGCGTTGGCCAGTTATGTGCGTAGTCCAAGATATCTACGCCTGCTTAAGGCGGGAGCCGTCAGGCTGGATCTTAAAGGTAATAATGCCGGTTTCATCAGTGAAGATGAAGCTCATCATGCAGCAGAGCAGCTGGAAGAGATTCGTCAGCAGCGCCTTGAAAAAGAACGTAAGTTACGGGAGCAAGATGAAGCCAGACGCATGAACTCCAAGTTAGAGCAGCTGGTAACGCGACACTCCTGATTCTTTTAACACGGCTACGATTCCGGGATAACCTGTAACCTTAACTGCTTCTGATTGGAGAGGTCATAATGATCTGAAAGAAGCAGTGGGTTATTTGGTTGCTCAGTACCAGATTTCCAGATGGTGGCTGATAATAGCCTGTAGCAAATCACTTCGGGTAATGACGCCCAGCAATTCATCTGCTTCAGATACCACAGGTAATGCTGATATCCCTTGTTCCAGCATAACACTGGTGATATCCAGGACATCTGTATCCGGATTAACCGTAAGCAGCTTCCTGCTGATCAGTGTACCCAGCATGACCTGTTCTGGAGATCGCCCGGCCAGATCAATGTGCCCGACTCCAGAGGTGGCTTTCAGAATATCCTTATCCGTAACCATCCCCATCAAGGCGCCACGCCGGTTCTGCAGTATAAGATGGCTGACGCCATGTTTTTGCAATAAATGCCAGCCATGCTGCAAGCTATCATCAAATTCAGCGGTGACCACAGGTTTGCTCATGATCATTCTGGCTGAAACTCTGGGGCGAGGGGATGCGTTGACCTTTTTAGTTGCGTTATAGGCATTCAGGGCCTTGCGTGACAGATCAATTGCCGGTGAAGGCGGCAAATCCTGTTCGTCCTCGCGAGAATCCCTCTGCTTGATCAGTTTGCGCTGAATCTCCTCAAAGGGTTGTTCGGCAACGCGCTCCAGATGGCTACTGTCGCTGTCGGTATCTGCTGTTCGACGAGTCGCGCTGCTACTTTCCAGTGCTGTTACGCCACGCTTACCCAGCAGGGCTTTTCTGGGCGTCTGAATACGCATGCCCTGTTCGTAGACTGCAAAAACCATAACCTTCTCCGCATCTGGTACCGATAGGCCATATTATCGGCGGCTGTAACAATATGTTTATTTTCTACCGGTGGTCCTGACCGTTGCTCATTGTTACCCGATGGAGCTTATTCGTACAGAAACAATGAGTATCCGGACTTATTTTCTGTGTTTTAAAGCAAATAACGTACCTGATCCGCTACACAGAATCAGACCGTGTCAGTGCTATAAAGATCCCTCATCCAGAAAAGCAAAAGTAATAAAACAGCATAAGAGAGTAAGAATCGTGATCAATGCTGGTACCGGCCAGATCAGAGCGATGATGCCGCCACCAATCCAGAGGTCTTTGATGCGGTTTCTGCGAACCTGATAGCGTCGGGTAAAGCCTCTGCGATAGAAGTGTTTTTCATCCGGGGTTCTGTTGCGCATCCATGGCAGAACAAACCAGTCTGATATGCGTTTCATGAAACCTCCCGGTCATTATTATGTCAACAGCGGTACATCTTATTTTAACACTCTGGGAGCTTTTGCAGATATTCACATTCGCCATGATGACTCTGTAAGTATTTATTTACAGAGAAAATTTCTCATATTTATTCCCGTTAGCAGTGATTGTCTCTGCCTCTGTCTGATATTCAGGATTATCTGTTTTTTCTGGATCGGGTTAGTAAAGGTATTCTTTTTGCTGATTCTCAGGCAGATATGCAGAAAAATAGTCTGGAAGGAATGGTACAATTGCTTTAAAAATGTAACTTTGGTCTAATGTTAAGCTTATAACCAAAACCGGAATTAACCTTCACATGTCTGATGCATCTGTCGCTCTGGAAATCAGAGATCTTCATAAAAGTTATGGCTCTTTAGAAGTACTCAAAGGCATCTCTCTTCAGGCGAGAGATGGTGATGTTATCTCTATTCTGGGGTCCAGTGGATCAGGCAAAAGTACCTTTCTGCGTTGTATTAATCTGCTGGAAGCACCGTCTTCTGGTTTGATCTCCATGGCGGGTGAGCAGCTCAGACTGAAAAAAGGAAAAGCAGGCGATTTAGAAGCGGCGGACCAGAAACAGCTGGAACGTATGCGTGCTGGTATTGGCTTTGTTTTCCAGAATTTTAATCTGTGGCCTCATATGACCATTCTGGAAAATATCATTGAAGCTCCCATCAGCGTTTTAAAGCGCAGTAAGGACGAAGCGATTGCCCGAGCCGAAGAGTTGCTGAAAAAAGTAGGCTTATTTGAAAAGCGCCATAACTATCCCAGCCAGCTTTCAGGTGGTCAGCAGCAGCGTATAGCCATTGCCCGTACGCTGGCAATGGACCCTCAGGTATTGCTGTTTGATGAGCCAACTTCAGCTCTGGATCCGGAGCTGGTTAATGAGGTGCTTAATGTGATGCGTGATCTGGCATCAGAAGGGCGAACTATGCTGATCGTAACGCACGAAATGCGTTTTGCCCGTGATGTTTCTTCTCAGATCGTATTCTTACATCAGGGGCGTGTCGAAGAGATCGGGCCTCCTGAGCAGGTTTTTGGAAATCCGAATTCGGAGCGCTGCCGGGAGTTTCTCAGCAGTCATCTCTGAACATACTCAGTATGAATTAAAAAAATAATATCCCATAGAGGAAGACACAATGAGTCTGAAGAAAGCACTGGCTGCTGCAACCCTGGTTGCCGCAACTGTATCCGCCCCTTTTGCAATGGCCGCAGATAAGGTTCGTATTGCGACAGAGGGCGCTTATGCTCCGTTTAACTTTATTGATGAGTCCGGCAAGCTGAAAGGCTTTGACGTTGATATTGCCAACGCGCTGTGTGAGAAAATGAAAGCGGACTGTACGATTGTTGCTCAGGATTGGGATGGCATTATTCCTGGTCTGATGGCACGTAAGTATGATGCGGTTATCGCCAGCATGTCTATCACACCAGAGCGTAGCCGTGTTGTTGATTTTTCTGAGCCATACTATTCCAACAGCCTGATTTTTGTTGCGCCTAAGAGCAGCAAGTTCTCTCCAAAGAGTGTAGACGGTAAAGTGATTGGTGCTCAGCGTGCCACGATTGCCGGTCAGTATCTGGAAGATAATCTGGCAGATAAAGTCACGGTTAAGCTGTACGATACTCAGGATAATGCTTACCTGGATCTGGCTTCTGGCCGTCTGGATGCCATTGTATCTGATCAGCTGCCAGCTTATGACTGGCTGCGTTCTGAAGATGGTCAGGCCTTCGAATTTAAAGGTGAAAAGATCGATATTGATGACAAGATCGGTATTGCAATTCGCAAGAATGACAAACTGCGTGAGAAGATGAACAAAGCGCTGCAGGACATTCTGGCGGATGGTACTTATGACAGAATCAATGCGAAGTATTTCCCGTTCTCTATCTATTAATCTGAACCTGTGTTCATAAGCAATGGCCGCTGATGCGGCCATTGCTGTTTATAAATTGGTGTTCTCTATGGATCTGCAAGGTTTCGGTCATCTTCTGGTAGAAGGGGCCTGGGTGACGATTCAGCTGGCACTATGCAGCCTGTTTGTTGGTCTGCTGCTGGGCCTGCTCGGAGCGGCAGCTAAGCTATCCTCTTCTAAAATAGCCAATGCGATAGGTAACGGATATACCCTGTTTGTCAGGGGTATGCCAGAACTGCTGCTGGTGCTGACCATTTTCTTTGGCTCATCGGCTCTGTTGATGGCGATAGCCAGTTTGTTTGGTTATGACGAGTATATTGAGCTCAGTCCGTTTGTCGCTGGTGTGGCAGCATTGAGTATCGCATTCGGGGCCTATGCCACAGAAGTGTTCCGTGGAGCCATGCAGGAAATTCCGAAAGGGCAACGCGAGGCCGCTGTTGCTCTGGGGATGACGGCGTTTCAGACTTTCCGCAGAATCACACTGCCTCAGGTCTGGCGCCTGGCGTTACCTGGTCTGGGCAATCTGTTTCTGGTGTTGCTGAAAGATACCGCACTGGTGTCTGTAATTGGTCTGAATGAACTGATGCGTCAGGCCAGTGTCGCCGTAGGCTATACCAAAGAGCCTTTTACTTTCTATCTGGCTGCAGCAATGGTTTATCTCCTGCTGACCTGTATCTCTATGCTGGGTCTGTATCTGCTGGAACGTCATGCTAATCGTGGCTATCAGGGAGCACGCTGATGAACTGGACCTGGGATGTAATTTTTGAAAACCTGCCAAAGCTGCTTGATGGCGCTTTACTGACCCTTGAGCTGGTGCTGATATCCGGGCTGATTGGCGTCATGCTGTCCTTGCCTCTGGCTTTAATGAGGGTATCCAAACGCCGCTGGCTGCAGGCTTTTCCGTTTGCCTATATTTTCTTTTTCCGGGGAACACCTCTGCTGATCCAGATCTTTCTGGTGTACTACGGAGCTTCACAGTTTGATGTGATCAGAGAATCAGCATTATGGCCTATCCTGCGTGAACCCTACTGGTGTGCCATTATTACCTTTGCTTTGCATACCGCGGCTTATATTGCTGAGTTACTGCGTGGTGCGATTCAGTCTATTCCGAAAGGTGAGATTGAAGCCGCGAAGGCGCTGGGTATGAGTTACCCTCTGATGCTGCGACGTATTATCCTGCCTCGGGCTTTTGGTATCATGATGCCGGCTTATGGTAATGAAGTGATTCTGATGCTGAAGGGCAGTGCTCTGGCCAGTACCATTACTCTGCTGGACCTGACCGGGATGGCCCGAACTATTATTGCCAGAACATATACACCTCTGGAGATTTTTCTGGCGGCCGGTATCATCTATCTGATTATCAGTGCGCTGATTATCGGTCTGTTCCGCATGCTGGAAAATCATTTTAACCGCCATCAGCAGGCCAGAGAAAAACCGCAGGATCTGGACGCCCAGCATTGATCTGTTTGTTATCTGGCCTGCTATGGCAGGCCAGATCGGTTCCTTTTTATCACGCCTGAATCACTTTGCCTGATGCTGGCATTTCTCCTGACTGACTGCAAAAACTTGTCTCTTTCTGCCTGTTATTGCTTACTGTTCCAGGTGATAAGAATGCTGCAGGAAACCAGTATCAACACCATAGTCACCACGCCTGGCCATTGCCATTGAGACCAGATATAACCTCCGCTGGCTCCCAGTACGCTGGAACCCACGTAGTAGAATAAAAGGTACAGGGCTGAAGCCTGTGCTTTAAACGATTGTGCCTGCTGGCCACACCAGCTGCTGACAACAGAGTGAGCACCAAAAAAACCAAAAGTATATAAAGCCATTGCCAGTATGATCAGGCTCAGTGAAGTGGCTAGCGACAGCAGGGTGCCGGATAACATCAGTGCCAGGCAAATCAGTAAAATATTTCTGGCACCGTATTTATCGGCTTTACTGCCCAGCCAGATTGAACTGAATATTCCGGTCAGATAAATGCTGAATAGCCATCCGATCTGACCATCGCTCATCAGATAAGGGGACTGATGTAAACGAAAGCCCAGATAGTTATACAGAGTCACCAGTCCTCCCATCAGAAGAAAACCATGCATAAATCGCCCGAGCTGATCTGGCCGTTGCAGATGGAAGCTGAAGCCCTGACGCATTTCTGCCAGTGAGGCACTTCGTCTGTCAAAGTGTCGGGAAGGGGGCAGGGCGATGGCAAAAATCAGCGTACAAAGACTACTGATTATCGCCAGTATCAGAAGGGCGGCAGACCATGAAAAAAGCTCGGTCAGGGTGCCTGTCACAATGCGTCCCATCATACCGCCAATCGCCGTTCCACTGACATAAAGCCCCATAGCCAGTCCACGGCAGTTTGCCGCAAATTCTTCCCCGACATAAGTCATGGCGATAGCTGCCAGTCCGGCCAGGCTGAAACCCTGAACTGCCCGGAACAGAAGTAGCCACAGATAGTGCTGACTGGCAGCGATTGCAAAGCCGGATAAGGCTGTCAGTATCAGGGAAGTCAACATGACTGACTTGCGTCCGGCATGGTCAGATAGCATCGGAGTGATCAGCAGAGCCAGGGCCAGTGCGGCTGTTGAAACCGACAGGCTCAGACTGGCACTGGCCGGAGAGATCCCGAATTCCCGGGCAAATAATGGCAGCAATGCCTGTGTACTGTACAGATTAGCAAAGGTGACAAAAGCGCCAATAGATAAGGCAAGGCTGGCCCGCCAGAAGTCGGGGCTGCGACGCTGAATAAAGTGTTCGGACACGTTGTTGACTCCGGGGTAATGGTCTGATGTATGCCCTGACTTGAAATTGGATAAGACTTCTTTAGTAAGCCGTTCATAAAGGTCAGGAGCCGGGTGTCTCAGAGAGAGTCATGAAATGGGCTGGCTTTTGCAGAATGAAATACAGAACTTTCCTGGTGTTCTTCAAGTGCCGGTTGTTCTGAATATTTATTATGATAAGGCGAATCAAAATACTACCGATTCGGAATCGGGTCAATATCAGCAGGGCAGTGTATCACACTACCCTTGCCTGATAGCTGCAATCAGTCAATTCGGAACTGATGGGTAATATGCTGTAACTGTCGGGTCAGTTCATTCAGCAGGCTACTGGCTCTGGCCCGTTCTTCTGTTGCCAGTCTGTTCTCATCCAGAGTCTGTTGCAGAGTCTGGCTCTGTATCTGTAAGGCCTGCACCTGTTGTTGCTGTTGATCTGACTGGTCTGCAATGGCCTGAATCTGTGCCCTGGCGTGTTGAGCATGATCCGCAATTTTATCCAGAGTCGTCCGGGTTGTGTCGGCCTGTTGGCGGCAGTGACCTGAGTGATCTTGCAGTTGTTCCATTGTCTGGCAGGTCTGCTGCACATCGGTGGCCATCTGCTCGATGATCCCGGTAATCTGCTGAGTCATCTCATGAGTCCGGCCTGACAGATGCCTTACTTCATCGGCTACAACAGCAAAGCCTCTGCCATGCTCTCCTGCTCTGGCTGCTTCAATGGCCGCATTCAGTGCCAGCAGACTGGTCTGATCGGCCAGGCCCTGAATATCATCTGTAATATCGTTAATTTGTCCGGCCCTGGTGTTCAATTGTTGAACCTGGTCGGCACAGGCTTCCAGATGCCGGGATAATTCATGCAGGGAGTGATTGGTTTGTTCAATGCGCTGCTGGCCGGTCAGAGCTACTTGCTCAGTTTCTGTGCTGGTATTTCTGGCTTGATCGGCATTCTGGCTGACATGGTCGATTTGCTGACCCAGCTGCTGGATCGCTTCATTAATGGAATAAACGCTGTTTTGCTGGTGGCGGGCATTGACGACACTCTGTTCACTGTTTGCTGCCAGCTGACTACTGGCACTGGCCAGATTGTCCGCAGCTTCTGTCAGCTGGTGCATCAGCCCCTGCAGTTTTTTCATAAAACGGTTAAACGCCCGTGAGATCAGATTGAGTTCTTTGCCTCCCTGATCTGGCAGGCGGGAAGTCAGGTCTCCATCACCAGATGCAATATCATTCAGGTGTCTGTTCAGGCGGGTTAGCACCTTGCGGACACTCTGGCTGATGACCAGTGCCAGCAGTAGTCCGGTAATCGCTGCAATAGCGCTGGCGCTGATCAGCCCGGTCCGGGTCTGGCTGGTCAGCGCTTGTACCGTCCGGGTCGTATCACCCAGTAAGCCAACAATACCCTGATTCAGTTGTTGGGCAGCCTGTGTCATATGAGTGCTGGTTTTATCCAGCTGCTGTTGCAATGTGATGCCTTGTGTTGTCAGTGTCCGGGCATCAAGCATAATCACAGACATATCCTTCAGAGCCTGATTCAGCTGGTTAACGCGGCGCATTAAGCGAGGTTCCAGTCCGGATTGCTGCAGATGCATCAGGAAGGCCTCGGCTTCTGCCAGATAAAAATCAGCTTCTGCAATCTGATCGGCGCTGCGTTCTGCCAGATACTGATGCAGATAAATACGGGTTTGCTGGAAATTACTCTGTAGCTGACTGGCAGGCAGAATCAGCTCGTCTTTATGATCTGTGATTGCCAGATCGATCAGCTTGCTGATGGCTCTGTCGACACCCCGTGCAATAGATTCCAGATTCTCTTTAAGATTTTGTTGCTGGTTTATCAGATCAACCAGTTGGTGGCTGAACAATGAGGAATAATCCTGACTCAGCTGTTGGATATTACCTAATACTGTCTGCTGTTCTGGTGTCGTCAGCCAGGGAGCCAGTTTTTGTAACTCCTGACTGAAGGCTTGTTCACTCAGAGCAAACTGTTCCAGTTGTTCTGGTCGAGGCATGCGCTGGTAGTTCAGAACCAGAATACGTTGATCAGACAGATAGTGACTGACTGCCTGAGCCTGTTCTGTCACTGGAGCGATCTGAGTCGTTGCTTCTGTAACATCCCTGTCAATTTTTTGCAGAGATATGAGAGCAATAACGCTGACGGAGATTAGCAGTAGCAGTATGGTGACGGGTGAGATCAGCATACGGCTGGTAATAGAAAGCTGACTGAGTCTTAGCTTATGCATAGTAATCTTATTATTTGACAGGGTTTGACTAAAGTCGGAGAGGAAAGGGGGATATATTACGCATGAATCAGGCGACAAGTGTAATAAATTGTTAACCTGACAGAGCTTTTCACCGAAAAGCCGGAGGCTTCTGGTTCATACTGCACAAGGAAGCGGGTATGATTGCGTCCCTGTGATTTTTACCTGTGTTCTGGCAGCCTTACGTCCCTGTACGGTCTGTCTGCTGCTTTCACGAGGCCTGTTGTGACCCCTGAGCGTTTTGCCAAAATTAAAGAAGTACTGAATCGTCGTCAACCTGATCTGACCGTGATTACTGATAATGTCCATAAATCCCGTAACCTGTCTGCTATCGTGCGTACCTGTGACGCAGTGGGTATTTCCCATGTGCACTCTGCTGATCCGGATGATGGTTTCGGAACATATCATGGCACGGCAAAAGGCAGCCATCGCTGGGTGAATGTCAGTATTCACGAAGGCGTTGAAAAGCCGATACAGATGCTACAAGAGCAGGGTTTTAAGGTTTACGCTGCTACTCTGACTGACAGAGCGGTGGATTATCGTACTCTGGATTACACTCAGCCCTGCGCTATTTTATTAGGCGCTGAGAAGTTTGGTGTCAGTGATACGGCGGCAGATCTGGCTGACGAACATATTATTGTTCCTATGATGGGGATGGTGGAATCATTCAATGTATCGGTTGCCGGAGCAATTATTCTGGCGGAGGCACAGCGACAGCGCAGTCTGGCCAATATGTATTCTGAATCCAGAATGGACCCTCAGGAGTACCAGAAAACGCTGTTTGAGTGGGCGCAGCCTCAGATTGCCCGTTTCTGTCAGGAGCGCCGTCTGGCATATCCTGAACTGGCGGAGGATGGTGAAATTGTCGAACCGTCTAAGTGGTATCAGGAAGTGCGGGAGATACGGGCAGAGCGTAAGCGGCATAAAATGCAGCTGTAGCTTAATATCCTGTTATCAGAGCGTAATCTGTTCTGTGCTACAAATTCTGTACAAAAGGTTCTAATCTGTTGTCATGCGGATCTGCTAAGGTGGTCCGCAATTTTTCTCTGCAGATAGAAAGGATTGCGTTATGTCTGATGATCAGGCCCCCGGGCTTTTTGACTCTGTTATTCTGATTAAAGCTATCAAAATTTCCGTTATTGTCGGAACGTTACTGAATTTGATTAATCAGGGCGATGTGCTCTGGGGGGATGCCACTTTCAGTATCTTTCCAGCACTTCTGACCTACCTTGTACCTTTTTGTGTGTCTTTATTCAGCGCCCATTCCAGCCTGAAGCATGCCTGGGAAAAACAGCAGGCCAGATCGGCAGATCAGCTTCAGCAGTCTTCCTATACCAGAATGATGCCGATGATTGAGGCATTAAAAAGCTCTGCACAGGGTGTCTGTGGTAATGCGATGAATGTGAATGAGCGCTCCAAAGCCAGAGTAGCCTTTGCTGATGAAGCCGCGGCTCTGTCACGTTCCGTGTCTGATGATTCTGGCCGGGTCAGTGGTGAAGTTGAGACTGCGTCAGAGCAGATTGTGGCTCTGGGAACTCAACTGGCAGAGTTGAACCGTCAGAACGAAAGCTTTACCCGGGAGTTTGAACAGGCATCTAAATGGGCCAGAGAGCTGCTGGCAGATACTCAGAAGTTTACGTCTGAATTTGAAAAAGTTGAGAATATTGCCTCAACCATTACCGGGATTGCTGAACAGACCAATCTGCTGGCATTGAATGCCTCCATTGAGGCTGCCCGTGCCGGGGAAGCGGGCAGGGGCTTTGCCGTTGTGGCGGATGAGGTTAAGAGCCTGGCGAATAAGTCCGGTGAGTATGCCGGAGAAATTAACAGCCTGATGGCAGTACTGAGTAAAGCCAGCCAGGAGCTGTCGGATAAAGTGGTGCACTTTTCAGAAACGATGGATGAGCTGCTGCAACAACGTAATGATGACAGTATTCAGCTTATTGAAGCTTCTATCCTTTCGCTTAAAGGCACAATGAGCAGCGTGGCAGATATGGCAAATGGCCAGATTGGACAGATGCAATCTGTCGTAGAGAAAGTTGAGCAGATGGCCAGTGATGCTCAGGCTGCGGTAGAAGGCTCGGCGACGAATATGGGGTTAAGTCAGCAAATTGCAGAGCAGCTGGTGGAACTGGACAGACTGAGTCGTCATTAAGTCAGTGTTGTTTATTTTTAATGCAGGTAGCAGATAAGGCCGGGTGTTCAGCCTTATCTGTGTTCGTTTCCGATAAGTCAGTCATCCCTGTCGATACAGGATTAATGCTGTACCACACTGATATCTGATTGCTGCTGCTGGTTTCTGAGCTGTTGCAGTGCGATTTCAGCGTCTGCATGGTTAAAACGTTCCGGGAGCAGGCTAATCTGTTGTTCTGGTCCTGCCTGTTTATGAATCTTCTGCCAGCTGGTCAGCCATTGTTGCCATTGCTCAGGTGTTTCCGGCCCCGGGAAAGATGGCATCTGACTTAATAGCCAGGTTGCGGCCAGTTCAAAAGCCTGAATTTCTCCACTGCCCAGTGCGTCCGATAAGGTGCCTTCACATAAACGGTCGTGAATATCACGAGCCAGCCAGCCTTTCAGACCTGCGGTATTGGCCAGTACCCGGATAAGCAGAGCTTCATCACCATCGGCCCGTTGGAACCATGCTGTCAGGGCATACAGATCATCTGGTATCTGTGTCATTGTCAGAGATCTCCTCTGTATATATTTTGCTGGCTGCAGTATAACAATTGTTGAGTAAAAGCCCAGGTTATTAAGGATCAATTATGTCGAACCCGGTTTCTGAAACGTCTCACAACTTTGATCAGATACTTCGTCGGGATCAGACCGACAGTATTAAATGGCAGCGTTATCAGGGTCAGGATGTTATCCCTATGTGGATTGCTGATATGGATTTTGCTTCACCGGATGCTGTGATTCAGGCCTTACAAAGCCGGGTTGCTGAGGGGGTATTTGGTTATGGTTCAGTCAGCTCATCGATGAAAGACGCTTTATGTGGCTGGTATGCCCGGCATCATAACTGGGTGATTACCCCGGAATCCATTGTCTGGTTGCCAGGTCTGGTCTGTGGATTACATGCTGTTGCCCGTGCATTTGCGCCAGCCGGGCAGTCTGTGATGACTCATACGCCGGTATACCCTCCTTTTCTGAAACTGGCTGAGCGAAATCAGAATCACCTGCAGACTGTTGCAATGCGTGAGCCTGATGCTATTACTGCACAATGGACTCTGGATATTGAGGCGATGCAGGCGGCCTGTACGTCAGATACCCGATTATTTATGTTCTGTAATCCCCACAATCCCACTGGCCGGGTTTTTACAGAATATGAATTGCAGCAGATTGCTGATTTTTGCCTGGAAAATAATCTGCTGATCTGTTCCGACGAAATTCATTGTGATCTGGTACTGGATCAGGATAAGACTCATCGGCCTGTTGCGGCACTGAATGATCAGATTGCCGCGCGTTCGGTAACACTGGTTGCTCCCAGTAAGACCTTTAACATTGCGGGGCTGGCCTGTTCTGCAGCCATTATTCCTGACCGTAAACTGAGACAGCAATTTAAACAATCGATTCAGGGTTTTTTGCCAGAAGTTAATATTCTGGGGTTAGTGGCTGCCGAAGCGGCTTTTCAGCAGGGGGATAGTTGGAGATGCCAGCTGATAGACTACCTTCGTCAGAACCGCCAGCAATTAAAGCAATGGGTTGATTCCCGGCCAGAGCTGTCGATGGCTGCGCCTGAAGCCACTTATCTGGGGTGGATTGATTGTCGGACTCTGGAGCAGGAGGTTCCGGCACGTTATCTGTTAAACGAGTCGGGTGTAGCGTTATCAGAAGGAGCTGATTTTGGCTTGCCCGGATTTGTCCGCATTAACTTTGGTTGCCCGGCAGCTCAGCTTGAAGAAGCCCTGCAACGACTGGATCGGGCTTTAACAACCAGATGCTGACTTTAGTTGTCTGAGCCATACCAGGCTGGCCTGGTATGGTTTGTAGCGCTGTTAACAGAGTGCTATAGCGGGGGCTGCCCGGAACAAATCAGTATTGAGAACCAAATTTGGCTTCCAGCTGTAATGTCAGGCTGAGATCCCGTTTATAGTCATTGTCAGAGCTGTGTTTATCTGCAGGAATTACACTGAAAAATAGCCAGTTTTCATGAATTCTTCGACGCAGGCTGGCAGAAATCTCCACAGTATCAACCGGATCATCAATATCATCGTGAGAGTAGAATGACAGGTTGTAAGAAACGCGCAGATCGTCTGATAAACGATTGCTCAGTTGCCAGCCGTGGTTGTAATAGCTTGTTTCAGGCGTCAGATATACTCCGAAGTTCGTACTGTTTTGTAGCAGCAGAGTGTCTGATAAACGTTTCTGGCTATGCAGGCCCAGTCCTACAGCAAAATCATTTTTATGGCTCCAGAATACTGTGGGTTCAGGACGAACCTGCCAGCCATTAGGGAACTGATAGGTTTTACGTACCCTGAGGGTGCTGACCGGTTCTGCATCGGTATTATCGAAAGCAAATCCCGTATCTATAATCGTTTGCCAGGGAGAAGTTTCTTTTTGATGGATATAACGGAAATAGATACCGGCTTTACTGGATCGGATAAACTGCTCTGATGAGCGACTGTCCCCTCTGTCATGTACAGAGGTATTATCATTGTCGCCGTAGTTATCTTCTTTTTGCGCCCGAACCAGCAGCTGTAACTTTTCTTCAGTGGATGGCAGATCGGCTCGAAAAGATACTTCACCAAACAGGCTGGCTTCGTTCTTATCATCCAGATAGATACCGCTACGCAGGATAAGTACGCTATCGTTGATCTGGTTTTTATCCGGTGCTCCGAAAAGAGAGTCCAGGGTGTTGCCAATGGTATTGGCTGTTTCCCCCAGCAGGTTTCTGCCATCCATAATATTGGCAGGCAAATAAGCCTGTCCGTTATCAGCTTTCAGCTGGCTGGATAAGCAAGCCGTTATCAGCAGTGTCAGGCTTCGTATCGGGAGATTCTGCAGGCAGGTGGCCTCAGGCTGAATCCTGTTTTTTGTTGCCAGCTTTCTGGCGGGTGGTGTGTATTGCTCCATTACCCGATTTAGCCCTTACTTTATTAACCAGATTAAAACCTTTTTTCTTTAACTGCTTTTCCTGCCAGCCCATAGCGCTCATGCCTGACCAGAGTGGAAGCAGAACACCCAGAGCGACAAATGTCAGTGCCAGCATCTGGAGATTCATTCGCCCTGCAGTCACAATACCTGCAATACAGGCGATCCAGCCGATCAGAAGCAAAAAGCTGGGGCCCCATAAGCTGTTTGACATAGTCCAGAATAGATTCATCATAGCTGCAGACCAGTTAAATCCTGAGGTGATTGCCGCATATCCCTGGGTTGGATGATGGTATACCCGATAAACCTGCATAACAATTCTCTGTATATGTGGAAAATGTATCATACATGAGTAATAGCAGAGCTTTAATGGAAAAGCTGTCACAAAATGAGAAACAACGGCCAGGATCAATATTCAAAGTGACTTGCTGGCAGGTGGGCGCAGACTAAATTGTTTGAGTATGAATATGGGGGGATATCGGATAAATACCGATTGAGCCTGAAATAAAGGCCCGGACAGTACGCCGGACCTTTATTGAGCAGGATCAGTTCAGTCTGAAGGCGCTGAGTCTGCCTCTTAATGTATCTGCCATACCTGCAATTTGCTGGCTGCTCAGAGTGATGGTGCCGGTCCTGTCCAGAACGTCCTGTGAAATATCCCGGATACCGGTCAGATTATTATTAATCTCCTCGGCAACACAGCCTTGCTGCTCAGCGGCTGAGGCAATCTGAGTACTCATATCGCTGACCTGACTGATATGGCTGACGATACGATTCAGATCACTGCCAGCCTGGCTCATCAGGTCGACACTCTGACGGGCCTGCTCCTGACTTTGGGACATGCTGTTGCTGGCGGCTTCTGCCCTGCGTTGCAGCTGTTCAATAATATTTTCGATCTCTCCGGTGGAGCCTTGTGTCCGGCTGGCCAGATTGCGTACTTCATCTGCTACCACGGCAAAGCCTCGCCCGGCTTCTCCGGCCCTGGCGGCTTCAATGGCTGCATTCAGGGCCAGCAGGTTGGTCTGTTCTGAGATTTCCCGGATAACACTGATGACATTGCCAATCTGATCCGTTTGTTCGCTCAGCTGATTCATGACATTGCTGGCATTAGCCACGTTACTGGCCAGCGAGTTGATAGCATTGACGGTTTCACCTACTTCCTGCTGGCTGGTGCTGGCTTCCTGACGAGCTGCCTGAGTTGTACTGGCAGTATCAACGGCATTTCTGGCCACTTCCTGTATCGTGCTGGACATCTCTTCCATCGCTGAAGCCAGCTTATCAACTTCATGGAACTGACGGTCCATACCATTACGGGTTTCTTCGGTGTTGTGGTGCATTTCACTGGTATGGGTTCTCAGCTGATCAGCGGCCAGCTCGACATCGGTCAGGATATCCTTCAGTGAGCGTGTCATAGAATCCACTTCTCTGGCCAGTTGACCTATTTCATCTTTACGGGTCAGCCCAACCTGATGTGTCAGGTCACCCCCTGCAATAAAGCGAACGGTTTCCAGTACTTTATTCAGTGGTTGAGTAATGCTGCGCACCATGACCCAGCTGCCCCAGACCGCCAGTGTCAGCAGTAACAACTGGAAAAGGAGAGATTCAGTCAGTGCAGCCCAGAAAATATCAGCTACATCACTCAGATAAACCCCACTTCCCACAACCCAGCCCCAGGGTTTGAAGCCTTTCACAAAGGAGACTTTATCTTTGGGTTCTTTGAACTGAGGGCCTTTGTAAGTGTATTCAACAAAGCCTTCGCCTTGTGATTTAACCACTTGTACCATCTCCTGCCAGTGGTGTTTACCTGAGGCATCTTTTGAGCTGGTCATGTCTTTTCCGATAATTTTCTTTTTGATCGGATGCATGACCAGTTTATGGTTCATATCATTGACCCAGAAGTATCCGTTTTTTCCATAACGCATACTGGCTATTGCAGCCAGAGCCTGGGCTTTAGCCTGATCTTCCCCCAGTTCAGGGATCTGTTTATAGTAAAAGCCTAACAGGCTGTGTGCGGATTGTACCTGTTCCTGAACCTGAGCCTTGCGTGCTGTCAGCAGTTCATCATACAAGCGATACAGTGAGTTTAATTCTATCAGAGTCAGCGTAGTCAGCATTAATCCGATAAGCAGAGCTAGCTTGCGCCCTACTGGCCAATGACGGATTCCCATGTGATTCCAGTCCTGTAATAGTCATTTTGGTTATTAAGGGTGTAAACATTTATTTTAGTTATGTAATTGGATTGTAACTTGGATGTGATATTCGAACAATTGAGGCAGGACAAGAATCTGAGTGATTACTCTTAATATTAGTTTTATTTAAATTAAATAATTCTACAAATATTTGATTAATAATAGCTTTATTGTATTGATGGATCTTTCTGCCAGTTGGTAGTCAGACTAAAGGATGCCCTTATACAGAGCGTTTTCATGTACGCCAGACCCGTATATATCGACTGACTGGCCAGTAATTGCCAGTTTGATCTTAATTTATGCTGATATTATCGGGTCAGGTAGAAAAAATTACTGGTTTAATCATATTGTCTGGTGATGTGATCAGGCATCTTCAGAAAGCTCTATTGATAACATCTGCCAGGCATGAAGGGAGTGACTGATGATCAATCGCACTATTTTCCAGCAGGCTCCAGAGGCAGATTATGAAGATGATATCTGGGCTCGTTTATGTTGTGAGCAGGCTATGCTAGCAGCAGAAGAAAACGGTTATGGCGTTGGTGCTCTTCTGGTGAATGAAGACCTTGATCTGATCACTGAAGCGCATAATAAGGTGTTTTCTGAAGGTTATCAGAGTCAGAGGCATGCAGAGATGGAGCTGATTAATCAGCTGGAGCTGCATTTTGCTGATTTACCCCGGGATAGTCTGACTCTTTATGTTTCCCTCGAACCCTGTCTGATGTGTACCGGACGTATTCTGTTATCAGGTATCAGGCGTGTTCGTTATCTGACCCGTGACCCGGATGGTGGCTTTGCCTGCCATCTGCATCATTTGCCCCCGGCCTGGAAGAATCTGTCCAGTCGTTTATCTGTGGCTCAGGCTCGTGTGCATCCTTTCTGGAAAAAGCTGGCCCGGCAGCTGGCCGAGGAGAATCTGGTTCGAAACAGAGAAAAGGTATTAAAAGCCTGGCGAGGCTGAAGGTAAATACGCAGAGTGATCGTTTCTCAGATGGATTTGATGGCAGGGACTCTGCCCCGGTTGCTGATCACAACCGGAACAGAGTTGTGGGAAATATATCCCATGATCTGTGCTAAGAGATATTAATCCCAGCTCAGAGCACCACCAACCTGATACTCGGTTACACGAGTTTCGAAGAAGTTCTTCTCTTTACGCAGGTCGATAATTTCAGACATCCATGGGAACGGGTTGGTTGCTCCAGGGAACTGTTCTTTCAGGCCCAGCTGCTGCAGGCGGCGATTACAGATAAAGTGCAGATATTCTTCCATAATGCCTGCGTTCATACCCAGAACACCACGTGGCATGGTATCGCGAGCGTATTCAATTTCCAGCTCAGTGCCTTCCAGAATCATCTGAGTCACTTCTTCCTGGAACTCTGATGTCCACAGGTGCGGATTCTCAATTTTGATCTGATTGATCACATCGACACCAAAGTTCAGGTGCATAGATTCGTCACGCAGAATGTACTGGAATTGCTCTGCTACACCCGTCATCTTGTTACGACGACCCATAGACAGAATCTGGCTGAAGCCACAGTAGAAGAAGATGCCTTCGGTCACACAGTAGAAGGCGATCAGATTACGCAGCAGTTCCTGGTCGGTCTCTGGAGTACCGGTCTGGAAGTTCGGGTTAGACAGGGAGTGAGTGTGACTCAGGCTCCAGCTGGCTTTTTTCGCGATGGACGGTACTTCACGGTACATGTTGAATACTTCGCCTTCATCCATACCCAGAGATTCCACGCAGTACTGATAAGCGTGCGTGTGAATCGCTTCTTCAAATGCCTGACGCAGCAGGTACTGACGACACTCTGGGTTGGTGATCAGGCGGTAAACCGCCAGTACCAGGTTGTTCGCAACCAGAGAATCTGCCGTGGAGAAGTAACCCAGAGAGCGCATGACAATCATACGCTCATCTTCAGTCAGACCGTCCCGGCTTTTCCACAGGGCGATATCCGCATTCATGTTGACTTCCTGCGGCATCCAGTGATTTGCAGTACCATCCAGGTATTTCTGCCACGCCCAATCATATTTAAAGGGGACCAGCTGGTTCAGGTCGGCACGACAGTTGATCATACGCTTGTCGTCGACTTCGATACGTGCAGCACCCATTTCCAGATCTTCCAGACCTGGCGCTACATCAATATTTTTAACAGCCTGACGGGCTTTTTCCTGTGCACTCAGGTCGGCTGGCTGGCTGACCTGAACGGCAGCCGTTTCTGGAGCAGGGGACGGAGCAGCAGTCTTAACTGGTGCTGTTGCCTGTGGAGCAGCTTTTGGCTGCGGGGCATAATGTGGTTTTGGTTCTGCGACAGCGGTATCGTCGGAATCAAATTCGTCCCAGCTTAGCATAGTGATTACCTCTGAAAAGATAAGAGATCAGATAACTGATTATTTATACAGTATAGCCCGTATTATACCGAAACTCCGGTTTGCTGCAGTGCTCTGACAGGATAAATCCGGTGATTCTGAAATTGATCTGATCAATCAGCAAAACCAGAGAGCTGTCTTATAACACCCGGATAAAGCACTGAGGCAAACCGTCCCCGGTGGTATGGGTCCGTTTAAGAGTTATGATCTGGCATCCCTGCCAGCTGGCCGGCTATTGCCGACCAGTACTATCCACAACCGGTTGTGTTTACTGACAGGCTTCACAATCCGGGTTATCAATAGAGCAGGCCAGTGGTACTGCTGCAGCTTCACCGTCGAGCTCAAACTCATCCTTCGCCGGTTTTTCTGCCGGAGCCGGGGTTGGTGCCGGTGCAGCCGTTGGTGTGGTGGGCGCTGCATTGGCCGAAACGGCATTGTGTGTGCCCCGGTCAACGGTTGATTTTTCAACAGTTGAAGCGCCCATTGCACGCAGGTAATACGTGGTTTTCAGGCCGCACAGCCAGGCCATACGATAGGTGATATCCAGCTTCTTACCATTGACTCCTGAAATGTACAGGTTCAGGGACTGTGCCTGATCGATCCACTTCTGACGACGGCTGGCGGATTCCACTAACCAGCGTGGCTCAACCTCAAAGGCATTAGAGTACAGTGCTTTCAGGTCAGCAGGTACACGCTCAATCGGCTGAACCGAACCATCGTAGTATTTCAGATCGTTCACCATGACCTCGTCCCACAGACCGCGAGCTTTCAGATCACGTACCATGTACGGGTTCACCACCGTGAATTCGCCAGACAGATTCGATTTTACGTACAGGTTCTGATACGTCGGCTCAATAGACTGAGATACACCACAAATATTAGAAATCGTCGCTGTTGGGGCAATGGCCATCACATTGGAGTTACGCATGCCCTGAGTCTGTACCTGATCGCGCAGAGCATCCCAGTTCAGAGTACTGCTCTGATCGACCTGGATAAATTTCTCACCACGAGCCTCAATCAGGTTGTTCAGTGAGTCGATTGGCAATACGCCCTGACTCCACAGAGAACCATCATAGGTTTCGTAGCGGCCGCGTTCTCTGGCCAGGTCGCTGGAAGCTTTAATCGCAAAGTAGCTGATCGCTTCCATTGAACGATCGGCAAAAGCAACGGCCTGCTCTGAAGCGTAAGGGGTTTTGGATTTGTACAGTGCATCCTGGAAGCCCATGATACCAAGGCCCACAGGGCGGTGCTTCAGGTTAGAGTTGCGTGCCTGAGGTACTGCGTAGTAGTTGATATCAATCACGTTATCCAGCATACGTACCGCTGTGGTCACAGTGGCACGAATCTTATCTTCGTCCAGCTCGCCAGAGTCTGTGACATGCTGGGCGAGGTTAACAGAACCCAGGTTACAGACCGCGATTTCATCGGCACTGGTATTCAGTGTGATTTCTGTACACAGGTTAGACGAGTGTACAACACCGGCATGTTGCTGAGGTGAACGCAGGTTGCACGGATCTTTAAAGGTGATCCATGGGTGGCCTGTTTCAAACAGCATGGACAGCATTTTGCGCCACAGGTCTTTTGCTTTTACTTTCTTGAACAGGCGAATTTCGCCCAGCTCGGCTTTACGCTCATATTCTTCATAGCGTGCTTCAAAAGCCAGGCCGTACAGATCATGCAGATCCGGAGTGTCGGATGGAGAGAACAGAGTCCAATCTTTGTCTTCGAACACACGTTTCATCAGCAGATCCGGTACCCAGTTTGCTGTATTCATATCGTGGGTACGACGACGGTCATCACCGGTGTTTTTACGCAGATCCAGAAACTCTTCGACGTCCAGATGCCAGCTTTCCAGATAGGCGCAGACCGCACCCTTACGCTTACCACCCTGGTTAACAGCAACAGCGGTATCGTTAACGACTTTCAGGAAAGGTACTACACCCTGAGATTTACCGTTGGTGCCCTTGATGTAAGAGCCCAGTGCACGCACAGGTGTCCAGTCATTACCCAGACCACCGGCCCACTTGGACAGCAGGGCGTTATCTTTAATGGCACCATAAATGCCTTCCAGGTCATCCGGCACGTGTGTCAGGTAGCAGGAAGACAGCTGAGGACGACGGGTACCAGAGTTAAACAGGGTTGGCGTTGATGCCATGTAGTCAAAGCTGGATAACAGATTATAGAACTCGATAGCACGCTCAGTGCGTTGTGCTTCGTTCAGCGACAGTCCCATAGCAACACGCATAAACATCACCTGAGGCAGCTCATAGCGTACGTCGTCACAATGCAGGAAGTAACGGTCATACAGAGTCTGCAGGCCCAGATAGGTGAAGTTGTTATCGTTTTCTGGTCTGATCGCGGCTCCCAGGGCTTCCAGATCAAACTCTGCCAGTTCCGGAGATAGCTGTTCCAGCTCTATACCTTTAGCAACATAGGCTCTGAATGCCTGAGGGTACAGCTCATCCATTTCATGCTGAGTCGCTTCATCGGCTATATTCAGGAAGCTCAGTGCTTCACGGCGCAGGTTATCCAGCAGTAAGCGAGCGGTGACATAAGTGTAGTTTGGCTCTTTTTCTACCAGGGTACGTGCGGCCATCATCAGCGCAGTCGATACACCATCAGCAGGTACACCGTCATACAGATTCTTCAGCGCATCATTGATGATAATCTGTTTATCGACCTCAGCCAGTTCTGCACAGGCTTCAGATACAACGGTCTCGATACGCCCCATGTCCAGAGGGAGTTTATGGCCATCCGGATGAGTCACGTTGATGCTTGGATGAGGTTTACTGATACCTTTTTCTTTAGCCGCACGTAAGCGGGCGTGTTCTTCACGGTACAGTACGTAAGCACGGGCAATCTTGTGTTCACCTGAACGCATCAGCATCAGCTCAACCTGATCCTGAATATCTTCGATGTGCACGACTCCGCCAGCAGGCATGCGTCTCAGAAAGGTTCCGGCAATTAACTGGGTGAACTTCTCAACCTGTTCATGGATTCGGCTGGATGCCTGAGCATTATCTCCCTCGACAGCAATGAAAGCCTTGCTCATCGCTACAGAGATTTTTTGCGGGTCAAAAGTTACCAGATCACCCGTACGCTTCATGACCTGAAGTGAGCTCAGGGCTGCATTCTGAGTTATATCCTGTGCCATAGCTATTTAATTGCCTGCCTGGTTATGTCGGTTATGGAAACGGCGATTCAAATCGTCGTAAATGATCTCCTGCCCGGATCAACGGCCTGTAGCAGAAGAGCAGTGTTCTATAAAAGCGCAAATATTGTCTGCCCGTTAAACAAAAAAACCGGATCGGATCCGGAAAAACTGCCAGAATTAAAGGGCTGTATTGAATTGTAGTTCTGTTTATGCATAAACCCAATATATTGGGTTTGCTGTGAACGGGAGCACAAGATAATGTTGTTTTTTTTCTTGCGCAAGTGGATAACCTGTGGATAAATTGTGTTTATTCAGGGGGTGAAAACCTACTAACCGGGAAAGGATGACTCCAGAGGGGAAATGAAAAATTCAAGCTAGAAAAAAGAATTTTTTTCAGCTTATCAGGCAAAATAAATGAAAGTTTTTTTTGATCTCGCTCAGACAACAACTCAGACGACACATATTGTTTTAAATGTAACCTGATGTATGATTACGGTGAGTAAAAGATACGCATTATGCATAGAAAGTGCATTGAATATACCTGTTCTGGTCGGGTTGTCGGAATCGCAGAGAACGACCGGGTGCTGATAAAATATGATTGAATATCAGTGAATCACAGACAGAAGAAAAGGCGTATCCTGATAGAGGTTCAAGAAAAATAGTGTCGTGTTTCCGTTATTGTGGCAAAAACTATGACAGAAATGTAAAGCATTGTCTTTTAAGGCCGTTATATCGTTACTAAAGTGTGTAAAAATAAAACAAGCAGCAGCGCACCTTTACTTGTTATTTTTCAGGTGACGCCTGGCCGTAGCTGACAATACAGATAATTTAGGTAGATTATTCCGTGGATACACAAGAAACTTCCCGCATTCTGATTGTAGAAGATGATGAACGCCTCGCCACGTTGACCAGAGAGTACCTCGAAGGAAATGGTTTTGAAGTGGGTGTTGAAGGTGATGGTAATCGCGCGGTAGAGCGTATTCTGAATGAAAAACCTGATCTGGTTATTCTGGATGTAATGCTACCGGGTGAAGATGGACTAGGTGTCTGTCGTCGTGTGCGCCCTGAATACAGTGGCCCGATACTGATGCTGACAGCAAGAACGGATGATATGGATCAGGTGGTTGGTCTGGAAATGGGAGCTGATGACTATGTTTCCAAACCTGTTCGTCCAAGGGTGCTTCTGGCCAGAGTCCGGGCTTTATTACGGCGGGTAACTGGTGGAGAAGAACCTGCTGAAGCCGTACCGGATGATGACAGCCGTCTGCAGTTCGGAGATCTGGTCATTGATAATGCTATGCGAGAGGCCTGGCTGAAAGATGAAAGTATTGATCTGACCAGTGCTGAGTTTGATCTGTTGTGGTTGCTGGCTTCTAATGCCGGACGTGTACTGACACGGGAAGAAATTTTTACCGCGCTGAGAGGCATTGAATATGACGGTCAGGACCGTTCTATTGATGTCAGGGTGTCCCGTATACGGCCTAAGGTCGGAGATGATCCTATGCATCCACGTCGTATTAAAACGGTACGCAGTAAGGGTTACCTTTTTGTTAAGGAAGTTTAAGATAGAAAGGCAGGATGATTATCCTGCCTTTTTTATTGATCTTAACCACCGCCTTTGTGCGGTGGTTTTGTTTCTGATGGATCCTGATCGGGTGATACTGCATTGAAACTGGCGAACTCTCTTCGTGTAAACAGTATTTTTATTCGTGTCTATCTGCATATGTTACTGGCAATGCTGGTAGTGATTCTTCTGGCTGTGCTGGCGACATCTCTGATTAATCATGTGCGTCTTGAACAGTACCGTGAACAGCTGGCCTCAGGTACATTTTTTCTTCTGGCAAAAGGCTGGCAACAAACGCCGGCAGAGCAAAGGCAACAGTGGTTGTCTGAGACAGCAGATCTGATGGATCTGGAACTGAATATTGTGACGTCTGGTGATACCTCGCTGGATAGCTGGCAGATGCAGCGTCTGGCAGAAAACCGGGTGTTACTGCTGGACAGCGGCGATACCGGAGAGCTGGTAGCCTATCGTTATCTGGATATGTCGAAGGATTTGCTGGTGACTGCCAGGATTCCCCGTTTATCGGAACAACATGCCAGGGCATCGGTTCAGTTGTTAAGACAGACTATTCTGTCAACCGGAGAGCCGGTTGATCAGGTACTGGCCAGTAAGGAAGCCCACTTTTATTATGAGCTGAATCGTGTGCGCACCTCTGAGTTAAATCTTGGGCGACTGGAGCAGGTCCAGCTGGCTGAAGGTGAAACTGTGCTGACGTTTACTGAAAGCGGGCGTTCCGTTGTTGCCTATGCCCATCTTCAGGATGATGAGTTACTTCAGGTCGGACCGGTCGAACTGTTTGATCCGTATCCTGTACCCATGCTGGCAGGCATTGCGCTGATTGCTCTGGTGTTGTCAGCCAGCGGTGTTTATCTGTCTGTCCGGGTGCTCGAACACCGGTTACAGAAAGTTGAGCAGGCGGCAAGTCGGATTGCTGCGGGCCATCTTAATACACGGGTCAGGGTTGACGGAGATGATTTTGTTGCCCGTTTAGCATCGGCATTTAACTCAATGACCCGTCAGGTACAAGAGCTTCTCAGAACACAGCAGGAGATGATTCATGCGGTATCTCATGAGTTGAGAACGCCTGTTGCCCGAATACGTTTTGGTATGCAGATGATTGAGGATCTGGCTGAAGATCCTTTCATTCGTAAGCAGCTGAAAGGGGTGGATAATGATATTCAGGAACTGGATGAACTGGTTGACGAAATTCTGACCTATGCCCGGCTCGGGCAGGAGAGTCTGAAGCTGCAGTATGAACATGTCCAGGTGATGCCCCTGATAAAAGAGGTAACAGATGGTTTACAGGTACTGAAGCCAGAGCTGGAGCTGAAGATTATCCATCTGAGCCCTGATTATGGTGATACTGCAGACGTTGAAGTACGCTATTTTCAGCGAGCCGTGCAGAATCTGGTCAGCAACGCCTGCCGTTATGCTGAAAGCCAGGTCGTGGTCAGTTGTTATACCGAAGCAGATAGCTTGCGTATTGATGTGGATGATGATGGACCTGGTATTCCTGAAGCAGACTGGGACCGGGTCTTTACGCCTTTTTCCCGGCTGGATGACAGCCGTACACGGGAGACCGGAGGTTATGGCCTCGGCTTGTCCATTGTGCGCCGTATTACCTACTGGCATCAGGGTAGTGCGATGGTTGACAGAAGCGATGACCTGGGGGGGGCCAGATTCAGTCTGATTTTCCCTCGTTTCCGGCCGGAGCTGGTGGGAGAATCTGACAATATACTATCTGTTGCCGGGAAATAAATGTTTTCTGATCAGGTGCGTTTTGCCGTAGAAAAAAGCATGACTCACAGAAACTTGATGCAGATTAATTCTTCACCTGGGTTTTTTTGATGGATATCAACAAAGAAAGTGTGGGGATTCAGTAATATTTTTCCTGCAGTAAATTGGAACGCAGGTTGATTTGTAGCTGAGACTTGATGTTCTATCCTTTATCTCTCCTTGTTGAGAAGGGGCCGTGCAGTGGGCCCCTTTTTTTTCATTCCCAGCTTTTCTTTTTGTTCCCGGCTTTTCTTTTCAGATTTTATATCTCAGTGTTCTTCTGATGGATGGACTGGCTGGATACCATTCAGTGTTCTGAATGAAACATCTTTTGCTGTTCGAAGAAAATCCTTCATATAGGCCGTATCGGCTGTTTCCGTTCTGATTGCTGCATACAGAGTACTCCAGAGCCCTTGTTCGCCTAATCTGACTGCACGGACATAGTCTCGTTCCAGATACTCTGTCAGAGCCCAGTTTGGCAGGGCACAGACTCCCCGACCACTGGCGACCAGCTGCATCATCATAATGGTCAGTTCAGCAGAGCGGGTTTCTCTGGGTTCTATACCGGCGGGTGTCAGGAAATGACTGAATACATCCAGTCTGTCTCTCTCTACCGGGTAGACAATGAGGGTTTCATCTGCCAATTCCTGTTCGGTGATAAAGTGTTTTCGGGTAAACTCATGTTGTTTGGCAACAGCCAGCATCCCTTCATAACGGAACAGAGGGACATAGCTGACATTGGCCAGCGGCTGAGGATCAGAGGTAATGACCAGGTCCAGTTCGCCTCTGGCCAGTGCTGGCAGAGGAGCAAAGTTAAAACCTGATGCGAAATCCATCTCAACCTCCGGCCAGTTATTGCGGAAGCTGTCGATAGTCGGCATCAGCCACTGGAAGCAACTATGACATTCGATCGACATATGTAAACGGCCGACTTCCCCTCCGGCCATCCGATCCAGATCTCTTTGCGCAGCTCGAAGCAGGGGCATTGTATCATCAGCAAGCTGTAACAGGCGCATACCTGCGCCGGTAAACTGCAGTGGTTTACTTTTGCGGATAAACAGAGTGCAACCCAGACGTTCTTCCAGATCTTTCAGCTGATGAGACAGAGCTGATTGAGTCAGGTGTATACGTTCAGCCGCTTCAACCAGGCTGCCAGTGTCCCGAAGGGCCATCAGGGTTTTCAGATGTCTGATCTCAATCATGATTCTCTCGTTGAAATAATCTCAAGATGATTATTTAAATAATTTAGTTTGCTTCATCCGCTATTTCCAATAGCTAAGCACCAGGTTTTTAAAACAATCCGTTATATCGGTTTTTTTCTATAGATATAAATATAGTCCGGATCGCTATATTCAGGGGGCAAATGGGATAATCCGCTTTCTTCTTGTTTCCGGGTTTGCTAAGAGCGATAAACAACTGAACGGAAGCTTTCCTGCCAGGCGCTACTGTCTTTGTCTGCAGGCAGGAGAAGTCGAAATACTTTTGGTTCAGGTATGTATCATCGGCATGAACAGAATAATATTTATGCCTGCTCCTGACTGCTTTGCCAGTGTAATGTCATTTACGTCATTAAAATGAGATCTGTATCCCTAAGACGAAAAAAGACAAGACATGTTACAGAGATTTGCAGATATATCCGGTAAAGTAGAAGCATGTAATGATTAATAATAATAACAAGCCTGCTCTGGTAGCTTGTCTGTAATGACAGCAGGGATGAAGCGGGCGTACCTATGTGATTGGCATGAGGGATATATGACTACACTTTTGTATCGTTACTTTCCACACCTGATACCTTCTGAAACGCATCAGATGCTGCGTATGCGCCGGACACTGATGGCGACAGGATCAGGGCTGGTACTGACCGTTATTGTTATAGTCGCCCGAATGATGGGACTGGTGGATATGTCCATAACGGCTTTTATTCTGCTGTACAGTCTGATCTGGTTGATTAATCTGTCATTCCCTCTGATGATCAGTTATGACATCAACCTGTTATTTAAAGACCCCAGCCTGACTATTCCTCAGTTAATCTGGCATACATTGACCAACACCATTTCTATCTATCTGGTACCGGACCTGCATAGTGTCTTTTTAATGCATTATCTTCTGGTGGTTCTGTTTGGTGCTTTCAGAATGAAGCGTCGGGGCTTTCTTATCATGGGCGTCGTTATTCTGAGCTGTTACACGGGAGTGATGGCGTTGTTGCATCTGAGCGGCAAGCACGAGCATGGTTTACTCAGTGAGTTTCTGGGCGGTATTGTTTTTCTGTTTATGCTTATCGGAGTAAGCATCATCGGTACTGAAATCAGTAGCTTGCGCTGGGCGCTGAAAAAAAGAAATTCCGAGCTGAATGCTGTTATGAAACAGGTCAAAGAGCAGGCTATTACGGATGATCTGACCGGTTTATATAACCGGCGCCATCTGATGGATATTCTGAGACGTCAACAGGCTCTGGCTGTACGGGGTGACTACGAATTCAGTCTCTGTTTTGTCGATCTGGATCACTTTAAACAGATTAATGATCAGTATGGCCATAAAACCGGTGATGAAGTGCTGCAGACATTTGCGGATCTGGCCAGAAACAGTGTCAGAGAAGTGGACTTTGTAGCCCGTCTGGGAGGAGAGGAGTTTGTACTGGTACTGGTGAGAACACCTCTGGATGGTGCAGTTTATGTTGCGGAGCGTCTCCGGCAGGCAATGGAAGCGGCGCGTCTTGAAATTCTGGAGCCATCTCATCGGGTTACGGCCAGTATTGGGGTTGCGCAATATAAACCAAAAGAAGCCATTGAAGAGACGATGCACAGAGCTGATATTGCGGTGTATTCAGCAAAGAACCGTGGTCGTAATCAGGTGGTGACAGAAGATAATCTGAGTAGTCTGATTCTGTCGTCATTACATAATGATGCTGATTTATATACCGATTAACTTCTATGTTATCCCGTCGTTATCAGATATTTGATATTACTCTGACTCTGGTTGTTTCTGATATAAATTAAGGATGATAATTGTTATCATGCAAAAAGTTACCAGCCTTGCAGATGTGGCCGGTTTTTGACCTCTCTTGTGTATGTTGTTGCAGCAGGTAAAATTATGGGGAAATCTATCCGCTCCGGAGCTTTATGCAAATTCAGTAAAAGTGATATCAAAGATCACTTTGATGAGCTGGTCAGACTGACGGAAAAAAGCCGTTATCTGTGTGTTAAGTGTGCTCGCTCTGCTATGGAAAAAAAGCGGCTTTGTAAGCCTCAGGAAATGTAATCTATCCTCTGATACTGATGCAGTATCATGAGAGACAATAATCAAGAGATACCCCCTTTGTCAGGAGACACCATGTTAAAACAAGCCATGATCGATCGTCTGAATGAGCAGATTAATCTGGAATTTTATTCTTCAAATCTGTATCTGCAAATGAGTGCCTGGGCTGAATATAAAGGCTATGAAGGTTGCGCGGCATTCCTGCAGAAGCATGCGGATGAAGAGATGGAGCACATGAAACGTTTGTTTACGTATGTAAATGAAACCGGTGTTCAGGCGATGATTGGCTCAATTGAGGCTCCTCCGGCAGAGTTTGGATCCATTAAAGATCTGTTTGAGAAAGTGTTTGAGCATGAGTGCCTGATTACTCAGAAAATTAATGATCTGGCTCATACTGCCTTTACAACTCAGGATTACTCTACGTTCAGCTTTCTGCAATGGTATGTTGCCGAGCAGCATGAAGAGGAAAAGCTGTTCAAAGGTATCCTGGATAAGATTGAAATTATTGGTGAAGATGGGAAAGGGTTGTTCTTTATTGATAAAGAAATTGGCAAGATGGCTGCCAGCGAGTCGGGTAGTATCATGGATGCTTCTGCGGAGGATGGCACTGAAGCCTGACATACATCCGCAAGCAGTCAATGAGTTGAATATTCTGGTCCAGGACCAGAATATTCTTATCCGGTAATACTGTTGAGCGCAGAATCAGATCTCAGCCAGATTACCGTACTGTTGTAGCCAGTGTTTACGATCTCCGGAACGCTTCTTCGCCAGCAACATATCCATCACTTCCAGTGTACCGTCATGTTCTTCGCGGGTTAGCTGGACCAGGCGACGGGTATTGGGGTCCATAGTGGTTTCTCTGAGCTGCATCGGGTTCATCTCACCCAGACCTTTAAAACGCTGTACATTGATTTTGCCGCGTTTATTCTCTGCTTCCAGCCGATCAAGAATTCCCTGCTTTTCGTCATCATCCAGGGCGTAGTGCACTTCTTTGCCGATATCGATGCGGTACAGAGGAGGCATAGCCACATAGACATGGCCTTTATCTACCAGAGCCGGAAAATGACGGATAAACAGAGCACAGATCAGGGTCGCAATATGCAAACCATCAGAATCAGCATCTGCCAGAATACAGACCTTACCATAGCGTAGCCCTGTCAGATCATCGGATGCCGGGTCAATACCAATGGCAACCGCGATATCATGGACTTCCTGGGATGCCAGAATCTGGTCTGAGCTGATTTCCCATGTGTTGAGGATTTTTCCTCGCAAGGGCAGTATGGCCTGGAACTCCCGGTCACGGGCCTGCTTGGCAGATCCGCCTGCTGAGTCTCCCTCTACCAGAAAGAGTTCGGAACGCAGGCTGTCCTGTCCTGAGCAGTCTGCCAGTTTTCCGGGTAGTGCAGGCCCCTGGGTCACTTTTTTGCGAGCCACTTTTTTGCTGGCTCTGAGGCGTCTCTGGGCAAAACTAATGGCCATTTCAGCCAGTTGCTCTGCTTCGGCAGTATGCTGATTCAGCCAGAGGCTGAAAGCATCTTTGACAACACCTGAGACAAAACTGGCAGTTTGCCGGGATGACAAGCGCTCTTTGGTCTGTCCTGCAAACTGAGGGTCCTGCATCTTAACGGATAAGACATAACTGCAGCGCTCCCAGATATCTTCCGGGGACAGCTTTACACCTCGTGGCAGCAGATTACGGAACTCACAGAACTCCCGCAGAGCTTCCAGTAATCCGGTACGCAGGCCATTGACATGAGTGCCGCCCTGAGCGGTAGGAATCAGGTTGACATAACTTTCCCCCAGCAGGTCCCCGCCTTCTGGCATCCAGTGCAGCGCCCAGTCTACTGCTTCTGTAGTAGCGCTGAAGCTGCCGGTAAAAGGTGTAGCGGGGAGGGTTTCCCAGTCTGTTGCCGCTTGTTTGAGATAGTCTGTCAGACCATCTTCATATTGCCACTGTATCTGTTCATCTGTATTTTCATCCCGGAAGGAGATGCACAGACCGGGGCAGAGAACGGCTTTAGCCCTCAGATTATGCTTCAGTCGTGTAGCTGAGATTCTGGCGCTGTCAAAGTAGCTGGCATCCGGCCAGAAGTGGACCCTGGTACCGGTATTACGTTTGCCTACACTGGCGACGATTTCCAGATCCGATACTTTTTCTCCATCGGCAAATACCATTTTCAGCTGTTCGCCAGCACGTTTTACGTACACTTCCAGTCTTGATGACAGAGCGTTGACAACCGATACCCCCACCCCATGAAGACCGCCTGAGAACTGGTAATTACTATTGGAAAACTTACCACCGGCATGTAGTCGGGTCAGGATCAGTTCCACGCCACTGACGCCATGCTCCGGGTGGATATCCGTTGGCATGCCTCGTCCATCATCCTCGACTGATAATGAGCCATCTTTATACAGCGTGACCTGGATATTCCGGGCATGCCCGGCCAGTGCCTCATCGACGCTGTTATCGATGACTTCCTGGGCGAGGTGGTTGGGGCGTGTGGTATCTGTATACATGCCTGGCCGTTTTTTAACGGGGTCCAGACCACTGAGTACTTCAATGGCCTGGGCATTATACTGGTCGTTATTCTGACTACCGCTCATATCTGTTCCCGACAGTGATCATCATCTGAGGTCTGATGATGTTCCGATCAAAAAGAAAAACAGCAGTGTACGTGTTTCCTGTTTTTTTGAACAGTACCTGTCGGGGCATCTTGCCCCGGATCACAGGATGCCCAGAGCATTGCACCGATAATCTGGTATGATGGCAGGCTTTGATTATGTTGGATATTGCCAGTGAAAAAGAAGGCAAAACTCAGGGTTCTGCTGACCGGTAGCAGTGGTTTTGTGGGGAATCGATTATACCATCGGCTGAGCGCTGATGGTGATTTACATCTGATGACAGCAGGTCGTAAAGAGGATGATCACCCGGATCATTTTGTCATGCCGGATTTTGATGGTAATACAGACTGGTCAGAGCCGTTGCAAGGGGTTGATGTGGTGGTCCATTGTGCAGGACGGGCTCATGTGATGAATGAAGACCCTGTTTATGCCAGGGAGCAGTTTAATGTTGTCAATGTACTGGCAACGGTCAGGCTGGCTGAAAGTGCTGTCCGTTCAGGTGTAAAGCGCCTGATATTTATCAGTTCCGTCAAAGTAAATGGCGAAAAAGGTTGTTATAGCCCGGAACAGACTCCGGTTCCGGCTGATCCTTACGGCGATTCAAAATGGATCGCTGAGCAACAGTTGGTTGATATTGCAGAAAAAACAGGTCTGGAGGTGGTCATTATCCGACCTCCTCTGGTCTATGGGCCTGGAGTCAGAGCGAACTTCCGGACTCTGATGCGCTGGGTATCAAAAGGGATACCTTTGCCCCTGGCTGCCGTCCGGGCCAGAAGAAGTCTGGTGTATGTCGATAATCTGGTGGACTTTATCTGTTTCTGTTTACAGCACCCGGATGTGGCTAATGAAACCTTTATGGTCAGCGATGGCCAGGATCTGACCATTGGTGAGCTTTTAAGTAAAACCGCGCAAGCGATGGGGCGCTCCTCCAGACTGTTTGCCTTGCCTGATTGCTTGTTGAAACTGGCAGCCACTATGGCGGGTAAGGCAGGAATTTATCAGAGATTATGTGAGCCTTTATCTGTGGATATCAGTAAGAATCGTCAGCTTGGCTGGCAGCCTCCGGTGACTGTGGATCAGGGATTAACGGAGACAGTCCGCTGTTTCCTGATAGAGCCTCAGAATACAGAGTCATCCGGTAAAGGGAATAATCGTAAGATAAAAGCAGAATAAACAGATGAACGAGACGGGTTTTTTAATTGCATTAATACTGGTGTTTTTTGTTAGCTACGGACTGACCGGGCTGATTAGGCAGTATGCTCTGAGTAAGAATCTGATAGATCTGCCCGGAGGACGGAGCTCTCATCAGGTCCCTACCCCCAGAGGTGGTGGCGTATCTGTCGTGGTGACGGTATTGCTGGTGCTGGTGCTCATGTCGGTATGGGATGGAGTGCCTGCTTTTGCATGGTTGCCATTATTAGCGGGGGGCAGCCTGACGGCCATAACGGGCTTTATTGATGATCATGGCCATATTCCGGCGCGCTGGCGTTTAATGGCACACTTTCTGGCTGTGCTGATCGCTGTGGTTGCCTTGAGCGGTTTACCTGAGATCTCTCTGGCAGGGGTGACTATTACTCCGGTACTGATCATGATGCTGATTCTGCCTGCTATGGTATGGATGCTGAATCTGTATAACTTCATGGATGGTATTAATGGTATTGCAGGTATTCAGGCGGTTACAACCGCAGGAGGGCTTGCGATCCTGTTTTCGTTGTCATCGGATGACTCTGTGTGGATATTACCTGCGGTAATTTCAGTGTCGGCTCTGGGGTTTCTATTATGGAATTTTCCGACCGCCAGAATTTTTATGGGAGATGCCGGAAGTGGCTTTCTTGGGATTACATTTGCCACTCTGGTGCTGATTTCGGGTAAGTTGAATAGTGAGCTATTCTGGAGCGCTCTGATGCTGATGGCTGTTTTTAATACGGATGCCACAGTTACCCTGATACGCAGAGCCTGGCGTAAAAAAGCACTGTACGAAGCCCATCGGAGTCATGCTTATCAGTTTGCTGCTCGTACCTTTAATAGCCATATAAGGGTGTCGCTGGGTGTCGCTATGATTAACGTGTTCTGGTTATTTCCATTGGCGCTGTTGGTTAGTCAGGGGAAAATTGCTGACTGGGCAGGGCTGATAGCTGCTTATGCCCCTTTGATATTTCTGGCGTGGCGCTATCATGCCGGAGCGGAAGAAAAACAGGAATGCAGTCTTTGAGTAAACCTGATCTGATACCCTTTAAGCGTTTATTTAACTGGTTTTTACAACGTTCCAGGCCATATAAGCGGCTGGTCAGTGTGGCTGTGGATGTCGGGCTGCTTTGTGTGGCCTGCCAGGTCGCATTGGTGTTGCATTATGGCCGTTGGTTATATGCCGGAGATAGCAGTCTGATTCTGGTATCTGTTCTGGCTCCGGTCAGTGTGATCCCTGTGATGATACCGACCGGGTTATATCGGGCTGTGATTCGCTATGTTGGCTATCACGCGTTATGGAATGTAGTAAAGGCCGTCAGTCTGGGGACACTGATATGGATGCTGGCGTTGAATGTGATCGGTGCAGCTCTGCCTCTGGCTGTCATAATCATTTTCTGGATGACGGCGTTGCTGGCGGTGGGAGGTACCCGAATGCTGGGGCGCTGGATGTTCCGGCAGTTATCGCCTGTCGGATACAGTTATAAAAACAGACATGCTAACAGGGTGCTGATATACGGTGCTGGCTCCTTCGGCAATCAGATGGCAACCGCTTTTATTAATAGTACGGATGTCAGTCCGGTAGGTTTTCTTGATGACGATGCCAGTATTCAGGGGAGTGAGCTGGTAGGACTGCGTATTTATAGTCCGGAAGAACTCCCCGGACTCATTGAGCGCTATGGTATTGATAGTGTAGTTCTGGCGATTGGCTCTTTAACTGTCTCCCGACAAAGAGAGATGGTGCGTATGCTGGAAAATCATCCGGTGACGGTAAAAGTGATGCCAGCTCTGGTGGATGTTGATAGTCAGAAAATTCAGTACTCTGATATGTCTGATATTGAAGTAACGGACCTGCTACGTCGTGACTCTGTTCAGCTGAATAAGCAGTTGTTGTCATCCTGCGTGGCGGGGTGTTCTGTGATGGTGACCGGGGCAGGAGGATCAATTGGATCTGAATTGTGTCGTCAGGTGCTGACACTCAAGCCTGCCCGTCTGGTGCTTTATGAAATGAGTGAGTTTGCACTCTATACCATTGAAAGGGAGTTGCGGCATTTTCTGTCCTCATCGGAGGCGATTCATGAGGGTAAAGCAGGCTATTATCCAGAACTTATTGCCGTATTGGGCAATGTGCAGGACAGGGAGCATCTGGAAAGGGTAATCAGGCGATTCTCTGTAGAGACCCTTTATCATGCTGCTGCTTATAAACATGTGCCTATTGTTGAACAGAACATGGTGGCAGGTATTCGTAACAACCTGATTGGAACCTGGCAAACCGCAGAGGCTGCTGTGAGCGGTGGTGTGCGGCACTTTGTTCTGATATCGACGGATAAGGCAGTACGCCCGACAAATGTTATGGGAGCCAGCAAACGGTTATCTGAAATGGTTTTACAGGCAATATCGGCTCGGGAAAATGATGGTTTAAACGAAGAGAAAACCCGTTTTGCTATGGTGCGGTTTGGTAATGTACTGGCATCATCTGGTTCTGTGGTTCATGTTTTCCGCACTCAGATTGAAAGAGGAGGGCCTGTCACGGTAACGCATCCGGAAATTACCCGATATTTTATGACGATCCCGGAAGCTGCTTCACTGGTGATTCAGGCTGGTGCGATGGGGCGAAGTGGTGATCTATTCTTGCTGGATATGGGCCAGCCCGTACGTATTGCTGAACTGGCCAGAGAGATGATCCGACTGGCAGGTCGAACGGTTCGGGATGAATATAACCCGGAAGGTGATATTGAATTGATGTATACCGGGTTGCGTCCTGGTGAAAAGCTTTACGAAGAGTTATTAATTGGTGGCGACGTATCGGGGACAGAGCATCCTATGATTATGATGGCCCGTGAGGGTTTTCTGCCCTGGGATGAGCTGAAACCTGAATTAATGCTACTGGAACAGCTGATGCTGAATGCCGACTATGATGGCATAAGAGAGCAAATGATGAAGCTGGTGTCGGGGTATCAACCTACCGATGAACTTTCAGATTGGTTGAAGCCTGAACCAGCAGATAGCAGGGATGCAGAAAAACGGATTGACGGGACACTATAGAGTAAGCAGATACACCCTGTGTTTTTTCGTTTCATTCTGTCCGGATAAGAAAAAGCCGGCTTTCATGCCGGCTTTTCTTTGACCTCTGATAGTCAGTTGCGATTGATTCAATCAGAGCAGATAGGAATTTGTTCAGTGGGCTTTACCACCGCTGAGCAGCGTCAGATGGACAGCACTCTGATCATTCTCTTCATCATCGAACTCCATTTCCGGGGCAAAGAGTTTGTGAGGATTCTGCAGGCCATCAAGCAGATAAGCTCCCTGGGATTCCAGAGTTTCCCCCGGTAAGTCCCGAGCGGCACACTCTCCAACCAGTATGGGTTGTGCCAGCTCCTGAGTCATTTCCTGGATGCGTAGTGTGATGGTCACTGTATCGCCTAACAGTGTATGTGTGCGCCGATGAGCTGGGCCTATAGAGCCTACCAGAGCCGGCCCCTTTTCAATGCTCACACCCAGTGCAAGCGGTTCCAGGCCTGCAGGTGCTTTGTCAGGAATCATCCGGGTAATGTTATCCTGTAGCTGATGAGCTGCGGCCAGAGCCTGTTGGCTGGCATTACTGTCTTCGCTGACATTCCAGCTGGCAAGTACGGCATCACCCTTGAACTCTTCCAGCTGACCGTTGTTCTGCTCAATGATTTCTGTGGCTTTCACAAAAAAACAATGTAGTAATGCAGCGGCTTCTTCTGGCGGTCTTGCTTCTTCATACGCAGAGAAATTACGAAGATCTGCGCATAGCAATACCAGCTCTTTCCGTTTCGCTTCAATAGCCCCATTTGGCAGGTTGAATGCAATTTCACTGGCAATATCACCTGGCAGGTAACTATTCAGGTTGTTAAAGACCCGATTTTTTTCAATGCGAACTCTGGCATGTTCCAGTAACGCTAGCAAGGTTGCTGCCAGCAGTGCAAACAGAGCAGGCTTCAGCCACCCCAGCCAGATATAGGCCTGTTCCAGCAGATACAGATGCAAAGCAAGAGCTATCAGAGGCATGGCTATTGCTGCAACAGGCAGGCCGGTGGCGACCATGCGGCTATTGCTATGCCCCGCGATGAACCATAATCCCCAGGCAAACAGACCTGCGACCAACAGCTGAATGATGGCAGAATGTTGCGGGGTATAAGGTACCTGGTTGTTCAGCAGGCTGCTGATAAGGCGAGCCTGCAACTCTACTCCGGGAGTGGCTCCACTGTGAGGTGTCGGGACGACATCACCCAGGCCAAAAGCCGTTGCACCAATCAGTATCCAGCGATCCTTAATCAGTGTCTCAGGGGCTGTGCCTGCCAGTATCTGAGATGCGGGGATAACCTGGTAACTATAAGGGTGTTGTTGATAATTAATCCGGATATTACCCCGGCTGTCCATAGGAATGGCTATTCCAGGATAACCTGACGGCCTGAGTATCCAGTCAGGGGAGAATATTCCCCGGCCTTGCTTCAGAGTAAGAGCTGGCTGTTCAGATGATAGTGGCAGGCTGTTAATCAGTGCGCTGATCGCCAGAGCCGTATAGGGTTCATCCTGAACACAAATGACCGCAGGTATTCGTCGAATCATGCCATCGTGATCCACAATTGGTGTGATATGCCCTTTGGCAATGCCTGAAAATACGCGATCACTGGCCAGAAAGCTGTTTGTTCTGGGAAACGGAGGCTGGCAACTTAAGCCGCGGGCAGCATGAGTCATTAGTCCTGCCTGAATCGACTGGTTACTCTCCAGTACCGGGATTTGAGCCAGAACTGAAGGGGAGTCCTGCAGGCTGCTGACCAGAGCCTGATCACCTGATCTTGGTTCCGGAAATACGATATCAAAAAGCAGCTGAGCAGCGCCGTAGCCCTGTAATTTATCTGCAAGCCGGGCCATCGTTTCCCGAGGCCACGGCCAGGGGCCGATTTCTGCCAGACTCTGCTCGTCAATGGCAACGATAGCCAGACGTTTTTCCGTAGTCTGGTCTGGATTCAGAGACCAGGTCAGGCTGCCAAGGCGCTCTTCGGTTGTCTGGCTGGTATCAGAGGCCACTCCAGTCAGTATCAGGGCAACAATGCCAGCCAGCACTATAGCCGCAGCTCGAACGCCTGATGCGGAAAGAGTGACTGACAACACATTATTCTGACTGCTACCAGCAGAATCGGATTGTGGTAATGTTCTGAAAGGCATTTTCATTATTCAGGCCTTTCCCATAATGTAGTGCCTTCAATAAATCCGTTTTCCAGCTGTTTTTCAAAGAAATAGCCTGCTTCACGACTGTCCAGGCTAACGGCTCCTGCCATTTGACTATCATTGGTCTTACTGGAAAAATAGCCGTGTTTATTGATGTCGCCTTCGGCAGAGAAAAGTACATCGCCTGTTTTGTTGTGGTCCATCGTCAGACCTGTCCTGAATGTCTGATTGTTAAAGTTAATATTCAGCCATCCACCGGATACTCTCATGGCATCAGTACTGCCACCTTTCTCATTATAGTTCACCTGAGCATGACGAAGATTCAGGTTGACATCACCCAGTCCTGCCTGGACCTCTGTGGCTCCGGTATCCAGTCGATACAATGCATAACGGGTATTTCCAACCGTAACTTTTCTACCTGACAAGTCACCCGGTTTCAGCATATAAACATCGTTTGGCATAGTTTGTCCCCAGCGACCCCATGCCAGTTGGCGGCGCTTAAGGGCGTTAGTATCCAGTGGTGCAGTCGGGGTGTAGTCGATCACTCCGGGCAGGCTATCAGATAAGCGATCCGTAATTGTTTCTCTGATGTCCTCATCGGTTGTGTCTGTATCCGCTCCCTGGATGATTCCCGATGTGTCGCTGCCCTCAGAAGCCGCTTCGTTATCGGCCGTGGAGGAATCCGTTGTATTGTCCGGTATCGCACTACTATCCGATGCGGTGTTGTTATCGGTGTTTTCTGTCTGAGATGAGTTTGTACCGGAGGTTTTCTGGCCTGCAGTCTGCTCTTCAGACGCTGTGCTGTCTTTCTCTGTGGAAGAGTTATCTGACTCTGAGGATGCCTGTTGATCCTGATCTGATGTTTGCTCAGACGCGGTAACCTGTTTCTTTTCAGGTGCAGAAGATTGTTGCTGTGATACATCTGGCAAATCAGGTGCGTTGACAGGAACGAGTCTCGGTTTATCCAGCAGTGTATTATATTCCAGCATCTGCTTTGACAGGCCGTTGAGTTCAACCGCATTGACGTTACAGGGCCCCAGAGCGGATGCTGTACACTGATCTGAAAAAGGTGCTACAACAATGATGCCTTCATTAACAATAGCCCTGACATCCTGTTTACCCGCGCTGACCACAAAATCGGTACCTCTGACCCCAATTGCTGCAATCGGTGTGTTCATGCGAAAGCGATGTCTGGCCGCTTTTGCACCTGTGCCTGAAACTGATCGGGCTATGCCTTCTTCCAGATTAAACTTAATCGTTGATTTTTCTGGCATGCTGGCATTGTAGGTGTAATGTGCAATTTCAAGCTGACTGTCAGGGCGCAGACTGACAAGCCCGTTGTCAATAAAGCGGATGTGAACATGTCCGCCGGAGGACGTTACCAGGCGATCTTTTTCATAAACAGGCATGCCAGATGAAAGCTTCTGTCGCTTACTTCTCTCTGGTCCTTCGGCGTAGGCGATACCTATCACCAGAGAAACATGCCCGGCTGCGGGTTGTTTCTTCTGATCATGTTCGTTTTTTTGTGCGTAAGCCGCTGCGGACTGAAACAGCAGAGCCGTCATAGTCAGAGACAGTACTTGCTTGCCAGGTTTCACTGGAGAAATAAACCGCTGTGTCAGCTTGTGAAGAAATTGTTCTGTATGCATTGCCAGAGCCTGCCTGTTGTAAGCCCTCGTTGTCTGATAATCTGATGGTATAGTAAATCCTGCAAAATTTTATGAGGTGATGAGCATCACATGGATCACACTTTTTCAGTGAATTGTTTACTGACTGGTACTGTTGTGTTTCAGTGTGTCAGCTCGTACTGAGTTGTTGTCAATATCGCAGAACATGTAAAGAACATTGTATTCCTCGCGGTTAATGATCTCTTTTCGGTATAATTCCCTGGACTGTTTCTTGTTCAATCCTATAGGTCCGAATGGCTGTTTCTACTGAGTTGTTAAAGTATTTTCCTGTTCTTAAAGGAGTATCGGAGCCTGCTCTGGAGGAGTTGGCCTCCCAGTCTGTACTCCGAAAGTTTGCTCGCAGAGGCGTGGTGATTAACGCCGGAGATCAGTCTGAATATTTATGCTTTCTGTTTGAAGGTCGTTTGCAGGGCGTTGACTTTACTCTGGATGGCAGAGAGGTTGGGTTGTATTTTGTTGATCCGGGAGATTTCTGTGGTGAGCTGGGACTTTTTGATGCCAGTGGACAGCCGGAGTACGTTATTGCTCTGACAAAAGCTCAGGTGGTTTTTGTGCCTGCTACTGCCATTCGAAGCATTCTGTTGACTCACCAGGGACTGGTTGAACAGATGTTTTCCCGTATGGCCGGGCGTATTCGGACTATGTCGGCACAGCGGGCGCTGCTGGGGCTTTCTAATACTAACCAGAGGGTTTGTGGCCAGTTATGGATGCTGACAGATAAGAAGTCAATAAATGATGAAGGCGCGATGGAAATTCTGAACCCTCCGACCCATCAGGAAATGGGGATTATGCTGAATATGAGCCGGGAGACGGTGACTCGGGTCTTCCAGTCGTTACAGAAGAAGAAAATTGTTAAGCGGGATGGCACCACCCGGCTGTTGATCATGGAGCCAGAAGCATTGAAACTAATGGCTGAAGGCGAAGGAGAATAAATTTGCCCAGAATAATAATCTGGCAATTGCTTTCAGTGTGTATCTCTTGTGTTTACCCTTCCGGGTTTACCCGATTACCAGAAAGATTGTTGTTGCATTCTGTTGTATAATGCGCCCCTTTTGTCTGGCAGATCGCCAGAACCTGTTAAATTATGGCTACATACAGCCAACAGGGTTCTGAGCATGGCGCTGTTTGATGCTAACTAGAGAGGGTTTATGTCGCGCTTATTTCCTCGGGAGTATTTTTTTCCTGTTCAGCATAAAGCGTTACTGAAACAGCTGATCAGAAGAGATATTCAGCAACGCTTCAGGGGGTCATGGCTGGGACTGGGCTGGGCTCTGATTACTCCAATGGCAATGCTGGCAGTGTATACCTTTGTATTTCGGACTGTACTAAATGCACGCTGGCCAGGAGCTGAAGATTCAAATACAGAGTTTGCGTTACAGATTTTTTCAGGGTTGATGATTTTCAGTCTCTTCAGTGAGATTGTCAGTCGCGCCCCTTTGCTGGTTGTCAGTCAGCCTAATATGGTTAAAAAAGTTATCTTTCCTCTGGAAATTTTACCCTGGGTTTCCGCCGCCTCTTCTTTTTTCTATACGATGGCCAGCCTTGTCGTATTGTTGCTGGCTGTGGCTGTTGTCAGGGAAAGTGTGGCGGTTTCATTTCTGGCAATTCCCTTTGTTTTGCTGGCTTTTTTACCTCTGTTGCTTGGCTTCAGCTGGCTGCTGGCTGCTCTGGGGGTTTATCTGAGAGATATCAGTCATATTGTCGGTCTGATTCTGACGCCCATGTTATTTTTATCTCCTGTTTTTTATCCCGTGACAGCCCTGCCTGAGATTGTTCAGGACCTGATGCTGCTGAATCCTCTGACGGTGATTATTGAAGCCTTCAGAGCATGTTTGCTGGATGGTCGCTGGCCAGATTTTTATATGCTGACGGCTTATGGCGCAACAGGCGTTATCGTGGCCAGGTTCGGAGCCTGGTGCTTCGATAGAACCCGGAAGGGATTTGCCGATGTGCTCTGATTCCTCTTCTGTGATATCTGAAAAAGAGAAAGACTTCCCCGTGATCGATAAACCAGAAGACAGTAGTGTGTCTGATAACAGATCGGTTGTGCTCAGAGCTGATGGGCTGAGTAAGGTCTATCATCAGTACCCTTCTCCTGTCGCCCGTCTCAGGCAGATTATCCAGCCTGAAAACCAGTACTACAAAGCGTTTACAGCATTGAATAATGTGAGTTTTGAACTTCATAAGGGTGAAGTGCTGGGGCTGGTCGGGCGCAATGGGGCGGGTAAGTCGACACTGCTGCAACTGATTTGTGGCACCCTGACCCCCAGTTCAGGGGAACTGCACGTTTCCGGGCGCATTGCTGCACTGCTTGAACTCGGTGCCGGTTTCAACCCCGAATTTACCGGGCGGGAGAATATTCGTTTGTCTGCTGCTCTCATGGGGCTTTCTGATCGTGAAACAGAGCAGAGACTGGAAGGTATTATTGATTTTTCGGGTATCCGGAATTTTATTGATCAGCCCGTCAATACATATTCCAGTGGCATGTATGTGCGTCTGGCTTTTTCTGTGGCGACCAGTGTCGATCCTGATATCCTGGTCATTGACGAGGCGCTGTCAGTGGGGGATGGTGATTTTGCCCGTCGCTCTTTTGAACGCATTATGTCGATGAAAGAACAGGGTAAAACCATTCTGTTCTGTTCCCACTCTTTATATCAGCTGGAAACCTTGTGTTCCAGAGCGATATGGCTGGATAAAGGTAATGTTATTGCCGAAGGGCAACCAGATAAAGTGGTGGCTGAATATCAGTCTTATCTGGACCGTCTTAGCCTTAATGACAGCAATAGTGGCGAAACTGAGGCTCAGAATCAGAGTGCAGTGGCCGGGCAGAACAGTAGCGCGACATCGGATACGCGACTGACCTCCGTCCGGGTTTTATCGGATGGAGTTCCGGGAAAAGTGCTGACGGTAAAAAGTGAGCATAGCTGCCTGGAAGTTGATATCAGTTTTGTGAAAGGCATATCAGATGATTTGCCTGGTGTAGCCATCGCCATTCATAGTTCAGGGGGGCAGCTGGTTTCCAGTTGTGGCAGCTGGGCTGATGGTGTAAAGGTGGAAATAAATGATGCGGGGCAGGGCAGGCTCAGGGCTGTATTTGATAAAATCCCGCTGTTAAAAGGGCGTTATACGCTTGGTGTTCTGCTGTTCTGCCAGAGAGGATTGTTTCTGCATGATGAGGTAGAGCCTGCGGCTACGCTTGAAGTGGTTCAGGATGGCAGAGAGCGGGGGCTGATAAGCTTGCCTCGATACTGGAGTCAGGAAACACCTGTTGCCGGCGTTTCTGTGAATGATGATCCTTCTGATAGCCACATTAAGTCAGTTTCTGTAGAAACAGTGAAGGGCACTTCATCTCGCTGGCAAGTAACTGATGCAACCAGGGCCAGTCAGCAGCAGAAGCTTGAACTGTTCCATAAAGCATTTGGTCAGCCAATGTCGGAAGCATTATGGCGCTGGAAGTATCATAGTGCTGATAATGATGGCAGTGTTGTTTTTGAAAGTGGCAAGCTGGTTGCTTTTAATGGCGCTATACCGAGAAGATCCCTGGTCCTGGGGCGTGAAACGCTGACTGTTCAGCTGGGCGATGTGATGGTAGCGCCTGAAGTCCGGGGCGTGCTGACACGTAAAGGGCCTTTTTATCTGGCTGCAAAACACTTTCTTGAACAATATGTTGGTCGGGGCAAGACGTATGCCTATGGTTTTGGCTTTCCCCATGCCAGGAGTTGTCGGTTAGGTGTGAAGCAAGGGCTTTATGTTGATACGGATCGTATTGATCAGGCGCGCTGGCCTGCTTTTTCTGCCAGGTTACTGCGCTGGCGGGCCGTTGATTTAAAACCAGCTCATCTTAAATATATTGATATGTTATGGCGACAGATGGCTGCTGACGTGTCTGATTTGGCGATTGGTGTACGTGACCGACAGTACATTGAACACCGTTACCTGAATAAACCTGAACAGGACTATCTGATTAAACTGGTGTTTCGCCGATTTGCGCTGAAGCCTTGTGGTTTGCTGGTGCTGAAAGCCCATAGAGATGGCTCAGGTATTGAACTGATTGATTTTGTTTCATCGCGGGCTGATGCCCCATCTGTGATTCGTGTTGCTCAGGTACTGACCGCTCAGATGGGACAGCAATGGCTGTTTGCCTGGACAACGCCGTCAGTACAGGCGTGGCTGGATGAAACATCTCCGGTGATAGAACCGACGGAAGTGGTCATACCCGGTAATGCTGTAAATGATAAAGAATATGCCCTGGAGGTTAAAGACCGCTGGTGGCTGACAGGGGGCGATACAGATTTTCGATGAATTTTGAGCAATTTTTTATTCCATATACAGCAAATGATTGCTTGCCGGGAAACGTCGTTGCGGTATTGGCTCCGCATCCAGATGATGAAGTTTTTGGTTGTGGCGGTGCTCTGACGCAGCTGGTGGCTGCAGGAGCAGAGGTTCGTGTGCTGGTTCTGACGGATCACCAGAAGGATACTGCCATCTGTTCAGAATCAGGTGATGATGCACAGGCAGAGCCTTATCACCTGTTACGTCGTCAGGAGTCCTGCCAGGCGGCAGAGGTTATTGGTTATGAATCACCTGAATTTCTGGGGCTGCCAGATGGAAGTCTGCTGGAGCAGACTGGTCTGGAGGTCAGAATTTCGGCCTGGCTGAAAGCCATTAATCCTGATCTGATTCTGGCACCATCTGTATGGGAAATGCACAGAGATCATCGGGCTGTTGCTATTGCTGCTCTGCAGGTGATGGCTGATATGTCTGATGATTGCCAGTTGGCGATGTATGAAATTGGGACACCACTGAAAAGCAACTTCTTGCTCAATATTACGCCACAGGCAGAGGTTAAAGAGCAGGCCATGTCCTGTTTTCATAGTCAGTTGGCTCAACAGAATTATAGCAATCAGATCAATGGGTTGAATGCGTATCGTACTTACTCTTTACCTTTGTCTGTTAAATCTGTTGAGGCCTTTTTTCTGTTGAATAAACAACAGGCGGGTGCAATAGCGGCTAAGAACGAAGCGCGTCAGGAAAATGAAGTGTTGCTTGCGGCTGAACAGGCTGTGCAGCAGTTTCAGCAAGACGCTATTGCTGCAGACCTGCGTTATCAGAAACTGGACGAAGAGTTTCGGTTGCAAGCAGACTTTGTACAAAGGCTGGAAAATGATATTGATGGACTGAAATCTGATCTGCAGGATGCACACCAGAAGCTGGATCATATTTATGCTTCAAAAAGCTGGAAAGTAACCCGCCCTCTGAGGACGTTAAGTCGGTATCTGAGGGGGCAGAGTTCTCTTCGTACCCTGGTCTTTATCACTGCGCGACGGCTATGGAAAGCACTGCCTCTGCCCTCAGTGGCAAAGCAGGCGATCAGATCTTTACCATCCGGGCTGGTCCAGTCTGTTCAGCGTGAAGCTTATTCCACTTCTAATAACGTGGTTGCTGAAGCGTTTCTGGAGCAGCGCCAGAAATTTATTTCATCTGCTTCTCCTGTTGATAATATCCCTTTGCGTTACTTGCGGGTAATAGATGATCTTCCGGTTATTGATTTATCGGTAGTGACTTATAACAGTAGCGGATTGCTGGAGACGTTTATCAGTAGTTTGCACCGACAGAATTATCCGTGTGATCGTCTGGTTCTGACTTTTGTTGATAATGGGTCAACAGATAATAGTATCCAGGTGCTGGAATCGCTGCGTTCCAGTTTTGGCCGCTTTTTTGCCGGGTTTAATATTCTGCACCGGACTAACCGGGGGTTTGGTGCGGGGCATAATGCTGGCATAGCCGAAGGTCAGGCTGACTATGTTCTGGTGGTCAACCCGGATATTGAATTTGAAGCGGATACACTGACCAGTCTGGTTACACAGGCTGTTCAGGATGATTCAGATGTTGCATGCTGGGAGGCGCGTCAAAAGCCTTACGAGCATCCCAAGCGCTATGATCCGGTCACTCTGGAAGCTATCTGGTGCTCTCATGCCTGCATTCTGCTACGTCGAAGCGCTATGGCTGAGATTGGTGGGTATGACGAGAGAATCTTTCTGTATGGTGAGGATGTAGAGGTTTCTTACCGTCTTAGAGAAGCCGGATTCCGGTTGAAATATGTCCCTGCTTCATCTGTCTGGCATTACACTTATGACAGTGCGGGAGAGGTGAAACCTGCACAATATGTTGGTAGCATCCTGTCCAATTTTTATCTGCGCAGTCGGTATGGTAATAAAAAAGATCGGGCGCTGATTTTTCCTTTGCTGGCGGCAATCCTGTTACGATCTCCGTTCAGGGGAAGCCGAAGAGCATTGCTGAAAGGGGTGTATAGCCGTTATCTGAAACATCTGCCTTCGCTGATTGCTGATCGTAAAAAGCAGGCTTATAAGGGAATGCTTTTTCCATTCCGTCTTATGGATTATGAGCAGGCCCGTGAAGGGGCTTTCGTTGAAGCTTTACCTTTAAATAAGGGCGATCAGCAGGAATTACCGCTGGTCAGCATTATTACCCGAACCGTTGCTGGCCGTGATAAACTGCTTCGACAAGCGGGCTATACCGTACTGAATCAGACCTACCCGAATATTGAGTGGGTTGTTGTTGAGGATGGTGGTCAGCAGCAGAAAAATGTTGTTGAAGCATTCATGCAGGCTGATGCCAGAATAAAAATCGTCTACCAGGGTCTTGAAAAAGCAGGGCGCTCCGCGGCGGGTAACCAGGGCATGGCGCTGGCTTCTGGCGAGTGGATGATGTTTCTGGATGATGATGACTGCCTGTACGCCGATCATGTTGAAACGCTGATGCTGCAACTTCTGGAGAATCCGCAGGCATCTGCTGCTTATTCTCTGGCCTGGGAAGTTGAATCGGATATCCAGCAGGGTGGTGCCGTGATTAAAGAAGGGGGCTACCGGCAGGTTGCGGCACTCAGGCAGTCTTATGATTATGCTTTGTTGCGTGAATGTAATTACATTCCGATACAAGCCATTCTGTTTAGTGCAAAGCTCTTCCATGAACGGGGAGGCTTTAATACAGATATAGACTATCTGGAAGACTGGCATCTCTGGCAGCGTTATGCGTATAACCAGACCTTTGTTTATGTCGCTAAAACAACGTCTTTGTACCGGACGCCAATGAACAGTGATGAGCGGGCTCGCAGGCAAAAATTGCTGGATGATGCCTATGCTGATGTGAAACAAAATGCGGCACAGGCTATAGCCGATATTAAGTAAACTGATTTCTGACAGGTATTAACTTGAATATTCTTGTGACAGGCGGAGCGGGTTTTATTGGCAGTGCTCTGGTTCGATTTCTGATTAATGATACGTCCCACCAGGTGCTGAACATCGATAAGCTGACGTATGCGGGTAACCCGGAGTCTCTGAAGACTATTGCTGATAATGATCGTTATCAGTTTCTGCAGGCTGATATCTGTGATCGTCAGGCAATGACAGAGGCATTTGAACAGTTTAAGCCTGATATTGTCATGCATCTGGCGGCAGAGTCTCATGTGGATCGTTCAATTGATGGCCCGTCTGCTTTTATCGAAACGAATATTGTCGGGACTTATACTCTGCTGGATATTGCGCGGCATTACTCTGAACAGCTGGATTGCGCTCAGAAGACTCAGTTCCGCTTCCACCATATTTCTACCGACGAGGTCTATGGCGATCTGGCAGACACAGGTCTTTTGTTTACCGAACAGACCGCTTACGACCCCAGCTCTCCATATTCTGCCAGTAAAGCCAGTTCCGATCATCTGGTAAGGGCATGGCACAGGACTTATGGTTTACCTGTTGTGGTCACTAACTGTTCCAATAATTATGGGCCTTTCCATTTTCCGGAGAAGCTGATTCCTCTGATGATCCTGAATGCACTGGAGGGTAAAGCTTTACCTGTCTATGGTGATGGCAGTCAGATCAGAGACTGGCTGTACGTTGATGATCATGTGCGCGCGCTATATAAAGTGGCGACAGAGGGCAGTGTTGGTGAAACGTACAATATCGGCGGTCATAACGAAGTACGTAATCTGGATGTAGTGCACACTTTGTGTGATCTGCTGGAAGAGCTGGCGCCAGAAAAACCATCGGGTGTGGAGCACTACCGGGAGCTGATTACCTTTGTAAAAGATCGCCCCGGACATGATCTGCGTTATGCCATTGATGCGGGCAAAATTGATCGACAGCTGGGGTGGAAGCCAGAAGAAACCTTCGCTTCCGGGCTGCGCAAAACGGTTCAGTGGTATCTTGATAACCTGGAATGGTGTCAGAGAGTCCAGGATGGCTCTTACCAGAGAGAGCGCCTGGGGCAGAGTTTGTAGATCATCTGTTGATGTGATAACTGAAAATGCGAGTCCGGAAAGTGTACAGGTCGTATTTGTTATCCGGGCAGGCTGATGAATCACATAAAGATTCAAAAAAACAGACTGTCTCTGTCATAAAGAGTGATAGCATGGCAATGAATTGCAGGAAAACAGGTTCTAAGGCATGAAAGGTATTATTCTGGCGGGGGGTTCAGGCACTCGCCTTTATCCGGTGACGATGGGCGTTTCTAAACAATTGCTGCCTGTTTATGATAAGCCAATGATTTATTATCCGTTATCTGTGCTGATGCTGGCAGGTATACGTGACGTTCTGATTATAACCACGCCGGAAGATCAGGCCGGGTTTCAGCGAGCTCTGGGTGATGGTAGCCGTTTTGGTATCCAGCTGAGCTATGCCGTTCAGCCTTCCCCGGATGGTCTGGCACAGGCATTTATTATTGGTGAAGACTTTATTGGTGATGATTCTGTCTGTCTGGTGCTGGGTGATAATATTTTTTATGGCCAGAGCTTCAGCGAGCAATTAAAGACTGCGGCCTCGCGGAAGAGTGGTGCGACCGTCTTTGGTTATCTGGTGAAGGACCCTGAGCGCTTTGGCGTCGTGGAGTTTGATCAGAATGGCAAAGCGTTGTCTATCGAAGAAAAGCCGACTGAACCCAAATCCAGTTATGCAGTGACCGGACTGTATTTTTATGATAATGACGTAGTGGATATTGCGAAGCAGGTCACTCCCTCTCATCGTGGTGAACTGGAAATCACTTCTGTAAATCAGGCCTATCTGGAGCGAGGTGATCTGAATGCAGAGCTTCTTGGTCGAGGATTTGCCTGGCTGGATACCGGCACTCATGAGAGTTTGCTGGAAGCTCAGATGTTTGTGCAAACTATAGAAAACCGCCAGGGGCTTAAAATCGCCTGCCTGGAAGAGATCGGTTTTAATCAGGGCTGGCTGAGTGCAAAACAATTGCAGGACGAGGGCGAGAAGCTGGCAAAAACAGGCTATGGACAGTATCTGCTGAGTTTACTGAAATCCCCAACCGCTTAACCTTACAGGACAGATAATTGTTGCAGGGGCGGTCTTCTGGTTTTTCTCCTGTAGCAACCTATTTCTATATTATGAATGTTATTCAGACCCGGCTACCTGGTGTAGTAATTATTGAGCCTCGGGTATTCGGGGATCACAGAGGTTTTTTTCTGGAATCTTTCAGTGCTGAGCGTTATAAGCAAGATGCGGGTATTGAGCTGGATTTTGTGCAGGACAACCACTCTCGTTCGGTAAAAGGTGTGCTGCGGGGGCTGCATTTTCAGAAAAATCACCCACAGGGTAAACTGGTCAGTGTTTCCCGAGGGGCGGTACTTGATGTGGCCGTTGATATTAACCCTGAATCAGCGACCTTTGGTGAGCATGTTGCGGTCGAATTAAGTGATGATAATCATCGACAGCTGTATATCCCACCAGGTTACGCTCATGGCTTTTGTGTCTTGTCTGATACGGTTGATTTCAGCTATAAATGCACCGATTATTATTATCCCGAGGATGAGGCCGGGCTGGCATGGAATTGTCCTGAAGTCGGTATTGAATGGCCTGTTGAAACGCCTGCGTTGTCAGAAAAAGATCAGCATTATCCAGGTCTGTCGGAATTAGTAAACCAGTTAAAAGGAACCAGCTGATTTATGCTGAATATGCTGATTACCGGAGCTGATGGCCAGCTGGGCCAGGCTTTTCGTGCTCTGGACGCAGGGCACTGTCTTAATAATGGAATGTTATCCGGAATTGAACTGATATTTGCGGGTCGACAGCAGCTGGATATTACCGATGAGGAGGCGATCAGAACCTTTCTGGTTGCTCACTCTGTTAATGTTGTGGTTAATGCTGCGGCTTATACTGCTGTGGATCAGGCAGAAAGTGACCGTGAACAGGCCTTTCTGATTAATCAGGATGGGCCTGCTGCTGTGGCCAGGGCTTGTCATGCCTGTGGCGTTAAGCTGATTCATATTTCAACGGATTATGTCTTTGATGGGGCGAAATCCGGCCCGTACTCTGAATCCGATGCTGTAAACCCCTGTAGTGTCTATGGTGCCAGTAAGCTGGCAGGTGAGCAGCAGATACAGGCGGTGCTGCCTGAGGCTGTGATACTCCGAACCAGCTGGGTGTTCAGTGAATTCGGACAGAATTTTCTGAAGACAATGCTCAGACTGGCCAGGGACAGAGATGCCTTATCTATTGTGTCTGATCAGATCGGTGGTCCAACGTATGCACCTCATATCGCTCGCGTCTGCCTTCAGCTGGCTTATTATCTGTTGAGTGATGATCAGGATCGCCCTGAAGGGGTCTATCACTTTTCCGGTCAACCTGTAACGAGTTGGTATGGTTTTGCCAGTGAGATTTTCAGACAGCTGAAACAGCGTCAGGAAGAAAGTGCCAGCGAGCCGGATTCTGATTTTCTGGCTTACCATATTCCTGCACTGTCAGAAATTCCGACGCAAGCCTACCCTACTCCGGCTGCCCGCCCTGCAAACTCTGCATTAAACACTAATCGGCTGGAACTTTTACTGCAGGAGTCATTCTGTAATGACTGGAAAGATGGGGTTATGTTGTCGTTAAACGCTCTTGCCAGAACTCCCTGACGACCTGCAGGTCAGGGAAATGACTCATGTTTTCATGTTTTATAAGGCTGGTGACAGCCATTCTTTTTTACCGCTATGTTAGCAGAGGTGCTGACTTTTGATGCAGAATATTTTCCTGAGTAATGCTTTTCGTACAGGGAAAACTCATACCTCATGGTGGGGCAGTTTCAAAACGGGAGCCGCGGATGATGCTATGCCTGGCCAGCCTTCGAATGATTTGCCTGGTAATCATGAGCAAGTGATGGATGAGCTTCCCGGTGTGGCTTCTGCTTATCCCGAAGTACTGGTTCTTATGGCTGTTTTTAATGGCATGAACTGGTTGCCTGAACAGCTGGAAAGTATTCTGAAGCAGGATAATGTACGTATAAAACTGCTGATCAGTGTCGACCTGTCCGATGACAACAGTTATGACTGGTGCTGCGAACAGGCACAGAATGATCATCGTATCTCTGTGCTGCCTTATGGACAGCGGTATGGTTCAGCGACAGCTAACTTTTTTCGCTTGCTGAGAGACGCCGATTTTTCCCAGAGTGATTATGTAGCTTTTGCCGATCAGGATGATATCTGGTACCAGGATAAACTCAGCCGGGCGAGCGAATTAATGAAGCGGCATCAGTTATCCGGGTATTCTTCCGATGTGCGTGCATTCTGGCCGGATGGTCGTTCTGAGAAGGTGAAAAAATCTCAGTCTCAGCAAAAGTGGGATTATTGCTTTGAAGCGGCAGGTCCTGGTTGCACTTATGTTCTGACTCCTGAGTTGAGTAAGACCATTCAGCGCTTCCTGTCTGATCATCAGGCGCTGGCGGGAAGCCTTAAATATCATGACTGGTTCTGCTATGCCGTGGCGCGCCACCTCAATATGAAATGGTATATCGATTCATCTATTACGATGGACTACCGTCAGCACCAGAGTAACCTGATTGGTGTGAATCGTGGCCATAAGGCTTTTTTATTCCGTATGAAAAAACTGTTGGGAGGGGAGGCGCTTGATCAGGTTGAGCTGACGCTGAAAGCGCTGGCTATGCTGGGAGGTTCATCAACACACTATCCGGGATACCTGAAACCCCGTGCAGGATTCGGGGCGATCCGGCTGGGAATTGAATCAATGCGTTGCCGCAGAAAGCGTAAGGATCAGATGCTATTTTTCCTTTTCTGTCTGATGCTGTCCATTTCTGGTCGCAGAAACGTCACAGATCGCAAACAAAAAGATACTGAACTGTGAAAAAGTTGGCAGATCGTTACATAAATGCAAAGGTAGAATAATCTGCCTGCCAGTATCAGATAGTCCGGGTGTGTACGAGCATACTCCGGTCTGCTTTGGGCAGCCCTTGCAAATGGCTGTATGTTGTTTAACAGGTGCCAGGAATTGAATCGGTGGTTGGGAAATATACAGTGGATAGTAATGCCTGTAGCCTTTTTTTATCTGTTTTCTCTCCGGGGACAGTCCCTCGTTTTATGATATGAGTCATATGACCTGTTTTGATTCTATCCGGTGTATCCGATATCTCCTGCCTTTTTGTCTGTCTTTTCTGCTTGCAGCAGATTTAAAAGCTGCAGGGGAGGAACTGGCTGGTGCATCTCCTTCTGTTCAATTGACTGCTGAGTGCCCGGCGTTGCCTTACGTTTCTTTTGATGCCGATGTACAGCAATGGCTGAAAGCCCGATCATGGCTCAGTAAGCAGATGCCTTTGTGCCTTGATTCAGCAGAATTTTTTGCTTTATACGGCGCGTCGTTACTGAATACGCGTCAACTGGATCAGGCACTGGAGATGCTGGAGCGGGCGCTGCTACTTGATCCTGAAAACGGTGGCGCTCTGGTCGATTATTCTCAGGCTCTTTATCTGAATGGACAGCTGATGGCAGCGTTGCAGCTGAATATGCAGCTATTAATGAGGTCAGACCTGCCGGATACCCTGAGACCTTACCTGGAGCAGAGACAGTCATACTGGGAACAGCAGGCTGTAAGCTGGCGGCATAATCTGATGTTGAAAAGTGGTTATGACAGCAATCTGAGCGGTATGGCCGATCTGGAGTATCTGACGCTGACGATTGATGGCGTTGCTCAGGCGCTGCCTCTGCATGAAAGCTCTAAGCCGGTGGAAGGGCATTTTGGTCAGATTATATGGCAGGCCCAGAGGTCTGAAACAGGGACAGGGAATACTCAGCACCTGCGTTTCTATATTAACAGTAAATTCAGTGACTACAGTTTTACCGATGTCACTGAACTCAGGTCCAGCTATCAGGTCAGCCATGAGCTGTTAAGTGGCAGCGTGTCCGGTTCGATCGGCGTTAATCATATCTTTTATGGTGGGCATTCATTATCAAGTGGTGTTGAGCTGGACATAAGATATCAATGGCGTCATGAGAACTGCAGGCCTTATGCCGGAATGAAAGCAGAGCAGAAATTCTTTCCTGGCCAGAAAGAAGTTAATGACACCAGTATTGAGCTGACCGCAGGCACAAACTGTCGTATTGGTCATAGCCGCCTGTCGGCTGAGCTGGATTATATGAATAGCCAGTCGGCTTATAGTCGTCGTCCGGGTGGAGATCGAGCGGGAATCAGTGCTCTGTTTGGTATCCAGTATCCGTTTGGTAAGGGCGTGCTTCATGGACAGGTCAGTTTATCGGATCTGAATGATGCCGAAAGCTACAGTCCCCTTCTGTCTGATGGAGAAGCTCGTCGGATTTTCCGTAGCGGCATTGTCATACAGTATCTGTACCCTGTCGCTGACAATATTACCCTGATGGCCAGCGTCAGCCGTCAGCGGCAAAAAAGTAACCTTGAATTGTTCCATACCAGAGGGACCCGGACTGACCTGGGCCTGGCATTCAGTTTTTGATGATTTACGTCAAAACGATGTCTGTAGCGATGGGCAATATAATGGGTTGTCAAAAAAGGCGACTATGTCTATGATGACCGGCGCACGGAATTATCGCCGTGGGGTAAAGTATTATCTGAAAAGCTTTTTTCCGCAGGTGTCATTAAGGTAACAATATGTTGCCTTGATGTACCCATCGGTACTGAACCGGGGTAATTTCAGCATCGTGTGATGCTGGTCACATCCCGGTAGACTTTCTTTCAGTAGTCTTGCCCGACGTGCAAGTTTGTGTGGATGCACTGGCCTGCAGGATGCAGTCTGATGGCTGGGCGCAGGTGGTGTCTTTCACCAGAAACAGTAAATTTAATTTAACATTCGATGTTAATTTCTGACCCTTGATCAAGGAGAAATGGATGGCTATTACAGCTGAAACTCGCGCAGATATCATTAGCCTGGTAGTAGGCATGTTTGATGCTGCTCCAAGCACTAATCTGCTGAATGATTTTGTACGCGCAACGGAAATCGGCCAAAGCCTGGAAGTAACGGCTTCTGGTCTGGCAGAATCTGCTGAGTTTAAGTCTATCTACGCAGAGTGGCTGACAAACGAAGAGTTTGCAGCAAAGTTTGTTTCAAACATTCTGGTTGAAGCCAGCGCAGACACTGTTGCAGAAGCAGAAGCTTTTGTTACTGGTCAGCTGAATGCTGGTGCGGATCGTGGTGAAGTAATTCTGAGTGCAGTACAGGCTCTGAGCGCTGTATCTGCAGACGACGCTAACTGGGGTGCATCTGCCCAGGCTCTGTCTAACAAAGTTGCTGTAGCGACTTACTACAGTGTAGACATGGGCGGCAACGCTAATGATCTGGCTTCACTGCAGGCTGTTCTGCAGAATGTTGACCAGAACTCTGATGTATCTTCTTCTACCTCAATTGTAGAGCTGATTAATGGTGCTGAAGCACCTTCTGATAACGCCCCTATTGAGCTGAGTTCTGGTACTGATCGCTTGACAGGTACTTCAGAGTCTGACTCTTTTGAAGCCTTCATGGCTCAGAATAGCATGGCTGGTGGTGTGTCTAATACCCTTTCTTCTGCTGATAAGCTGGACGGTCAGAATGGTTATGACTACCTGCATGCTCAGTTGACGAAAGAATTTGTTGGTATTAATAACGGCTGGAACGATATTGATGTTCAGCCTAGGACAGAAGAGATTGAAGAGATAACGATTGAGTCTCGTGATTATGCTCCTGACTTGGGGTTCAATGGCAGTGGTGCAGTTGTAACTGTTGATGCCAAGTACATGACCGATGTTGTTAAGATCGGTTCTAAACAGTCTGACGGTGATCTGGTTATCGAAAACCTGACCACACTGACTAAAACGGGTAACCTGGCTGATGCTCGTAACACCGAAGATCTGACCATTATTATGGATCACACTGATAACGTTAATAGCGACGGTGATGCATCCGATTTGACAGTATACTTCGATGAAGATTACCTGATTTCTGGCAAGATCGGTGCTTCTAGCAGCATTGATTACCGCGTTATGAACCAGGATGCATACGATCTGATTCAAGAAGGTAAACAAGATGTTGAACTGCTTGATGGTGTAACCTTCGAGCGTCTGAACTTTGAACTGGATGGTGAAACTTATCAGCTGGCTCCTCTGATTGGTAGCGATGAGGATGCTACTGGTACAGCGATTCGTACACACGAGCAGCTGGTTGAGGCGATGAATGCTGCAATTGAGCAGCTGGGACTGTCTGATAAGGTAACTGCTGTTATCGGTGGTGAGTTCACCGAAGAAACTGCACAGGGTGCAACTGGTAGTAGTCGTACTGCTCCAATTGTTCGTCTGGAAGGTGTTGAAGGTGTTGAGCTGACAGCAAACGAAAACCTGGTTTATCTGGCGCCTTCTGATCAGAACCCTACTTCTACTGATGGTACCCTGGTTCAGAACTCTAACCGTTATGACCGTGCAGAAGTAAGCTCTACAGAAGAGCAGAATAAGCCTGTTACTATCAACGTTGAGCTGGAAAAAGTAGGCCGCGACGGTGAAGGTGGTAACCTGGTTATCGGTGGTAAGGATCAGAATTCTCTGACTGACACTGAAACTGATCAGGTTGATGGTATCGCAGTATTTAATATTGATGTTAATGGTACTAATGACCAGCCATCTAACCTGGGCTATGTATCCTCTACTGATCAGGCTCTGAACACTGTTAATATCGCTGATGGTGCTACCTGGGACGGCGCTGATCTGGTTATCCGTGATGCCTTTAATGGTGGTAGTGATAACGAAAACTGGAGCAACAATACTAATGTTGAAACGGTTAACGCAAGTGGCTTCTCTGGTGATCTGACCATTGGTAGCTCAACAGCGATGATGAATGTTGATACCTTCACTGCAACTGGTGGTGGTGCTATCAATGTTACAGCGTCAATCGACGGTACTGAAAAAGGTGATTTCAACTACACTACTGGTGTGGCAGGCGACACTGTTGTAGTTGCTCTGGACGGTGATGCGGTTGATCAGGACGGTACCAGCTTTACAGTGAATACTGGTGCAAGTGGTGATAAAGTTACGGTTATCATGGATACCGTTGATCTGGATAACGTGCCAGACGTGTCTTTCCAGACTATGCAGGCGCTGGATAACCTGACGATTAATGCCGGTTCTGGTGATGATGACGTTAATCTGAATGCTTATGGCACGTTCGATATCAATGCTGGTGACGGCAGCGACTTCGTTCGTATCAACTCCACTGATCAGAATGGCGATGCATCTACTGGTATGTGGACCTTCGGTCAGGATACCGGAGCGCAGGTGTTTGGTGAGCGTGTACTGTATAACGCAACACTTGAAGTTTCTTTCGCAGGTTTCGAGCAGACTGTTAATATCCCAACAGATGCGAACGGTAACTACATTGCTAACCAGCTGACGATCAACGAAGCGATTAAGAGTGCGATTGCTGCTAATCCTGAGCTGGCTCGTCTGCTGAAAGTTGAAAACGATGCTGAAACTGCAACTACAGCTGGCGTAGGTGGTACTTCTTCTGATACATCCAGTACAGGTGTGCAGGAGCTGGTTATTACCTCTACTGTAGGTGGCTTGAATGATCTGAGTGTTAAGATCTCTCAGCCTGTCCTGACTACGAATGATCTGGCATCTGCTGACGTAACAGCTCTGCGTCAGGGTATTATTGATACAACTGATATTACTTCTACCAGCCTGGGTGATAGCGCAGCTATCGTTGCTCAAATGGGGCAGGCGGAGTTTGGTAACGGCGCGAAGGGCGTTTTTGCCGGTAATGTTGGTGTTAATGGTGTGGTAGGTTCTGACTATACTGCTATTAACACAGGTAACATCACTGCTACAACTGATGATGCTACTGCTATCAACTTCTCTACCATCAACATGGGTACTGGTAGCAACGATCTGGTTGTGCTGCACTCTAATGATAACAGTGCTAACGTACTGGAAGTGACAGGTACATTCGGTAAAGTAAGTGTTGTTAACTTCTTCGATAACACTGATTCCGATGTTGCTGGTTCTGGTGCTCTGACCGTTGGTAACCATCTGCTGGACTTCACATCTATCCTGGATAACCGTGTAGATGTATCTACAGGTAACAGCAATACTCAGTCTACTGTAGCTATTGCTAACACTGTTAATACTGACGCAACGGCTGAAGCTAACTCTGTTAGCGTTCTGAACTTTACTGCTGATGCGGCTAACGCTAATGCAGTTGACTGGGCTGGTCTGAATGCGACTAACCTGGTTGCTGCTCTGAATGGTAATGCTGGTGCTGCAATTCTGGGTACCGGTACAATTCAGAATTCATCGCTGGATGCAGCAACAACAACCGCTGGTGGTGACCTGATTGGTTCTACACATAAGCATGTTGTTATGGTTCAGAATGTAAACAACCCAGGTGAGTACAAGGTATTCTCATTAACTTCTGCATCCGATAGTGCAAACTTTAATGATGATGGCGTACTGCTGGGAACTCTGGACTTTGGCTATAGTATTGGCACAGGTTTCAACCTGGCTGGCAATGCAGTATCAACTGACGGTCAGTTTGCTAATTCTGTAATGGCTGATCTGGAAATGAAAGCTGACCAGCTGTTGAATGGTGAGCTGAAGGCTTCAGACGGTGTAACAAACATTAATGAATTTAATGTTGATATTACTGATGGTATGAATGCAGTAACGCCTACCTATACTCTGGCTTCTGATGCATCAGCAGTAAATGAGGGCTCTTCTGTAACCTTTACTCTGAATGCACAGAACGCTACTGATGGTGACTATGCTTACACTATCTCTGGTGTTGAAGCGGCAGATACTGCAACGGCTCTGACAGGTAATATTACTGTAGCTAATGGCGTAGGTACTCTGGTTGTTGATCTGACTGCAGATAATGCAACTGAAGGCGCAGAAACTCTGGCTCTTACGGTAGCTGGTCAGACTGCTACAGTCACAGTTAATGACACAAGTGTTACCGGTGGTGTTAATGTGCTGACACCTGATGCTTCTGGTAATGTAACAGCGACATCTGGATCAGATGTTATCCAGTTATCTGGTGATCAGCTGGATGATGGCAATTATGTGATTGATGGCTTTGATACTGCTGCGGATAAACTGAGTCTGGCAGGCCTGACGGGTGCAGATGGTGTGACTCTGTCTGATCTGGCAGGTGATACAATCGACACTGGTGTTATCGGTGTTCAGGTTGATCAGATTAATCAGTCTATCTTTGTTAACCTGGGTCAGGATGCAAATGGTGATGTTATCAGTGTCGAGCTGAATGGCGTGACAGATCCTTCGCTGGTTGATATTACTCTGGCTTAATTAGTAAGTAGCTGACACTAACGGCAATAATTTGCGGGTAGTGTTAATGGATGATACTTGGTTTGTGATGTGGTATTCCTGCTGCATCACAAACCTATAGTTTAAATTCTTGAGGAAAGTAGGAATGTCTAACGATACAGTTAACGTACAGCGTGGAATCGTAGGTGCAGCAGCAGGTGATGACACTTATGTACTGTCTGCTAACCTGATTGACGATAATGCAGAAATCCGTATTTCTGATGTTGAGGGTTCAAATACAGTTCAGCTGATTGGCGGTCTGACAATTGCCAGTGCAAGAATAGCTGGCGATACGGCTCAATTAACACTAAGCAACGGTGCTGTTGTCACTGTGCTGGGTGCGAGTACTATGTCTTACGTAATTGGTGGTAACCCATTAGCTGGCGTTGCAGGTGTTACCAAAGATTATGATGCGTTTGTTGCTGACATTCTGGGTACAACCGTACCGACTGATGGTTCCGTAGTTGATGGTGTTAACTCTGGTACTATTCAGGATGATGGTACTATTGATACGAATACCAGCACCCCTGCTGGCCCTAGCTTTGACCTGACCAATGGAAGCGATAAAGCAACCGCAAACATCTTCAACTCTGACATGGTTTTCACTCCAGATGGCAGTGACCGCATCCTGTCCCTACAGGATGAAGATGAGCTGACGGGTGAAGCAGGCCGTACCGATAACACACTGAACGCTGAAATCGGTAACACCAACGCTGATGAAGGTACTACACCCACCGTTACACCACAGTTGAACAATATCCAGATTGTTAACCTGGAGTGGACCGGTAACACCACAACTGTTGACTTGCGCTATGCAGACGATGTTAGTACCGTAAACATCGACAAAATCACAGCGGATGCAAACACCGTAACCGTCAACAACATCACCACGCCAGCGGCCAACCTGCGTGTAGCAGACGCGGCGGATGCAACAACGACCGTTACCTTTAACTACCAGCGCGGTGTACTGGCCGGTACTGAAACCGCCAATCTGGAACTCAACGATGTACTGGCGAACACCATCACTCAGAACGCACTGAGCACTGGCGCTAATACTGAAGGTTTTGAAGCCGTAAACCTGCACGCAGTAAATGGCGTTGCTATCAGCGCCCTGTCCGTGAACGAAATGGAAACCCTGACGATTACCGGTAGTGACTACCTGGACATCGTTAACCTGACTGCGGCTTCAGGCGCAGGTGCCAACGCGGCGACCGAGTTCATGAACTTTACCGCAGGTGCACTGGCAAACCCTAAAGCGGTTGGCCTGCTGGACCTGGATGCCTCTGCCTTCACCGGTACTCTGACACTGGATGTGAGCACCGCACTGGGTGGTTTCCAGGATCCAGGTAACTCCGGTGAACCCGTACACACCAGCATTCAGGGCGGTACGGGCGATGACACCTTCTGGACAGGTACAAGCTTCGCTGCAACGTCTACGACCAACCGCGATACACTGGACGGTGGTACCGGTGCAAACACTCTGGTGACGACAGCAGGCATTGCCGGTGATGCTGCAATCAGCAACGTTCAGACTCTGGAACTGCGTCAGCAGGGTACAGATACGGTGAATGATGATGCTGCTACAGCTCAGACTGTTGATTTCGATGCATTCGATGCAGACCTGACCAAAGTTATTATGCGTGATGAATTCCGCGATGCAACTGGTGACGTCGGTGGCGGTGACTTCGATGGCGCGACCTTCAACCTGGTAGATCTGGGTGCAGATCTGGCATCTAACGGTAACCTGGTGCTGCGTCACTCCATTACAGATGCGGTTGCTGGCACTGACGCTGTGGTTAATGCCCAGCTGAAAGATGCTTCCGGTAATGACGACACTGTTGCGATCACCGTTGAAAATGACCTCAACACAGGCACAACCTTCGATTACACCCTGAACGCGACAGGCGCTTCAGCGGCAGAAACGGTTGAAAGCGTAACCATCGTTGATGCGGACACAGAGTCCAACATTGTTAACCTGACCCAGGCGCAGAACCACACCGGTACAGTTACGCTGTCTGGTGGTGTTGCAGACCAGTCCTACACAGTAGACGACTCGCTGGTTGCCGCAACGGTTGATGCATCTGCTCAGCTGAGCGACCTGCGTCTGACCGTAGGTAAAACTGACGGTACAGCGGTTACTCAGGATATCAAACTGGGTGCCGGTAACGACATCCTGACCTTTGAAAACATCGACGACTTCCAGGCCGTTGACAGCATCTCTGATGCAGGTGGTAGCGATATTGTGCGTGCGGCCTTCAGCGATGATTCTGCACTGTCTCTGACCGACATTGAAGGTCTGCATATCATTGCGACTGAAAATGTTGAGCTGGGCATGGCTAACGCCGATGTTGATCAGCTGGTTATCCTGGCGGATATCGCAGCGGATGGTAATGCTGATGCGTCCCCAACCACGGCAGAGCCATTCAACATCAACGGTGCGGGCCCAACAGATATCATCACGCTGACCGATACTGCGCTGACCGAACTGAACTTCCAGGCTGACCTGGACACGGATGATCGCAACACAGCGGCTGCCCGCGCTGTGGCTGAAGCGGCAGGTCTGGCGGCTGGTGCAGTGGGTACAGCAGCCTACGATGCAGCCTACAAAGGTGTTCTCGATGATGCTGAAGACACGGCGAACTTCAACGGTGTGACGCTGGCGAACAACACCGCAACAGCCCTGACCGTGAACATCAACTCTGGCCTGGATGATGTTATCTTCGGTGCTCAGGCGTACAACCTGGGTCAGCTGACGGCGCATGGCATCACGTCGATGGATATTAAGATCACAGATGAAGATGACCAGGTGGGTGGAGCTAATGCAGTAACAACCATCAACAACATCTATGCTAAGAACATGGCATCTCTGACGATTTCGGCAGCGGATGATGTTGACCTGAACACCGTATCCGGTGCAGCGCTGAACAACTCCCTGACTACTCTGGATGCGTCTCAGGTTGGCGGTGATGTAACAGCAGACGTTATCTCGCTGGGTGACAACGCAAAGGTAACGCTGGCGAACGGTGACCACACCTTCAGCGCGCTGGGTTCTGCGGGTAAGAACATCAGCATCACAGCGGGTAATGGTGACAATGACCTGACGGGTTCTGCGCAGTCCGACACCATCACCACCGGTAGCGGCTGGGATACCATTCACGGTGACCGTGGTGACAACGTTATTACTGCTGGTGCGGGTAATGACATCGTTACCGCCAAAGACGGCAACGACACGGTAGACCTGGGTACTGGTATCGACAGCTTCACTGACAACCTGAACACCGGTATCAACGCCAGCCTGGCGACCAACACGGTGGCGATGAGCGGTGGTGTTGCTGCGGTCGCTATCGACGTTGCAGGTGATGGCGCGGGTGTGGGTGACGTAGATCAGATGCTGGCGGTAGGTGCAGGCTCTGACCTAAGACTGAGTTGGACCGGCGCCGCTCTGTCAACTGGTACGGCTGTACTGGACGGTCGCGTGGCAACTACGTTTGACGACGGCACTGCAGCTCCTAACCTGAGCTTTGCTGGTACTGCTAACTCTGACCTGTACATCCTGACTGATACTGCTGGTGGTGCTACTGCAGAGGGCGTTACTTTCTCCGGTGGAGCTGGTAACGACGTTGCATTGCTGACTGCAGCAGATGACTTCCTGACCTTTAGCGGTGGTGCGGGTAACGATGCTGCTGTCGGTGGTGGCGGTACTGACCTGTTCAACGGTGGTGCGGGTGCAGATCAGTTCGTATTGCAGAACACTGCGACTATTGATGGCAATGCAGACGTTGTATCTATCGCTGACGGTGAATCCACTGCTAGCGGTTGGGACGTGATCTATGGTTTCGATGCGGGTGGCGTTGCACTAGCTACTCCGGTAGCTGCTGCTACTGCGGGTACCAACTCAGGTGATGACAAGCTGAACCTGGATACGACTACTATTGCTGCACTCGATGCCGGTGGTGCTAACGGTGTCGATGGCGATAATGCAGGTGTGATTCAGTCTCACCGAATCGGTAATGATGGTGTTATCACCTTCGATACTGACGACACTGACGCATTCTCTGCAGTTGTAGTAGGTACTGGCGCAAATCAGATCTCTCTGGCTGATGCTCTGGCTTACCTAGCAGCTAACATTGATGGTGGTGCAACGGTAATGTTTAACTACGACGCGAACGGTGATCTTGACACAACTGATGCGGAAGATGCTGCTTTCGTATTCCAGGATGGTGTAACCGACACAGTTGTACAGCTGGTAGGCGGAAACTTTACTGGTCTGGAAGCTGCAGGTGCTGGTACTGTAAACCTGATCGAAATCGCTTAATCCTTCTGCTGGTCTAAGACCAGTTGTAAGGCTTAGTTAAGCTATTAACCGCCACCGCAAGGTGGCGGTTTTTCTTTAATTACAGGAACTGAATCATGTCTAACATCAGAGACAAAAGGAAGGGACAGAGACAAAAAGGACACCCACTTTTAAATAGTGGAGGGAGACAAAAGGACACCCACTTTTAACTGGTCCACTTTTAAATAGTGATAAATATGAGTTATCATAAATCTATCATTTGAAGGTCTGGCATCATGACTAAAGCTCGCTGTGAACAAATCAGTCTTTCCGATACACCCTGGTATCACGTAGTTAATCGCTGTGTACGCAGAGCTTATCTGTGTGGTATTGATCAGGTCAGTGGTCAGAGTTTTGAACACCGCCGTGATTGGATTGAGCAACGTATTCTCCAGTTAGCCTCTGTGTTTACGATTGATATT
>NZ_JACJFM010000216.1 GCF_014164585.1 Oceanospirillum sediminis | reverse complement strand
ATCCTTGAACTTAATCCATGAATCTGGCACATCCTTATCCTTCCAAAAATCAAAATGAAGTTTATAATCTTTATGTTCAAATCCCTCAGGCAATTCATCAAAATCTTTCCTGCCGTCAGGTGATATTCCATAATTCACCTTTACGGTTTCATACCAATCGTTCATATCTGGTTGCGATAGGCGTGACCCATTACCTGTCCATTTTGCTGGTTGCTCTGGAAATTCATTATCTTCAAGAGGATGTTTTTCCTCACCTAAAGGAGAATACCCGTTTTTCCATTCAGGCACTTGGAACGCTTCATCAGGATTGTAATAAAAATTGTTGTTTTTATGATACATGACAGAAACATCATCATCTTCCCCA
>NZ_JACJFM010000215.1 GCF_014164585.1 Oceanospirillum sediminis | reverse complement strand
AACTTACCTGTTGGAAAATTTGGTGTAGGATTGGGCCTAATGCCTTACACTGCAGTTGGCTATAGATTAGATACAGAGAATGAAGATGGGCGAACAACAAGTAGGTTTGATGGTGAAGGTGGTTTAAATAAGGCATTTTTAGGATTTGGTTATAGTATTTTGGATAATTTGAGTATCGGTGTTAATGCACAATATAATTTTGGAAACATTCAAAATAGTGCGATACAGTTTCGTTTTGATAATGATGGCGTGCCATTATTTGCCCAATCTAGAGAAAATAACCGTTCAGATTTAAGTGGATTAAATGTTGATTTTGGGATGTATTATAAAACAAATCTCAATGAATCTTTAGAGCTAACAACAG
>NZ_JACJFM010000214.1 GCF_014164585.1 Oceanospirillum sediminis | reverse complement strand
AGAATAGCAAGCTATACTGCCAGAATGCTTAATAAAGGTACTACCAATAATTCTAGGCAAGAGATTGAAGATAAGTTAAGTGCTCTAAAATCTTCTATCCGTTTTTCAGGTTCTAATGGTAGAATAAGTGCAAACATTAGTACTACCGAGGAACACCTAATGGAGACTGTAGCATTAATGACGGATATGTTAAAAAATCCAGCGTTTAATGAAGCAGAATTAGAAAAATTAAAAACAGCTGACCTCGCAAATATTGAGCGCAATAAAACAGAACCTCAGTTTTTAGCAAGTAAGAAATTAAGCAGTCTAAATCAGCATTATGAAAAAGGTCATCCATTGTATGCGCCATCCATAGAAGATGATA
>NZ_JACJFM010000213.1 GCF_014164585.1 Oceanospirillum sediminis | reverse complement strand
GGGTGTTAAGTGCTTTTGCATTAGGTTATGCATTGTTTCAGGTACCGGGTGGTGCTTTGGGAGATAAATATGGTGTCCGAAAGGTAATGACAGGTATTATGGTATTATGGTCAATCTTCACATCACTAACTGGTGCCGCTTGGAATTACATTTCAATGCTATGTTTTAGATTCATTTTTGGTGCTGGAGAGGCTGGCGCTTTTCCAAACATATCTAGAGCAGCATTTTCTTGGATACCAACCAAAGAGCGTGGTGCTTTTCAAGGCATAAATTTTTCAGGATCAAGGTTAGGAGCAGCTTTTGCATTACCATTAGTTGCTTATTTAATAGATTCTTGGGGATGGCGAAACATATTTTATTTCTTT
>NZ_JACJFM010000212.1 GCF_014164585.1 Oceanospirillum sediminis | reverse complement strand
CGCAACAGTTTCTGGGCCCTGGAAGATGATTTCAGCTTCCAGCTGAGCCGCTGCCAGACGACCCACGTAGACCGGCAGATAACAGCCAGAACAGATCAGGAGCGTAACAAGGCCGTATTGTGGGTGAACCTATGGGCCAGAAAAGCGGGACTACCTCAAGGGTAAGAAAAGGGCTAGGTGTACCAGACTTTTTAGACGCATATACGCGTGATGATACTGGTCAAAAAACTAAGGGTTTACCAAGGTTAGCAGTTCGCAAAGTTCGCGGGGTTGGTTCGCATCTCAGATAATTTTGAGAGTCCTTAAAAGACTGTTTACTAATTCAATTAATAGAGTCCCCTGTCCATTAATCCCGAATATGGACT
>NZ_JACJFM010000211.1 GCF_014164585.1 Oceanospirillum sediminis | reverse complement strand
AGGTAGCCGTAGGGGAACCTGCGGCTGGATCACCTCCTTAAACGACACTCACAGTCATCACAGTAAAGTGTCCACATGAATTATCTGACTGATAATACAGAGCAAACGTTATCAGAACGTCCATAGGCTTGTAGCTCAGCTGGTTAGAGCGCACCCCTGATAAGGGTGAGGTCGGTGGTTCAAGTCCACTCAGGCCTACCATTTCTCTCTGATAACGGTCTTTCAGGTATCTGGGGCTATAGCTCAGCTGGGAGAGCGCCTGCCTTGCACGCAGGAGGTCAGCGGTTCGATCCCGCTTAGCTCCACCATTTCCTGAACACTTCTGTTTTCTCCAAAGTGAACATAACAAAGCTTATGCTTTCTTA
>NZ_JACJFM010000210.1 GCF_014164585.1 Oceanospirillum sediminis | reverse complement strand
CAATATCATCATAAACGTGTATTAATTTAAAACGATTGGTGCGTACACCATACATTTTTTTAACCATGTGAAATGCAGGGAAATCATAATAATGATAGTAGATAGCATCTCTAAAATCTTCATCTTTTATAGTATTAGTTAGTAAAGGCTTGAGGGATTTACCTTGCATATCTTTTGGGATAGTAACACCTGCAAAATCTAAAAAAGTTTCAGCAAAATCTAAGTTTTGAGTTAATGCGGAAATTTCTGTCCCTGCTTTAATTTTCTTAGGATATTTCATCAACATTGGCATTTCCAATGATTCTTCATACATAAAACGTTTATCAAACCAACCCTTTTCCCCTAAATAAAAGCCTTGATCGGTAG
>NZ_JACJFM010000209.1 GCF_014164585.1 Oceanospirillum sediminis | reverse complement strand
ACATTTACAGTTGCACCATCCAAGCTTCACCAAAACTGTAAAAGAGTATGTCTTCTGCCAACGCTAGCAAGTTTGCGGAAAAGCACTACAGGTAACAATGTATAAAAAAAATAGGGCAAAAAGTGCTTAATCGAAAGGTCTGTGCGTGTTTGCCAAGTCACCAAATTTTTAAATTTGGTATAATTAAAAAGAAAAAAGATAATTAACAAAATTTAAAAATTCGGCTTTAGCTTAATCCGAAAAGTATCGCTTACAACTGCCCTACTTTTCTTATACTAGACCGTTGTGCGTCATTTTGAAAAAAGTAACTAATTGAGAAAAATTGTAAGTCTTAACGAACCAAAAGATGGAATTATTCGCTTGATGA
>NZ_JACJFM010000208.1 GCF_014164585.1 Oceanospirillum sediminis | reverse complement strand
TACATGTCGACATCCACAAGGATTACACTGTCAGGTTCTGGGCAAACAAACATTGGTTTGGATAAACAAGCTTTAAGTGGAATTCTTGGTTACAGTTGGAGACCTAGTACTAAGGTTACCAATCAACTGGATTTATTTAACATACAATATGTTAGAAATTTAGATATTCAGGATTATTTTAATGTCTACACCTCTTCATACCGAAGGTTGAACGATATTGCCCAAAGTATAAACTACAATAGTGGAAATGATTTACAAATACCAACACAAACAGATAATTTTATTGCCGACGTTTTGAGTAATAACACATCTTTATCTCCAGGTGAAGAGGATTTTAGAAGAGTTTCCGCAATTGAAGAACGGAAGAATA
>NZ_JACJFM010000024.1 GCF_014164585.1 Oceanospirillum sediminis | reverse complement strand
AGTTTAAGTGTCGCCAGGTCAGCTCTTTATAGTCATGAGCGGGGCATGCCTGTCCGCATTCAGGGCAGGGGAACAGGCTGCCACGATCGGCTTCTACAGTGAGATGCAACTGGTGAGGTGATGAGGATACATCCAGGTGCTGATCAACCAGTTTCCAGGGGGCCTCTAATCCCAGACCCAGTGCAAAAATCTGATTGCCATCCATGATTTATCCTCTCTGAAAAAGTGCTTATTTTGCTATAAATCTCAAAGCAGAATCCACACCTAACGTCGAGGAGCCAAAAATCAGGACAGTCATTATTAAAGAAAATATCTAATACAGCAATATCGACAGCATATGTCGCACCAGGCATCCCATAAGAGACTAACGAGTATAGCCATTATTTAAAACCGGGCAGACTCAATCCGGATAACCAGCGATTAAGATATTCCAAGAGAATAAAACGACACCGAAGCACTACTTCCATGCTTCAGAGGTAAGAAAAACTACCGATACCGATAAACGGGGACAGCCATAATTTATAATTTTTGAAAAAGCCAAAGCATCCGGCAGGCTCAACCAGAATAACCAACGATTAAGATATTCCGAGAAAATAAAATGACACCGAAGCACTACTTCCATGCTTCAGAGGTAAGAAAAACTACAGATTAGGGAATGAAAGACGCAGTTCACTTCTCTGAGTAACTTTATACAAACAAGGCTTTAAACTGACTCCCTGATGAAACCCAGGCCAGCCCTTTATCCCGTGCAAACTGTTTCAGTCGTTTGATATGCCCCATCGCTCGACTGGTTTGCAGGCCTTCTGGCTTCATTGCTTTAAGCCAGGCATTTTGGTCGATATTGAGTCGTTGCAGTATTGGCGGTAGATGCCTTGGAATATGTCCTCGTTTGTCTTCCCGACAGCACCGACCCGTCCAGTCGATCAGTTCCAGATAATCCGCATAATCAAAGGCAATTGAGTGGGCACTGTCTTTTTGTTTTGCTGAGAAGGGTTTTAAGCGAGGAGAATCGGCGCTATCTCGTTGTTCGGCATATTCCCTGATTCGTTGTTGGATAGAGGTAAAGTCTGAATTTTCCGGGCAATCGGCCATGGCGGCGCGTACTGGATTGAGATCAACATAGGCCATGCAGGTTAATAGCCCTTGTTCATCTAGTAGGGCCTGACTTTTAAAGCGCCCTTCCCAGAATCGACCAGTGCAGCGGTCTTCTTCATTGGCTTTTCTAGCGATATATTCATTCAGACAGCGCATAAACCAACTAATATCAGCCAGCCTTTCCCGCCACTTTTCAACAATCTCATATACCTTTTCCAGTTCAGCGGTAGAGCCACACTCTCCTTTTTGATAGCGCTGTACCAGCATGGGCGCTTTGAATAGCAGCAACCAACGCTCAATCACTTCATCAATTGACCAATCGGCGGCTTGCTCCTGATTGATATAAAGCACCAGATGGTAGTGATTGGACATGATGGCGTAGGCGCAGACATCAACGGCAAACATCTGATCCAGTGCGTTGAGTCGCTCTATGATCCATTGGCGACGATGTTCGAAGGATTGACCTGAGAATTGATCTTCTCCGCATAGAAATGCCCGACGCACACAACGGGCGATGCAGTGGTAGTAGGGTGTATCGGATGGACTGATTTGTTCCTGACGAGCACGGGTCATGATGCATTCTTCCTTGAGTTACTTTCTTTCCCTGATTGGCAGTAAGCATAGGCAGAAACCCCGAATCCTTCCAGCATTTGATGGGTGTCCGGTTTATCCGTTTATCCCCATCGTTTGTCTTCCCGACAACACCGACCTGTCCAGTCAATCAGTTCCAGGTAATCGGCATAATCGAACGTAATAGAGTCAGAACATCAAATGAGGACAGCCATAATATCAAAAAGCCAAAGTATCCGACTCGTCACAATTCCACGGTCCAGACAGAATAATTTTTTAGCACAATTTTATTCTTTAAGAATTTCTTAAGTTTCGCGTTTTATTTTGTTGATAACGACTCAAACAAAGGAAGCGCTCATGTGAAACACCATACTCAAATTTCTGCAGATGACTTCACTTTAGACATCGTTTATCCAAAGCACCCACTCTGGAGTCAGGTTATCGAGCATGTTTCTCAGCGTTATCAGGAAGCATTCTTTGCCGAGCTGAAACAGTTTATGCCGGCGTATTTAACTCTCATCGAAGGCGGTCAGATTATTTCAGTATGCGGCTTTCGCATCGCCGAGGATGAGCCATTATTCCTTGAACAGTATTTGACAGACGATGCCCACAAACTCGTTTCTAGCGTATTTAACTGCGACGTAAAACGTTCGAACTTAGTGGAATTCGGTCACCTGGCATCTTTTGCTAAGGGAATGTCGTCTCTGCACTTCTATCTCATCGCGGAAATGCTGGTCAATCTCGGTTTTGAATGGTGCATTTTCACCGCGACAGACCCACTTCACGCCATGATGGCGCGTCTGGGATTGGAGCCACATATCATCGCACAGGCCGATCAGAGCAAAGTTCCAGATGCCAGGTCCACCTGGGGTTCGTACTACGAACATCAACCGCGTGTGTTAGCGGGCAATTTGCAGAGAGGACTAGAAAGGCTTCGATTAGTCCGGGAAAGAAAACGCAAACAAGCCTAAGTGGAAAAGAACAGCAAACACAACGCTAGAATACAGGTGACGTATGAATATTCTCTTCGATGCTATTACAAAATGGGCAAAAACGACACCAGATAGAGTAGCACTTGTCGGCAGCAAAGCTGGTCAAACGGTTGAACTCACTTACTCTGAATTACTAAGCAAAATCGAGCTCGTTACCGCCGAACTTATTGCACTGAACATCAAAGCGCTCGCACTACGCTCAGAAAACAGCATCGATTGGGCCATCGTAGATTTGGCGGCTATGATGGCAAACATTGTCGTTGTGCCTATTCCAACGTTTTTCTCTGATACTCAAGTTGAGCACACGCTGGAACAATCAGGTGTCGATGCTTTAATCGGAGATTGGCAAGCATGGTTAGCTTCCCATCCTGAGCAAAGCTTAAAGCTGCAAGGTCACTCGCTTTCAATGGCAAGCCTGCCTTTGCTGCGTCGTAACCCGTCTGGAAACGAAGGTGCGAAGGTAGCTTATCTGCCAGAAACCGGAAAAATCACATTTACGTCTGGCTCAACGGGTCAGCCTAAAGGCGTGTGTTTAAGCAATGATCATTTGTGTCTGGTGGCAAAATCGCTCGCAGACGCAGTAAACGGCACGGCACACTCACATTTAGTACTGCTTCCTTTATCGACGCTTCTCGAAAATATAACAGGCATTTATGTGCCTCTCATGCTAGGCGTGACGTCATATATTTTACCTGGAGAGCAAACCGGCTTACTCGGTTCAAGCCAATTCGAACCGCGTCTGTTTGCGCAAGTATTAGCAACCATCAAACCAGAAAGCTTAGTGTTAACGCCGGCATTATTGCTTGCGCTCATTCACATCGCGAAACAGCAGCCCTCTCTTGTGAATTCTCTTAAATTTGTGGCCGTTGGCGGCGCAAGAGTGTCGTCGCAACTGATTAACGCAGCGCATGCGCTGAACATCCCTGCGTTTGAAGGTTATGGTCTGTCCGAATGTGGCTCCGTTGTTTGTTTGAATACACCCGCAGCATTTAAAGCGGGAACTTGTGGCAAACCGCTTCCTAACGCTCAGATTCGTATTGCGGAAGATGGTGAGCTACTCGTCCAAGGTAACGTTGCTCTCGGTTATTTGAATGAGCCGTTTACTCAGGAATGGTTAGCGACCGGTGATTTAGCTCACATTGACGCGCAAGGCTTTGTCACTCTTTCTGGACGTAAAAAGAACCTTATCGTCACTGCGTACGGTAGAAATGTCTCACCGGAGTGGATTGAATCAGAGGCGTTAGCACTTTTACCAATGACGCCACTCATCATCACTGGCGATAGCCAACAGACGTTGTGTGCCGTCACGGCCAATAGCGAAGATGTCGAAGCAAAGGTTCACGCATTAAACCAGACCCTGCCCGATTACGCTCAAATCCGAACCTTGCTGCTGCTGGACAACCCTCGAGCCATCTCTGGCTGGTACACGGATAACGGCAAGCTAAAACGAAATCAAATCGAACATGATGTGGCTCAGCTATTAGTGAGCACAAAATCTGAAATAACGCTGCAAGCGCAAAAGATCCAACGCATTGATTTGCCTGTTCAGCAACGCATTACGTCTTTCCAGACTGCATCTTAGTTAACGGCTTCTTAAGGAGAAGGTTATGACTTTATTTTTTGAACAACTTAAACAAAACACCGCCGCAGCTCAGCAAGCCATGTTAACTGCGCCAGTTATCGCAGATGTTCAACAAGGCAACATTTCCAAAGAGATGTATATCGCCTTTCTGACGCAAGCTTACCATCACGTAAAGCATACTGTTCCTTTGCTGATGGCATGTGGAGGACGACTATCTGGTGAATACGAATGGGTACGTGAAGCCATTGCCGAATACATTGAAGAAGAAAAAGGTCATCAGGAGTGGATTTTGAATGACATCAAAGCGTGTGGCGGTGATGCTGAAGCGGTGCGCAATAACAAAGATGCAGGCCAGGTCGGTACACCTGTTGAGCTGATGGTTTCATACCTTTACCACAACGTTGATCGCCACAACCCACTTGCGCTGTTCGGCATGGTGTGGGTATTAGAAGGCACCAGCGTTGGTATTGGTGGCCAAATGGCAGAAAAAATCCAGTCAACGCTAAGCCTGCCGCCTTCAGCAATGACTTATCTGATTTCACACAGCGTGCTGGACCAGGAGCATCTGCAATTTTTTGAATCATTGATGAACAAAATCACCAAAGAGGAAGATCAACAAATCATCATCGACTCGGCAAATATGGTGTTTGATCTTTACGGGCAAATGCTGCGTTCTTTGCCTTCTTTCTCAACCCAACAAGCGGCGTGAGGTGACTCATGATCATTAGCAATAGCACCATTCTCCTGACAGGCGCAACGGGCGGAATTGGGCAAGCCATCGCTCAAGAGTTAGCAAAACGCGATGCCTGCCTCATCCTTGTTGGGCGAAATGAAGAGAGTTTGCAAACACTGCAGCGTGAACTGCCTAACCCAGAGCGCCATGACATAGTCGTCGCAGACATCACCTCGTCAGAAGGATTAACCGCGATTAAAGATCGAGCGCGCCAACATCAAAAAGTGGACGCGCTGATTAACAATGCGGGCAGCAACGACTTCTCGTTGTTGAGTCACAAACAATCAACGCAGATTGCAGACGAAATCCAACTCAACCTGGTTACGCCGATACTGCTGTGCCAGTCGGCGTTGACCTGGTTAAAACAGCCTGGGGTGATTCTCAATATCGGTTCAACGTTCGGTTCAATTGGCTATCCGGGCTATACCTCCTATTGCGCGGCAAAAGCGGGGTTGCACCGTTTTACTGAATCGCTCGACCGAGAGCTGTTCGCAACCGGAATCCGTGCATTGTATTTGGCACCAAGAGCGACAGATACCTCGCTCAATAGCGATGCAGTCAATGAAATGAATCGACAACTGGGTAACAAGACGGACTCCCCACAAGTTGTTGCTGATCACGTTATCACCATGTTGGAAAAAGAAATTTCTGCGAAATGGATTGGTTGGCCAGAAAAGCTTTTTGCTCGCATCAATCAACTGCTTCCAGGTGTGGTTTCCTCTGCTATTCGTAAGCAGCAAGAAACCATTCACCAATACGTAAACCGAGTCAGTCACTGAAGAGGACATAGACGATGAATACCAGACAATTACTGTGCGCTTTGACGGTTTGTTCAACGTTAGCTTCGACAGCGGCGTTGGCAGGTAATGCTCCACTGCAACAGGTTCAAAAGAAGTGGGCGGAATGTCAGTACAGCACACCCGACGGTGACGAAAAGGAACAATGCTTCCAGCACGCGATTACCAGAATCGGTAGTTATCTCGACAAAGAACCGGGCAATCCCGAACTCACCGTTTGGCTGGCAATCAATAAAGCATCACTGGCTGGTGCTCAGGGTGGCTTAGGTGCACTGTCACTCGCCGAAGAAGCAAAATCGCTACTCGAAGGGGTAATCGAAACTTCACCGCAGACGCTTGATGGCTCTGCATATACCAGTTTAGGCTCTCTGTACTACAAAGTTCCGGGGTGGCCAATTAGCTTTGGTGATGACGATAAAGCCGAAGAAATGTTGAAAAAAGCGTTAGAAATCAATCCAGCGGGCATCGATCCGAACTATTTTTATGGAGACTTCCTTGCGGAAGAAGGTCGGGACAAAGAAGCAAAAGTGTATTTAACTCGCGCAATGCAGGCATCACCTCGCCCTGACCGACCTTTGGCGGATAAAGGCCGAAAACGGGACATTGAAGCGACTCTTGGGAAATTGAAATGAACCATGCGCTTATTACTCGTCGAAGATGACAAACTAGCCGGTCAATCCATGGTAACTTCATTAAGTTGCCATGGCTGTACCGTGAATAGGGTCGAAAAAGAATCTGGCGTGACCAGAACACTCAACAAGAAGCGTTCACCACTATGATTTTAAACATAAATAGAACGCAAACAGGGATAGATATTGTTTAAATAAGGTTTTAATTCACCTGACAACTGCAAATCCGATTACGTCCCTCTCTTTTTGCCTGATAGAGGTATTCGTCTGCCATTGAAATAAGATAGCTATAATTCAGTAAGTCTTTCGGATAACAGCTTGCGACACCTATGCTCAGTGTGATGAAAGGGCTGACAAGGGATTTTTCGTGGATAATTTTACAATCACTGACAAAAGCCTGTATCGAGTGGGCGACGGACAAAGCCTCTTCTAAAGACGTATCCGGCAAGATACAGGCAAACTCTTCACCACCATAGCGAGCAATAACATCGCCTGGCCTCTGTACACTGTTTTTCAGAATATCAGCAATCTGAATAAGGCAGGCATCACCTTGTAAATGGCCGTAACTATCGTTGTAATGCTTAAAAAAGTCGATATCGATGATAATGAAAGACAACTCACCGCCGGATTCCGCAAGACGAGTCCACTCCGCTTCGATGGATTCATTAAACATACGACGATTGAAAATCTTTGTCAGACCATCAATACTTGCCAGATTCTGCAATTTATCGATAGCAGCGTTAAGTTCTGTCGTTCTCTTCTGAACTTCTTCTTCGAGCTGCTTCTGATAATCCAGTAGTGCTTTCTCTTCCTTTTTACGATCAGTAATATCGTAGGCAAAGGCCAGCAAAAACTCTTCGCCTTTAAACTGATAATAATGGCCGCGTATCTCGACAGGAAAGATTCTGCCGGACTTTGTCCGATGTTGCGTTTCAATATGAAGCAGTTTGTCGCGTTTAGTCCTCTCCCATATTGACGGCCAGACCTCCCTGGACACCAAAGGGTCCCACTCCCAGACGTGCATACCTATCAGCTCATCATAGTCGTAACCCAAATGATCGCACGCAGACCGATTCACATAGACAATTTGTGAATCTGCCTTCATCAAGAAGACTTCATCTCCCGCCAGCTCCACCGCATATTTGAAAAAGGTCACTTCATCATTCGGATGAAAAGCAAGTGTAAGCTCTTTCAGCGGCATATCTTTCGGATACTCTTGTTCCATTACATCTATCTTATTATTTATCTAAGCGACTTTTCCGTAACTGAACATGAGCGGCCCCATCCTGAGTAAAGCAGTAGCGGCTATAAAGCGTATTGCATACTTCTTTTCGCTTCACTTAGAGTCTATACGAAACAACAGGACATCGGTAGTCGTATAATTGCTTCAATATTAGAGTAACTATTCTTTTACTGATCATAATCAGAAACAAAAATGCTCATAATGGACTCTGCTTCTTTACTCTCTTCTCCTGGCTATTTCCCATTGGATGCCAATCACATACTTCATGTAAACTTCATCCTTTATAAGGAAAACTACTGGACAGTTAGTGCTTTTCTAAAGTTCAGTACTTCATGGAGCAATTCGATGTTTCTGCTATTAGTCGAAGACGATTTAGGTCTTGGCAATGTGCTATTAAAAATACTAAGCCGCACCTATCGGGTTGACTGGGTGCGGACTCTTTCATTAGCAAAACAGCAATTTCAGGCTAATGATTATGATCTTATTCTGCTTGATCTTGGCCTGCCAGATGGCGACGGTATCGAATGGCTGATGCAATTGCGACAGAGCAACGCTGATCAACCCGTATTGATTTTATCGGCACGGGATGGGCTGGATGACCGTGTACAGGGGCTTGATACCGGCGCAGATGATTATCTGGTCAAGCCATTTGAACCTGAAGAGTTACAGGCCAGAATTCGGGTTCTGTTACGCCGTCATCAGGGGCGCCATCATGAAATCTGTGCCTTTGGCGGTCTGAGTTACGACAGCAGGCTAGACCAGTTTTCCTTACACAATGAGCCACTTTCCCTCCCTCAGAAAGAAGCTCAGTTACTACTGACACTACTGCAATCAGCAGGCAACAAAGTTCATAGAGAGCGGTTATTACAACGCATTTATGGTTCAGGCAATGACTCAGAATCCAATACCCTGGATGTGCATATCTATGCTTTGCGTAAACTGATTGGTAAAGATCGTATCGAAACGGTACGGGGCTTTGGCTATCGCCTGGTGCAACCCTGATGATGATCAAAAAAAACTTCAGCATTAAAGCGATTGCCTGGATTTTGGGCATTTTTATGATCACCTCAAGTCTACTTGGGGTTTTTATAACTTACCTGGCAGCCGATGAAGAGTTTAATGAAGTTCTTGAGGACGATTTAAAACAAAATGCGGCTCTGCTCAATGCGATGGTCGTTGCCACAAAAGCAACGCCCGCGGAGTTACGTATATTCCTGAAAGAGCATGTGCGTATGGACGATGAGGATACGATCTGGGTGACCGTATATCATACGCAACAGGGCTGGCAGGTCAGCAATTTCGATCACTATAATCCCCTCCAAAAACGTGGATCTTCTTTTATAGAAACAAGATTTCAAGGCTACGGCTGGTATGGTTATCAGCATGATGAAGATGAGCTTATTGTCCAGATGTACCGCCGTGATGATCTTTCCGATGACATCATTGGTGACATTGCAGAAGACATTACAGCCCCCACACTGATTGGATCGGCGTTAAGCTTATTGCTACTAAGCTGGCTGGTTCGATTAATCATAAAACCACTGACACTGCTATCAAGAGAACTGGATCAGCGCAGTGGTGATGACCTTTCTCCCTTGAAATGCGACAGTCAGACGCGGGAAATCAAGACACTGACCAATAAACTGAATCGCCTGATGTCAGAAGTTGACGAGGTGCTGAATCGTGAGCGCCAATTTGCCAACGATGTCGCCCATGAATTGCGTACACCTCTGACGACGATCAAGCTTGAACTTTCCTGCCCCGATCCCGACATCTCTGCCATTAAGCTCGAAACTGAACGGGTCAACCGCATTGTTGAGCAATTGCTGACGCTGGCCAGACTTGAACAGCATCATTGGAAGAAACGCTTTGAACCGATCGCCCTGGATACTCGGATACAAGCAATAACCGACAAATATCAAAGGCTCTTTAAGACGCGGGGTATTGCACTGCACCTGGAGCTGGAGCCTTGTCATATCGAAGGTGATGCAACCCTATTGCAGGTATTAATTGAAAATATATTCAGTAATATCTTACGCCATAGCCCCAGAACCACTGAGGTAAACATCGCATTAACCCGACAAACCCTCAGCATAAAAGACAATGGCGATGGTGTAACCGATACATTACTGGATGCCATTCGAAATCCTGCTGTCCGCCTTGACAGCAAAGGAGAAGGCCTGGGCCTGGGCCTGGCCATTTGTCAACGTATTGCGGCCATTCACCAGGCATCGTTCCACTGCTCCCATGCCTGTCCGGGTTTACATATAACACTCTGTTTCACAAAACAAAGCAGCACTTCAGGTTAACTTCATCTCTATCCATTAATCTCTTCATCATCCATTACATAAAAGGAGAAACACGATGAAGAGATTGATGTTTGGCACCTTACTATTCTTTGCGGGTTCACTCACAGCAACAGCACAGGTCCCAGCTTCTGGTTTGATATCTGTAGCTGAAGCGCTGAATGCCAGAGACAATTCTCTGGTAGCAATAAACGCTACCCTGGTTAAGCCTCTGGGTCGTGAGAAATATGAATTTCAGGATGCCAGCGGCTCAATAACCGTTGAAATTGACGAGGATATCAGCCGTCATATCGTGTTGAAAAATGGCCAGTCTGTCACCTTGTATGGCGAAATTGAACGGGAATACAAGGGTATCGAACTTGAAGCAGACCATATCGAAATTCACTGAAACCATGCTATTAAAAAGGAGTTAACGATGTCTGACCTATACCGCTTCAGTATTCATAACAATCAGATAAAAAGTGTTCAGGAATGGGATGATGGCCGTTGGGAATATGAAAAAATCGATGCTGATGAGCACTATTACATTGAAGGTGATGTTATTTTTAAACAAGAGACAGATGACGGCGTCATTGAACTGACATCCTTTACAGATGTTAATGGCGACGGTATTTATTCTGCCGGACAAACAACATTCACGCCTGCCAGCCCGCATATTGTTCAGGATTTCTACCGCTTTGACATTCAGAACGGTAATGTTATCTCTAAAACAGAATATGAAACAGATGGAGAGATAGAACAGGATTCAATTCAGCAGCATCAGTTTACTGTTCAGGGCAATCTGATCACTGAGTACGAACCTGAAGGCTGGGGATTTGAGAAAACCGTCTATAAGGACAGTAATGGAGATGGCCGTTACCACAAGATCTACGAAGAGTATATTACTGAAAATAATCACTTATCATATGATCAGGGCAAAGAGGTTGTTTTCCAATCCGGTCAACAGGATAAATTCACACTGAACCCCGGTGATAACGTCAATATTTCCAATTTTAATGCCGATGAAGGTGATCAGATTATTCTATCTGATACATTTGGAATTCACTCCTTTATACAGCTGGTCAAACAGATTGATGATATAGACTACGACGGCTCCAGGCTGGAGGTGAAATTTGAAAACAACACCTCAGTTGAGTTCACAGGTATTCCCACCCAGGACGTAACATGGAATCTCATTAGCTTTTCCACTGAACAGTTCTGAATATGACACCTACCCGATTTTACTGCTCGACATCTCCGCAGGTAAAATCGGAAACTTAGCCAGAAAAGACTAAGACAGCCACTATTTCGAGCAAAATTGATGGCTGTCTCTGAGGTCAAAACACAGTTTAAAGTGAATATCGTTTAAAGATCACAGCGGCATTCACACCACCAAAGCCAAAGCCGTTACAAAGTACATGATTCACCCTGGTTTCTCGGGCATTATGGGGAATGAGATCAAGATCGGCCATACCGGTATCAACATTGTCTAAGTTCAGTGTTGGCGGTAATACGCCTGAACGTAGTGCCTGAACGCTGAATATTGCTTCGACACCTCCGGCAGCACCCAGTAAATGTCCTGTGGCAGACTTGGTCGATGAAATGGGTATCTGGGTAATATAATCGGCAAAGATCTGTCGTAAGGCGTTAATTTCCCCTTTATCCCCTACCGGCGTCGAGGTGGCATGAGCATTAACATAACCTATATCAGCCGCTTTCAGGTTCGCCATTTTTAACGCTGACTTTATCGCCCTTGCGGCACCGTCACCATTTTCAGGCCCTGAGGTCAGATGGTAGGCATCGGCGCTTGTGCCATAGCCGATAATTTCAGCTAATGGCGTTGCGCCACGGCTTAACGCATGTTCCAGGCTTTCAATCACCAGTAGTCCTGCACCTTCTCCCATCACAAAGCCATCTCGCGCCTGATCAAAAGGACGAGAGGCTGTCGTTGGTTCAGTATTGTGGGTGGATAAGGCTTTCAGAGCACTAAATCCAGCTAAGGACAGAGGATCAATACAGGCTTCTGTACCACCTGCCAGTACGACATCGGCCTCTCCGCTACGAATCAGGCGCATACCATCACCTATAGCTTGAATACCGGCAGCACAGGCTGTCACCGGTGTGCCGACAGGCCCTTTAAATCCGTATTTGATTGAGACGTTGCCTGCGGCTAAATTGGCTAAAAATGCGGGTACTGTAAAGGGGGATAGCTTACGAGGCCCTGAGTGATCAAGCACTTCTTTGGCATGGGTAATGGTTGGAAAACCACCAATACCGGTAGCAATCACAGTAGCTGTCGCGGCTTGCTCTTCTTCACTTTCAGGCTTCCAGTCAGCCTGAGCTAACGCTTCATCTGCGGCGGCTAAAGCAAATAAGGTGAACAGGTCTACACGTCGACGCTCTTTAACGGATAAATAGTTTGCTTCGATCAGAGCATTATCCTGTTCGCCATTACGTGGAACCTGACCGGCAATTTTAGTGGTTAAGCCCTCTGGCAGATCTTCTTTTATCCAATCGATGCCTGATTCACCTGAGATTAAGCGTTGCCACACAGATGCCACACCACAACCCAGTGGCGATACGATACCCATTCCTGTGATAACAATTCGGTTTGCCTGAGACATATGATTTCCTTTCGCTGAGTACCCAGCGTTATTTCGACTAACAGGGTAATCATGCTAAGGTAAGTCTTAATATGATCAAGATAATATAAAAACACTGACAGGTTTCTTATTCTATCAGGAGGTAACTTTGCCTTACTCTGCAGAGCACAAAAAGCAAAGCCGTGAACGTATTCTTTTATCTGCCATTGATCTGTTTTGCCGCAGAGGCTTCGACCAGATATCGATTGCTCAGATTATGCAACACGCCGAGATGACCCACGGCGCTTTTTATGCTCACTTTAGCTCTAAGGTCAGTTTGTATGCCGAGGCGATACTTACGGCGGGCCGACACTCGTTACTGGTCAGGAAAGGCGGTGATCTCGATAAAGAGAAGATGCGCTATCTGGTTACCGAATATCTGAGCATGGAGCATGTCAGGCAAGAGGGCTACGCTTGCCCTTTAGCATTTTTATCGACCGATGTAGCTCATAGAGACAGCGAGGTCAGAGCAAGCTACGAAAAAGTGTTTAATGGCATGGTTGACCGATTAGCGCAGGCATTAGAAGCCACAGGCAGAAGTCTGCAAACCGCACGTGCCCAGGCCCAATACCTTGTGGTGACGATGGTAGGCACAGTGTCTATTGCCAGAAGTCTGTCAGATACGGAGAGTCAGAAGGCTTTGCTGGAAAATTCAAAATCAAGCCTCTTTGCCATGCTGGCAGATTAGAGGCATTGGCCATCAATATAGCCAGAACCAAAAAGCTCCGGGAAGAGCCAACAACCCGGAGCCAGAGAGTGCGAATAGAATCATGAAAATTGATTAACATTCAATCACGTTGACAGCAAGTCCTCCTCTGGAAGTTTCTTTATATTTGTCCAGCATATCCAGACCTGTGTCACGCATGGTTTTAATTACCTTATCCAGAGAGACAAAGTGCTGCCCATCGCCACGAATTGCCATAGCCGCAGCGTTAATCGCCTTCATGGATGCCATAGCGTTACGTTCGATACAGGGGACCTGTACCAGACCACCAATCGGGTCACATGTCAGACCCAGGTTATGTTCCATACCAATTTCAGCAGCATTTTCGACCTGTTCAGGGCTACCGCCGGTAGCTTCAGCCAGACCGGCCGCCGCCATCGCACAGGCTGAACCTACTTCGCCCTGGCAGCCCACTTCTGCCCCGGAGATAGAAGCATTCTGTTTAAACAGAATACCCACCGCAGCAGCAGCCAGCAGGAAGCGAATCACGCCTTCTTCATTGGAATTCGGGCACCAGTTAATGTAGTAGTGCAGTACAGCAGGAATAATACCGGCAGCACCATTTGTCGGTGCTGTTACCATACGGCCACCGGCAGCATTTTCTTCATTAACGGCCAGAGCGTACAGATTCACCCAGTCCAGAGCACCCAGAGATGGAGTGATCATATCCATACGGGTGCGGTTCTTCAGCTCGTTATGCAAAGACGCAGCCCGGCGCTTTACTTTAAGTCCACCTGGCAGAATACCTTCGTTACGGATGCCATTCTGCACGCATTCCTGCATGACCTGCCAGATTTCCTGAATACCCTGACGAATCTCTTCTTCGCTGCGCCACGCTTTTTCGTTTTCCAGCATGACATCAGAAATGGACAGTCCGGTCTCTTTGCAGATGTCCAGCAGCTCCTGACCTGTGCTGAACGGGTATCTGAGCGGAGTGCTGTCTTCTACAATACGGTCAGCACCTGCCGCTTCTTCATCAACCACAAAGCCACCACCCACGGAGTAATATACTCTGTGGCTGACCTGTTCGCCCTGAGCGTTAAACGCGGTAAAGCTCATGCCGTTGGCATGAAAGGGCAGGGATTCTGTTTTGTGATAGATCAGATCATCTGCTTCATCAAAAGCGATGCGATGAGTACCCAGCAGAGACATCTGACGGGTTTGTGCAATTTCATCGGCACGGGGTTCTACAATGGTCGGATCAATCAGTTCCGGCAGGTGACCTTCCAGCCCCAGCAAAACGGCAGGGCCTGAGCCGTGACCTTTACCGGTTGCCCCCAGAGATCCGAACAGTTGGGATTGAACCCGGCTTACCTCACTGAGTAAGTCCGTATCGCGCAGGCTTTCGGCAAACATCTGCGCGGCTTTCATTGGCCCTACCGTATGAGAACTGGAAGGACCAATGCCTATTTTCAGCATATCGAATAAGCTGATTGCCATATTGAATACCTCTTAAAACAGCCCGTTATCATTAGATAACAGGCTGATGACGATCAGTGAGGTTCACGGAGCCGGTCGAAGACCGGCTTATTATTATATTAGGAATATTGTCCGGTAAGACTTACTTGTATACCGGGTAATCCGAACACAGTGCTTTAACTTTTTCTTTCACTTCTGCAATCATGGCTTCTTCATCGCCACGCTGCATCGCATCCAGAATGTCAGCAATCCAGTGACTCAGTTCACGACACTGAGCTTCTTTCAGACCACGAGTAGTGATGACCGGAGAACCGATACGCAGACCAGAGGTGACAAACGGAGACTGAGGATCATTAGGCACAGCGTTTTTGTTAACGGTGATGGAGGCATTACCCAGCGCTGCATCAGCATCTTTCCCTGTCAGACCCTGCTTGATCAGACTCAGCAGGAACAGGTGGTTCTGAGTACCGCCAGATACTACGTCGTAGCCGCGTTCGATAAATACCTGCGCCATAGCATCCGCATTTTTCACGACCTGAGTCTGGTACTCTTTAAATTCAGGCAGCAGCGCTTCTTTAAATGCGACGGCTTTAGCCGCAATCACGTGCATCAGAGGACCACCCTGACCACCAGGGAATACTGCAGAGTTCAGTTTTTTCTCCAGCTCAGGCTTAGCGCCTTCACGGTCGAACTGAGCCAGAATCAGACCACCACGCGGGCCACGCAGTGTTTTGTGAGTGGTAGTAGTTACCACATCCGCATACGGCAATGGGTTAGGGTACAGACCTGCGGCAATCAGACCAGCAACGTGTGCCATATCAACAAACAGGTACGCGCCAACTGCGTCAGCAATTTCACGGAAGCGTGCCCAGTCAACGATTTGAGAGTAAGCAGAGAAACCGGCTACGATCATTTTTGGCTGGTGTTCTTTTGCCAGAGCTTCAACCTGGTCATAGTCGATCTCGCCAGATTCGGTCAGACCGTACTGCACAGCGTTGTACATTTTTCCGGAGAAGTTTACATGGGCACCGTGTGTCAGGTGGCCACCGTGAGCCAGACTCATCCCCAGAATTGTATCACCCGGCTCAACCAGCGCCATGTAAACCGCCGCATTGGCCTGAGAACCGGAGTGAGGCTGAACGTTGGCATAGTCGGCACCAAACAGTTCTTTGGCACGGTCAATGGCCAGCTGCTCAACCACATCAACGTGTTCACAACCACCGTAGTAACGTTTTTCAGGATAACCTTCTGCGTATTTATTCGTCAGCAGGGAACCCTGAGCCTGCATGACTCGCGGGCTGGTGTAGTTTTCAGATGCGATCAACTCGATGTGCTCTTCCTGGCGCACCGCTTCCTGTTGCATCGCCTGCCACAGGGTTTCATCAAAGTTCTGGATCTGATCGTCTTTGCTAAACATTCTTTTTATTCTCCTGCTAAGAATATGGATCAGGACAAGTCATAGATTACCGACCTGATCGGAATTTCGAGCCGTGATTCGGCCGGAGTGAAATCTCCTGACCTGACGGGTAACGCCATAGTAATCAGTGAAAACACTCTGATACTGCTTAACAGCGGCCTGATTATGTCGATTTGCGACACCCCCTGTGAAGAGCAATAAATGTAGTAATAGCCGTTAACATTAATGTTTATGTGGCTAAATGACGTGATCTTGTTATTTAATACATCCCATAACAGAAGAATATATCAGGCAGAGCATCGCTGGATGCCAGGAGTAACCTGCTGATTACATCAGAAATCAGACAGATCTGAACACAATAGACAGAGTGATAAGAGACAAGCAGCCTGGTAAAAAATAAAGTGGAGTAACGCCACTGATGTGCAAAAATGTCTATAGTTGTAAATGAGATGTAAACAAGACTTGTAAAGTGACAAGTCTTGACGCAGTCTTTTCAAGATTTTCAAGATAGAATAACAAAAGCTGATTAATGCCCCGGAAGACAATACCATGCATACAGACGCCAAAATACTGGTTGTCGATGATGAAATGATTACCCGAGAGTGCCTGAGCAGTTACTTTGAAGAAGAAGGTTATCGGGTGCTCTGCGCCGAGACAGCTGAAGAGGCGGAAGGAATTCTGAACAGTGAAGCCATTGACGTGGTATTACTGGATATTCGTTTACCTGGTAAAGATGGCCTGACATTGACACGGGAGCTCAGAGTTCACAGTGAAGTCGGCATTATCCTGGTCACGGGTCGCCAGGATGAAGTAGATCGTCTGATTGGTCTGGAGTGCGGGGCGGATGAATATGTCACCAAGCCGTTTAATCCCCGTGAAATTCTGGCTCGTAGTAAGAACCTGATTCGACGGGTACGAAACAGTGCCGATAAGCCCACCGATGCCTTTACCCATAGCTTTAAGAGCTTTGACCGCTGGAAACTGAATATGGACCGGCGACAATTACTGGATGAGCGTCGTCAGGAAACCCAGTTAACAGAAGGGGAGTTTAAACTACTGGCCTGTTTGATGAATCAGGCAGGAGAGGTGATGAGCCGGGAACAGATTCTGGATCAGATCCGTAACCGGGAATGGGTGCCCAGTGACAGAACGGTGGATGTACTGATAGGCCGTCTGAGACGCAAGCTGGGAGATGATCCGGCTAATCCTAAACTGATTCTGACCGTACATGGTGCAGGTTATCTGTTCACCCCCAAACCGGTTGATCTCTGACGGCCAGAGATCAGGATAATGAAATTCAGTATCAACGATCTCTGTATCGGTAAATACGGCAGAAAGAAAGTAAGCACCCACCGGCCTGGTACTCACTTGATTAGCGCCCACTTGATCAGTGCTCAGCTGGTTTTTATGCTGCTGGCGCTATTGTGGCTGGAAACAGCCCGTGCCGGGCAATCGCTTAAAGCCTGTGGTCATCCTTTCTATCCTCCTGTGTCCTGGCATCACAATAATCAGCTGACCGGTCTGGCTCCAGCCGTCACACGGCAATTGTTTGCTGAGCTGGGTTATCAGGTTCAGCTCAGCGCCGACAGTAACTGGAAACGCTGTCTGTTAGAGGTTCAGCAGGGTAAAGCCGATATTGTGGTAGCAGCCTACCGGATTCGTAGCCGGGAGGCTTATCTGAGCTTCTCTCAGCAACCGATTGTTGCTGATAAAGTCACTTTATTCGTGAACCGACAGCAGCCTATTGAATATCGCTCACCAGAAGACCTGAAAGGCAAAACCGTTGGCTTATTACTAGGGGATAGTTTTGGCGAACAGTTTGATCGTTTTGTTGAACAGCATGGCCTGATTGAATACGTCTCCCGTGGACATCAGAACTTTGCCAAACTGGCCCTTGGCCGTATCGATTATATGCCGCTTGGGCAACTCAGTGGCGAGTTGCAAAGCCTTCGTCTGGGGTTTCATGATGATGTGATGGCACTGAATACCGAAATCACCACGGAACACTATTATCTGGCGCTGGGACACCACAGTGGCTTACAGGGTTACCTGCCCTACCTGAATCAACGTCTGAAGCAGATGCATGAGGATGGCACAATTCAGCGTTTAATCCAAAAATACAGTTTTCAGTATCTGAACGCTCCCTGAAGCAGGTAGTTTTATGACTTTCTGGCTGAAAAAACGTCCGGGATACGCCAGACAACACCCCCTGGGTTACCGGATTATGGTGTATGTCAGCGTATGCAGTTTTATCTTTATTCTCTGTTCAACTGCCTTGCAGCTATCGCTGGATTATCGCCGGGAACTCAAAGCGATGGATCAGCAGACTGAACTGATTCGCAGCAGCTACCTGGCCAGCCTGGCGAAAAGTTTATGGGATGTGGATCAGGCACAGGTAGAACTCCAGTTACTGGGTATTCATACCCTGCCGGATGTGATTTACCTGACGCTGGAAGGCAACCATCTGAGCCCTGAATTGCAGCTCCCGGTACACACACCCCTGAATGCAGGCCACCAAGTTCAGCTAAAAAGCTTCGAATTGATTCACACTACGCGCAGCCAGCAGCAACGTCATCTGGGACAGCTCAATGTCAGCTTTGATATGGAAGCAGTTTACGCCCGAGTCTGGCAGACCGGGGCCAGTATTTTGTTTAATCAGACTTTGTTGGTACTACTGATTGTTCTGGTGATCCTGGTGATTGTGCAGCGGCAAATCACCCGTCACCTGGAAAGTATGGCAGATTACAGCCGCCGTATCGGAGCCGGTGATCTGGCAAGTCGTTTAACTCTGGAGCGAATACCACCGGAGCAACCGGATGAACTGGATCAGTTAGCCGCAGCCCTTAATGAAATGGGACAGGCGGTACAAAGAGACAGAGATCAGCTACAACAGATGGTTGAAAAGCGCACCGCCAGTCTGAGGCGGGCAAAAGAAGCGGCAGAAGATGCCAGTAACGCAAAGTCTCAGTTCTTATCCACCATGAGCCATGAAATACGTACACCGATGAACGGTATGCTGGGTATGATTCAGCTACTGGAAAACAGCCCATTAACCGATAATCAGCGGGAACATATCCGGGTGTTACATGACGCAACGGATGCTCTGATGGAAACCTTTGATCATGTATTGCAATACGGCCGTCTGGTGGAAGGGGCTTATGTCTCACAGCAAACGGAGTTCTCTCTGACGGAACTGCTGAAGAACCTGATCACTCTGATGACACCGGGAGCAGAGAGAAAGGGGCTGACCACACAGCTGTATACTGACCCGGCACTCAGTCACTACTATTGCGGTGCTGCAGGCAGTCTGCGCCAGATACTGACTAATTTACTGGCTAATGCGATAAAATTTACCGATTCCGGCTCGGTCAGACTGAGTTGTCGGTTATCGGCAGAGGAGGGCAGTCAGCACAGGATTCGTTTCGAGGTTATCGATAGCGGTATCGGTATCGAAACACAATTACAGCAGCATATTTTTGATCGCTTTACTCAGGCGGATGAAAGTATTACCCGTCGTTTTGGCGGGACCGGCCTGGGGCTGGCGATCTGCAAAGAGCTGGCTCAGACACTGGGTGGTGATATTGGTGTTCATAGTGAACCAGACAAAGGCAGTTGTTTCTGGCTGGAGCTGACATTATCGCCGGTTGAAAGTGAAAGTAAAGCTATAGAAAAACAGACTCCCATATCAGAAAACCTCCGTGGCGAGATCCTGCTAGTCGAAGATGTCGAAATTAACCAACAGGTTGTACTGGGTTTACTGGGAGATCGCTATCCGGTCACCCTGGCAGAAGATGGCCACAAAGCGCTGGCAATGTGTCAGCACCGCGCCTTTGACCTAATTCTGATGGATATGCACCTACCGGGGTTGAGTGGAATGGAGGTCAGCCGTCAGCTCAGATCTGATCCATCAGCAGTTAATTTTAATACTCCGATTGTGGCACTGACTGCCAGTGTCAGACCAGAAGACGTACATCGTTATCTGCAGGCAGGTATGCAATATGTTGTAGCCAAGCCGGTTAAAAGAGAGCAACTATTTTCGGCGCTACAGGCCTGCCTGGCCAGACAAAGCGATACGGAACTCGCATTATCACCGGATATTCTTCCTGATGTGGCGACACCAGATACTGCCGATCCTGAGCGGATTCCCTTACTGGATCAAGGGGTTCTGGATCTGCATCGGCGTATGCTGGGTGAACAGAAAGTCACCGATTTGATGCGCAACTTTATCGCTCTGTATCAGGAACTCTGGCCTCTGCTGGAAGCCAGTTTGCTGGAAAGCGACCTGTATGAAACCTCCCAGCTGTCCCATAAACTGGCAGGTGCCTGTGAAACTCTGGGACTGGCCCGCTTAGGGACTCTGTTGCGGATGCTGGAAACCGATGCAGACATGAATGATCTGGAAGCTTGCTTGCAAAACCTGCCCGATCTTCAGCGTGCCGGGGCAGATACTCTGGCACTAATCAGATAGAAAAAAACGTAGAGAAAACTGAGAACTCAGAGGAAACCTGAGTACTTATAAACGATTATTGACCAGACGATTGGTGGAGCGTTTCAGGAACAAATCGTCGCATACAGGCAAGCTCGTGTGGGTGACGTTTGATGATAATAGCCATCTGTATTATTCTCGCGCCGGTGAATTGCGGCCTGTCATCGGATGATCCGGCTAAATATCAGGTTCACAATCGGACCATATCTGCGGATTTGATCTGATTGATCGGTATCTGAGGCAATAATGTGACATTCAAAGTCTGGTGTTTTCCCGGTGAAGCTCTCAGGCTGTTTTTTCAGCGTTAAGGCAGGAACATGACCCGAATCATAGATGGTAAACAGCTCGCCGCTCAGGTAGTTGATGATGTGGCTACTGAAGCAAAACTCTTTCTGGATAAACACGGTGTTAAACCCGGCCTGGCTGTGGTGCTGGTAGGTGAAGATCCGGCCAGTCAGGTATATGTTCGCAATAAAATTAAGCGAGCAGAAGAATCCGGTCTGAATTCTATTGAACACAAACTGCCTGCAGATATCGATCAGAATACGTTGGATCAACTGATCGATCAGCTAAACCAGGACCCGGCGGTACACGGTATTCTGGTACAGCTACCATTACCGGATCATCTGGATGAAAACGCGGTGATTAACTCGATCCTGCCTGCTAAGGATGTTGATGGTTTTCACCCGGTTAATGTGGGCCTGCTCAGTTCAGGACAGGATGCGATGGTGCCCTGCACACCTCTGGGCTGTCTGATTATGCTGCGCCAGGTAATGGATGACCTGACCGGTAAGCATGCCGTCGTTGTCGGACGCTCAAACATTGTAGGCAAGCCAATGGCCGCTCTACTGTTACGTGAAAACTGTACCGTAACGACAGTACATTCCCGGACACAGAATATAGAACAGATCTGTTCAGAAGCAGATATTCTGGTTGTGGCAGTGGGTTCTCCCGAAATGGTTAAAGCGGACTGGGTAAAACCAGGAGCCGTTGTTATTGATGTAGGCATCAACTCTGTAGAACATGATGGTGCCTATAAACTGAAAGGTGATGTGGACTATCAGGCTGTCGCCCCTGTTGCCAGTGCAATTACCCCTGTGCCTGGCGGTGTCGGGCCAATGACCATTGCCTGTCTGATGAAAAACACTCTGACTGCGGCAACTCAGCAGCTGAGTTAGATCGTTAGTCTTTTCTTTATCTGATATTGCCGGAACATCCGGGATGGCTGAAACGATCATAAACAAAACCCGATTTCCTGCAATCTATCGTAATGGACCTGATCATCGACAAGGACTGGAGTGTAACTTCAGCCTGATAAGGAAGCGTTTTGATTTCAGGTCTGTTGAGATTGGTCGCTGGGTCACTCGTGCAGAGCAACAAAGAGCCGCAGAGCATTTTTATGATGCATTCTGTGATCTGATGCTGATTCTGCAGGTACCAGAGTTAGTGGTGTCTTTACGAGGCACTCTGGCATTGCAATATGGTACCGGTGGGCGCTTAGGCGTATCAGCACATTACTCTCCCGGACAGCGTGCGTTTGCACTGGCGAAAAACGCGGGTCCGGGCAGTATTGCTCATGAATGGTTTCATGCACTGGACCACTATCTGGCTGATAAGGCATTTACCAGCACAGATCGCACCAGCTTTGCCTCTGGTCTGTGGCTGGAACAGGGCGCAGGTAATCAGCATCTCATTTCACATCCACTAAATCATAAATTATCCCATTGCTTTGCTTGTATTATCCTTGATGAGAGTGGCGAACAGCCCAGCATCCTGTTTCAGCGCTCATTAACGGTTGATAAGGCACTGGGTCAATCTTATTACAGTCAGCCTGAAGAGTTATGCGCCAGGGCATTTGAAGCCTTCGTGCAGGATGCCAGCTTAAAAAATAACTTTCTGGTTAAGGGAACAAAGGCCTCGAAAGAAGCGGAATACGGCTTATATCCTTCAGGCCAGCAGCGTCAGCGGATCAATGCAGCATTCAGTGATTATTTTCAGTATTTAGGGCTGGCACTGGCTCGCACTACGGATTGAGTACAATAGAAAAATGCCAGTGAACATCTGAAAAGGTGCCGGTGAACGAACATCACCGGTTAAGACTGATACCCTGCAAGCTTTAGCCATATAATCACTCCAGATATAAACTGATCATATTTCATGTCGCTTTTCATGAGTCTGTCTATACAGAAGATCTGGCATTTTTTAAACTCACTCAGCTGTGCTTACTTTAATTCCGTAAACCAGACAGAATGGATTGTTGGATGAAAAAAATAAAATTGCTTGCTGTTGCTGCTTCCTTACTCCTATTAGCTGGCTGCTCAGCCATGAATAAAGAGGAGTGTCTGAGCGCTGACTGGAGACTGATTGGGTTACAGGATGGAGAGCGTGGAGAACGTCTGTCTCAGGTGGGGGAATATCGCAAGCAGTGTTCAGAATATGGTGTTACACCCGACCAGGACCGGTATGCCACAGGTCGCGAAGAAGGACTGAAAAGCTATTGTACTAAGCAATCCGGTTTTGTTAACGGTAAACGGGATGATAAATATAAAGGGGTTTGTCCGGCAGAAAGTCATGATGAGTTTATGGCCGGTTATAAAATTGGTCAGGAGTATTACGCGGTTCAATCGGAAATATCAGAGCTGGAAACTAAAATCAGAGACAATGATTACGAGTTTAAAGAAGGCACAGGAAAAATTGATCGCCTGAGTCTGAAAGTACAGCAAAGCAGTGGTTCAGCTGAAGAAAAGCAGAGCCTGATGAGCCAGGTACTGGAGCTGAGTAAAAAGAATGTCACCCTGAACACCGAAAATGTTTTTTTACGTGAGAAGCTGGCAGTAAAAAAATACCAGTATAAGCTACTGCAGGAAAAATACGGATACAGATAACGTCGCCAACATAATGAAAAAGGCATAGCTATCATCATCTGAACCCATGTCGCCAGGAAAACAAATTCATATTTATCATTCAGTTGTCTGTGTTGGCAGAGTATCCTTAGCAACAAATTCCGGACAACACTTTGTTCAGAATGCCAGATATTATTGCTAAGGAGAATCGGTGCCGATGGCTGATCATTATTCTGCACCTGACAATCAGAACGCCCCCTGGCCAACAGGCTTTATGGTCATTCAGGGCAACTTGCTGGAAGACCTCAGACACGTGATGGTGGACTGGTGTCGACGCTTTCCTCTGGGGCCGCTGGAGGATGAGCAGATTCTGGTTCAGAGTAACGGTATTGCTCAGTGGCTGAAGCTGGCTCTGGCTGAACCTGTCTCAGACGGCGAAGCTCTGGAAGATAGCAATGCACTACATGGATTCGGTATCGCTGCAGCCATTAATACCACACTGCCAGGGCGTTTTGTCTGGCAGGCTTATAGCAGTTTTTTGCCTGAGCTACCTGCAGGTTCTCCGTTTGATAAAGCAGCTCTGAGCTGGCGCCTCTACCGGCTGTTACGTAAGCCAGGCTTTCTGGAACAGGCTTCTTTTACTCCGTTAAAGAACTATCTGGCAGAATCCGCTCAACAGCAAACTGAGCAGGATAAAAGGGTTTATCACCTCAGTGCGTTGTTAGCGGATCTGTATGATCAGTACCAGGTCTATCGGGCAGACTGGCTTAATCTCTGGCAGGGAGGGCAGGATGTTATCACTTCCGCTAAAGGAGAAACCGTCGAACTGCGTCCGGAGCAACAATGGCAGGCCGGGCTCTGGCGAGCCATTGTCGCCGATGTAAAAGCAGAATCTGATCAGCAAGACAATCCGGATACAGCCACGACCGAGCTGACCGGAAACCGTTCTGCCGTTCATCAGCGTTTTCTCCAGGCAGCTAAAGCCTGCCCGCCAGAGCAACGCCCCTATGGTCTGCCCCGTCGGGTGATTATATTTGGTATTACCTCTCTGCCTCAGCAAACTCTGGAAGTGCTCAAAGCGATTTCCCATTTATGCCAGGTGATGCTGTTTGTCAGTAACCCCTGTCAGTATTACTGGGGCGATATTATTGAAGGGCGGGATCTGTTACGTCACGAATACAAACGCCATAAGCGCAATAAACAAAACCTTTCAGGTGATCAGACAATATCTGCTGCCGTCAATTATGATCAGGATAGCCTGCATCAGTATGGCCATCCGCTACTGGCATCCTGGGGTAAACAGGGGCGTGATTATCTGCATTTATTAGACGAGCAGGATGAAAAAGAAGCGTACGAAAATTACTTTGATGGCCGGATCGATCTGTTCCGCACTCCGATAAATGATCAGGCAACCCATCTGCTGGCTCAGTTGCAGGATGATATTCTGCAACTGAATACTCTGCAAGATCGCAGAGAGAAGCAGGCTGTATTTGATCCGGAAAGCGACGATAGCATCCGTTTTGCTATCGCTCATAGCCCTCAGCGGGAAGTTGAAATTCTGCACGATCAGTTACTGGCAGAATTCGAAAAATCGCGCCAGCAAGGGAATAACCTGCAACCCAGAGATATCCTGGTGATGGTGCCGGATATCCATGTCTACGCCCCTCATATTGAGGCTGTGTTCGGGCGCTATATGTATCGTTTCTCTGGCCTGAGTTCCAGTGATTCAGGCAACCCCCATGATCCCCGTTTTATGCCGTATCATATTTCAGATCAGGGCCAGCGGTCCCGTAATACACTGCTGATCGCCTTTGAGAAACTGACCCGGATCGAACACTCCCGTTTTACCGTCAATGATCTGAGAGAGTTACTGGAAGTCCCGGCTGTCATGACTCGTATGGGGCTGACAGAAGATGATCTGGAACGTCTGCAGTTCTGGATTGAGGGGGCTCAGATTCGCTGGGGACTGAATGCACAGCAAAAGACCGACTTTCAGCTGCCGCCTGATCAACCGCAGAATACCTGGCAGGCCGGATTAAAACGTATGCTGCTGGGCTTTGCTTCCGGCCCGTATGCCGGACACTGGCAAGAGATTGAACCCTATAGCGAAACCGGGGGGCTTGAAGCCGCGTTAGTCGGCCCGTTGGTCAGCCTGATGGATCGGCTGGAAACCTGGTGGCAGGAGCAGAAACAGTCCAGAAATGCCGCTCAGTGGGCTGAGCGCTTGCACCAGCTGACGGAAGATTTTTTTACTGCGACGGGCAATACCGATCAATGGGCACTGGAGCAGATTGAACAGGCTTCCGATGCCTTAGTGCAACATGTGCAGGATGCCGGGCTGGAAGATGACACATTACCGTTAGCTATTTTTGCTCCGACCCTGCTGGAGCAGATTGACCAGCCGACCCTGACACAGAAGTTTCTGGGAGGCTCGGTCAACTTTGCCACCCTGATGCCGATGCGTGCAGTGCCTTTCCGCCAGATCTGGCTATTGGGTATGAATGATGGCGACTACCCTCGTAGTCATCATGCTGCGGATTTTGATCTGATGGCAGAGCAATACCGTCCTGGTGACCGTTCTCGTCGAGAAGATGATCGCTATCTGTTGCTGGAAGCGTTGCTTTCTGCACGGGATAAGCTGGTGATCAGCTGGGTTGGACGCAGCATCCGGGATAACAACGAAATGCCGCCTTCAGTACTGGTCGGGCAGCTCAGAGACCATCTGTCAGCAGGCTGGCGTCTGAAAGGTCAGCAAAGCGAGCTGCTATACCCTTCACAGCAGGAAAGAACGGCCTTGCTGGATGCGCTGACGACAGAATACCCGATGCAACCCTTCAGTCCTGATTACTTTAAGCCCGGACGAGACCCCCGACTATTTACCTATGGTGTGGAGTGGCGTGCCATTCATGAAACGGATTCTGCCCATAAAACCTGTTCTGTGCAGACACAATCAGCCGTCACACCTGAATCTGCTCAGGCATTGCCAGAGTGGTATCCGGATAATGCGCTGTCACTTAAACAACTGACTGACTTTCTGAAGCATCCGGTTGATGCCTTCTTTGCTCAACGTTTGCAGGTATTTCCGCCAGAACAACTGACTCCGGCCCCAGACACTGAAACCTATGAATTTGATGGCCTGAGCAACTGGCAACTAAAAGACCAGCTGATTGCGACTGTTTTCCGACCAGGGCTGGATGAAGCCGCTTTTGAAGCCGAAATGGCCGCATTTGTTGAGAAGAAACAACGTGAAGGCGTACTGATTCAGGGCAATCTGGGCCGGTATCATGCGGCTGAGCATTTTGAGCAGATGCCGACTCTGTACCAGGAATGGAATAATCTGCGACATCACTTCTCTCTGCATCTGGATAATCTGCCCGCATTCAGTATGCAATCTGAACGCAGCACAGAACAACGCCCTTACTGGATGCTGGAGCATCAGCTGACGGAGATCTATCAGAATGCCGATGGGCATCTGGCGCAGATCTGCCTGAGCACCAGCTCACTGCGGAATAAAAAGATCCCTCGCTGGAGTAACTATATTCAGCCCTGGCTAAAACATCTGATCGCCTGTGCTCAGCTGGGAGAGGTAGAAACCCAGGTCGTCAGTCCGGCGGGTAAAGCAACATTTGCACCGATTGAGCAGCAAAAAGCCCGAACACTGCTGACTCAGCAGGCAGACCTTTGGTGGCAGGGTATGCAGCATCCGTTGCCATTTGCCCTGAATACCGGCTTTAGCTGGCTGAAACATGCCAGTGCTGTACCCACTGAAGATATGTCAATGCTGGAGATTGCAGAATTATCGGTCATCCGTGAAGCCTTTGATAAAGATCTGGCATACAGCAGCTATATGACGCGGGAATATCCAACCCCGGAGGTTATGCTGGCGACGCAATTCACCTCTCAGGACTGCATTCTGAATTTTACTGACTGCTGCCGTCTGGCCTATGGCCCGTTGTTTGAGCAAGGAGCCTGATATGAACCAGATTCTGAATCCTTTGACTTTCCCTCTGAAAGGTTCTGCGTTAATTGAGGCCAGTGCCGGTACAGGTAAAACCTTTACTCTGGCACTGCTATATCTGCGCCTTGTTCTGCAACATGGTATGGATAGTCCATCCCAGCAGACCGAATCAGAGACAGAAGACCAGAAGAAGGGAACTCAGGCTTTTATTCGCCCTCTGCTGCCCCCTGAAATTCTGGTAGTGACCTTTACCAACGCCGCAACGCAGGAACTGAGAGAGCGTATCCGCCTGCGTCTGGTTGAAATGGCAGAGCTGCTGCAGTTGCCTGACGCAGATGCAGATAAAGGCACTGTATCTGCGACAGACCAGCTATCTTTGACAGAACTATCATCTGCCACAAATCCAGCAGCTTCTGATGAGCACCCTTCTGCCAGTGCGGGAGATCCGATACTGCTCGAGCTGAAGGCATCATTAATCGCTCAGGGCCGCTCCCCGGATGCTGAAGCCAGACGACTCTTGCTGGCTGCAGAATGGATGGATGAAGCATCTATCTCAACCATTCACAGCTGGTGCTATCGGGTACTGACGGAGCATGCCTTTGATAGCGGTAACGGTTTCGAACAGGAACTGATTCAGTCGGAAGCCGATTATCTGCAACAGGCAGCCGAGGATTACTGGCGGAGCTATTGTCTGTCCCTGGACGAAGCCTCACTGAAAACCCTGTTAAGCGTGTTTACCTCTCCTGCCAGCCTGACCGGTAAAATTCGTAATCTGCTACCGGCACTGGACCAGCTGGCAATATCGTCTCTGCCTGAAGATTGCCAGCCCACTGAGTCTGAAGCCGGAGTATTCAGACTGTGCAGTGTTGAACAGCTACTCACAGCACTGCAACAGGAAAAAGCGGCCGTTATCCAGCCATTAAAACAACGGTGGCGTGACGAAAATTATATCAATCAGCTAACAGAACTGTTTGATAATGCTCAGAGCGAGAAGCGCCTGAACACCCCAAAACTGAATAAAAAACACCGGGGTGATCTGCTGACAAAACTAACCCGCTGGCTGGAAACGGATGCGGAACAAACCGGTATCAATACAGGCCAGAATACCTTCAGGCGTATGGCCGGGCTGGATCTGTCTGCCTGGAAAGATGAAGGTGACAGTGATAGTCAGCACCCGGCCTGCCTGGCATTGCGTCAGCTGGAAGATGCCCTGGCCCAATTGCCAGGGGCTGAAACGATGCTATTAGAACATTCCGCCCGCTGGATCAGACAGCGTATAGAGCATGAAAAACAGCGTCAGCAACAGCTATATCATAATGACCTGCTCACCCGACTGGATCATGCCCTGCAGCACCCTGAACGGGGTGAGGCACTGGCAGAAGCGATTCGCAGAAAATTCCCGGTCGCCCTGGTGGATGAGTTTCAGGATACTGACCCGATTCAATACCGGATTTTTGACCGTGTCTATCGGGTAAAAGAACCGATCGAAAATACCGGTTTCTTTATGATTGGTGACCCCAAGCAGGCAATTTATGCCTTCCGGGGAGCCGATATCTACACCTACCTGAAAGCAGGTGATGCGGCTCAACAAAGCTATACCCTGGATACTAACTATCGTTCCTGCCCGGAGCTGATAGATCAGGTCAATGAGATATTTCACCACTGCGAAAGAGATCATGAGGCGCAGGGCGCATTTCGCATGCGCTCACTGGATGACTCAGATAAGGCGATTCCCTTCAAACCGGTAAAAGCTGGTAAATCCTCACTCACGGGTCTGATCATTGATCATCAGCCTGTGGCCGCTCAGCAAAGCTGGCTGACTGAAACCCAGGGTGTTACAGCTTACCGGACAGAATCGGCTCAGATTGCGGCCAATGAGATCGCCCGGCTGTTGGTGCTGGGGCAGCAGGGTAAAGCCACTTTGCCAGATGAAGAAAATCCTGAACAGAGACAACCGGTGCAGCCTCGGGATATCGCTGTGCTGGTGAATAATGGCACCGAGGCCCGCGAGATAGAAGAAGCTTTGTATAAACAGGGTGTCGCCAGTGTATACCTGTCCGATCGTAGCAGCGTCTATGCCAGTGATACCGCCGCCAGCCTGCTGGTGATGATGCGTGCGGTCGCTCACCCATTAAATGAGCGCTGGTTACGCCAGGCGCTGGGTTGTCCTCTGGCGGGTTTCAGTGTGCAGCAGCTGGAACAGCTGAATCGGAATGAGTTTTACTGGGAAACTCAGATTGAGCACTTCACCCGTTTACAGCGAGTCTGGCGTTTCCGGGGCATCCTGGCTCTTATTTACCAGCTGATTGAGCAGTTTGATATTGCCCGCCGCTTACTCAGTCTGCGTGGTGGAGAGCGGCAACTGACCGATTTATTGCATCTGGGCGAATTGCTACAGCATGCCAGCGAACAGGTGGAGGGTGAACTGGCTCTGATTCGTTTTCTGGAAGAAGCTCGTCTGGAACCGGATGAAAACAGTGATGTGCAGCAACAGCGGTTGGAAAGTGACCGGGAGCTGGTCAAAATTGTCACCATTCACAAATCAAAAGGTCTGGAATACCCACTGGTTTTCCTGCCATTTATCTGTAACTTCCGTCGGGAAGAGGGGCGTTATCGCCCGGTACTGACTCATAATGCCAAGGGTGACCCTGAAGCTCATCTGGCTCTGACACCTGACGTTCTGCAGCAGGCTGATGACGAACGTCTGGGAGAAGATATTCGGAAACTCTATGTTGCCCTGACCCGTGCTCGTTATGGTAACTGGCTTGGCATGGCTCCATTAAAACAGCTGGAGCACTCTGCCCTGGGTTATCTACTGGGATTAAACCAGGACTCACTGACTGCACAGATCCTGAGCCAGTCCGACTGGCTAAAGCGGTTCAGTCTGATGCAGCCAACGGAAGAACAATGGCAATACCGTCCGCCGGTTCAGGCAGAACTGGATCAGGCTCGTACCTGTACCGTCAAACCTGCGCCAGGCTGGTGGGTAGCCAGTTACTCTGCCATCAGTTACGGTGCCCGTTCTGAAGCACTTTCAGCTCAATCCTCAGAGCCGAATCAGATAACAGAAGAAGAAACCGCCGCTGAATCCACCGCCAGAGAAGAAGCCGGTGAAGCGGTGGTTAATGTGCCGGTTGAATTTCTGATGCCACCTTTGACCAATCAAACCCGCAGTCTGCATCAGTTTCCAGCGGGCAGCCGATCCGGAACCTTCCTGCATGGCATTCTGGAATGGGCCGCCGAGCAAAAAAGTGTATCAGAGACAGCCCCTGGTAACCTGCTGTATGGCTTCAACGCCAGTGCTGCGGATCAGGCCTTACGGCTGGAAACGTTGCATAAACGTTGTCATATGCGTCAGCTGACAGAATGGGTTTACCCGCTGGATAACTGGCTGAAGGACTATCTCAGCACGCCCTGGATACTGGATAAACTACCGGATAGCGACGGTAATATACCGACCTTTGCCCTTAGAGATCTGCAACCCTCACAGATCTGTGTCGAAATGGAGTTTCTGTTTCAGAGCCACCATGTGAACAGTCTGCAACTGGATAAGCTGGTGATCGCCAGCACTCTGAACCAGGCTCCCCGCCCTATGGCTCAGAAAACACAATTGAATGGTCTGATGAAAGGCTTTATTGACCTGGTGATGGAATATCAGGGGCGTTATTACGTGGTGGACTGGAAATCAAATAAACTGGGCGAGTATGACGAAGCCTACCATCATGAAGCGATGACCAACGCGATTCTGGAAAAGCGTTATGATCTGCAGTATTGCATCTACCTGCTGGCATTACATCGTCAGCTTAAAGCCCGGTTGCCGGATTATGATTATGATCGCCATATTGGCGGTGTAGTTTATGCATTCCTGCGAGGCAATCAGAGCCAGAGTCAGGGGTTGTTTATGGATCGTCCGGATAAGCATTTTATTGAACAACTGGACCGGCTATTTCTGGGTAAAGGTGTGGGTGAATATGAGCAAGACACGATGAGCTTTAAATCAAAGCAGAATATCCGTACCAGTCAGGAGAGCGAAAACCATGTCCGGTAAACGACACTCTGACCAGCCCGATCTTTTTATGCAGGATGATCTGTTTGCTGATTCTTCTTCAGATCCGGTCAACAGCCCGGCAGAACAGACGGATACCGTTACTTCACCGATAAGCAGCGCTTCTGATCTGGCTAATAGCCTTGATAACCCCACAAGTGCCCCCTCTGATCCGGCGAACAGCCTGGCTGACCCGGCTAATAGTTTTCCTGATCAGATGTCAGTGTCAGATGTACTGGCACTATGGACAGAAACCGGCGCCATCCGATCATTGGATAAAGCCTTTGCTGATTTTATTGCCAGCCAGTGCCCGGATTCTGACCCACTGATTCTGATCACTGCTGCGCTGACCTGTGAGCGTAATGGTCACGGACATATCTGTCTGGATCTGCAACGAGCGTTGCAGCATCCCGGTGAGTTACTGAGTGGTATGGATCAGCAAGCACCTCAGGCTGCGGTGATACGCCAGCAGGTACGGCACTATCTGCCTGATCAGTTATCGGACTGGATACAGCAATTAGCAACCCATTCCGCCGTGCTGAATAGTTTATCTGATCAGGCAGATTCATATGATTCGGCGGCAGAAGGAGATCGGCCTCTGATTCTGAGTGGGCACCCTGATCGACCATTACTGTATCTGCGTCGCTACCGGGATTATGAGCAACGCATTATGCAGGGAGTACGCCGTCGCCTGCAAAATGCTCAGCAGCAGCAACGTGAGACGGAACAATCCGAGAAGCAACAACCGGAGAAGCAACAGCAGGATCAGGCGATATCTGCTGGTATGATGGCTGAGATCCTGGATGCTCTGTTCCCGTCATCGGCACATACCGGTGATCAGCCGGACTGGCAAAAAGTCGCTTGTGCACTGTCGGCTCGATCCGGTTTCAGCGTTATTACCGGAGGCCCTGGCACCGGCAAAACTACTACCGTTGTGAAACTTCTGGCGTTGCTGCAGACCCTGCAATTAAAGCAGGGGCTGATGCCGCTGCGTATCCGGCTGGCGGCGCCAACCGGTAAAGCCGCTGCACGACTGAATGAGTCTATTCGGGGAAAACTGGCACATAATACTCCGGAGTTTTCACTGCAGGGCTTGCTGGAAGGGAATGATCTGCCGAAAGAGCTGCAAAGCTTATCAGCGGAACAAAGAGAGCATCAGTTGCGCCATGCTATTCCATCCGATGTCACAACCCTGCATCGTTTGCTGGGCGCTCGACCTGATTCCCGTTACTTCCGGCATAACGGTTCGAACCTGCTACCAGCAGATCTGGTGGTGGTCGATGAAGCGTCTATGGTGGATATCGAGATGATGGCTCAGTTGATGGATGCTCTGCGCCCGGATGCTCGCTTGATTCTGCTGGGTGATAAGGATCAGCTGGCGTCGGTAGAAGCCGGTGCGGTACTGGGAGATCTTTGCCTGAAAGCGGATCAGGTGAATTATCACCCGGACACTGCCAACTGGATTAAATCGGTCACCGGCTATGACATTCCACAAGCATTCCAGAATGCTGATGGTGACGATCTGAGTCAGGCGATTACCATGCTCCGGCATAGTCACCGTTTCCGTTCCGATGGTGGTATTGGCGCTCTGGCTATGCTGGTCAATGAACAACAGATACAAGCCCCCTCAGGCCAGAAGCAGCTCTCGACTCAGCCTTTGAATGATCTGAAACAGCTGTTTATGCAGGAAGAAAGTAAAGACCGCCCCGCTCTGCAACTGATCAAAGCGGAACACAGTCAGGCCAGTGCTTTGCAGAAAATATTCAAAGGCTATCAACACTACCTGGATCTGTTGCATAAAGATCGTCCTGAAACCTCTGACCCTGAACAGCAGGATCAATGGGCCTGGCGGATATTACAGGCTTACAGTGATTTTCAGATTCTGACGGCCCTGCGTCAGGGAGACTGGGGTATCGAGGGGCTGAATGACAATATCCGGCAAGCTCTGGTACAGCAAGGTAAGCTGGCACGCACTGATGCTATCTGGTATGAAGGCCGACCGGTACTGGTCACACGCAATAATTACAGCCTCAAACTGATGAACGGAGATGTCGGTATTGCGCTGATGGTTGAACAACCCGATGCCGGGAAAGAGGGAAGAGCAGGCATAGAAGGAAGAGCTGGGAAAGTTCTGCGGGTTGCCTTTCCTGCGGATGATGGCAGTGCGACCGTTCGCTGGGTAATGCCTGGTCGACTGCAGGATGTGGAAACCGTTTTTGCCATGACGGTACATAAATCGCAGGGTTCTGAATTTCGTCATACCGCACTGATTCTGCCGGAACGCAGTAACCCGGTGCTGACCAGAGAGTTGTTGTATACCGGTATCACCCGTTCCAGAGAGCAATTTTCACTGATATGCAGTCGGGAAGAGGTGTTGGAAGAAGCGATGAAGCTCAGTGTTTATCGGGTCAGCGGTATTACCAGCATGAACGAATAATTCATATGACGCAGTCATCTGTAATGGATACTCAACGGATGACTGCGCTGCTTTTAATGAATCGTTACTGACGCTGCATATACAACATAGAAACGACTTCTGCTTTGCTGTTCACTGACAGTTTGGCAAAGATATGCTGCAAGTGAGTTTTAATGGTTGCCAGACCACAGCAGAGAAGCTGGGCGATCTTTTTGTTCGGCAGTCCCTGGATGACCAGTTCTGTCACCATTCTTTCTTTTGCGGTCAGCTGGTAGTGCTGGCAGAACTGATCGAATTGTAGCTGGCGAGGGGAGTGCATACTCTGCTCCAGAGAAAATTCAATAAAGCGGTGCAGGCTTTCCAGCTTTTTCATCTCTTCGGCACGGTACTGAGGCTCAGAGTGTTTCAGAATCAATGCTGCACCAGCTCTGAGTTGTCCATCCACCCGAAAAAACAGCTCAATAATGTCATTTACCTTCCATGGTTCAATGAAATCTTTGTAATAAAGATTGTCACAACGTTGATGGAAAGGCACCAGATCATTCATACGGACTACGTTAGCATCACCATCTGAACGAAAACGCCCCGGATAAAGCGGGTCCATCTGCTGATAGGATTCAAGGTAATCCCGGTGCATAGCAGGTTGCATCTGATAGGTCTCATAACAGATCGGTTTAGCTTGTTCATCAACGATATATGCTACAGCACTGGATATATCCATCATACTGCCTAACAGATTCAGGCATTCATGCTGAAACTGAAGAGGATTAGGTGTTGTTGCAGGTTGAGATGCAAGCATATGGACCTCCCGAAAACCAGGTCAGTGATCATGAGTTATCGTGGTTTTAACTTACTTCATTGAAAAGTAGTTAACAAGTTAATTAATTCCTGAAAAGACAATTTTTTACATCTCACCACATTCCGGTGATTCCGGCGATGTTGAGCTTTATTCGTGGATATTCAGAATACAGACCTGACCAATAGCATTTCAGTATTTTCCAATTGTCGGTCGGAGAATACGACAATATTTAACAGAAAAATGTTTACTCGGGTGCGCATCAGGCAAGCTATACTGCATCGGCCGAAAAACTTAATAAGTTAACTAATTGCTGAGATAATGGCCGTCAGACTTAAAAGGCCAGAAGCCGTTAACTCTCTGATGGAGTCAAATCGATGTTTGAACAGGTCGTTACACCCGGTTTCAGTGACACTGATGCACTGGGGCATATTAACAATACGAAGTTACCTGTCTGGTTTCTGGAAGCCAGAAACGATTTATTCAGAATATTCACACCTGATCTGGATCCGAAAAAATGGCGACTTATCCTGGCAAAAATTGAAGTGGAATATCTGGGAGAACTGTTTTACGGACAGCAGGTAATGATAAAGACGTATATTGGCCACATTGGCAATGCATCATTCCGGGTGCAGCAGGAGGCCTGGCAGAATGGCAAACTGGCCGCTAAAGGAGAAGCGATTATGGTGCACTTTAATTTTCAGGAAAAAACATCAGAACCCTTGCCTGATGGGATTCGCAAGCAACTGACGGTACACCAGCGTCCATCAGAAAAAACGGTTTCCCGATACGCCTGAACATCCATTGATCTGCTATCTGAAACAAAATATATTGGGAAACTCCCCGCTATTTCTTTCATCGCCTTTCGGCAACACTACCAGGGTTTTCTTTGTGCCGGAATAACCTGCCAGGTATGAGCTTATTGATAAAATAAATGTATCAACTATTTAAATAGCGTATGAGCTGTTTCGTTATTCCAATTGGTCGTCTTTGTTATGTGAACTATGCTGTTTTCGATTACAGGTATGTGACGACTGTCTCTGACAGACAGATCATTTTGTAACAATTCTAAATATAACAATGAACGGGACACCAAAATGAAAAAAAACGTATCCCTGCTAGCTAGTGCTGTGATCAGCCTTGGGCTGGTTGCTTCTGCTAATGCAGCAACTCTGAAAATGGCATACGACGCTGACCCTGTGTCACTGGATCCACATGAGCAACTGTCTGGCGGTACCCTGCAGCTGTCGCACATGACGTTTGATCCTCTGGTGCGCTGGGACAAGAAGCTGGGCTTTGAACCTCGTCTGGCTGAAAAATGGGAGCGAGTTGATCCTCTGACAATGCGTTTCCACCTGCGCAAAGGTGTCAAGTTCCATTCAGGTAATGACTTCACCGCAAAAGACGTTGTTTTCACTTTCGACCGTCTGCGTAACTCTCCTGATTTCAAAGGCATTTTCGCGCCTTTCTCTGAGCTGAAAGTGGTTGATGATTATACCATCGACCTGAAAACAGAGAAGCCATTCCCTCTGGTTCTGAACAACGTGACTTACCTGTTCCCAATGGACAGTAAGTTCTATTCAGGCAACGACGCAAACGGTGAGCCAAAAGACAAACTGGTTAAGCATGGTAACTCTTTTGCTTCCCGCCAGTTGTCCGGTACAGGTCCTTTCACCGTATCTTATCGTGAGCAGGGCGTACGCGTTGAATTCTCCCGCTATGGTAACTACTGGGATGAAAAATCGCCTGGTAACGTAGACAAGATCGTTCTGACGCCAATTAAAGAAGCTCCGACTCGTGTAGCGGCTCTGCTGGCTGGTGATGTTGATTTCATTGCACCTGTACCTCCAACTGACCACAAACGTATCGCTCAGAAAGACGGTATCGACCTGATCACGATGGGTGGTACTCGTATCATCACATTCCAGATGAATCAGGAACGTGTTGAAGCCTTTAAAGATGCCCGTGTACGTCAGGCGATTGCTTATGCAATCAATCAGCAGGGTATCGTGAAGAAAATTATGAAAGGCTTTGCAACGCCTGCGGCTCAGATGAGTCCATGGGGTTACCTGGGTCATAACGAAGCGCTGAAACCCCGTTACGACCTGAAGAAAGCTAAGCAGCTGATGAAAGAAGCAGGTTACGAGAACGGTTTCTCTATCACGATGATGGCGCCAAACAACCGTTACGTAAATGACGAGAAGATCGCTCAGGCTGTTGCATCTATGCTGGCTAAGATCGGCATCAAGGTTGATCTGAAAACACTGCCTAAAGCACAGTACTGGGGTGAGTTCGATGCCCGTGCTGCAGACATGATGATGATCGGCTGGCACGCAGACACCGAAGATTCTAACAACTTCTTCGAGTTCCTGACTGCATGTCCTGATACCGAAACCGGTCTGGGTCAGTACAACAGTGGTAACTACTGTAATCCTGAAGCTGACAAGCTGATGCATCAGGCAAACTCTGAAACCAGTCCTAAGAAACGCGCGGCTATGATGCAACAGATCGAAACAATGCTGTACAACGATGCCGCATTTATTCCTCTGCACTGGCAGAACCTGGCATGGGCTGCAAAAAGCAATGTTAAAGCTGAGCCTGTGCTGAACGTAATGGACTTCCCATACCTGGGTGACCTGGTTGTTGAGGACTAAGTTCTTTACGACGGCCTGAATTGATCTTCAGGCCAGCACTCTGTTAACCGGTGGCCTGTTAGGGTGGCTACCGGCCTTACGGAATTAGCCGGTATCACTCGATACCGGCTCTTAGCATAAAAAAGAAAAAACTCCGATGCAGGGAATGCACAGTGGTTAAGGCAGAACTACCATGATAGCTTTTTTTATAAAACGACTGGCTCAGGCTGTGCTGGTGATGTTTGTCATCAGTCTTATCAGCTTTTCCATTCAGGATAACTTAGGGGACCCGCTGCAAGAGATGGTGGGACAGTCCGTGTCAGAGGCAGAGCGTCAGGCCCTGCGAGATGAGCTGGGCCTGAATGATCCCTTTTTAGTACAGTACGGCCGCTTTGTAAAAAATGCCCTGCAGGGGGATTTGGGCACCTCGTATTTCTTTAAAGAACCTGCGCTTGAAGTAATTCTGAATAAGCTTCCGGCGACTTTAGAGCTGGTGTTTGGTGCATCATTAATCATTATCGGTTTATCGGTGCCTTTAGGCGTTTATTCGGCAATTAACCCTCACAGCTGGTTTTCGAAAGTGGTGATGGGCATCAGTATTGTCGGTATCTCTGTCCCTGTATTCCTGACGGCCATTGGCCTGATCTACTTCTTCTCTATTGAGATGGGCCTTATGCCGTCTTATGGGCGAGGAGACACCGTTGAGGTACTCGGCCTTGAAACCAGCCTGCTGACAGCCGATGGCTGGTCACACCTGGTACTGCCAGCCGTCTCTCTGGCGTCTATTATGCTGCCACTGTTTATTCGTCTGATCCGTGCTGAAATGATGGAAGTACTGCAGTCTGAATATGTGAAATTTGCCTGGGCGAAAGGCCTGATGACCCGCCGAATCTACTTCTTACACGCACTGAAAAATACCATGCTGCCGGTGATTACTGTCGGTGGTGTTCAGATCGGAACGATGGTGGCATACACCATTCTGACTGAAACCGTATTCCAGTGGCCCGGCATGGGCTTCCTGTTCCTTGAAGCGGTGAACCGTGTGGATACTCCACTGATTGTGGCATACCTGATTGTGGTCGGTGCGATTTTTGTAATCACCAATACTATTGTGGATCTGATTTATGGTCTGGTGAATCCGACTGTAAAACTGGCCGGTAAGAAGTAACAGGCAGGCATAACAATGACAACACAGAATCCTATGAATGACCTGCCAGAAAAAGCGCCATCGGCGTGGCAGCGCTTTAAAGAAACCCATGTATGGCACAGTTTTGTTAAAGACCGTGTCGCTCAGCTGAGTTTCACTATCTTTATGGGCTACGTACTGATGGCACTGTTAGCCCCTGTTATCGCGCCATTTGACCCTTATGATCCGACTCAGATCGATATTATGAACTCTGAGCTACCACCGAGCTGGAATGAAGATGAGGGTGATCCTCAGTTCTGGCTGGGTACTGATGCTCAGGGGCGTGATCTCTGGTCAACTATCCTTTATGGCACTCGCATCTCTCTGACCATTGGTATCTGCGCGGTACTGCTGCAGGCGACCATCGGTATCATCATCGGCCTGATTGCCGGTTACCGTGGTGGCCGTGTCGATAGCATCCTGATGCGTTTTGCTGATGTGCAGCTGTCGTTCTCAACCATGATGGTGGCGATTGTTGTCCTGGCGGTGTTCCAGGCCAGTTTTGGTACTGAACTCTATCAGGAACTGGCAATGATGATGCTGGTACTAGTGATTGGTATTGCGGAGTGGCCGCAGTACGCCCGAACCATTCGTGCTTCGGTACTGGCAGAGAAAAAGAAAGAATATGTGGATGCGGCACGTGTCATGGGCCTGGGACAGATTCGTATCATGTTCCGTCATATCCTGCCGAATACCCTGTCTCCTATTCTGGTTATTTCGACGGTGCAGGTGGCAAACGCCATTATCTCCGAAGCTTCTCTGTCCTTCCTGGGACTGGGTATGCCGGCATCTCAGCCATCTCTGGGTTCTCTGATCTCCAGTGGTTTTGAATATATCTTCTCTGGTGCCTGGTGGATTACGGTAATCCCTGGCCTGGTTCTGGTTGTTCTGGTTCTGGTAATGAACCTGCTGGGCGACTGGCTGCGTGATGTATTGAATCCAAAACTGTACAAGGGGTAAGAGACCATGGCACTGTTAGAAGTTAAAAACCTTGAAGTCAGTTTTGGCCTGCGCAGCGGTGCGGTTAAAGCACTGCGCAACATCAGCTTTTCGCTGGAACGTGGTGAAAGACTGGGGCTGGTAGGGGAGTCAGGTGCTGGTAAATCGGTACTGGGCTTTTCGATTCTGAATCTGATCTCTAAACCGGGTCGCATCTCTGGTGGAGAGATCTGGTTTGATGGCAAAAATCTGGCGGATCTGTCAGCAAAAGAGCTGAGAGATGTACGCGGTAACCGCATCTCTATGATCTTCCAGGACCCGATGATGACACTGAACCCTGTTCTGACTATTGGTCAGCAGATGATTGAGTGTCTGAAAGCACACCGGAAAATCAGCACCGAAGATGCACGTACTATCGCGATTCAGAAACTGAAGCAGGTGTACATTCCATCACCGGAAACCCGTATTGATCAGTATCCTCATGAGCTGTCCGGTGGTATGCGTCAGCGTATCGTGATTGCTATCGGCCTGCTGATGGACCCGGATATCATTATTGCTGACGAGCCAACCACCGCACTGGACGTGACCATTCAGGCCGAAATCATGGAGCTGATGGTTGAACTGTGTGATCGTAATAATGTTGCCCTGATTCTGATTACTCACGACCTGGGTGTGGTATCTCAGGTGACACAGAAAGCGATTGTGATGTACGCCGGTCGTATTATCGAGCAGGGACCAACCAAAGAGATCATCAATGACGCTCAGCACCCTTATACTCAGGGCCTGATGAATGCCCTGCCTCAGATGGCGATTCCGGGGCAGCGTCTGAATCAGATTCGTGGTGCTATGCCTCCACTGCAACGCATCCCTGTGGGTTGTGCGTTTAATCCTCGCTGTGACTATGTCATGGACCTCTGTACAAAACAGTTACCGGGCTATACTGCTTCGGGCAACTGTAAAGTGGCCTGTCATATGGTGGCTGATATGAAGAGAAAAGCAGAACAGTCGACGGATGAGGTATAAGTGATGAGTGCAGAAAACCAGCAACCTGAATCTCTGGTACAGATCCGTGATCTGTACAAAAAATTTAATATCTCCGGCGACTTTCTGGATCAGCTGAAATTTAAAGGCGGCAAGATTGTTCGTGAGCAGGAGTATGTTCACGCCATTAATGGTGTGAATCTGGACGTTCACAAAGGCGAAGCTTTGTGTGTCGTGGGCGAATCCGGTTGTGGTAAATCAACGGTAGCCCGTACTGTTATGGGCCTTCTGACACCGTCAAAAGGCAATATCAGCTATCGCGGCGAGCGTATTGATAATCTGGAAGATAAAGCCCTGATGCCTTATCGCAAGAAGATGCAAATGATCTTCCAGAACCCTTACGCATCTCTGAATCCACGTATGACCATCGGTCAGACGCTGATGGAGCCGGTGAAGCTGCATAACCCGACCTGGACGCCGACCGAAATTCGCGACAAAGTTCACGAAGTGATGTTCTCTGTAGGTATCGATCCAAGCTGGGGCGAGCGTTTTGCCCATGAATTCTCCGGCGGTCAGCGCCAGCGTATCAGTATTGCCCGTGCTCTGGCGGTCGATCCGGAATTTATCGTAGCAGATGAACCGATTTCAGCACTGGATGTATCCATTCAGGCTCAGGTACTGAACCTGATGATGGACGCTCAGGAGAAGCGTGATCTGACCTATCTGTTTATTACCCATGATCTGTCGGTAGTAGAACATTTCGGTACCCGTGTGGCTGTGATGTATCTGGGTTCTCTGTGTGAGCTGGCACCGACAAAGTCGCTGTTTGCTGCGCCGCGTCACCCTTATACACAGGCACTGCTATCTGCGATTCCTCGCCTGGAAGACGATCGTCCATCACACATTAAACTGCAGGGTGAAGTACCGACACCGGTGAATCTGCCTTCAGGTTGTGTATTCCACGGTCGTTGTCCTCATGCTAATGATCGCTGTAAGCAGGAAATTCCTATGCTGATCGCAACCGATGACGGTGGCCAGGTGGCCTGCCACGGTGTGGAAGAGGGGCGTCTGTAAATGCCTTTTTCCCAACAGACTCTCCGTATCAGTGCGGCGTTTGATTCAGGGAATATTGAGGTGCTGGATATGTCCAGCCCTCAGAATATTCAGCTGAATATTCGTAAAGATCATCAGTCCGATTTCTTTCAGTGGTTCCATTTCCGGGTGCAGGGCGCTGCAAACCAGTCTTTGACCATGCGTATTATGAACGCAGATCAGGCGGCTTACCTGGATGGCTGGGAAGACTATCAGGCCGTGGCGTCATATGACCGCCAGTTCTGGTTCCGTGTGCCGACCCGTTACGAAAACGGCGAGCTGATGATTGATCATAGCCCGGAACAGAACAGTATCTATTACGCATACTTTGCACCTTACAGTTTTGAGCGTCACCTGGATCTGCTGGCCTATGCTCAGCAATCTGAGCTGTGTCAGATCTATGATCTGGGCCAGACACTGGATGGACGTGATCTGAACCTGCTGAAAATCGGTACAGAACGGGATGGCAAAAAGCGTATCTGGATCACAGCCCGTCAGCATCCCGGCGAAAGCATGGCCGAATGGTGTACAGAAGGCATTATCGAGCGTTTACTGGATCAGGATGACGCTCTGGCTCAGTACCTGCTAGAGCAGGCGGTATTCTACATCGTACCGAATATGAATCCGGATGGTGCCATTCGCGGCCATCTGAGAACCAATGCATGCGGTGTTAACCTGAACCGTGAATGGCTGGAACCGGCTATGGATCGCAGCCCGGAAGTGTATCTGGTGCGTGAAGCGATGCTGCAAACCGGTGTAGACCTGTTTCTGGACCTGCATGGTGACGAAGGCCTCCCCTGCAACTTTATTGCCGGTCAGGAAGGTGCACCCCAGCTGAGTGAGGATGTGCTGGAGCAGGAAGTCCGCTTTAAGCAGAATCTGGCAGAAGTCAATCCTGACTTTCAGCTTGAAAGGGGTTATCTACCGGGTAAGTTCGGACCTGAAACCTTTACCGTTGCCAGTTTCTGGGTCGGTAAACAGTTTAATTGTCCATCAATGACTCTGGAGATGCCATTTAAGGATTATGATCTGCGTCCGGACGCACAGTGCGGCTGGTCTCCCGAACGTTCAGTCAAGCTGGGGGAATCTCTGTTGTATCCTCTGAAAAAATGGCTTAATCGCTGAATCTCAGAAAGATACTATCCTGAAAGGATTCCAATGAAATATCTAAGGCAATGATCTGTAAGACTTTCTTAACAGATCATTGCTCTGATTTATTTTCGTTGTGACGTTGATCAGGATAAGCTGATATCCAAAGTAGCTGAACCTGATCCTTTCTGATTCCTGAGAGTACCCTTATGGAAGTAAGATGGCTGGACGATTTTATAGCCCTGGCCAAAGCCAGGCATTTTTCCCGTGCTGCGGATGAGCGCAATGTGACTCAACCCACTCTGAGCCGCCGTATTAAGCTGCTCGAAGAAGAGATGGGAACGACGCTGATTGACCGTAATAGTCTGCCTTTATCCCTGACGCCAGCCGGAGATGTGTTTCTGGCCGGGGCCGAGCAGATTTCACGTATTGCCCGTGAAACAAAAGTGCGTTGTAACGAAATTCGGGAGCAGGAAAGTAATCGTATTACCTTTGCAACAACGCAAACGTTATACCTGACCCTGTATCGCTCCCTCATGTTACCGTTTTGTGAGCGGAATGAACTGCCTATTGGCCTGAATCTTAAATCGACTTCCTGGGTGGGTGCCGATTTTGTTGCTGCTTTAGCACAGGGGGAGTGCGACCTGGTACTGTGTTTCTGGCATCCGGCAATGATTGAGGCCCGAGAGCTTGACGATGAGCGCTTTGAAAGCCTGGTCATAGCGGAAGAGAAACTGATCCCGGTAACCGCCAATGATGAAGATGGCAGGCCTCTCTATGTCTTACCAGGCATGAAAACTCAGCCTCTACCTTATATTGGCTATTACGAAAACTCCTTTATGCGTGCCGTGCTGGATCACTATATGCAGCAGCAACCTGAGCCGCCACAGCTGATTACGATGAATGAGAATGTTCACTCGGTCAGTGTTAAAGCCATGATTAAAGAAGGTTTTGGCTTTGGCTGGGTGCCCAAACGTCTGGTAAAAAGCAGCCTGGAACATGGCAGCCTGAGTATCGCTGGCAGTGACCAATGGCAAGTGACAGTGCAAATTCGTATTTATCGAAACCGGCAGAATCCTCACCCGAATGTACGCCAACTGTGGAATCGGTTAGAAGATGCGATCAGGAATCAGTCTATCCAGATCCATGATTGAAGCCCTCATTATAAGAGGCAGATATAAACACTAATATGGCTGAACGGATTCTGCTGATCCGGATCAGCCATCCATTTTGATGATTAACCCGGTCGTTTGTTATGCCGTTGGTCCGGGTTAATCTTTTCTTTTCTGGCAGGAGCAACGCCTTATGATCCAGGCTTATTTTCAGCATATCGAACAGCTTCAGTTGCGTACCCATCATCTGGTCACTCAGCATGGCTTTGACCAGCTGTTGATAGGCTCAGGTAGTTTGCACAGGCACTTTCTGGATGATACCCGTTATGCTTTTCGTCCAAACCCTCATTTTATGCTCTGGATTCCCTTTCTGGCGGAACATCCGGACTGCTGGTTACTGATCAGAGAGCATCAGACACCAGTACTGTTTTATCATGCGCCAACAGATTTCTGGCATAAAACACCGGAACTGCCGTCTGATGAATGGACAAAGGCTTTTGATATTCAGGCCTATGATGACTTTGCTGCGATAGAATCAGCACTGAGCACCCTGAGTACAGCAATGATTAATGAGCAGATGCCAGAGCTGAAAAGTGCCAGTGTTTCTCAGAACCCTCAAGGGTTGATTAAAGCTCTGGACTTCCACCGGGCCATCAAAAACGAATGGGAACAGCATTGCCTGCGCGAAGCAAACTACCTGGCAGTAAAAGGCCATGCCGCAGCAGAAACGGCTTTTAAAGCCGGTAAGAGCGAATATGAAATCCATCAGCACTATCTGAATGCAATTGCTCATAACGAGCGGGATATGCCATACGACAATATCGTAGGTCTGAACGAGCATGCTGCAGTGCTACATTATCAGTTCCAGCAACGCAGTGTACCGGATCAGCATCGTACATTGCTGATTGATGCCGGAGCACGCTTTAACGGCTATGCGGCAGATATCACCCGGACATTTACTCCGGAAGGATCTCTGTTTGCCGATCTGGTACGTGGTCTGGATGACCTTCAGCTACAGCTATGCAACCAGATCAGTGCCGGTAGCAACTTTATTGCTCTGCATGAACAGATGCACCTGATGATTGCCGATCTGCTGAATCGTTTCGGTATTATCACCGCGAACCCTGAAATCCAGATGGAGCAAGGCATTACCCGTACTTTTTATCCGCACGGGCTGGGGCATCTGTTAGGCCTGCAGGTTCATGATGTGGGCGGCTGGCAACAGGATGAATCAGGTACTTTGCTTAATCCACCGGAAGAGCATCCGTTCCTGCGTCTGACCCGCACTCTGGAAGCAGGCTATGTTATTACTGTTGAACCCGGAGTATATTTTATCCCGCAACTGCTTCAGGAGCTGAAAAACAGCCCTGCCAGTGAGCATGTCAACTGGGTGCTGGTTGAACAGTTGTTACCTTATGGTGGTATCCGTATTGAAGATAATATCTGTGTACAGAAAGATGGCAGCGAAAACTATACCCGGAATGGTTTCGCCAGACTTTAATTGATCCTGAGCAGAAAATAAAAGTTCTGAGTAGTTAACGTTAGCCCTGTCGCTGACGTGCTCTTCCTGTCTCAATCAGGATCATGCTGATTGAGGCAGTTTATTTATTCTCCACTCTTGTTGACCTCTGTAGTATTTAAGCAACAAAAAACACATCTGATGGTAACCAGATAATCATATATCTGCCTTATGGTGTCGCTTGTCTCATAAACTGATTAGCAGAATAATCCCATTAAGGAACCCCACCAGATGAGTAAGTTCACCAGCAGTGATGTTGTTCATAACAAGAGTGAAAACACCCCATTCAGTTCTGTTCTTGAAACTAACCTGTCACGCCGCTCTGTTGTCCGTGGCGGCATTGTCAGCGCTGTTGCAATGCTGTCTGGCGTTGGCCTGACGGGTTGTTTTGGCGATAGTGACAACTCTGACTCTGCCGATAGTGGCACTATGGATCACATAGCACTGGCATTTGAATCCATTTCAGGTTCTAAAACGGATGCCTGTGTCGTGGCTGCGGGCTACACAGCCTCTGTACTGGCCCCTTGGGGAACCCCACTGAACAGCACAGCCGAAGCCTGGAAAAATGATGGCACCAACACTGCAACTGACCAGCTGAACAGTATGGGCATGCACCATGATGGCATGCGTTTTTTCCCAATCAACGGCAGCTCTGATGATGGATTACTGGTTGTAAACCATGAATATATCGATCAGAGCGCGTTACACCCGAATGGTGCCACTACGGATGAATCAGGCAATCGCCCGGTTGAAGAAGTACGTAAAGAGATCTACGCACACGGTGTGGCTGTCGTACGTATTCGTCGTACCAACGGTACATGGCAGGTGATTGACAGTGATCCACTGAACCGCCGTTTCACTTCTGACAGTGTCATGGATATTTCTGGCCCCATGGCTGGCAGCAGTCATCTGATTACTCCTTTCTCCCTGGATGGCACCCGGACCCGTGGTACAAACAACAACTGTGGCAACGGTTATACGCCGTGGGGCACCTACCTGACCTGTGAAGAGAACTGGCCAAACATCTTTGTTCATGATGGCACTATGACCGCGGAACAGGAGCGCATCGGGTTCAGCAACAAGAGCCGCTATGGCTGGGAAACAGCAGCAGGGGATCTGTCGGAATCAGAGGGCGAGTTTGCTCGCTTTAACATCACGCCAACCGGAGTAGATGCAACACAGGATTATCGCAATGAAGGCAGCACTTTCGGCTACATTGTTGAGATCGATCCGTTCGATACCTCTCGCCGTGCTGTAAAACGTACTGCGCTGGGCCGCTTCCGTCACGAGGGCTGCTGGCCAGGCAAACTGGAAGAAGGCCAGCCGGTTGTTTTCTATTCTGGTGATGACTCACGCTTCGAATACATCTACAAGTTTGTATCCCGTGAACTGTGGAACCCGGCAGATGCTAATCCGACTGATCGTCTGGCAACGGGTGCCAAATACATGGATGACGGTACCCTGTACGTAGCCCGTTTTGATGCGGACGGTACCGGCGTATGGCTGCCTCTGACGGTTAATACCGTCGCTCAGGATGGGCAGACACTGGGGGATAAGTTCGGTGATCTGGCTGGTATTATCCTGAACACCCGTGGCGCAGCAGATGCTGTTGGTGCGACTCCGATGGATCGTCCAGAATGGTGTGCACTGAATCCAGTTGACGATAAGGTTTACTTCACACTGACCAATAACACCAAACGCGAAGAAGCCAATGCGGCTAACCCACGTGTTGATAACCCATATGGTCATATCATCCGCTGGGATGAGAAAGATGACATGACAGGTTTCAACTGGGAAATCTTCGTCTACGGTTCTAATGACTCTGCTCCTGCTGACGTAAACCGCTCAGGTCTGACAGCCATGAATGAGTTTGCCAGCCCCGATGGCATGGGCTTTGACAGCCGCGGCATCATGTGGATTCAGACCGATAACGGTTCTGATGTTGCCGATGACACCAATGACCAGGTTCTGGCTGTTGTGCCATCTGCTGTTGTTGATACTGAAGGTAACCAGACCGTAATTACTGCTGACAATCAGGATATGCTGAAGCGTTTCTTCGTTGGCCCGAACGGCTGTGAAGTGACGGGCATCACCTTCAGCCCGGACAACACGGCAATGTTTGTAAATATCCAGCATCCGGGTAACTGGCCGGTGTCTGATGATGCCACAGAAGCAACGCCGGAAGGCACAATATTGCGGCCACGTGCATCGACCGTTGTTATTCAAAAAGCCGATGGTGGCCCAATTGCTGTTTAAGCTATCAGTACTCAGACGTCTGTATCAACAGAGTATATGAGTACAGATAGGAACCGGAACTGAAAAGTTCCGGTCATATTACAGATGCCCTGGCGATTAGTCAGGGCTTTTCTGACAGAGGCTTGTTATCACTCAACATGCTCTGCTCGCAGCTCCAGAGATAGCAGATCTCAAAAGCGCAGGCCTGGCTCATAATGATATTTCAGCCCTTTTTGTATTCTTCAATCTGTCCCCCGGCTTTGCGCCAGGCGGCAAAGCCACCGTGAACATGCTTAACATTCGTCAACCCCATATCAATAATCGTCCGTCCGGCAAGGGCTGAACGTAATCCACCGCCACAATACAGCACAAAGGTCAGCTCCTGCTGGAAAATTTCTTTTGCATAAGGGCTTTCAGGATCAACCCAGAACTCCAGCATCCCTCTGGGACAATGATAAGCCCCCGGAATAACACCATCACGTTGTAGCTCGCGAACATCACGAATATCTACAAACTGAATACCGTCCTGGCCGTGCAAGGCCTGTGCTTGTTCTACTGAAATCTCTTCCACAACCTGATTGGCTTCTTCTACCAGTTGATAAATGCCTTTTGTTATTTTTATTGTCATGCTGATCTCCTTGAAAAAATAACTCATTGATCATTATCTGACTTAAATACTAATAGATGAGCTATAGCGCATTCTCTATACATAAAGACAAAATATATCGATTCAGCGTCACCAGCATATGCAAGGATATGACGATGGCTTTATTATCTTCGGTGCAAACAGAAACAGACAGCATGATAAAAGTACTGCCTTTGCCTGAAATGCAGACCTTACCCCGGCAGTTATACATTCGTCAGGAAGTGATGCCGCCAGGGCATTACTTCCCCAGACACCAGCATCCGTGGCATCAGTTACTTTATGCGGTATCCGGAGTACTTATTGCAGATGTCACAGGTGAACGATTGTTTATTCCACCGGAAAAAGCAGTCTGGTTACCAGCAGGAACAAGACATGAAGTCAGCAGTCACTACGGCGCAGAACTAAAAAGCCTCTATATTGACTGTCGCTACGATCAACTACCGGATAAAAATCAGGTTCTGTTAATGTCGCCTTTGATAAAGGCTCTGATATCAGAAGCAGCTGAGTTTCCTGCACAATATCAGCAACAGGGTTATGAAAATCAGGTGATGGCAATGATTCTGGCCGTACTTCCCAGATTACAGCAGGATCATCAACGTCTGCCCTGGCCTGACAATCCCCAGTTTCATCGGCTGTGCCAGTATTTGTACGATCACCCCGCAGACAGAAGAACCACCGCTGAACTGGCTGCCACCCTGAATTTATCTAAACGTACATTAGAGCGCCGGTTTAAACAGGCCACAGGTATCGGTCTGCAACACTGGCGACGGCAGTTACGTTTACACAAAGCGATAGAGTTATTGAATGCAGGCCGGAGTGTTACCCACATCGCTTTTGAACTGGGTTATAACTCAGCATCTTCTTTTATCTATATGTTTCGGCAGCAAACAGGTCTGAGCCCGAACCGGTTTCAGACAAACCGGACTCATTCTGTCGATAGCTCTGATGATTAAAGGTTTTATTCAGAAACTACGACCCCGCGCAACATTTTTCCGATTCATAAAAAACAATCATCACAGCCATAAGCGGTGGTTTTCAGATATCAGAAAAAACAGTTCTCTGATTGATCAGAAAACTGGCAAGATGCGGGGTAATAATAACGATTAAAAAGAAAATACTTGCCGTAGAATCAGTGGTTATCCGGGCTCTTCGACATTGAATTCCGATTGACTGTACACATAGACTATCTGCTGCTTTTTTTAGCAAGATGGGTAACAGAAGCAGATTGATCAGTAAACTTTGTCCAATTAGGCTCAGGTTGCGTACGTCGTTTCGGCATAGACGGATTTCCCGGAGTATCATTCCGATATATTGCTTCCAGCTTGCCAGTAACACCAGCACCGCATTCAATTTCGATCATGTCATAAAACACATCGCCTTCCACTGAGGCAGACTCAGAGAGTTCAAGATGTTTACAGGCATGTACATCGCCCTGAACGGTCCCCCTGATAATAGCAACAGGAACAGATAACTCCCCCATAATCATACCGGACTCACAAATAATGACCGTTGCTCCGGAATCATCATCAGCAATCAGATTACCAAAAATTCTTCCTTCAATACGCAAACTACCATTAAAACGCAGATCACCAACAATTTCTGACCCGATGGAAATCAGATCGCTGGCCTGAGATGGGCTCTGAGGTTGATCTTTACGGCTGAACATAACGAGTGCTCCTGAAGTGGATCACTCAAAGATACACACATTTTATAACATAAACTAACGTTAAAATTACAAAATATCGACTCCATCACAAATCTGGGTAAAGGGCTGAAAAATTGCCTGATCACCTGCTGAAAAAGCAGGCTGAATTCTGATTAAACACAGGTAAGCCAGAGGAAAGATATAGATAAAAAAAACAACAGAATTAACAGGCAACTGCGACATATAGCGCCATAGCTTCGCAACAAGTGTTAGAATTAAGGCATATAACCGCATATTACGGAGATTTTTATGCGACACCTTATTGCTACACTTTTATTACTGACTTCCCTGCCTGCTTTTTCTGATAATCATAAATCAGATCAGATAATAAGGCTGGATTATACCGGCTTTACTATCTGGCTGGATTGCGAACAAAGAGGCGCTGTTCGTTTTCGTTATAATGCCCAACGCGACACAGGTAATGCAAAACGCCATCATAAGTTTTACCTGGACAAAAAAATTCCTGAAAATTGTCGCCAGCTCTCATCCAAATCATATAAAGGCAAATTCCCTGAGGGCCGTTATGATCGAGGACACCTGGTACCGGCCAACCATATGGACTCAGATCCGGCCGCAATCAAAGACTCGAACTACATGAGCAATATCATTCCTCAATCTGCCAATGCAAACAGAGGCGCCTGGTTAAGAACGGAAGAGATCATTGAATGTCATCGTGACCAGGAAGAGTTGCTGGTTATAGGTGGTGTTGTCTGGGGCAATGACAGCAGTGATGACCACTTCCTGCACAGTCACGGTATTCGTACCCCGGATGCAATGTGGAAACTGATACTGAAAGGTACTCCGGGTAACGAACAGATTATCAGCTGGATTGTACCTAATAAAGAAGACGCCAGGCGTAAAAAGCTGGATGACTATCTGGTTTCTATTAAAGAGATTGAGCAATTGACTGGCGAAAAAATCCGGGAAATCCCCGATAACCTGAAGAATTATACTGCCAGTAAGTCCTGGTCTTTACCTAAAAATTGCAATAAGGGCTGATGACTCAGCCTGAAGCGTACCTGCACAAGCTTTTCGATATGTATATCTTTTGCCTCTCTGGCCTCTCTGGCCGGAGAGGAAAGAAATATTGATGTGAAGTGCTTAGCGAAAAGAATTAACGGCGGTCCCCACACAACCTGCCGCACAGTACATAGTAGCGCTCCGATATGTTCAGCGATATTAAGATGAAACATATTCCCTGGTTTAATGGGCAGACTCTGCTTCGGCCCATTTCTTTATATTATCCTGAAGAATCTTTTCTGCTTCTCCGCTAATCAGCATCTGTTGATAGCGTAAACTGATTTCAGGTAGCAGATGAAGACAGGGCGACTTTTTACTGAATGCGCTATGAATAAAGCCATCATTGAGGTTCTTATCTGAGACCAGAAACTCGTGACCATCATCTCTTTGAGATAAATGAGCCAGCCCTACATAACGACCATGAATAAAATAATCTATCCGGCCTTTTTTCAACTTCTGAAAATTACTGTCCGTTGAATACGCGACTTCAACGGTTAATTTACTCTTTACAAAATTATCAAATGCCTGACCATAACGATCACCAGCATTCTTTCCCCCATATCTTCCGATCAGATCACTCCATTGGTTATATTCAAAGACTGAGGACTGGTGAACAAATATCGCAAAAGGGTTCTGAAAAATAGGCTCACTGGTATATTCCATATACATTTCACGCTCTGCTGTTTTCTTCAGAGCTACAACCATATCGACATCCCCTCTGCGAACAGCATTCAGGGTCCTTTTCCATGGTCCCCGGTAAGTACTGATCCAGGAAATACCCATCTCATCCAGAATTTTACCAGTAAGTTCTACACTGGCCCCTGCAATCAGCCCCCCCTCTCTCCAGTGATAAGGAGGGTACTCGGGGTGAGCAGTCATAATTAATGGCTGACAATCTTCTCTGGTATCACTCTGCGCAGAAAAAGCCAGAACAGCCAGAAGACAACAAGAAAGAGATAAACGATTATCCATATAACATCCTGCTATGCGCTCTGCATACGGCATTCCGTTCTCAGTGACAAACTTATTTTTACAGCGATCTCTTTGAAAACTAGTCGATTTTTCCGGGATGTCCAGACAGGATAATTTGTGCAATGCATCGTTTTTGTGTAATTTCTGGACTATCTGACTCACATTGTTTCAGCCCAAATGCTAATGTCACTGTGGGCAATATCACGAAACAATACGCATCTGAACCAGAGTGTTTCGATAATCTCCAGTCAACGGCTGGAGAATATGGCAAGTTTTGCAAAGAAACGTTTGCTCAGGTACATAGTCACTGCCCAGATTTAATAGCCCGACAGGCTGAAAGCTACGGGGCATACCCAGATAAGGATTAATATAATGACAACATACAGCTCTTTTCATCCACCTGTTCGGACTCTGATGGGACCGGGTCCATCAGACGTGGATCCAAGAGTACTGGCTGCCATGGCTCGCCCTATTATTGGCCACCTGGACCCTGAGTTCATCTCAATGATGGATCAGGTCAAAACAATGCTGAAAGCTGTTCTGCAGACTGAAAACGAATTGACCATGCCGGTATCCGCTCCAGGCTCAGCAGGTATGGAAACCTGTTTTGTAAACCTGGTTGAAGCCGGTGACAAAGTGATTGTGTGCCAGAACGGTGTATTCGGTGGCCGTATGCGTGAAAATGTTGAGCGCTACGGCGGTACTGCCATTATGGTCGAAGATGAGTGGGGACAACCTGTTGATCCGGCAAAAGTCGAAGCCGCATTTGCAGAACACCCTGATGCTAAGATTCTTGCGTTTGTACACGCCGAAACCTCTACTGGCGTACGCTCTGATGCAAAAACACTGTGTCAGATCGCTCAGAAAAACAATGCACTGACTATTGTTGATGCAGTCACCTCGATGGGTGGCGTTGAACTGGATGTTGACGGCTGGGGCATCGATGCTCTGTATAGTGGTACTCAGAAATGTCTGTCATGTCCGCCTGGCATTTCTCCGGTGACGTTCAGTAACAAAGCCGTTGAAGTCGTTAAAGCCCGAAAAACACCGGTAGCCAGCTGGTTCATGGATACAAACCTGGTTATGGGGTACTGGGGTGGAAGCGGTAAGCGTGCTTATCATCATACGGCTCCGGTTAATGCACTGTATGCACTGCATGAATCTCTGGTACTGCTGCTGAATGAGGGGCTGGAGAATGCATGGTCACGACATGATCTGCACCATCAGGCTCTGAAAGCGGGTCTGGAAGCAATGGGTCTGGAATTGCTGGTTGATGAAGAATATCGTCTGCCACAGTTAAACTCTGTCGTAGTACCGGAAGGTGTTGATGAAGCCGCTGTTCGCTCTGCATTACTGCAGAACTACAGTCTGGAAATCGGTGCTGGCTTAGGTGCTCTGGCAGGAAAAGTATGGCGCATTGGCCTGATGGGAGCCAGCTGTAACCGCCGTAATGTGATGCAGTGTCTGGATGCGCTTGAAAACACTATTCGTGAGCAGGGAATCGATGTTGGTCAGGGTGCGGCACAAGCGGCTGCAAAGGTTTATCAGAACTAACTGGTATGATCTGCAGGTTCACACTATGTGAACCTGCTCTGCCTCGGCATTTCATTCGACTAAACCGGTCACCATTTTACCCATGCCGCAGAGATAGTTCCGCTATGTTACTGAGCCAGCTCTTCTACAGCAGACAACGCCTGAGTACCGTAGATAACGGAAGGCCCGCCTCCCATGAGTACTGCCACGTTAATCGTCTCAACCAGTTCCTGTTTACTCGCTCCTGCTTTCAGCGCGGCCTGAACATGAGCAGCGATACAGCCATCACATCGGGCTGCAATAGCAATACCCGTCGCAATCAGCTCTTTGTACTTAACTGACAGATCACCTTCTGCAAACGCGGCTTTATGTAATTCAATAAAAGCGCTCATCGTATCCGGGCTTTCTTTACGATACGCTTGTCCCAGTGATCTCTGATCCTGATTAATCTGCTTGTAACTTTTACTCATAGAACCATCCCAAAACATCAACAATTGTCATGTCAAAATATGGGACAGATTATACATGAGACATATCTTATTTAGATTATTTTTCAGACCACGTAACTGACCAGCAGGTCATAAAAAATTCGGGCAATTACTCTATTTAAGCAATTGAATCAAATAGTTACCATAGTCTTTCTCAGGATTCACCCAGATATTAACAGGTACAGCTAACAGTATATTATCGGCAAACTGAATCTGATCTCTGCTCAGTCCTGTACCAGACAAGAAGCATTAATCATTGCCTGAAAACTCTTCGTCCCCGGACCTAGTCATGATCAATAAGAGGAATAGCATATTCATTTTTCTTACCAGTAAACTTGCACTAACCGATGCGGCAGATCAGAATTACCTTTGACCTTCTGAATACTATCCACCTTTTAGTGATTTATGACCTCTGATACTTCTTCGGATATCCGGGCTCGATACACAGAGCAGCACAAAAAACGTCTTAGCTGGATGCCCTGGCTTTATTATCGCCTTAAAACTAAGCATATGCGCTGGGCTGGTCCCTGGCAAACTGAAATCCAGCAAACGCTTCAGGAACTTGAAACAGTCCATATCGGAGAGCACTGCTTTATCTCACCAGAGTGCGCCATTTTTGCAGAGCCAGGACGTCCGGTCAGTCTGGGGAATCAGTCATTTGTTGCCGCTCACACCTTTATTCATGGGCCAGTGACAATAGGCAATGAAGTGGCTATCAATCACAGTTGTTCTCTTGATGGCGGTAAAGCGGGTATCAGAATCGGAGATCAGACCCGTATAGCAAATCAATGCCGGATCTTTGCCTTCAATCACGGTATGTCGCCCACTCAACCAATCTATCAGCAAGCCAATACCTCTGATGGTATCGAAATTGGGCGGGATGTATGGATTGGTGCAGGCACAGGAATACGGGATGGCATCCTTATTGGTGATCATGCTGTGATAGGCATGAACAGCATGGTCACTCAGGATGTGCCAGACTATGCCATCGTTGCAGGAAATCCTGCTCGTATTATCGGAGACAGAAGGAACAAACCTGAAGGCTATACCCGATCATTAACGGGTATAGACAACTAACTCAGGCCAATACACTGGCAGCAGGAGAATATCATGCCTTTGCATATCTGTTTTATTCATGGCAAGGAAAGTGGCCCCTGGGGTAATAAAGGTCGTCTGCTATCAGGTATCGCCCATCAACTGGGCTATGAATATTCAGCACTGAACTACCTGACGGCAGATAACCCGGATGACCCCGAATCCAGGCTTCAGATGCTGCGGACATATCTTAGCGAGACCCGGATACCTGAGAAAGAACTCATTCTGACAGGCTCAAGTATGGGAGGCTATATCGCTGCTCGGGCAACGCAATACCATCCGGCTGCCGGATTATTTCTGATGGCACCGGCTCTGGGGATGGAGAACTACCCATCGCAATGGCCTGAAATGAATGCCAGAGAGCGTTTCATCATTCATGGTCTATTCGATGGCGTTATTCCCTGGAGTCATAGCAATGAAGCAGCACAGAAAACAGACACACCAATACACCTGCTCGCTGATGATCACAGGCTCAGTGATAGCCTGGATATTATAGAAGAAGATTTCAGGTCTTTTCTGAACAGGGTCAGCCAGTAAAGCTGTCAGATTTGGATCATAGTGACGCTCCGGAGTTTCTGTATATTCCGGCATTGTGCCGGAATATACAGTGTTTACCCGCGCAATACGTCAGCTGCCAACCACACCGCCATCCTTCTTACTGATAACCACCAGAGAAGGTCTTGGAGGCGTATCAGAACGGAAATCCGGCCAGCGGGTTAATGGGTCAGAGAAGGTGGACTCACGGGCAAAATCAGGATACTGTTTCGAGCCATCTGAGCCCGGATGCTGCACCGAAATAAACATGGTTTTATCATCTGGCGTAAAGGTCGGGCTGGCCATTTCAGCGCCGACAGGCACCCTGAAGAACATACGAGCAGCGCCCCGATGTTTACCACGGGTTTCTACCGCCCAGATACCATCTGCAGAACCGGACTGCCCCCAGTTTTCACCCTGGTCAGTCGTCACCCATAATCGCCCCTGATTATCGACCGCACCATTATCCGGGGCAATTAACCAGTCTTCCTGCATACCAGAATGCGCTGACGTTGCTGCTGCACCATCATCCGTGCCAGTGTTACTATCCTCTGCCGGATTAATGCCATCAGTATGCAGTAGAATATCCCAGGCGGATTCAACAGCGGCATGATCATGTTTACTAACAGTGATTTCAAGAATACGGCCATCCAGTGCATCATCTGAATGCCCGGATTCCCCCAACAGTATGACGTAAACAGCTCCATTTTTCTGGTTTATAATAACGTCTTCAGGGCGATCCAGTGCTGTAGCTCCCAGCTTATCGGCGGCCAGACGAGCATCAATCACTACATCAGCCTGACTGTTAAAACCATTCTCCTCAGTTAATACTCCCTGACCGTAAACCAGAGGTAACCAGCTCACTGCGCCGGATTGTTCGAAACGGGCAACATACAGAGTTCCTTTATCCAGCAAAGAGAAATTGCCCCGACGATCCGTTGCATCAAATTTATCGTCTGAAACAAACTTGTACAGGTATTCACCACTCTGGTCATCTGCTGAGTAAATCACAACCCTGTCATCAACATTGAGTACAATGGCTGCACCTTCATGCTTAAAGCGACCCAGAGCGGTACGCTTTACCGGGCGGGCATAAGGATCATAAGGATCAACTTCCACCAGCCAGCCAAATCGATTAGGTTCATAAGGCTCTTTTTCGATATTAAAGCGACTGAAGTGTTTACCCCATTCAAACCACTTACCCGGAACGCCATAACGCTTCAGTTTCGCTTTTTCCGGATGATCTTTTTTCGCTCCCCAGAAGTAGCCGTTAAAGTTTTCCTCTGCTGTCAGCACCGTACCCCAGGGGGTAACGCCACCGGCACAGTTATTCAGAGTACCGATGACATGACGACCTTTGGGATCATACCCGGTCTTCATTCGCTCATGGCCTGCCGCTGGACCCGAAATATCAATGGTCGTCGTCAGCGGTGAAATACGGCGGTTATAAGGGCTGAAGCGCACGATCTGCCAACGCCCTTTACGGTCCTTTTCAATCTCGATAACCGACATACCATGAGCGGCCATTTCAATTTCACACAACTCTTTTTCATAATCCGCTTTTTTGCCTTTTTTGCGACTATGCTCAGGAAACATCAGCTTGCGTGAAGTGTATTCGTGGTTAACGGCCAGCAGACCGCAGTCAGGATTCATAGACTCTCTGGGCAGAGGCATAAATCCCACGAAATCATTGTTGTAACCAAACTGTCGGGCCTGAGCCCAGGCGCACTGATTGTCAGGATCAAAATCCGGTGCATCATGTGTCACCGGATCACCCCAGCGAATCAGAATATCAGCCCGATAACCCTTCGCCACATGATGCGTTCCATCAACGCCCTGTGGCAAACCTGCAAAAGCAAAATCCTTACGACGTTTTTTCTTTTTCTTTTTATCGCCAGATAACAAACGATCACGAAGACGATCGTCGTCAGGATTATCTGTCGAGAGATGCTGCAGAATATCATTCAGGCCCGGGTGCTTAGACGGACTGGTGCGTTTATCTTCATCCGCATCCCACTGCTTATCAGCCATACTGTAATCCTTTGAAATAAATAGCCATAATGCATGTATCAACTCACTACTATGCTGCAAATGCGAGATGACAGAGTTATGACGCCCGGGTGACATCCCGGTTTCATCAGACTAATTGATGCCCTGTTTCAAGGAAGTTGCTATGTTTCCCAGAAGTATTCTTTATATCCCGGCTAACCAGGAAAAGTTTCTTGCTAAAGCCAGCCAGCGCGGAGCTGATGTTATTGCACTGGACCTGGAGGATGCCGTTGCACCGGATGACAAACAGACCGCCCGGAAAGCTATTCCCGCTTTGATCAATCAGTACCTGGCAAGCAGTGAAGTATGGGTCCGGGTTAATCGCCCCTGGCGTTTGCTGGTAAGGGATCTGGAAACCCTGGTATGCTCAGAAATTCGGGCCATTATTATCCCCAAGACCGATTGTGCTGAACGCATTCGCTTCATTGACGAAATGATTACTGAGCTGGAACGGGAAAAGGGCCTGCCTCATGGCCATACCCGCTTGATTGGTTTTATCGAATCCATTGATGGCCTGTATCAAGCCAGAGAGATCGCCAGAGCATCACAGCGTCTGGCAGGGCTGGGTATGGGTACTGAAGATCTGGCGCTGGAGATGGGTATGCAGAATACGCCAGAGACTCTGTCAGGCCCATGCCAGCAACTGATCATGGCAGCACGGGGGGCAGGTATTCAGCCTATAGGTCTGGCAGGTTCTATGGCTGAGTTCAGAGACATGGATAAATACCAGAGACAGCTGCAACTGGGTTATCAACTGGGATTTCAATCCGCTTTCTGTATTCATCCTCTGCAGGTTGCTGAAGTGAATCGCATCTATCAGCCCAATCAGACCCTTATAGCCTGGGCAGAGCAGGTTATTGATATTGCCGACACAACAGGCAATACGGTATTTGAGGTTGAGGGTAAGATGGTCGATCTGCCGGTCATCGAAAAAGCCAGAGGTTTACTGGCTGGCCTTAAATAATCCTATGCTTGCCATATATCTGGTTTAACGCAGGTAATTGCTCTATTTGCACAGATAGTGATTTACAGGCAATAAAAAAGCCAGCGGCATTAATACGCATACCGCTGGCTTCATTGTTTTGCTGGCTCTGATCTGAATAGTGGCTAAAACCAGATCTATCCAGATCAGCGCATAAAACGGATTAAATCACTGAACAGGATTAATCGTTTTTCTCAGCCAGCATAAACCAGGTTTCCATCACCGCGTCCGGGTTCAGAGATACGCTGTCAATGCCCTCTTCCATCAGCCATTTGGCCAGATCCGGATGATCCGATGGCCCCTGGCCACAGATCCCAACATACTTGTTGGCTTTCTTACAAGCACTGATCGCCATATGCAGCAGAGCCTTAACCGCCGGGTTACGCTCATCAAACAGATGGGCCACGATGCCAGAGTCACGATCCAGTCCCAGAGTCAGCTGAGTCAGGTCATTCGAACCAATCGAGAAGCCATCAAAGTAATCCAGGAACTGATCTGCCAGTAGAGCATTAGCCGGCAGCTCGCACATCATAATCACACGCAGATCGTTCTCACCACGCTTCAGACCATTCTCCGCCAGCAGATCGATTACTTCACGGGCTTCGCCCAGCGTACGAACGAATGGCACCATGATCTCAACGTTAGTCAGTCCCATCTCATCACGTACTTTCTTCAGCGCACGGCATTCCAGCTCAAAACAACTGCGGAAAGACTCAGAGATGTAACGTGATGCTCCACGGAAGCCCAGCATAGGGTTTTCTTCTGCCGGCTCATAAAGCTTGCCGCCAATCAGATTACCGTATTCATTCGACTTAAAGTCGGACAGACGTACAATCACTTTCTTCGGATAGAAAGCCGCAGCCAGGGTAGAGATGCCCTCAACCAGCTTCTGTACATAGAAATCAACCGGGCTATCGTAACCGGCAATACGGCTGCCGATACTACGCTGCAGATCCGCTGGCAGACTATCAAAGTCCATCAGAGCTTTTGGATGCACACCAATCATACGGTTAATAATGAATTCCAGACGCGCCAGACCCACGCCTTCATTCGGCAGGCTTGCAAAGCTGAATGCTCGATCCGGGTTACCTACGTTCATCATAATTTTGAACGGAATAGGTGGCATGGAATCAACATTGTTGGTCAGCTTTTCAAAGTCCAGATCACCGTCATAGATATAACCGGTATCACCTTCGGCGCACGACACTGTTACCAGCTGCTCATCTTTCAGATGATCCGTCGCATCGCCACAACCCACAACCGCAGGAATACCCAGCTCACGGGCGATGATCGCCGCATGGCAGGTACGGCCACCACGGTTGGTCACAATAGCGGAAGCACGTTTCATAACAGGTTCCCAGTCCGGGTCTGTCATGTCAGTGACCAGTACATCACCAGGCTGAACCTGATCCATCTCATCGGTATCGTGAATCACACGTACCGGACCTTTACCAATACGCTGACCAATTGAACGGCCTTCAACCAGAACATCACCACGCTCTTTCAGCAGGTAACGCTCCATCACATTGGTATCGTCACGGCTTTTTACTGTTTCAGGACGAGCCTGAACAATGTAAAGCTCGCCATCATCGCCGTCTTTAGCCCACTCGATATCCATCGGGCGGCCGTAGTGATTTTCAATAATGATCGCCTGTTTAGCCAGCGCCATCACTTCTTCGTCTGAGATACAGAACTGACGACGCTCTGCCGGATCAACATCCACAGTTTCTACCGACTTACCGGTTTCCGCTGCTTCACCATAGATCATCTTGATCATTTTACTGCCAAGATTACGGCGTAACACAGCAAAACGACCCGCTTCCAGCGTTGGTTTATGAACGTAGAATTCATCAGGGTTAACTGCACCCTGTACAACCGTTTCACCCAGACCATAAGACGCGGTAATGAAAGCCGCATCACGGAAACCGGATTCGGTATCCAGCGTAAACATCACACCGCTGGCACCGGTTTCACTGCGAACCATCTTCTGGATACCCGCAGACAGAGCAACCAGCGCATGATCAAAGCCCTGATGCACACGGTAGGAAATCGCACGATCGTTAAACAGGGAGGCAAACACCTCTTTAACGGCAATACGAATATTCTGCAGGCCCTGAATATTCAGGAAGGTTTCCTGCTGGCCTGCAAAAGAGGCATCAGGCAGATCTTCAGCGGTTGCAGAAGAGCGAACCGCTACCTTCAGATTTTCATTTCCATTCTGTAATGTTGCATAAGCCTCTTCCAGGGCTTGTTCAAATGCTGGTGGAAACGGCGTTTCCAGAATCCAGCCACGAATCAGAGCACCGGTTTTAGTCAGTGCATTTACATCATCCACATCCAGCTGAGCTAACTCAGCATTAATACGATCAGCCAGACCTTCGTAATTAAGGAATTCACGATAAGCCTGTGCAGTTGTCGCAAAACCACCCGGAACAGAAACACCTGCTCCGGCCAGATTGCTGATCATTTCGCCTAATGAAGCGTTCTTACCACCTACATGCTCAACATCGTGCATGCCTAGTTGATCGAACCACGCGATGTATGCGTTCAACTTAATTCTCCCCTGCGCTTGCTTTTCAGACAAATTCTTTGAGAATAATGTAACAATTTTTTAATGATACCATGAAGTTGCAGACGATTATGAAACGTACCGCCTTTTTTATTTCTGATGGCACTGGCATCACAGTGGAAGCCCTGGGCAGGAGCCTCCTGGGTCAATTTGAACATACTGAGTTCGAGTATGTCATTAAACCCTTTATCGATTCCGTGGAAAAAGCTGACCACCTGGTATCACAGATCAATGCAGTAGCAGAATTAGACGGCATTCGTCCCGTGGTCATCGACACGATTGTCGATGTGACAGTCCGTACAGCCCTGAAAAATGCCAATGCGTTTATGCTGGATATTTTTTCAACCTTTCTGGCCCCTCTGGAAGAAGAGCTGGGCTCTGCATCCTCGTACAGTGTAGGCAAGTCCCATTCCATAAAAGAAGACGACCAGGTCTATAAGGATCGCATTGACTCCGTGCATTTTGCGATAGATAACGATGATGGAGGCAGAACGCGTCATTATGACACAGCGGATATCATTCTGATTGGTCCATCCCGAAGCGGAAAAACACCGACTTGTCTGTATATGGCACTACAATTCGGTATCCGGGCAGCGAACTATCCACTGACAGAAGAGGATTTTGACTACGGAGAACTGCCTAAAGCACTGCGCCAATACAAGCATAAACTGTACGGACTGACCATTGATCCGGCACGCCTGGCTGCGATTCGAAATGAACGTAAACCGGACAGCCGATACGCCTCAATTCGCCAGTGCGATCAGGAAGTCACTGAGGCCGAACTGCTGTATCAGCGTTTTGGCATCCCTTATATCAACACCACTCATTTCTCTGTTGAAGAGATATCAACACGCATGATGGTAGAAGCCGGTATAGAGCGACGAGCCAGTCCGAAATAATTAAACACGGTTATCGGGGAAGTTGCCGCTATCATAAACGGGTTGCCTCTCCCACAGACGGCAACATAAGTAGCAATTCCCCTGACAGACATTCAGGCAAAACGCTTTTGCTCTACACTGACTCTTTTCCTGGCCTGAATATGGCGGAACTGTCCTCCCATAAAAACAGGACAATCATCTGTTTTTTCCAGATCAGCCAGTTCAAGATAAGGCTCAGCCTGTCGGGTGATATCAGAGAACAACACTCGGGTAATCAGATTGACCATCTGACGCAACAAACTGCTTTTCTGACCTTCCGGCACGAACTTATCCATAATTGAGATCACACCATCCGGTTTAGTGACTCGTGCAGCTTCTCTGATACAACCTTCAGGATCTGGCACAACAGCCAGAATCAGGTGTAACAGCACGATATCAAAGGACTCATCTTCAAATAGCAGCTCTGATGCATCCATCACAATAATATCAACATCAAGCCCCAGGCGGTTTGCTTCTTTGTCCAGATAGGTCAGCATTGCGGGAGTGATATCTGTCGCAGTGATATCCGCTTCGGGAGGCAGAAAAGGCAGGTCCTTACCTGTACCAGCTCCAACGATCAGAATACGTGCGTTATCCGGAATATTAAGACGCTCAACAGACTTTCGGCGGGCATTCTGAAGCGCTGAAACCACAACATCATAGATGGGGCTATACAGTGAATAACGCAGCTTATTTAATAAAACTCCGAATTTCATCATGGACATAATGAGGCTTCTCTTAACTTTACAGGATTATTTCCTCAGTATAACGAAAAGACGCTAAACCCACCTGGAGAGAAAGGAACAAACAATAAGAGATACAACCTGGCCCGCTGCGGAGTATTGATTATTATATTGCAGAAACAAAAAAGGCGACTGTTATATAGCAGTCGCCTTTTAATAATGGCGGAGGGACAGGGATTTGAACCCTGGAAGGGCTATTAACCCTTGCCGGTTTTCAAGACCGGTGCTTTCAGCCGCTCAGCCATCCCTCCAGATGGGTGCATATATTACCAGCATATTTTTTTTCGTCAACTATTTATTTCTAGTTTTTTCATCAGGTTAGCTGTTTTTCTTTCCAGAATGAAAAGCCCGTTGTGAAACGCCAGATTAAACGGTATATATAGACTACAATGAAAAAATAGCACCGGATGGCTGAACTGAAACGCTCCAGACAGGTCTACAGGAATATTTCCCTATTAATCAGGAGTAATGAAATGGCTTTCGAGCAACCTAACACGATGAGCACAGGGTACTCTCAGGTTGTACCCGTTAATAAAGTTATCCGTAATACCTTTATGTTGCTGGCACTGACACTGAGTTTCAGTGCCGTCACTGCTGTCGGTTCCATGATGCTGGGACTGGAACGCATGAATATTTTTGTCTTCCTGATTGGCGCGTACGGCCTGTTATTTCTGACCCACAAAACTCAGAATAGCATCTGGGGATTGGTCAGTGCTTTTGCTTTCACCGGCTTTATGGGACTGACCATAGGCCCTGTCGTATCGTCTTATCTGTCTATTCCTGGCGGCGGTCAGACTGTATTTACAGCTCTGGCAGGCACAGCAGCCATTTTCTTCGCTCTGACAGGTTATGCTCTGGTATCGAAGAAAGACTTCAGCTTTCTGAGTGGCTTCCTGTTTGCAGGTTTCATCATTCTGATGGGTGCCATGATTGTTGGTATGTTCACTGAGATTGCAGGCCTGTCTCTGATGATCTCAGCAGGTTTTGCACTGTTTGCCTGTGCAGCTATCCTGTTTGAAGTCAGCCAGATTGTTCACGGTGGTCAGCAAAACTATATCGTGGCGACAGTCAGCTTGTATCTGTCTGTCTATAACCTCTTTATGAGCTTGCTTCACCTGACCGGGGCGCTGGGTGACGACTAAACCAGCAAGCGATAGAATAAGCGCCCTGCCATTGAGCAGGGCGTTTTTGTTTCTGCCCTATGATAAATAAGAATGAACCAGACGATTTAACCAGGTAGATAACCTATGAAATACAGTATCGCCATTTACGGCGGCCCATACAGCCATCAGGCGACCCACTCTGCCTGGCATTTTACCAGAGCAGTACTGAAACGGGGCCATACCATTGAGCGTGTCTTTTTTTATCACGATGGTGTCTACAATGCTTCAGCTCTGACGGCACCACCGCAGGATGAACAGAATCTGCCTCTGAAATGGCAGCAACTGGCAGAAGACAATGACTTTGAACTGACGGTATGTATCGCTGCTGCGGTTCGCAGAGGCATTCTTGATGAGAACGAAGCACAACGCTATAGCAAGCCTGCCGCTAATCTGGAACAGGGTTACCAGTTATCCGGTCTGGGACAGCTGGTTGATGCAGGACTGACATCCGACCGATTAATCAGCTTTGGACCTTAATCATGTCAGATATTCTTATTATTTTCAGAAAGCCACCGGCAGGTACATCATGGGCCCGGGAGGCGATGGACCTGGCACTGGTTGGCGCAGCATTTGGCCAGCAGGTCAGCCTGCTCTTTATGGGCGATGGTGTTTTCCAGCTGACGCAGAATCAGCAACCTGATGTCATCGGACAAAAGGGAACTCAGGCAATGATGCAGGCCTTGCCAATGTACGATATCGATCAGGTTTTCGTACACCAGGACAGCATGGACACTCGGGGAATGAGCCCTGATAACCTGAACATCTCATGCCAGGCTATTGACTCAAAGGCTTTACCTGGTCTTCTGCAACAACATAAACAGGTTTTTAATTTCTGACATGATTCTGCATACCGTTAATAAGTCTGTTTTTAGCAGTCAGGCTCTGCATGAGTGCCTGCTGGCAGCCGCACGTAATGATGCTGTCCTCTTGCTGGAAGACGGTGTCTATGGTTCGTTAAAAACGGCTCACCCGGCAGAGCCTCACGAAGTATCCTGGTTTGTACTGAAAGAAGACCTGCAAGCCAGAGGAATCGATGAGAGCCAGTGCCGGGATGAGGTCACAGTGATTGATTACGCAGGCTTCGTTGAGCTGACAGAGCAGTATCTCTCTGTCTGCAGCTGGTTCTGAGCACTCGGTTTAAAACATCAATACGGAATACTGAAATACAGGACTCATTATGCTGACGCTGTCCGACAGAACAATAGCAACCGATTCAGAAGGTTATCTGGAAAACCTGGATGACTGGAACGAAGACGTTGCAGCTCTGATTGCAGAGCAGGAAGGTATTTCGCTGACAGATGAACACTGGCCAGTGATTCACTTACTGCGTCGTTTCTACGATGAGTATGAGTTATCACCAGCAATGCGTCCTTTAGTGAAGTACATAGGTTTACATCTGGGGAAAGAGCAGGCAAAAAGCATGCACCTGATGCAGCTTTTTGGCGAAAGCCCGGCAAAAATGATCAGTAAGATTGCCGGGCTGCCCAAGCCCACAAATTGCCTTTAATCAGAATTTGTCTGATTACTGACATAACGCCAAAGTATAGTTTGTATCAGCTTACGATGACGTTGATAATAAAACTCTAATTATTACAAAGAGTTAAATTAAGAAGCCGGTGATTCTAAAAACAGATCGCCTTAAGGCTCAAACAGACCAAAACAGCTAACATAGGATTCTTTCAGATGCCTGAAACTCGTCTGACCAATGTAAATGTAGCGTCCCAGGACGTGCTGATTACACCAGAACAACTAAAACAAGAGATCCCTCTGACTGAGATTGCCCGTCAATCTGTTATCGAGGGCCGTGAAACCATTAAAAACATCCTGGATCGTAAAGATGACCGTCTGTTCATCGTCGTCGGCCCTTGCTCTATTCATGATGTTGAAGCCGCTAAAGATTATGCCCAGCGTCTGAAAGCGCTGTCAGAAAAGGTCAGCGACACCCTGTATATCGTAATGCGTGTGTATTTTGAGAAACCACGTACGACTGTAGGCTGGAAAGGTCTGATTAACGATCCTCATCTGGACGATACATTCGAACTGGAAGAAGGTCTGCACATCGGCCGTAAACTGCTGGTTGAACTGGCTGAAATGGGCCTGCCTCTGGCAACAGAAGCTCTGGACCCTATTTCTCCGCAGTACCTGCAGGATACGATTGCCTGGTCTGCCATTGGTGCTCGTACCACTGAGTCTCAGACTCACCGTGAAATGACCAGCGGTCTGTCAATGCCAATCGGTTTTAAGAACGGCACCGATGGAGGCCTGGAAGTCGCGACGAACGCACTGAAGTCCGCTTCTCACCCTCACAGCTTCCTGGGTATTAACCAGGCAGGTCAGGTTGCCGTAATTCGTACTAAGGGTAACACCTATGGCCATGTGGTACTGCGTGGTGGTAACGGTAAGCCAAACTATGATTCTGTCAGCGTCGCGCTGTGCGAAAAAGATCTGGAGAAAGCTAAATTACCACAGAACATCATGGTTGATTGCAGCCATGCCAACTCCAACAAAGACCCGGCTCTACAGCCTCTGGTGATGGAGAATGTTGCCAATCAGATTCTGGAAGGTAACAAATCCATTGTTGGCCTGATGATCGAAAGTAATATCGGCTGGGGTAATCAGTCTATTCCTGCAGATAAATCAGAACTGCAATACGGTGTATCAGTCACTGACGCCTGTATTGACTGGGAAACCACAGAAAAAACGCTGTTGGAGATGGCGGACAAACTACGCCAGACACTGCCAGAGCGTAATGCCTGAGTTTAATGCTCATCGCCTTTCCGGGATCTGATTCCGGAAAGGCTTTCTCTTATCTTTAGCAGCCATCAGACAAGCGATCCTATCATTCAGCTGACAAACCGGCCTGCCAATTCAGAATTGCTTACCCGGCTCAAGCGCCTCATAACGCACAGGCTTACTCAACATATAGCCCTGACCATAATCACAATTAAACTGCTTCAGTTTCTGGTACTGCTCCTGTTGCTCAATACCTTCTGCAATCACACGGATATCCAGATCCTGCGCCAGCCGGATAATGTTTTTAACTAACACCTGATTCTTGTCATTGGACAGCATTGATTGTACAAAGGACTTATCAATTTTAAGCAGATCAAATGAAAAATCTTTAATGTAGTTCAGAGCTGAATATCCTGTACCGAAATCATCAATAGAGATCTTAACGCCCATTGATTTCAGATATCTCATTTTCATTTCCAGCTGATGGCCATCCTCAGCCAGCACCCGTTCAGTCAGTTCGATCTCCAGCTGCGAAGCCGACAGTCCGGTCTCTGACAACACTCTCTTCAGGGTTTCAATAAAAGTCTCCGAAATAAAGTGCAGATATGACACGTTAATGGCGATGTTAATAGCACGGCTTTCACATTCTGATAACCGTGCGATATCACTGCATGCCTGCTGAATAACCCACTCTTCTATCCTGATAATCATCCCCTCCTCTTCAGCGATACCAATGAAAGCATCAGGAGGCACAAAACCAATTTCAGAGCTATACCAGCGAATCAGGGCTTCATAGCCTGAAATAACACCGGTACTAAGATCAACAATAGGCTGATAATTCAGAAAAAAGTCATGATCTTTCACTGCCTGAAACAGCAGATGACGAATATGGTCTCTGTCATTAATCTCCTTATCCAGAGCGCCCTGATAAAACACAATACGCGCATTCTTTTTAGAGACTTTCGCCATGCGTTCAGCACTCAGTAACAGGCGTTCTGAGTTAGTGAAGTCTTTCGGATACTGAGCAATACCAATCGCAGTCGTTAATGAGACTTCTGCTTCAGCACAACGCAGATAAAACATCTCCTCCAGTACACTCTTCAGGCGCCCGGCCACTGTCGAAATTTCAGCTTCCTTCATTCTGACTTTATTCAATAATACAAATCTGTCGTTGCCGTAACGCGAGATATAAAAATCCCGGCCATACAAACGCTCTATTGTTGATTTGGTCAGCACCAGAAACTCATCTCCGGCTGCATTACCATGCAGGCTATTAATGGATTTAAAGTTGATAAAGTCCAGATAGATCACAAACAGAGGATCTGTATCCCCCTCTGCAATGCATTGCTGCAAATAATGCTGACAGTTTTTCCGATTAGGCAGTCGGGTGACCGAGTCATAGTTAGACTCCTCTTCCAGTCGAAACTGGTAGGCACGGGCCTTAGCCTGTTCATACTCCAGACGCTGGCTCAAATCGTTAATACTGTCTTTGATCAGTTCAATTTCATAGGGCTGTTTACGGGGAAAAGAAATTTGTTTGCCAATATGATCAAACGATAACTGAGAGATTTTTCCGGTAATTAATTTCAAACCATCCAGTACAGACCATTTCACCACGAAAAAAATAGCGATGGCCTGCAAAGGCAAAAAAATCACCAGAAAATAGAACGCATCAATAACCTTCTGCTGAATACTTTCTTCCAGCACTTTTTCATCAGAGTATAAGCGGATAAATGCAATTTGCTGATCCTCTCTGTTAATCGGTAAAGAGATATAACCGGGCTGATGAGGAATCACACCGGATTCAAGCTCCATATAAGGCAAAGCTTCAATTTCAATTCGCTTGATATAAGCCGAGGTTGTCACACCATCAATGATTTGCTGAACCTGGGATTCATCAAAATTCCAGATCGCTTCTTCCAGGGAGGGCAGATGTACGCTTTTAAACTGATCAATACTCTGGTTAAACTGCTGTCGAGTGCTACTGACAGTTGTCATCAGAGTCAAAGCGGTATAGATACCCGTTGTCAGTACCGCAAACAGCACAGAAGAAAGTATCAGTTTAGAAGTAATCGTACGCATTTAATTCAGCCACTTCTTCACAATGCTCTGATATTCAGCAGTTTGCTTAAATGCAGCCAGTTCTTTACTGAACTCATCAGAGATACGTTTCATATCTGATATCGGAGATCTCTTAATAAAAGCCACCGGGTAACGCTTACTGTACAAAGGTCTGGAGGCATAACCAAGCTGATCAGCAATTCCCAGTAGTCGGGCCGTGTATCGTCCATAGGTTTTATTAGCAACCGTGACATCCACACGCCCGCTGGCGACTTTCAGCAGATTCTGCCTGAGAGTAGCGACCGGATGCAGTTGCTCATGTAGCTTTTCTCTGGTCAGATCGCCCTGAAAACTATTGTATCCCCTCTGATAGGGAAAATGTTGCCAGAAATGCTCATGATAAGAGTTTCCCTGAATAATCCCGACAGACAATTGCTGTTCAACCACATAATCAAGGTCCATCATTTCAGGATCAAAACGCCCCTGCTGATAGAAAAGTACAAACTCTCCCTGCCACATATCTTCTGCAGGATACCAGACATAAGGCTGACGGGCTGGCTTACGACTGGTAGTCAGGATAACATCTGCCAGACCTTTCTCCACATGATACCAGGCCCGTTTCCACGGCATAATACGATACTCAGCATCATATCCCATCTTTTCAAATACCCGATTACAGATGTCAATATCCATACCAACCACTTGCCCATTACGCACAAACTCATAGGGTGCAAACTCTTCACCAACGACAATCAATGTCTTTTTATCAGTGTCAGCAGAAAGCAGGCCGGATAGAAATAAAAACAGAAGAAACATCAGACGAGAGCAAAACAGATGCATATCAGGCATAAATCACGATCTTACAGAACCACAGAAGCGTGTCATTTAATCGTAATTAAGTGTCACTAACGTGACATCAGATCAAAATAGCATATGCCTGCCAGAAACGGTTTTCCCGAAATATCGATCCTCGGGAAAACCAGTAACGCTTGCCTGCAGAGGTATTAAATTAAATACTATGCTGATCCAGCCAGCGTAGTAATACAGGCATAAAATCAGGTGCCAGCGCATCCTGCTCATACCACATCAGCTTTATCCAGTGATAAAAGTCCATCTGCTGCTGATTAAATATCTCCGCTCTTAACATTCCGTGGCTTGCTGCTGGAATAAGCCGCAATGACACCAGATCAGTGAGCGTTGGGTCATGGCTAAAATAAAGGTACTCCCGGCGGGCATTAACATTCAGATCCTTATCTCCCCACATTAAAAGAAACGGTACTGTGATTTGCCGGAAATCCTGAGCCGAGTCAGATTCAAAGTTTTCCAGTATAAACTCATAACGCTGCGGGCTTATCGAGTCATCACCCGTTGCCTGCAGATAATCGCCATAAGAGGGCCGCTGTCTTAAAAAGCCGACCTCCTGTTGCCTTATTCGCAGTAATTCAGCCAGCTCTGGCGAATCATCCGCCAGTCCTGACTTCATCCGGGTAAAGTATTCGCCCTGCTCAAGCCAGTTACGGGCAAAACCGATCCCTACAGCAAAACTGATCAGGCTATTATCAGCAGCAACAGCTGGCACGACCCAGCCAGCCTGACTAAAGCCAACCAGCCCGGTGCCTTCAGCCATAAAACCTGAGTGCTCCTGTACAGCTTTAACTGCAGAGATTACTTCTTGCTGACGATCAGCCATAGATTGACTCAGCCATTGCCCGGTGGATTCTCCTGTACCGGGTTTGTCCCAGCTGAAAACGGCATAACCGGCATCTCTTAATGGTTTCCAGATCACGCTATAGTAGCCGTCTGCATCATGTGTCATAGCACCATCACCATGTACAAATACCAGCAGAGCCCTGGCAGGCTGATGATTGAATGGCTGCAATAACTGCCCACGAAGCGTATCTGTACCATTATTGAAATAAATATACTCCCCTCGGGCCAGCACTCCCCAGCATAGAAGTACAATAAAAACGATCGGTTTCATTATCCTGTTCCTGCCCTTTTTGACCTTTCTGAATAACTCTCCTTTTTATATTTGGCGGAATACTCCATCAGAAGAAACCTTTGTTGTGTACCGAATTGTCTGATCAGGTAAAAAAGTTGTAATCCGCAAAATGGGACACGTTTCTTATCTTTTTTTCCTTCATTCTGATCGATTGTCTGTTCTTAATAAGGATAAAGCATAAAATTTAATCTATTGATTAATTTGAAGAATTTATTACTGGAACACTCAGGGCCTATCAGCCTGACCTGATTGCCTGTGCAGAGCAACAGGTCAGTATTATCCGGCAGAATAACAAGCGGCAGCTGTTCAGTTTTCTGAGGCAATCAAGTCAAGTGGAGGTTCGTTTATCCGATATCGAGACGTTCACATATGGTCTGATTTTTCTGTTGCCATTCGGGTATATTATTTTTAACCTCTGGCATACATCCGCTATGGGTAATATGGCCCCGGACATGATATTTATCCTGATCACCGACTCATGGGAATATACAGAAGCAGCAATCATGATGCCTGTCTCGTTACAGAGTCTGACCCGGCTGAATGAGATTACTCACAGAATCAATGCCATCAAACCTCCGGTGAATGCCTATGACTGATCAGGATACGATAAATACTCACAGCGCCTTTAGTCTGGTTCCGGAAGAACATATTCTTAATGGAATGTCGCCGGTGTGGCAGAAACGTTTTTACCAGGCTCTGGAGATTATTTTCAGCCATATTCATAATTCGGATATGCCGGAATGGAAGCAAATAGCGTCTCAATGTGCCATATCGGCTTACCACTTTCACAGAATGTTTTCAGCCGCATTTAATGAAACTCCTGCCCGCTATATCAGCCGTATGCATTTACAAATGGCGATATCCGACCTGTTCGAAAACCCATCACTGAGTGTCACTGATATTGCTCATAGCAATGGTTTCAGCTCGTCTCAGGCACTGGCCAAAGCACTGAAACGGGAGTATCAATGTACTGCAAGAGAGATTCGTGCGCTGCATCACGGACACATCGAACCATTACAATCTCTGCTCAATAAACTCAGTGCTCCAGTCTCCGAATCCCGATTTACAGAACAGCAGCTGGCATCTGACATTCAGTTTTCGATCATAGAATCAGATAGCTTCTATCTTCTGACCGAGCAGATTTCTCCACCGGGGTTGTCTGGCGTGGTTGACTGGCATCTCCGGAATAACCGCAGTGGACAAGCCCATCATATTAAAGCAGGCAGCATAACACCCTTTTTTATGGTGATGTCTAACGATGATCAGGAACTGCCCTTTTCTGAGCAGCTACTACTGGCAGGTAAACAGACAGAGCAGAACAAAGCCAACACCGTTATCCCTGCAGGAACATACCTGTCATGCCGGGTCAGTGTCGCCGCAGAAACAGGCTGGCTTTGTGCATGGAACAGTCTTTATCAGCACATGCTGAAAACAGGCCTGGAACCTCAGGAAGGAGGCGTTCATTTTGAAATCGCTCACAATCCTGTCGCCTTTGAAGAACTTCTTACCCCTGCAGACCTGAGCCTGTATTTGCAACTGAAATCATAAACAGGTGTTCCTGTATCGACTCAGCCAGTCGGAATAACAGGCTGTAAGTGGCATAAGATCTATGTTACCAGCTGATCGGATCAAATCATCGATTAACCACGTAAAAGCCCAATGAAGGTGATAAGCGGTTTAACCAGTATGCCTCGCGTGACAAACCGATCGGATCTCGTCCTGTTTCCAGCGCAGACCTCTGACCGTATCTCTGGCAACCTGTTGAGGCGTCATGCTTGTTTTGCCCGCAATATCTTCTGTTCTCATAACGAACTCCTTCGATTTTGTTACAAGATAGCTCCGGGCAAAACAGCCAACATTAACAGCGGTTAAAAATATATCCGACCAGAAATATATGCTCTCCGGAACAGAAGGCCTGCCGGGCTGACACCTCAAGCAATGCCTGCCAGGACTGATCATCGACAGAAACAAGGTCTGAGAAATAACGCCTTAACGACTCAGCAAAATCCATCGTTCACCATGCTCCTGAATAGCTATATCGTAACAATACTGTCAGGATACATCTGAAGAGGATGCTTCTTCCAGCCTGGCCCGTTCAGCTTTTGAAATGTAGCGTGGTTTTGATGGGTTGCCACTTTTTCTGGCATTGGCTTTTTTAGATTTTTTCGTCAGAATCTGGTTAATCTTTTTCTTTCGGTTCATACACTATCCGGCTCAATAAAATCAGCACTTTTCTTCTGATCAGAATCAGTCAAAAGATCAGTATAGAAAAACGCAGAGGGTGAATATGCCGGGTTATAGCGATTTCTGACTCAGAAAGCAAACTGACTAACAATCAGAACAGGGCATAGACAATAAAAGCGCCGCCCTGCTTCAAACTCATCGCAGCAAAGGGATGATTATCCCTCTAACTCACCACGAGCCAACAACTGGGTTATCAGAGTGAGACCGCTTTTCGCCGGGCATTCCGTAAGATTCAGGGGTTACCTCCCGGAAAGTATAAGAAGCAATCTCGTCCTGGCGTTGTCTGATAGCCCTCTTTCCTGGTACAGATAACCGTTTAGCTCATCACAGCAATGACATCAGCTGCCATAAGGCAAATCCAATCAGAGCCATACCTGCGATGCGACTGATACCGGTATAAATCGACGGTTTCAGTCGATGACGTACCAGATGAACACCACCACTGGGCAGCAACCACCAGAGTGCAGAACCGGCAAAGACACCAACAATCATCATCCCGGCTTCATCGTGCACGTTACCGGACAGGACTCCTATCTGGTTCGGGTGATTACCCGGGATATTGGCCACCTGGAGAGTTTCGTAGGCTCCATTAATCATTTTGGTGAGACACGTACCTCAATTGTGATGTCTCACCCGATACCTCAAAGAGCATTAAACCAGCTGCCAGAGGCAGGTCCACAATCTCATCCCTCTGTTTAACAACAGACTATTATTGTTGATGAAAAGCCCTGCCATTCTCATACTGAAAAGTCAGAATTTTTCAGTGTATTCGACCTGTTCATGACGCCACTCCCCCTGAGCAACCACCTTCATAATATAAGTACTGAAGTCAGTTGCCGGGCGTCCCAGTGCCTCTTCCACCCCATTCACAACATGACTGTTTCTGCCATCCAGCACCTCGGTAAATAACTCCTTCATCAACCAGAGCATCTCTTCCGGCATATTCTGTTTACTCAGCGCTTGAATAAAAGCCTCTATTGGCACAGAAACAAAATTCACCGGATATCCCACTGCGTCTGATATCTCACGGGCGCATTGTTCAAAAGTCATCGCTCTGGGGCCTGAGACCTCAAACAGGCGGTTTTTCAGCTCATCCCTTGTCAGAGAAGCCACCACAACTTCAGCAATGTCATCAATATCAATAAAAGGCTCAGGAATATCGCCAGCCGGTAATACCAGCTCACCTTGCAGAATCCCATCCAGCATGAAGCTTTCACTGAAATTCTGAGCGAACCAGCTGGCACGTACAATATTCCATTCAAGACCACTGTTGATCACAATATTTTCTGCTTTCTGAGCACCGTCCTCTCCCCGGCCGGATAACAACACCAGATGCTCAATACCCATCTCCCTGGCCAGCTCGGTAAACTGCCGGATAGCGCCTTCGGCCGCCGGAATGGCCAAATCTGGCTGAAAGGTCACGTAGGCAGCGCAACAGCCTGCCATAGCCTCTCGCCAACCCGATGGATCATTCCAGTCAAAAGCAGGTTGCCCTGAACGGGATACACCTCTGACCGGAATACCCTGTTTTTCCAGTAAACGATACACTCTGGAACCGGTTTTGCCCTTATGACCAACAATAAGAATAGGCTTCTGCTGCATGGTAGTACTCCTGTATATTCAGAGTCAGTGTTATCTGACATTGGATAAAGTCAGTGTTGTCTGACGTTGGATGGATATAGTGTGCTCCAGAAATTCTGGAGACTTAATGCTTCTGCATCCATAATCTTTGATTGTTCGTCTATATCAGGTGAATAAATTACTCAGGAGATAAGGTATGAACTCATCCAGCCGGGATTTACCTGCCACATCGGACCCTTTAGGCGAAACACTTTATCACCTGCGTCTGAACGGCAGCCTGTACTGTCACTCAGAACTGACTGGACGATGGAATATCGACATTCCGGCGATGACTGACAAAATGATGTTTCATATCGTTCTGTCCGGGCAATTATGGCTAAGGCTGGATAAACAACCTGCCAGACAACTCAGCGCAGGCGATCTGGTACTCCTGCCTCACGGTCAGGGCCACCGGTTATTCAGCGATGAAACCGCACCAGCAGAAGCCCTGTTTGATATTCCGGTGCATCAGGTCAGTAAGCGTTATGAGGTACTTAAATATCACCAACCGGCTTCAGATATCACGTCTGAACCCCGTGACGTCATAACGTCTGTGTCAGCTGATTCAGAAAACAGCAATGCAGCAGAGACAACAGAGTTAATCTGCGGTGTGATCAGTATTGATCATGCAGCCAGCAGGCAGTTTGTCGCTCAGCTGCCAGCCTTGGTGTTACTGCTGTCAGACCAGCAAGAGTTATCGAACCCACGCTCAGATAGCCTGCAATGGATACAAACAACGGTTCCTCTGATTATTGAAGAGGCGCGTACACTGCGTCCGGGCGGAGAAACTATACTGACTCACCTGGCAGATATTCTGGTGATTAAAACCATTCGTAGCTGGCTGGATGCGGCACCGGATGCTCAGAAAGGCTGGCTGGCAGCACTGAAAGATAAACAGATAGGTTCGGCATTGGCCTCTATTCATAAAGATCCCGATAAACCCTGGACAGTGGAATCTCTGGCAAGAGAAGCAGGCATGTCACGCTCAGGGTTTTCTGCACGTTTTACTGACCTGGTCGGTGATTCTGTAAAAAGCTATCTGACCCAGTGGCGTATGCAGCTGGCCCGTTCCAGACTCCTGCAAAGTAATATTCCCATTGCCGTGCTGGCAGAAGAGCTGGGATATAGTTCAGAGGCCGCTTTTTCCAGAGCCTTCAAACGCATTATCGGCATCCCCCCTGGTCAGGTACGCCATTAAAAGCACAACAGATTACAGTAACTGCGCTTTTTCTTTCTGGCATTGCCAGCAAATTTCAAAATTGCTTTCATTCTGTTCACCACAGCCTGAACAAAACCAGGGCTGGTCAGCCTGGTCTTCATAGCCCGCTAACAGCTGCTGCGCCTTTAATATCTGATGCTCCGGCACCCAGAGCGTCACTTCCAGTACACTGGCAGGTAGCTCACCCATACAAGAATAAAGGCTTTCACCTTTAAGCAGCACGTCAAGCCCGGAGGCTTCCAGCATACCTTTCAGACTGTAGGCCTCTAAAGCCTCTGCAGCACTGTAAACCTGAGTCCAGTGAGTATCGTCTATCAAATTATTCGCTCCTGTTGGTGCTCAGTCAGTAGCCGGTCAATTCAGCATATCCCAACCCTGAAAAGCTTCCGGATACCCGTACCCTCCCTTCCCAGTAACGCACCGATAACTGATTTCTGCTATCCCGGTTAATACTTTCGATTTTCAGTTGCGTCGTTTCCGGCTGAGTGGTTTCCGGTTGATTCATACTGTCATTATCAGACCCGGTAGCCTGATGCTGAATTGTCAGTTGCCAGGCAACAGGGTAGGTCTCCTGATCCAGAGAGATAACCTCTGTAGACTCCAGCTGTATCTGCTGATGCTCCAGTCGCTCCACTTCTCCTGATGGGCTGATGTCACTGCCACTACAATAATGATAAGCCTGCTTACGGTCTCTCAGGCAAAATACCATTAAAGCCCCCTTATCAGGCAGACTTTTCTGAATACTGAACCACTCCCAGCCAGAATAATTGTCATCCAGCAAACCAGAAGACCATTCCCGGTCATACCAGGCCTGACCCGTTACCGGATATTGCTGTCCATCAAAGACAACCGATCCGGTTACCTGCAACAGAGGATAGCTGTAATAGTAAGACGCATGACCTTCAAATGTTTTCTGACTGTAACCCTGCTCGCCATGCAGGACTAAGGGACTCTGATCCAGTGTCAGATTCACCTGATAGCCTTGTTCCTGTGCATTCAGCTGTAACGGCAGGAAAGACTCAGAAGTACTGTTCAACGACCAGTGATCCAGCCAGGCACTGAATGGAGTAACAGAGACACCAGCCTGACCAGCTCGTGCAAAACGTTCAAAAGCCTGGTGCTGATGATCATCCTGCAGAGCAAAATGTGAAAACCAGATATTATTATCCCACCAGGCAGATTGCAGGCCAGAGTCCTTTGCCAGAGTGCGAAACAGCGTCCATTGCAAACCAAATGTTTTTCCCTGATCAGAGGTCAGATTAGCCGTCAGATACCACCACTCAATACTCTGTTCCGGATGGGCGCCATGATCCTGCGGGAAACTCAGTTTTTGTCCCGGCAACACTGGTTGCCCTGTAGCTCTGGGTTGCCCTGTAGCTCCAGGCTGACCAGCAGCTACGGGCTGTTTTGCAGATTCCGGTTGGGCATAACAAGGCCATACCATACCAACAACCAGGAGCATCGCTACAATCACCTGAAATATCACTACAACCACCTTCTGACCGGCTAAAACGATGCCATCAGCCCAGGATGTGTTCACCGCTATCACTGCTTTATTTTTCATACTGTCCTTTATTACCAGCTTTACTCTTGTTTACAGGGCGTTATCAGGTCTGGCTCACCAGCTGGTCTGCCGGAGATTTGCGGGTTAGTTTCAGCAAGGGCAAAAAAGCCACCATGACAGCAACCAGAAGCACCAGCAGGATAAACCCTGTTAACGGCATCACCTGAATGACAACTGGCATACTCCAGCCAAAAGCGATCGGCATAATAAATTTCAACAGAATCACACCCAGCAAAACACCTAAAGGAATCGCAAATAACAGTGTCAGCAGAATCATCAATCCGGTTTGCACCAGCTTAACCATCAACAACTGTTTTTGTCTGATGCCTAATGCCTGCAATAAAGCCAGTTGGCTCAGCTGGCGGTCACCAAGACTCAGAAAGCTTACCCAGATACCCACCAGAGCAATCGCAGTGATAAAACCATTCAGAGCATGAGTGACGGCAAATGTATCTTCAAACAGGTTCCGGGCCAGACGCTTAAAACGGTCATTTTCGACGATCTGCTCTGTCGGTAATGCCAGCTGATTTTGTATCTGACGGAACAGATCCGTCAGTTCGATGCCCTCATCGGCACTGACTGAAAAACCATAAGTATGATACTGCATACCCGTGGCAAGATGTTCAGGCTCTGCCACTGCCAGCGTGACCTGTTGTGCACCGTAGTCATAGTAAAAGCCCTGAATCACACAACTGAATCGAGCATTATGCTGATAAACAAACACCCGTTGCCCGGTCTCCAGGCCATATTTCAGTCTGGCCGGTTCATTCGCCAGGCAGCCACCGGCTGAAATATCCTTTTGCCCGATCTTCTGGTGACCATCCTCACTATACGCCAGTGACAAGTGTTGAAAATAGCGATCATCAGGGCCATAGCTCACCAACTCGGCCGATAAAGTGTGTAACTCGGCCGATAAAGTGTGTATCGGCTCACCACTGCCTTTCTGATCAACTGAGTGTTTAATACCTTCAGAATCCGTTGCCGTTTTTATCTCTGTATTCTGTTCAGAATCGATATCTGACGATGCTCTATCAACCTGGCTAAGATCAACCAGGCTTTTATGGTAAACACCAACCTGCCTGACCCCGGATATAGCCTGAAGCTGTTGTCTCATCGACGGATCGGGTTGTTCCGGGCGAATATAAAAGTCTGCACTGAGCCGTTGCTCCAGGTGCATCCCCAGAGCTGTACTGAAGCTGCCGACCATAACCTGCATGCCAATGGCGGTGCCCGCTGCAATCAGAATGGCAACGATTGCCACAGACATGTCCTGAATATGCTGCTGACTATCCGCTTTTAGCCAGATCCATAATGGATGTTTTAGTTTCAGCCAATGTCCTTCAGGCAATGCCAGCGTCGGGATATAACGCAGAAACACCAGCACCAGCAGAATAAACAGCAATAAAACAGAGGCACATAGCAACATAGCCAGTAACGGCGTGTCAGCATATAACCACAGCAGAAAAGTACTCAACCCCGCTGACAGCACAACAGGCCAGAGCAAACAGCGTAATAAAGGCATTATACCGGGATACTGCCCCATCAGCAGAGTCCCCAGAGCCAGCAGATTCAACAGAAAACCAATCAGCACATTACTCCACTGCCACTGCACCGTCAGCGCCCTGTCCAGTTCATATAAACTGATCAGGGTACTGTTGACCTCCAGCACCAGCATATTGGCAATCAGATACCCCAGAACACCACCCAGTAATGCAGTGACCAGGCTCATGGTGCCCATTTCCAGTAATAATGATTGCACAACAGCCCGCCTGCGACAGCCCAGCTGCATCATCCGGGTCAGTAAGGTTTTACGAGCGGATAGCATCAGACGGATAGCGTTATAACTGAGAAATGCACTGACGACATAGCCCAGTAATGCCAGTGCAGTCAGGTTAAAAAAGAATGCAGAAGACAAGGTATTAAAGGGCTGTTGCTCTACCGCTACCAGCTGAGCCTGACCATGAATAATTGCCCGGATCTGCTTTTCCTGCTCAGCCCTGACTCTGGTCTGATCAGAGAGTGACAACTCCAGATAACTCAGCTGTTGCTTACTTCGCAACAACTGATCCGCCAGCGCCATATCCATCAGGGCCCATGGACCCAGATCATCGATCAGAAAAACAGGGATATCCGGTAACGGCTGCTGATCTCTTTTCTCTGCTTCCGGTAACAGAGTATTCAGCAAAGATTGCTCAGATAGGCCCAGACGCTCTGCCAGTTTACGATCCAGTAAGATATAGCTCAGGCTGACAGCCTGACCATCCGATAAACGGCTCTGAAAATCATCCAGTTGATCGCTGCTATCATCCGAAGCCGATGTAAGCCATTGCAAACTGTTCACACCACGGATTAACAGGGTTTCTGGTGCACCTGTCGGCTTATGAACCGCTTGATGGGAGCTGTTTTCCTGCCCCCCCTGCCCCCTTGATGGATAACTCCGCTCTGTATGCTCCAGCCGTAACCGCCCTTCCAGAACCGGTTGTACCTCAAAATCACCAGCCCGCCGTAATGATAACCAGAGCGAGCCGGGCAACTCATTATCTCCTGTCAGCGGTTTGATCAGATGAGTGACTTTTTGCTGCATCAGCGCCGTTGATGTCTGGTAACGATCACCAGCTTCACGGTTCAGTCCCTGGATCGCAGTAATCAGCGCCGTTCCTGCAGACAGTCCGACAATAAACAACAGCATCAATAACAGGTGACGACGATAGAACTGCAGATGCGTTATCAGAATCAGGACTAGTTCACGAAGTATCGGCGCCCCAGCCAGGCGGGAGTGAGTGCTATCAGGCATGAATAGCCTCTTTACCTTCTGAATCCTGATACAAACATCCATTTTTCAGATAGTGTGTTCTGGCAAAAAAATCCGCCAGCTGGTGACTGTGAGTGACCATAATCAGATTAACCTGTCTCTCCTGGCAGAGATCTGTCATCAGCCGAACCACATCCAGGCTTCTGTCCTGATCCAGATTCCCCGTTGGCTCATCCGCCAGTACCAGAGAAGGCCGGTGAATCAGGGCACGGGCAATGCCAACCCGCTGCTGCTCCCCACCAGACAATTGGTGTGGTAATGCATTGAGTTTGTGGTTGATTCCCAGACGCTCTGTAATATCGGCCAGATCTTTATCCGGACTATCCAGACCATTCAGACGGTACTGAAACAGAATATTGTCCTTAACCGTTAAAGGCGCCAGCAATTGATATTGCTGAAAAACCAGCCCGATAGAACGTCGGTACTGCGCCAGCTGATCAACAGAACGTCCTGTCACAGCTTTATGATCAACAATAATCCTGCCATCATCCGGCACCAGTAACCCTGCCAGCAGATTCAGCAGAGTCGTTTTGCCTGACCCGCTATCACCCAGCAGTGCCAGCTGTTCTCCATCCTCCAGCTCAAAGCTCAGGTTATTAATAATGGCTTGCTGCTGATGGCCATCCCAACGCACTGCTGTCCGGTTAAATATAAACCAGTTCCATTGACAGCTGATCGGGGGCTTCTGGAGGTGATGAATATCCAGCTGAATCAGGGTGGAG
>NZ_JACJFM010000207.1 GCF_014164585.1 Oceanospirillum sediminis | reverse complement strand
CTTAAAAACACACGTTCTAAATCTCTTAAGGCAGACGATAAAATGTTTAATAAAATCATTTCGAAAATACGTGTCCGTATTGAACATGTATTTGGCTTTGTTGAAAATTCAATGCATGGTTCTAGTTTACGTTCTATTGGATTCGATCGAGCTGTTTTAAATACTGACCTTACAAATCTGACTTATAACTTATTGAGGTACGAACAAGTTAAACGTTTAAATCTCAAAACATGGAGGTAATCTGTCTAAAATAAGAATAAACAGTCAAGTGGCGTCTGTAACATAAAGAAAAACACAGTAGACTATGCTTAGTTTTCTGTGTTTTTTTCTAATTTCATTTAGAGGTGAATTAATTGGTAGTTATTAGAGG
>NZ_JACJFM010000206.1 GCF_014164585.1 Oceanospirillum sediminis | reverse complement strand
AATTTTGCTCCTTAAAACGCTATGCAAATCGGCTATGGCATAAAAACTATGCGATTCATTAATGGTTCTCGCTAATTTATATAACCCGAAAGCACCTTTATGTTCACCCTTAACATCAGCGGTAATTACTTCGACGTTTTGAATATCTCTATAAAAAGGTTTATATAATGTTTTAGTTAAAACCTTTATTCTTAATTCATCATGTTGTTTGGTAAGTGCTCTTAAAACTGGAACCGTCATCGCAACATCTCCCATAGCTGAAAGACGTATAACCAAAATATTTTTTTTTGATGTTGACATAACTAAAACCTTATGTCACGTTGAGCCTAGTCGAAACGTAGTGAAAATGGTTTCTTCACTGCTTCGCAGGAT
>NZ_JACJFM010000205.1 GCF_014164585.1 Oceanospirillum sediminis | reverse complement strand
GTTTGTCATTAAAATACAATGCGCCATTTTTATTTGAAACCAATGTTGGCGCAGGTTTACCTATTATTGACACATTGAATAATTTGGTGGCCTCAGGAGATAAAGTTACTTCAATTCAAGCCGTATTGTCTGGTAGTTTAAACTTTGTTTTCAATAATTTTAATGATTCCACTAAGTTTTACGACGTAGTAAAGCAAGCTGGTGCTGAAGGTTATACAGAACCAGACCCAAGAATTGATTTAAGTGGTGTTGATGTAGCACGTAAGATCCTAATTCTTGCCAGGGAAAGTGGGGTTGAAATGAATTTAGAGGACATAGAAAACACATCATTTTTATCGCCTTCTGGTCAAGAAAGTGGCACAGTTGAAGAGT
>NZ_JACJFM010000204.1 GCF_014164585.1 Oceanospirillum sediminis | reverse complement strand
TTCATCCAGCGCGAGTTTTCTGACGGCGGATAAATCCCACTGTGTCAGATTCTGCTGAACATAGTATTCCAGCATCCGCCAGAGCCGCTTATCCGTGACCTCCATGAAACGAGCAGCCGCCAGAACCGGCATCTCCCGCATCAGCGTCATCGCCGCCTGCTCAAACAGCAATGTAAAATCACTGCCTTTACGCGCCCATGGGACATGGATTCTTTTTATGCCATGTTCAGGGCATCGGGTACGAGGTGTTCTTGCATGGAGAAAGCAGTGATGCTGGAAGAAGTTTAAGTGTCGCCAGGTCAGCTCTTTATAGTCATGAGCGGGGCATGCCTGTCCGCATTCAGGGCAGGGGAACAGGCTGCCACGATCGGC
>NZ_JACJFM010000203.1 GCF_014164585.1 Oceanospirillum sediminis | reverse complement strand
AGTGACTTAAAAGTTCGTCAATCTTATGATCTACTTTTTTTGTTTCATCTTTTACTTCAGCTGCTTCTATCTGTGTAAATTCAGGGATGTATTCTATCATTAGATTTCTACTTTTTAACACTTTAAGACATTCGTGATAAATTATCTTATACAGCCAAGTTGAAAATTTAGACTCATTCCTAAATTTTTTGATAGATCTTAAAACTATGATGAAAGCATTTTGTGTAATGTCTTCAGCATCTTCTTTGTTTTTCAGGTATTTAAAAGCAATAGAAAAAGCAACTGATTTATATTTTTCTATTAATTCATTTAAGGCGTCAATGTTACCTTTTTTTGCCCTTTGAATTAATTCTTTAGACATTAGTTATTTTATT
>NZ_JACJFM010000202.1 GCF_014164585.1 Oceanospirillum sediminis | reverse complement strand
AGCGGCGTACGCCGAAGCGATCAGTATAGTAATGCGCATCAGATGTCACTACCTCATCAATCTTCCCGGCGTTAAACTTGAGGTCGCGCGGGTCTTCTGACGGAATTGGTTTATTAGTTGGTGTGGTAGCCATTATAATAAATGCTCCTTTGTGAATTTGATGTATATTGTATCACGATGACGTGATGTTATATTCGTACATGTCGTCGCTGTACTCACTCATTGTCAGCGTTGTTGTTCCATCACTTCCCGGATTCTTCTGGCTTACAACCCACAAAGTGGTATCCAGTTCTTTCTCCGTGCTCAGAACGTAACGGGATTCAGATTGCACATTAGTGCCATCCCAAATATTCAACTCGAAATCAGACGGAAGGTTG
>NZ_JACJFM010000201.1 GCF_014164585.1 Oceanospirillum sediminis | reverse complement strand
CTGCGGTATCTTTTGCTCAAGAACAAAAGAGAGAATTAAAACTTAATGAAGACACAAATTTAATTGATGTTGTTTATTATCATGACAATGGTGTTGTAAGCCAAACGGGGTCTTACACAGCAGATGGTAAGCTTCATGGTGCTTGGTTAAGGTTTGATGAAGAAGGCAAGAAAACGGTTTCTGCAAATTATGACAATGGAAAAAAAGTCGGCAAATGGATTTATTGGATTGACGGAGTTAAAAAAGAAGTCAATTACGAAAATAATGTAGCGTCCCTGTAGTTTTAGGGAAATACTTAAGTACAAAAAAGCATTCTGTATTTTCAGAATGCTTTTTTATTTAAAGGTTTTTTTGAGTTTAGTTTCTTGTCCAACCAG
>NZ_JACJFM010000200.1 GCF_014164585.1 Oceanospirillum sediminis | reverse complement strand
TAAATATCGCCAAGTTTGGACAGCTTTTCAGCAAAACCTTCATGACCTGCCTTCTCTTCGCCATGAAAACGAAGATTTTCTAATAATAAAATTTCACCTGGTTCTAAACTTGCTGCTGCAGCCTCAACATCCGCACCAACACAGTCAGCAACAAACTTTACACCTACACCTAAAATATCTTCAACCTTAGACACAATATGCTTTAACGAAAACTCATCTTGAAATCCTTTTGGGCGACCTAAATGCGACATTAATATACAACTACCGCCATCTTCTAAAATTTTAATGATTGTTGGTTTTGCAGACACAATTCGTGTAGCATCCGTAACCTCAAAATTTTCATTTAGAGGCACATTAAAATCAACACGGATTAGGGCT
>NZ_JACJFM010000199.1 GCF_014164585.1 Oceanospirillum sediminis | reverse complement strand
ATGGCAGGTAACTTTAACATGACCAATGTTAAGGAGCTTTTTCAAAATTTAATTGAGTTAGGCCAGCATCCAAAAGAATATACCGATACCATTACTGTAATGGAAAAAATTGGTCATTTTCTGGATGACGCAGTGAGTAAGATATATAAAGACTTAAAAAAAGAAGGGTATAATAAACAACAAGCTTCTCCTTTAATTGCAGAACGTTTAAAAGTATCTAAAATCCTAAAACGTGCTGCCAAAAACTGGGATGGCGGTTATGCCATGGCAGGATTAATTGGTCATGGAGATTCTTTTGTACTTCGCGACCCAGCAGGTATCAGACCGTGTTATTATTATAGTGATGATGAAGTAATTGTTGTTGCTTCTGAACGTCCTG